>NZ_JCAFTP010000007.1:0-17096 GCF_059370395.1 Stenotrophomonas sp. YJH_SMC_101-4 | reverse complement strand
GAAATGGTGATGCCGGGTGACAACGTCAAGATGGTCGTCACCCTGATCAACCCGGTGGCAATGGACGAAGGCCTGCGCTTCGCCATCCGCGAAGGCGGCCGTACCGTCGGCGCCGGCGTGGTCTCGAAGATCATCGAGTAAGCCTGCAGTACCGGTGGTTGCATAGCGCCGCCGGTTACGCGAATGGCGGGCCGGGAACCTCGGTCCGCCTTCGCCGTCTAAGGGAAGGCAAGTTTCAATACGTACGCCAGTAGCTCAATTGGCAGAGCAGCGGTCTCCAAAACCGCAGGTTGGGGGTTCGAGTCCCTCCTGGCGTGCCATCTGCCCACCTTATCCAGCGGCCTGGGCCGCTAAAGCAGACACAGCCGGATGAATAGCAAGATCGAACACTCCAAGGACAACTCCGCCAATGGCGGGGATATCGTCAAGTACGTCGCCGCATCGCTGCTGGTGCTGGCTGGTCTGTTCGTCTGGTTCTGGTTCTCCGCCGACTCCGGTCGCGCCACCCAGCTGGGTGCGTGGGCGGGTCAGCTGCGTGCGTTGGCGGTTGTAGTCGGTCTGGTTGGCGGTATCGGCGTGTTCATGCTGACCGGCAAGGGGCGCGACACCCGCGAATTCCTCTCCGAGTCGCGCTTCGAACTGCGCAAGGTGGTCTGGCCGACGCGCCAGGAAGCCATCCGCATGACCTGGGTCGTGATGGTGGTGGTAACCATTCTCAGCCTGCTGCTGGGTGGGTTCGATTACGTCATTCAGTGGCTGATTCAGCTGTTCCTGAGCCGCTAAGGAGAATTGCATGAAGCGTTGGTACGTCGTTCACGCCTATTCGGGCTTCGAGAAGTCGGTGGCGCAGGCTCTGCGCGATCGCATCGTCCGTGACGGCATGGAAGAGCGCTTCGGCGATGTCCTGGTCCCGACCGAAGAAGTGGTCGAGATGCGCGCTGGCCAGAAGCGCCGCTCCGAGCGCAAGTTCTTCCCGGGTTACGTGCTGGTCCAGATCGAGACCCACGAAGAAGCCGGTATTCCGCGCATCGACAACGAAAGCTGGCACCTGGTCAAGGAAACCCCGCGCGTCATGGGCTTCATCGGCGGCACGGCCGACCGTCCGCTGCCGATCGCCGATTCCGAGGCCGAAGCCATCCTGAACCGCGTTCAGGAAGGCGTCGAGAAGCCGCGTCCGAAGGTGCTGTTCGAGCCGGGCCAGATGGTCCGCGTCACCGACGGCCCGTTCAACGATTTCAATGGCGTCGTCGAAGAGGTCAACTACGAGAAGAGCCGTCTGCGCGTCTCGGTGCTGATCTTCGGCCGTGCCACTCCGGTCGAACTCGAGTTCGGCCAGGTCGAAAAGGCCGTCTGATCCCGTTGTAGAGTCTAGCCATGCTCGACTCCGGACAAGAAACCGGGCTTGGCCCGGTTTCTCTCGTTTACGTGCCGCTTCAGGCATGTGAAGAAAAAACCTGATATAGTGCGCGGCTCCCCGCTGGGAAGCCAGCAGGACGAGGCCGCCGCAAGGTGGCCTTCAGCATGATTTCAAAACGCGATGCCGGGACGCGTGATTCCCGGTCCGATGGGGAGCCTGTTGTCGAAAGGCGCTAGCACCCGGAGAGTACTCACATGGCAAAGAAAGTTGTCGGTTACATCAAGCTGCAGGTGAAGGCCGGTCAGGCCAACCCCTCGCCGCCGGTCGGTCCTGCGCTGGGTCAGCGCGGTCTGAACATCATGGAATTCTGCAAGGCGTTCAACGCTGCCACGCAGAAGCTCGAGCCGGGCCTGCCGGTTCCGGTGATCATCACGGCCTACTCGGACCGTACGTTCACCTTCATCACCAAGAGCACCCCGGCCACCACCCTGCTGAAGAAGGCCGCTGGCATCTCGTCGGGCTCCAAGCGCCCGAACACCGAGAAGGTCGGCAAGGTCACCCGTAAGCAGCTGGAAGAGATCGCCAAGGCGAAGGAACCGGATCTGACTGCCGCCGATCTGGACGCCGCCGTGCGTACCATCGCTGGCTCTGCCCGTTCCATGGGCCTCGTGGTGGAGGGTTAATAAGATGGCACAGACCAAGCGTGAGAAGGCCATCAAGGCCGCCGTCGTTCCGGGTAAGGCATACGCCTTCGAGGACGCGATCAACATCCTGAAGAGCGCCACCAAGGCCAAGTTCGTCGAGTCGATCGACGTCGCTGTGCGCCTGGGCGTCGATGCGAAGAAGTCCGACCAGCAGGTCCGTGGCTCCACCGTGCTGCCGGCCGGTACCGGCAAGTCGGTCCGCGTCGCCGTGTTCGCTCCGGCCGGTGCCAAGGCTGACGAAGCCCTGGCCGCTGGCGCCGAAGCCGTCGGTATGGATGACCTGGCCGAGAAGATGCAGGCCGGCGATCTGAACTACGACGTCGTCATCGCGACCCCGGACGCCATGCGCGTCGTCGGTAAGCTGGGCACCGTGCTGGGCCCGCGCGGCCTGATGCCGAACCCGAAGGTCGGCACCGTTTCCCCGAACCCGGGTGAAGCCGTGAAGAACGCCAAGTCGGGTCAGGTCCGTTACCGCACCGACAAGGCCGGCATCATCCACTGCACCATCGGCAAGGCCGACTTCGCCGAAGACGCGCTGAAGTCGAACCTGACCGCGCTGCTGCTGGACCTGATCAAGGCCAAGCCGGCCACCTCGAAGGGCACCTACCTGCAGAAGGTTTCGGTCAGCTCGACGATGGGCCCGGGCGTCACCGTCGACCAGTCGTCGCTGACCCTGAAGTAATTGTTTCAAGCGGTCACGGTACCTTCGGTGCCGTGACCGTGACATTTGAAGGCATCGCTGGCAGTGCATCGCCCGCGGTAGCCGTCAAAGACCGCAGGCGCGGTCGTGGCAATACCGGCGACGGGCACGGAAGCTCGATCTGGCAAGGAGTCGCCGCCGGAGCAGTCATGAGCGCTTAATCGATTCCCCGGAATCACCCTGCGTAGATGGTGCCCTTCTGGAGTTTTTCTGGTTCACGCACGTCTGGGTTTCCCAGGTTGGCCCACTCCAGGTCTAGAACGGCCCACCCCCGGAACATCATCCCGATGTTCCCGGCGTCCAGGACGGATGCCGCACAGGACCGCACACGGCAGGAGCCGTAAGCGGAGTTCAATAGGAGGAGTGCAATGGCTCTCAATCTGTCCCAGAAGCAAGAAGTAGTCGCCGAGCTGGCAGACGTCGCCGCCAAGGCCCACTCCTTGATCGCAGCCGAATACGCTGGCACCACGGTCGCCCAGATGACCGCGATGCGCAAGCAGGCTCGTGAAACCGGTGTTTTCTTGAAGGTTGTCAAGAACACCCTGGCTTCGCGCGCCGTTGAAGGCACCGAGTTCGCAGTCGCCCAGGACCAGATGGTTGGTCCGCTGCTGTACGCGTTCTCGCTCGAGGAGCCCGGCGCTGCCGGTCGCCTGATCAAGGAAGCCGCCAAGGGCAACGACAAGCTGAAGGCTAAGGTCGTCGCCATCGGTGGCGAAGTGTTCCCGGCAAGCCACGTCGAAGTGCTGGCCTCGCTGCCGACCCGCGACCAGGCCCTGGCCATGCTGGCCCGCGTCCTGACCGAGCCGGTCACGATGTTTGCCCGCGCCATCAAGGCCGTTGGCGAGAAGCAGGGTGGTGGCGACGTCGCCGCCGACGCTGCCGAGCCGGCCGCCGAGACCGCCTGAGTTTCGACTTACCGTGGTTCCTGACGGAACCTCAACCCAGAAAATCATCCAAAGGTATTAATCATGTCCCTTACCAACGAACAGATCGTCGACGCCATCGCCGAGAAGTCCCTGATGGAAGTGATGGAGCTGGTCAAGGCCATCGAAGAGAAGTTCGGCGTCTCCGCCGCTGCTCCGGTTGCCGTGGCTGCTGCCGCTGGCCCGGCTGCTGCTGTTGAAGAGCAGACCGAGTTCACCGTCACCCTGAAGTCGGCCGGCGACAAGAAGGTCGAAGTCATCAAGGCCGTCCGCGCCATCACCGGCCTGGGCCTGAAGGAAGCGAAGGACCTGGCCGAAGCCGGTGGCGTCCTGAAGGAAGGCGCTTCGAAGGACGACGCCGAGAAGATGAAGAAGGACCTGGAAGCTGCTGGCGCGACTGTCGAAGTCAAGTAAGCAGTTACCTTGCATCGTCACCGATTCACGGCGATGCAGCCAAGGCTGGGGGCGTAAGCCCCCGGCCTTTGGTCGTTGTTGCAGTGTTGTAGATCCACGCCGTGCGTGGATGTGAAAAACAGCAGGAAAAAGCCCAACACGGGCTGCGGTCAGACCCCGGCCGGCCAGCGCAGCGCGCGGCAGCGGGGGAGTGGATGCAGACGAGTTGGCAGTTGGAAGTAGCGGGAGAAGGCGTGCTGGTGCCGGCAATACCAGCGACTTCCAACTGACAATTTCAAGTTCCCTTCGGATCGTGGGCGCACGATCCGCACAACAAGGTGGAAGACCTCATGACGTCCTATTCGTTCACCGAAAAAAAGCGTATCCGCAAGGATTTCGGCAAGCAGCGCTCGATTCTCGAAGTGCCGTTCCTGCTCGCCATCCAGGTGGATTCCTATCGTGAATTCCTGCAGGAAAACGTCGATCCGGCCAAGCGCACGGACCACGGCCTGCACGCTGCGCTGAAGTCGGTCTTCCCGATCGCCAGCTACAGCGGCAATGCCGCCCTGGAATACGTCGGCTACAAGCTGGGCGAACCGGTCTTCGACGAGCGTGAGTGCCGCCAGCGTGGCATGAGCTACGGCGCCCCGCTGCGCGTGACCGTGCGCCTGGTGATCTACGACCGTGAGTCGTCGACCAAGGCCATCAAGTACGTGAAGGAGCAGGAGGTCTATCTGGGCGAAATCCCGCTGATGACCGAGAACGGCACCTTCATCGTCAACGGCACCGAGCGCGTCATCGTCTCGCAGCTGCACCGCTCGCCGGGTGTGTTCTTCGACCACGACCGTGGCAAGACCCACAGCTCGGGCAAGCTGCTGTACAGCGCCCGCATCATTCCTTACCGCGGTTCCTGGCTGGACTTCGAGTTCGACCCGAAGGACGCGCTGTTCACCCGTATCGACCGCCGCCGCAAGCTGCCGGTGTCGATCCTGCTGCGCGCGCTTGGCTACAGCAACGAAGAGATGCTGGCCGAGTTCTTCGAGATCAACACCTTCCACATCAACCCGGATGAAGGCGTCCAGCTGGAGCTGGTGCCGGAGCGCCTGCGTGGCGAAACCCTGGGCTTTGACCTCGCCGACGGCGACAAGGTCATCGTGGAAGCCGGCAAGCGCATCACCGCGCGCCACATCAAGCAGCTGGAAGCCTCGGGCATCGCCGCCCTGGCCGTGCCGGACGACTACATCGTCGGCCGCATCCTGTCGCACGACGTGGTCGACGCCTCGACCGGCGAACTGCTGGCCCAGGCCAATGACGAGATCACCGACGAGCAGCTGCAGGCCTTCCGCAAGGCCGGCGTGGATGCCGTGGGCACCCTGTGGGTGAACGATCTGGATCGTGGCCCGTACCTGTCCAACACCCTGCGCATCGACCCGACCAAGACCCAGCTGGAAGCCCTGGTCGAGATCTACCGCATGATGCGTCCGGGCGAGCCGCCGACCAAGGATGCCGCGCAGAACCTGTTCCACAACCTGTTCTTCACCTTCGAGCGCTACGACCTGTCCGCGGTCGGTCGCATGAAGTTCAACCGTCGCGTGGGCCGCAAGGAAACCACCGGCGAAGCCGTGCTGTACGACCGCAAGTACTACGGTGAGCGCAACGACGAAGAGTCCAAGCGCCTGGTCGCCGCCCATGGCGACAGCTCCGACATCCTGGACGTGATCAAGGTCCTGACCGAGATCCGCAATGGTCGCGGCGTGGTCGACGATATCGACCACCTGGGCAACCGTCGCGTGCGTTCGGTCGGTGAAATGGCCGAGAACGTGTTCCGCGTGGGCCTGGTCCGCGTCGAGCGCGCGGTCAAGGAGCGCCTGTCGATGGCCGAGTCGGAAGGCCTGACCCCGCAGGAGCTGATCAACGCCAAGCCGGTCGCCGCTGCCATCAAGGAGTTCTTCGGCTCCTCGCAGCTGTCGCAGTTCATGGACCAGAACAACCCGCTGTCGGAAGTGACCCACAAGCGTCGCGTCTCGGCCCTGGGTCCGGGCGGCCTGACCCGTGAGCGCGCCGGCTTCGAAGTGCGTGACGTGCACCCGACCCATTACGGCCGCGTCTGCACCATCGAAACCCCGGAAGGCCCGAACATCGGCCTGATCAACTCGCTGGCCGTGTACGCCCGCACCAACCAGTACGGTTTCCTTGAGACCCCGTACCGCAAGGTCGTGGACGGCAAGGTCTATGACGAAGTCGAGTTCCTGTCGGCGATCGAAGAAAACGAGTACGTCATTGCGCAGGCCAACGCCCTGACCAATGCCGACAGCATGCTGACCGAGCAGTTCGTTCCGTGCCGCTTCCAGGGCGAATCGCTGCTGAAGCCGCCGGCGGAAGTCCACTTCATGGACGTCTCGCCGATGCAGACCGTGTCGATCGCGGCCGCGCTGGTTCCGTTCCTGGAGCACGATGACGCCAACCGCGCACTGATGGGCGCCAACATGCAGCGTCAGGCCGTGCCGACCCTGCGTGCGCAGAAGCCGCTGGTCGGTACCGGTATCGAACGCGCCGTGGCGCGTGACTCCGGTGTGACCGTGAACGCCCGTCGTGGTGGCGAAATCGTGCAGATCGACGCCGCCCGCATCGTGGTCAAGGTCAACGAGGAAGAGATCGTTGGCGCCACCGACGCAGGCGTGGACATCTACAACCTGGTCAAGTACACCCGTTCGAACCAGAACACCTGCATCAACCAGCGTCCGCTGGTCCAGGTGGGTGACGTCATCGCCCGCGGCGACGTGCTGGCCGACGGTCCGTCCACCGACATCGGCGAACTGGCCCTGGGCCAGAACATGCTGATCGCGTTCATGCCGTGGAACGGCTACAACTTCGAAGACTCCATCCTGCTCTCCGAGCGCGTGGTGGAAGAGGATCGTTACACCACGATCCACATCGAAGAGCTGACCTGCGTTGCGCGTGACACCAAGCTGGGGCCGGAGGAAATCTCCGCCGACATCCCGAACGTCTCCGAGCAGGCGCTGAACCGCCTGGACGAGAGCGGCGTGGTGTACATCGGTGCCGAAGTCCGCGCCGGCGACATCATGGTCGGCAAGGTCACCCCGAAGGGCGAAAGCCAGCTGACCCCGGAAGAGAAGCTGCTGCGCGCGATCTTCGGCGAGAAGGCTTCGGACGTTAAGGACAGCTCGCTGCGCGTTCCGCCGGGCATGGACGGCACCGTCATCGACGTGCAGGTCTTCACCCGCGACGGCATCGAGAAGGACAAGCGCGCCCGCCAGATCGAAGAGTCTGAAATCAAGCGCGTCAAGAAGGACTTCGACGACCAGTTCCGCATCCTGGAAGCCGCCATCTACATGCGTCTGCGTTCGCAGATCGTGGGCAAGGTGGTCAACGGTGGCGCTGGCCTGAAGAAGGGTGACGTGATCAGCGACGCCTTCCTGGACGGCCTGAAGAAGGCTGACTGGTTCGCCCTGCGCATGAAGGACGAGGACGCTTCGGAAGCCATCGAGCGCGCGCAGAAGCAGATCCAGGCGCACGAGAAGGAATTCGAGCGTCGCTTCGCCGACAAGCGCGGCAAGATCACCGCCGGTGACGACCTCGCCCCGGGCGTGCTGAAGATGGTCAAGGTATTCCTGGCCGTGAAGCGCCGCATCCAGCCGGGCGACAAGATGGCAGGCCGCCACGGCAACAAGGGTGTGGTCTCCAACGTGGTGCCGGTCGAGGACATGCCGTACATGGCCTCGGGCGAAACCGTGGACATCGTGCTGAACCCGCTGGGCGTGCCGTCGCGTATGAACATCGGCCAGATCCTGGAAGTGCACCTGGGCTGGGCCGCCAAGGGCCTGGGCCGCAAGATCCAGGCGATGATGGAGGCCCAGGCCGCCGTTGCCGACCTGCGCAAGTTCCTGGACGACATCTACAACCACGACGACACCAACGTGGCCAACCGTGTCGACCTGTCGCAGTTCAGCGACGAGGAACTGCTGCGTCTGGCCCGCAACCTGACCGACGGCGTGCCGATGGCCACTCCGGTGTTCGACGGCGCCACCGAAGCGGAAATCAAGCGCATGCTGGAACTGGCCGACCTGCCGAGCAGTGGCCAGACCCAGCTGTACGACGGCCGCACCGGTGAAGCGTTCGATCGCCACACCACCGTGGGTTACATGCACTACCTGAAGCTGAACCACCTGGTCGACGACAAGATGCACGCCCGTTCGACCGGTCCGTACTCGCTCGTCACCCAGCAGCCGCTGGGCGGCAAGGCGCAGTTCGGCGGCCAGCGCTTCGGTGAAATGGAAGTCTGGGCGCTGGAAGCCTACGGCGCGGCCTACACCCTGCAGGAAATGCTGACGGTGAAGTCCGATGACGTGCAGGGCCGCAACCAGATGTACAAGAACATCGTCGACGGTGAGCACGAGATGGTCGCGGGCATGCCGGAATCCTTCAACGTGCTCGTGAAGGAAATCCGCTCGCTGGCCATCAACATGGAACTGGAAGACAACTGATCCATGCCGGCGCGGCGGTCCGCCGCCGCGCCGCTGGCAGTGAACTGAAAGCCCATCGACACAGCATTCCTCCTTCTGGAGAACACCATGAAAGACCTGCTCAACCTCTTCAACCAGCAGCGCCAGACGCTGGACTTCGACGCGATCAAGATCGCGCTGGCTTCGCCGGACCTGATCCGTTCGTGGTCCTTCGGCGAAGTGAAGAAGCCGGAAACCATCAACTACCGTACCTTCAAGCCGGAACGCGACGGCCTGTTCTGCGCCGCCATCTTCGGCCCGGTGAAGGACTACGAGTGCCTGTGCGGCAAGTACAAGCGCATGAAGCACCGCGGCGTGGTCTGCGAAAAGTGCGGCACCGAAGTGACCCTGGCCAAGGTGCGTCGCGAGCGCATGGGCCACATCGACCTGGCCTCGCCGGTCGCGCACATCTGGTTCCTGAAGTCGCTGCCGTCGCGCATCGGCCTGATGCTGGACATGACCCTGCGCGACATCGAGCGCGTGCTGTACTTCGAAGCCTACGTGGTGACCGAGCCGGGCCTGACCGCCCTGGAACGCCGCCAGCTGCTGACCGAAGAACAGTACCTGCAGGCCCGCCAGGAGCACGGTGACGACTTCGACGCCGCCATGGGCGCCGAGGCCGTGTACGAACTGCTGCGCACCATCGACCTGCAGTCGGAAATGACCCGCCTGCGCGAGGAAATCGCCGCTACCGGTTCGGAAACCAAGCTCAAGCGCCTCACCAAGCGCATCAAGCTGATCGAAGCCTTCCTGGAATCGGGCAACCGTCCGGAATGGATGGTCATGACCGTGCTGCCGGTGCTTCCGCCGGACCTGCGTCCGCTGGTTCCGCTGGATGGCGGCCGCTTCGCGACCTCCGACCTGAACGACCTGTACCGCCGCGTCATCAACCGCAACAACCGCCTGCGCCGCCTGCTCGAACTGAGCGCGCCGGACATCATCGTGCGCAATGAAAAGCGCATGCTGCAGGAATCGGTCGATGCGCTGCTGGACAACGGCCGTCGTGGCCGTGCCATCACCGGCACCAACAAGCGCCCGCTGAAGTCGCTGGCCGACATGATCAAGGGCAAGCAGGGTCGCTTCCGCCAGAACCTGCTCGGCAAGCGCGTCGACTACTCGGGCCGTTCGGTCATCGTGGTCGGTCCGTACCTGCGCCTGCACCAGTGCGGCCTGCCGAAGAAGATGGCGCTCGAGCTGTTCAAGCCGTTCGTCTTCGCCAAGCTGCAGCGTCGTGGCCTGGCCACCACCATCAAGGCTGCCAAGAAGCTGGTCGAGCGCGAAGAAGCCGAAGTCTGGGACATCCTGGAAGAGGTCATCCGCGAGCATCCGGTGATGCTGAACCGTGCGCCGACCCTGCACCGTCTGGGCATCCAGGCGTTCGAGCCGGTGCTGATCGAAGGCAAGGCCATCCAGCTGCACCCGCTGGTCTGCACCGCGTTCAACGCCGACTTCGACGGTGACCAGATGGCCGTCCACGTGCCGCTCTCGCTGGAAGCCCAGCTGGAAGCGCGTGCGCTGATGATGTCCACCAACAACATCCTGTCGCCGGCCAACGGCGAGCCGATCATCGTGCCGTCGCAGGACGTCGTGCTGGGTCTGTACTACATGACCCGCTCGCTGGAAAACAAGAAGGGCGAGGGCATGGCCTTCGCCAACATCGCCGAAGTCAAGCGTGCCTACGACAACCGCGTGGTGGAACTGCACGCCAAGGTCAAGGTCCGCATCACCGAGGTGGTGACCGACGAAGACGGCAACAAGCAGAACAAGACCTCGATCGTGGACACCACGATCGGTCGCGCCCTGCTGGCTGAAATCCTGCCGGAAGGCCTGCCGTTCGCGCTGGCCAATGTTGAGCTGACCAAGAAGAACATCAGCCGCCTGATCAACTCCAGCTACCGCCAGCTGGGCCTGAAGGACACGGTCGTGTTCGCCGACAAGCTGATGTACACCGGCTTCGCGTACGCGACCCGCGCCGGCGTCTCCATCGGCATCGACGACATGCTGATCCCGGACGAGAAGAAGGGCATCCTCACCGAGGCCGAAGCCGAAGTGCTGGAAATCCAGGAGCAGTACCAGTCGGGCCTGGTCACCGCCGGCGAGCGCTACAACAAGGTGGTCGACATCTGGTCGCGCACCAACGAGCGCATCGCCAAGGCGATGATGGACACCATCGGTACCGAGAAGGTGGTCAACGCCAAGGGTGAGACCATCGACCAGAAGTCGATGAACTCGCTGTACATCATGGCCGACTCCGGTGCGCGTGGTTCGCAGGCGCAGATCCGTCAGCTGGCCGGCATGCGCGGCCTGATGGCCCGTCCGGATGGCTCGATCATCGAGACGCCCATCAAGGCGAACTTCCGCGAAGGCCTGAACGTGCAGGAGTACTTCAACTCCACCCACGGTGCCCGTAAGGGTCTGGCCGATACCGCGCTGAAGACCGCGAACTCGGGTTACCTGACCCGTCGTCTGGTCGACGTCGCGCAGGACGTGGTGATCACCGAGGTGGATTGCGGTACCACCGAAGGCCTGATCATGACCCCGATCGTGGAAGGCGGCGACGTGGTCGAGCCGCTGAAGGACCGCGTGCTGGGTCGCGTGGTTGCCGAGGACGTGTTCCTGCCGGGCAACGACGAAGATCCGATCGTCACCCGCAACACCCTGCTGGACGAAGCCTGGGTTGCCAAGCTGGAAGATGCCGGCGTGCAGACCATCAAGGTCCGCTCGACCATCTCCTGCGAATCGGCCTTCGGTGTCTGCTCGCGCTGCTACGGCCGCGATCTGGCCCGTGGTCACCTGGTCAACATCGGTGAAGCGGTCGGCGTCATCGCCGCCCAGTCCATCGGTGAGCCGGGTACCCAGCTGACCATGCGTACGTTCCACATCGGTGGTGCGGCGTCGCGAGCTGCTGCGGTCGACAACATCACCGTCAAGACCACCGGCTCGGTCAAGTTCAGCAACCTCAAGTCCGTCGAGCATGCCAACGGCTCGCTGGTGGCAGTGTCGCGCTCGGGCGAAATCTCGGTGCTCGATGCCCACGGCCGTGAGCGTGAGCGTTACAAGCTGCCGTACGGTGCGACCATCACGTCCAAGGACGGTGATGCGATCAAGGCGGGCCAGACCGTGGCCAACTGGGATCCGCATAACCACCCGATCGTGTCGGAAGTGGCCGGCTTCATCCGCTTCATCGACTTCGTCGACGGCATCACCGTCATCGAGAAGACCGACGAGCTGACCGGCCTTGCTTCGCGCGAAATCACCGATCCGAAGCGTCGTGGTACCCAGGCCAAGGATCTGCGCCCGATCGTGCGCATCGTCGACGCCAAGGGCAACGACCTGTCGATTCCGGGCACCGACCTGCCGGCGCAGTACCTGCTGCCGCCGCGCTCGATCGTTAACCTGCAGGACGGCGCTGCCGTCGGCGTGGGTGACGTGGTCGCCAAGATTCCGCAGGAAGCGTCGAAGACCCGCGACATCACCGGTGGTCTGCCGCGCGTGGCCGATCTGTTCGAAGCGCGCAAGCCGAAGGATCCGGCGGTGCTGGCCGAGCGTTCGGGCATCATCAGCTTCGGCAAGGACACCAAGGGCAAGCAGCGCCTGATCATCAAGGACACCGATGGTTCGGAGCACGAAGAGCTGATTCCGAAGTACCGCCAGGTCATCGTCTTCGAAGGCGAGCATGTCACCAAGGGTGAAACCATCGTGGACGGCGAGCCGAGCCCGCAGGACATCCTGCGCCTGCTGGGTGTCGAACCGCTGGCCGCCTATCTGGTGAAGGAAATCCAGGACGTGTACCGCCTGCAGGGCGTGAAGATCAACGACAAGCACATCGAGGTGATCACCCGCCAGATGCTGCGCAAGGTCGAGATCACCGACCAGGGCAGCAGCAAGTTCCTGAACGGCGAACAGGTGGAGCGCCAGCGCGTTATCGAGGAGAATGCCCGCCTTGCAGCCCGCAACGAGCTGCCGGCGCACTTCGATCCGGTCCTGCTGGGTATCACCAAGGCCTCGCTGGCGACCGAATCGTTCATCTCGGCCGCGTCGTTCCAGGAAACCACCCGCGTGCTGACCGAAGCGGCCGTCCGCGGTACCAAGGACAACCTGCGCGGTCTGAAGGAAAACGTGATCGTGGGCCGCCTGATCCCGGCCGGTACCGGTCTGTCGTACCACAGCAGCCGCCGCCGCGGCGCTTCGGGTCTGACCGACTCGGAGATGCAGGCCCTGACCGGCACCCCGGCTGCAGTCGAGGCTCCGGCCGTTGAAGCTGAAGCTGAACAGGCGTCCGGCGAAGAATGAGGTATCCGGTCCGGCCGCAAGGCCGGACCACCCCGTCGGTTCATCGACGGGTAGGGAAAGGGCAGGGGAGGTCGTCCGCGATCGCCCCGGCCAACCTGAACGGGGTACATGGAGGCCCCCCAGTAACGTTCCAGGATCAGGAACGGGCTTGACAGGAGGCGTTTGACTGCTTTCCTGACGGGTTGCTACAATCGTCTGTCTCAGCAGGCCAGAATTTTGGCCTGCTTTAACATTTCCGCATCTCTGGTCGGATTTTCCGGCCACCAATCAGAAGAACCTACTGATGGCGACGATCAACCAGCTGGTCCGCAAGCCGCGGCAAGCGACCACCTACAAGAGTGCCTCGCCGGCGCTCGACAAGTGCCCGCAGCGCCGTGGCGTCTGCACCCGTGTCTACACCACCACTCCGAAGAAGCCGAACTCGGCTCTGCGCAAGGTTGCCAAGGTCCGCCTGACCAACCAGGAAGAAGTGATTTCCTACATCGGTGGTGAAGGCCACAACCTGCAGGAGCACTCCGTGGTCCTGATCCGCGGCGGTCGCGTCAAGGACCTGCCGGGTGTGCGTTACCACACCGTTCGTGGCTCGCTCGACGCCGCCGGCGTTGCCAAGCGTCGCCAGGCCCGTTCCAAGTACGGCGCCAAGCGTCCGAAGGCATAAGGAGAGAGCACTATGTCGCGTAAGGGTAATACTCCGCAGCGTTCCGTCCTGCCCGATCCGAAGCACGGAAGCGAAACCATCGCCCGCTTCATCAACATGGTCATGCAGAGCGGCAAGAAGTCCGTCGCCGAAAAGATCGTGTACGGCGCCATGGACGTGATCACCGAGAAGAACAGCAGCGCCAACGCCATTGAGCTGGTGCAGAAGGCTCTGGACAACGTCGCTCCGGCGGTCGAAGTCAAGTCGCGCCGCGTCGGTGGTGCCACCTACCAGGTGCCGGTCGAAGTGCGTTCGTCGCGCAAGATGGCTCTGGCCATGCGCTGGCTGATCGACTCCGCGCGCAAGCGTGGTGAGAACACCATGCCGAAGAAGCTGGCTGCTGAACTGATCGACGCCTCGGAAAACCGTGGCGGCGCCATCAAGAAGCGCGAAGAAACCCACCGCATGGCCGAAGCCAACAAGGCATTCGCCCACTACCGCTGGTGAGTTTGACGGCCTTGTAAAACAGGCAGGGCAGCACCACTTCGGTGCGTGCTGCCTCGCGGTCCCAGAAGGGCTGCGCCAATCCGAAGGCCGCCGAAAGGCGGCGTTCGGCCATCCGAAATCCAAGAAATCTGAGAGGCTCCCGTGGCCCGTTCCACTCCCATCGAGCGTTACCGTAACTTCGGCATCATGGCTCACATCGATGCCGGCAAGACCACCACGTCCGAGCGCATCCTGTTCTACACCGGCAAGAGCCACAAGATCGGTGAAGTGCACGACGGCGCCGCCACCATGGACTGGATGGAGCAGGAGCAGGAGCGTGGCATCACGATCCAGTCCGCTGCCACCACCGCGTTCTGGAAGGGCATGGACAAGTCCCTGCCGGAGCACCGCTTCAACATCATCGACACCCCCGGGCACGTCGACTTCACCATCGAAGTGGAGCGCTCGCTGCGCGTGCTCGACGGTGCCGTCTTCGTCCTGTGCGCCGTCGGTGGCGTGCAGCCGCAGTCGGAAACCGTGTGGCGCCAGGCCAACAAGTACCACGTGCCGCGCATCGCGTTCGTCAACAAGATGGACCGCACCGGTGCCAACTTCCAGAAGGTCGTCGGCCAGCTGAAGGCCAAGCTGGGCGCGGTTGCCGTGCCGATGCAGCTGCCGATCGGCGCTGAAGACAACTTCAAGGGCGTTGTCGACCTGCTGAAGATGAAGGCCATCCATTGGGATGAGGCTTCGCAGGGCATGAAGTTCGAGTACGGTGAAATCCCGGCCGAACTGCAGGGCCCGGCTGAAGAGGCTCGCCAGTTCATGGTCGAGACCGCTGCCGAAGCCAGCGAAGAGCTGATGGAAAAGTACCTGGGCGGCGAAGAGCTGGCCGAGGCTGAAATCATCAATGCGCTGCGTACCCGCACCCTGGCCACTGAAATCGTGCCGATGTACTGCGGCTCGGCCTTCAAGAACAAGGGCGTGCAGGCCATGCTGGACGGCGTGATCCAGCTGCTGCCGTCGCCGGTCGACGTGCCGGACGTGAAGGGCGTGGACGTTGACGACGACACCGTCGAAATGACCCGCAAGTCGGACGACAAGGCTCCGTTCTCGTCGCTGGCCTTCAAGATCATCACCGACCCGTTCGTCGGCGCGCTGACCTTCTTCCGTGTCTACTCGGGCACCCTGAACGGTGGCGACACCGTGCTGAACTCGGTGAAGGGCAAGAAGGAGCGCATCGGCCGCATCCTGCAGATGCACTCGAACAACCGCGAGGAAATCAAGGAAGTTCTGGCCGGTGACATCGCCGCTGCCGTGGGCCTGAAGGACACCACCACCGGTGACACCCTGTGCGCCGTGGACGCCCCGATCATCCTGGAGCGCATGACGTTCCCGGAGCCGGTGATCTCGATGGCCGTCGAGCCGAAGACCAAGTCGGACCAGGAAAAGATGGGTCTGGCCCTGGGCCGTCTGGCGCAGGAAGATCCGTCGTTCCGCGTCAAGACCGACGAAGAATCCGGCCAGACCATCATCTCGGGCATGGGCGAGCTGCACCTGGACATCATCGTCGACCGCCTGAAGCGCGAGTTCAACGTTGAAGCCAACGTCGGCGCGCCGCAGGTGGCCTACCGCGAAACCATCACCCTGGCCGACGTCAAGTCGGACTACAAGCACGCCAAGCAGTCCGGTGGTAAGGGTCAGTACGGTCACGTCGTGATCGAGCTGTCGCCGATCACCGCTGAAGATCGTGCCGATCCGAAGATCGCTCCGATGATCAAGGACGACTTCCTGTTCATCAACGACATCACCGGCGGCGTGATCCCGAAGGAATTCATTCCGTCGGTTGAAAAGGGCCTGCGCGAAACCATCACCAGCGGCCCGCTGGCTGGCTTCCCGGTCGTGGACGTCAAGGTGAAGCTGGTGTTCGGTTCGTACCACGACGTCGACTCCTCGGAAATGGCGTTCAAGCTGGCTTCGTCGATGGCCTTCAAGCAGGGCTTCGCCAAGGCCAAGCCGGTGCTGCTGGAGCCGATCATGAAGGTCGAGATCGTGACCCCGGAGGATTACCAGGGTGACGTGATGGGCGACGTCAGCCGTCGTCGCGGCGTGCTGCAGGGTTCCGACACCACCGGTGACGGTTCGGCCAGCATCATCAACGCGATGATCCCGCTGGGTGAAATGTTCGGCTACGCCACTGCGCTGCGTTCGCAGACCCAGGGCCGCGCCACCTTCACCATGGAATTCGATCACTACGAGCCGGCGCCGACCAACATCGCCGAAGCCGTCATGAAGAAGGGCTGAGCCTCGCTCAGCCTCTCTTGAAACCACTTACGAACAATCAAGGTATAGAACAATGGCAAAGGGTAAGTTCGAGCGCACCAAGCCGCACGTCAACGTCGGCACCATCGGTCACGTCGATCACGGCAAGACCACGCTGACCGCTGCACTGACCAAGATCGGTGCCGAGCGCTTCGGTGGCGAGTTCAAGGATTACTCCTCGATCGACGCCGCTCCGGAAGAAAAGGCTCGTGGTATCACGATCTCGACCGCGCACGTCGAATACGAATCCCCGGTCCGTCACTACGCCCACGTCGATTGCCCGGGCCACGCTGACTACGTCAAGAACATGATCACCGGTGCCGCCCAGATGGACGGCGCGATCCTGGTGTGCTCGGCCGCTGACGGCCCGATGCCGCAGACCCGCGAGCACATCCTGCTGTCGCGTCAGGTCGGCGTGCCGTACATCGTCGTGTTCCTGAACAAGGCCGACATGGTTGACGACGCCGAGCTGCTCGAGCTGGTCGAGATGGAAGTGCGCGAGCTGCTGAGCAAGTACGACTTCCCGGGCGACGACACCCCGATCATCGCCGGTTCGGCCCGTCTGGCGCTGGAAGGCGACCAGAGCGACATCGGCGTGCCGGCCATCCTGAAGCTGGTCGACGCGCTGGACAGCTGGATCCCGGAGCCGGAGCGCGCGATCGACAAGCCGTTCCTGATGCCGGTGGAAGACGTGTTCTCGATCTCGGGCCGCGGCACCGTGGTGACCGGTCGTATCGAGCGCGGCGTGATCAAGGTTG
>NZ_JCAFTP010000006.1:0-421330 GCF_059370395.1 Stenotrophomonas sp. YJH_SMC_101-4 | reverse complement strand
GTATCGCTTGCTTTAAAACAATTAATAGTTGCTTGATCAAACGTCTGCAAGATGGACAATCATCCTTCCTGCAGGCGCCTTCACAAGATACCTGCGCATACTTTCAAAGATCCGGGGAAGTGGCCTCAGCGCCGTTCCCGTATGCTGCGAAGTTTCCTTCGTAGCGAGCCGCCCATTATGCCAGACTTTTTCAGTCCGTCAACACCTTCGTTCGATCATCTCGTTCGGCGGTGGTGGGCACCCTGATGTCGCTGAAGCCCCTTGGTGGCGACCCCTGCGACGGGGGAGGAGAAGTATGTCCCTATTCCCATCGTTTGTGAAGGGGGTGTGGCGACTTTTTTCACCGGATGTTGCATCTGTTCAGCCGTCGCGCTGGGGGAGGACCGCTCGAAGAGCAAGCCAAGCGCGGGCTTGGCTCTACAAGAGCATCCAGGAAGGGCCGGCTGCGCCGGCCCTTCTCTGGTGTCAGCCAGCGACCAAGCGCACGCGGGCGAAGGTGCGCTTGCCGACCTGCAGCAGGCCTTCGAAGCCCGGCTGCAGCACCTGCTGGCCATCTTCCACCACTTCGCCGTCCACTTTCACCGCCCGCTCCTTGAGCTTGCGGTTGGCTTCGGAATTACTCGGGGTCAGCCCGGCCGCGGTCAGCAGTGCGGCGATGCGCAGGCCTTCGGCCGGGATCGCCACGTCCTGCAACGGCAGCTGGGTGATGTCACCCTGCCCGGTTACCGCCGCTTCCCAGCCCGCGATCGCCTGCTCGGCCGCCGCAGCGTCGTGGAAGCGGGTCGCCAGTTCACGCGCCAGGCGCAGCTTGACCACACGCGGGTTCAGGCCGCCAGTGGCCACCTGCTCGCGCAGCTGCACGGCTTCGGCCTGGCTGATGTCGAAGGACAGCAGCTCGATCCAGCGCCACATCAGGGTGTCGTCCACCTTCATGGTCTTGGTGACGATGTCGATGGCCGGCTCGCTGATGCCAATGTAGTTGCCCAGCGACTTGGACATCTTGTTGACGCCGTCCAGGCCTTCCAGCAGCGGCATGGTCAGCACCACCTGCGGCTTCTGGCCGTGATGTTCCTGCAGGCCACGGCCCATCAGCAGGTTGAACTTCTGGTCGGTACCGCCCAGCTCGACGTCGGCCTCCAGGGCCACCGAGTCGTAGCCCTGCACCAGCGGGTACAGGAACTCGTGGATGGCGATGGACTGCTGGGCGGCGTAGCGCTTGGCGAAGTCATCGCGCTCGAGCATGCGCGCCACGGTGTGCTGGCCGGCCAGGCGGATCATGTCCGCCGCGCCCATCTTGCCGAACCACTCCGAGTTGAATCGGACTTCGGTACGGCTGCGGTCCAGCACCTTGAACACCTGCTCCTCATAGGTACGTGCGTTGGCCAGCACATCCTCGCGGCTGAGCGGCTTGCGGGTCAGGCTCTTGCCGGACGGGTCGCCGATCATGCCGGTGAAGTCGCCGATCAGGAAAACGACCTGGTGGCCGAGGTCCTGGAACTGGCGCATCTTGTTCAGCAATACCGTATGGCCCAGGTGCAGGTCGGGCGCGGTGGGGTCGAAGCCGGCCTTGATCCGCAGCGGACGGCCTTCCTGCAGGCGCGCACGCAGATCCTCGAGCTTGAGGATCTCGTCGGCACCGCGGCCGATCAGGGCAAGGGCTTCTTCAATCGAGGACACGTGACTACTCCCGGCAACGCCGATTCTTGTGTGGGGTGTTAAAGCAAAGTTAACCCGATTGGCTTCACAAAAGCCAATGGGCACAAGGGTTTGACGCGGTTTTCTCAGGTGTCTATGGTAACCGGCGATCAGGCCCGCGCTCCCGGGCTGCCAGGAAAAAACCGCCGATGCACAATTCCGAACAAGGCCGCGCACGCAAGCAGCGCTTCCAGGAACGCCTCCACGTCCTGCACGACAACGCCCTGCATCGGAAGCTCAGGCAACATCTTCCCGCCGCCTTCAATGAGCGCTGGACCCGCCGCCATTGGATGCACGCCAGCCTGTTCGCGACCATCGGCGCCCTGGTGGCAACGATCGTCCCGGGCTTCTCGCACACCATCGACGCCCCCTTTGCCGACAGCCATACCAGCCTGGCACTGCCGTTGCCGCCGCTGACCATGGCCCGCCAGCAGCAGGTGCCCGGTGACAGCTGGCAGGTGCTGCGCGTGGAGCGCGGCCAGACCCTGAGCGATCTGTTCGACAAGGCGGGCATCCCGGCCACCACCCTGCACCGGGTGCTGGACCACCCCGGTGCACGCGAGGCGCTGACCAAGCTCCGCCCGGGCGCCGAGATCGCCTTCGACATGCCGCTGTCCGGTGACCTGCGCAGCATCCGTTTCGACCGCGATGCCGACAACCGGGTGGAACTGAGCCTGACCGGCGACGACATCAAGGAGAAGGTGACCCAGCGCGAGACCTCCACGCGCACCGTGGTCACCAGCGGCGAGATCACCAGTTCACTGTATGCCGCGGCCCGACGCGCCGGGCTGTCGCCGTCGGCGATCGCGACGATGACCGACGACATCTTCAAGTACGACATCGACTTCTCGAAGGACCTGCAGCCGGGCGACCGCTTCAGCGTGGTGATGGATGAAACCTGGCGCGAAGGCGAGAAGGTGGACACCAGCAAGATCCTGGCGGCGACCTTCACCACCGGTGGCAAGACCTATTCCGGCTTCCGCTTCGACCGCAACGGCAAGTCCGAGTACTACGACATCAACGGCCGTTCGCTGAAGAAAAGCTTCATCCGCATGCCGATCCCGTTCGCGCGGCTGAGCTCGACTTTCGGCGCGCGCAAGCACCCGGTGCTGGGCAAGATGCGCATGCACAAGGGCGTGGACTACGCTGCGCGCACCGGCACCCCGATCATGGCCGCCGGCGATGCCCGCGTGCAGTTCGCCGGCGTGCAGCGCGGCTACGGCAACGTGGTGATCCTCGACCACGGCCGCGGCCACACCACCCTGTACGGGCACATGTCGCGCTTTGCGAACATCAAGACCGGCCAGCGCGTGGCCCAGGGCACGGTGATCGGCTATGTCGGCTCGACCGGCCTGGCCACCGGCCCGCATCTGCACTACGAATTCCGCGTCAACGGCGAGCACCGCAATCCGCTGACCGTGACCATGCCGCCGCCGGAGCCGCTGAAGGGCGCCGAGCTGGTCGCCTTCCGCGCGCAGACCGCACCGGCGATGGCCCGCATCCAGGGCATGGAGAAGCTGATCTACGCCGACGCCAGCCCGGCACCGACCAGCCGCGACGAGGCCGCCCCCGAGGTGGCCAGCGCCAAGGACAAGCAGGCGACCGGCCGCAAGCGCGGCTGAACCCCTGCGTTGACGAAGAAGGACGCGGCAGCACAAGCTTGCCGCGTCCTTTTTTTATGCCCGCCATGAACACGACTGCCGACGCTGACGTCCCCCTGTACCTTGGCCTGATGTCGGGCACCAGCGCCGACGGCATCGACGCCGCGCTGGTGCAGTTCCCCGCTGGCGGAGGCTGCCGCTTCGTGCACGGGCTGACCGCCCGCTGGGAGCCTGTGCTGCGTGCGCGGCTGGTGGCGCTGGGCGAAGGCGGACCGCTGGACTCGCTGGAGGAGCTGGGCGAGCTGGACGCCCGGATCGCGATCAACTTCGCCGAAGCCGCCAATCAACTGCTGGCCGAGGCCGGCGTGGACCGCAGCCAGGTCCGCGCGATCGGCTCGCACGGCCAGACCGTGCGCCATCGTCCGCTGGCCACCCCCGCCTTCACCGTGCAGCTGGGCGATGGCAACCGCATCGCCGAGCTGACCGGGATCACCACGGTATCCGACTTCCGCCGCCGTGACGTGGCCGCCGGGGGTCATGGTGCGCCGCTGATGCCGGCCTTCCACCTGGGCATGCTGGGCGCCGCCGATGAGGACCGTGCGGTGCTGAACCTGGGCGGCATCGCCAACCTGACCCTGATCCCGCGCGAAGGCGCAGTGCGCGGCTTCGATACCGGCCCGGCCAACGCGCTGATGGATGCCTGGTGCCAGCGCCATACCGGTCGTACCTTCGATGCCGATGGTGCGTACGCTGCCAGTGGCGCGGTAGACGAGGGCCTGCTGGCCGGCTGGCGCTCGGACCCGTGGTTCGCGCTGCCACCGCCGAAGAGCACCGGCCGTGAGCAGTTCCACCTGGCCTGGGCCGAGGTGCACATGGGCGAAGGCCAATACGCTGCCGCCGATGTGCAGGCCACCCTGCTGGAGCTGACCGTGGCAACCGTGGCCGATGCGCTGCTGGCGCAGCAGCCACAGACCCGGCGCCTGCTGGTCTGTGGTGGCGGCGTACGCAACCGGCAGCTGATGAAACGGCTGGCGGCGCGGCTGCCGGGGGTGCAGGTGGAATCCAGCGCGGTGCACGGGCTGGACCCGGAGTACGTGGAGGCCATGGGCTTTGCGTGGCTGGCGCAGCGGACGATGGACGGGCTGGCCGGCAACCTGCCGAGCGTGACCGGGGCCAAGGGGCCGCGGATCCTCGGGGCGATTCACCTGGCGTGAGGTGGCGTCATCCACGCATGGCGTGGATCTACCGGGCAGCCGAGCGTGGGCTCGGCTCTACAGCATTGTGGCGCGGCCGCTAATCGAAGCCCTGCCCTGCGGGCAAGGCCTGCAGGGCGGCGATGGCGTCGGAGAGCGCGTCCACTTCGGGATCACCGAAGCCGGAGCGGACCTCCAGTTCACTGCTGAACAGGCCCTGCTCCAGCAAAGCGGCGCAGGTCTGTTCGTGGGTCCAGCCGCGGGCGACCGCGACGCGTTTGATGCGTTCCAGCAGCAGCGGGTCCAGGTCCCGCAGCACAACGTCGGCCATGCTCGCTTCCCCGTTCGCAAGGCACCGCCCCCTCGGCGCGTCGAGGCGATGATCCCGCAGACCGGACGGGCAGGCAATCAGGTCGAGCTGGAGGCCTGGCGACGGCGCTGCTGCAGGATCAGCAGGGCGCAGAGGATCACTACCGGGATCGCCACCAGCGCGGTACCGACGAAGAACAGCGCGTAGCCTTCCAGCAGCGTCCGGCCCTGTGCGAGCGTCTGTACCGACCACCCCGAGAGCCCCTTGAGCGCCTTGCCGGGCATCGCGTAGAACGAACTCAGCAGCGCGTACTGGGTTGCGGTGTATCCGATGCTGGTCAGGCTGGACATATAGGCGATCAGCGCCGTACCGGCGAAACCGCTGGCGAAGTTGTCGATGGCCATGGCCACAGCAAAATGGGTCGTGTCTGGGCCCGAATAGGCCAACCAGGCAAATGCCAGGTTGGAGGCCGGCCCCAGCACGGCACCCACCATCAGCGCCGCCAGCACCCCCCAGCGAACCGAGACCAGGCCCGCCGCAGCAATGCCGACGAAGGTCGCGACCAGGCCCACCGAGCCACGCACGGCGCCCACGGTGTCCTCGTCCAGGCCGAGATCGACATAGAAGGGGTTGGCCATCGGCCCCATGACGAAGTCGGCCATGCGATAAACGCTGATGGCCACCAGGATCAGGATCGCGCCGCTGCGATGCTCGCGGACGAAGGCGATGAACGGCCCCGCCACGGCGTCGAACAGGCCGCGCGGCGTCCACAGGGAGGTCGCCTGTGCCTGCACGGCAGCCACTTCCCGCGCGGGTTCACGGGCCATGACCACGGCTACCACGCCAAGCGCCATCAGCACGGCCATGATCTCGTAGGAGACCTGCCAGCCAACACGGGCCGCGATGATCAGGATCAGCGCATCGGTGACCAGCAAGGCAGTGCGGTAGCCCAATGCCGAGGATGAGGTCAGCAGGCCAAGCTGCTCGCTGTTGTCAGCACTTTCAATGCGCCAGGCATCGATGACGATGTCCTGGGTGGCCGAAGCAAACGCCACGATCACGGCCATTACGCCGAACACGACGATGTGCTGCCAGGCGATGCCCAGGAACTGGATCTGGCCGCCCTTGGGCTGGACCAGCGCCATGCCGACAAGGCCCACCACCACGACCAGCTGCGACAGCAGCATCCAGCCGCGGCGGCGGCCGAAACGACCGAACAGAGGCACGTCGGTCTTGTCGACGATCGGCGCCCACAGGAACTTCATGGTGTAGGCCAGCCCGACCCATGACAGGAAACCGATCGTGCTCAGCTCGATGCCTTCCTTGCGCATCCAGAAGCCGAGCGTGTTGCCCACCAGATAGATGGGCAGGCCCGAACTGAAACCGAGCAGCAGCATCGCCAGCACCTTGCGCTGGCTCAGGTTGGACAACACCTGCTGCCACGGTCGGCGCGGCTTGGCGGCCTCGGTCACAGGTCGTAGTCCACGGTGAACGGGGCGTGGTCGGAGAAGCGCTCGTCGCGGTAGATCGAACAGCTACGCAGTTTGTCGCGCAGGCCCGGAGTGATGAACTGGTAGTCGATACGCCAACCGACGTTGTTCGCACGGGCGGCGCCGCGGTTGCTCCACCAGGTGTAATCCTCGCCGGTGGGGTTGAGCAGGCGGTAGGCATCGGCCCAGCCACGGCCGGCGGCGACATCGGTGGCCTGGCCGTGGTCGGCGCACAGGGCGTTGAGCCAGTCGCGCTCCTCCGGCAGGCAGCCGGAATTCTTCTGGTTGGACTTCCAGTTCTTGATGTCCAGCGCCGAACGCACGATGTTCCAGTCGCCGCACAGCACGTAGTCGCGGCCGCTGCGCGCCCACTCCTCCAGGATCGGCCGCAGCCATTCCATCACTTCGAACTTGAAACCCTGGCGCAGGTCGCCCGAGCTGCCGGACGGGATGTAGAAGGAGACCACGCTGAGGTTGCCGTAGCGCGCCTCGATGTAGCGGCCTTCGTCGTCGAACGGGGCCCAGCCCAGCGAGGTGATGACCTGATCCGGCTCGCGCTTGCTGTAGATGGCCACCCCGCTGTAGCCCTTCTTGGTGATGGCATCGCGGTAGAAGCAATGGTGGCCATCCGGGCGGAACATCGGGTCGGTCAGCTGGTCTTCCTGGGCCTTGGTTTCCTGGATGCACAGGACGTCGGCGTCCTGGGCACGGAACCAGTCGAGGAAGCCCTTGGTCGCGGCGGAACGGATGCCATTGGCGTTGAAACTGATGATGCGCATGCAAGGGACCTACGACAGGAAACCGGGCAAGCATACCGGTTGCCCGCGGGGCTGCGCAGTCTGCCCGGCCAGGCCGCGACGCCCTTCACACGGGTCCGGACGAGCGCGAAACGCCCAGCTGGATTAGGATTTATGCTCCAAATGAAGATGAATCGAGTTTTGATGAGCGACCACCGCCACCGTTTCCTGCAGCTGGCCCTGACCGCCGACGCCCTGCGCTTCGGCCAGTTCACCCTCAAGTCCGGCCGGCTGAGCCCCTATTTCTTCAACGCCGGTCGTTTCGACTCCGGTTCGCTGCTGTCGCAGCTTGGCGCCTGCTACGCCGATGCCATCGATGCGACCGGAATCAAGTACGACGTGGTGTTCGGCCCGGCCTACAAGGGCATCCCGCTGGCCACCGCGATGGCCTGTGAGCTGGCCCAGCGTGGCCGCGACCTGCCGCTGTCGTTCAACCGCAAGGAAGCCAAGGACCATGGCGAAGGCGGCCAGCTGATCGGCGCCGACATGAATGGCAAGCGCGTGCTGATCGTCGACGACGTGATCACCGCCGGTACCGCGATCCGCGAAGCGCTGGGCATCATTCGCGCTGCCGGTGGCACCCCGGCCGGCATCGTGGTGGCGCTTGACCGCCAGGAGATCGCTTCGGAAGCCGATCGCCGTTCGGCGGCGCAGTCGGTGGCCGAGGAAGCCGGCATTCCGGTGATCGCCGTGGCATCGCTGGCCGATCTGCTTGATTTCGCCTCCGGCAACCCGGAACTTGTGGGCTATCGGCAGCCGCTGGAAGCCTACCGGGCCCAGTACGGCGTCCGTTCGATCCGCTGACCGACCAGGGGAAAGGTCATGTCCCGAGTTCCTGCTGTTCTCTTTGCCGGCCTGCTGCTGGCCATGCCGTTCACGCTGCCGGCGCAATCGCGGGGTGGCGACAAGGTCGAGAAGAAGCTGTACTGCTGGAACGAGGGCAAGGAGCGGATCTGCAGTGATTCGCTGCCGGCCGATGCGGTCAACCATGCCCGCGAGGAATTCAACGCGAAAAGTGGCCTGCGCAATGCGCAGGTCCAGCGCGCGTTGACCGACGAAGAGCGTGCCGCCGCCAGCACGGTGGCCGCGCAGCAGCAGCTGGACCTGATGGCCGAGCAGACCCGCCAGCGCACCGAGCAGGCGATGCTGACCACCTATGGCAGCGAGGACGACCTGCGCCGGGTGTTCGCCGAGCGCCAGGAAGTGCTGGACAACAACCTGAAGACGGCCGAGTACAACGTCACCAGCCTGCGCGAGTCGCTGGTGGCCCTGCTGTCGGCCGCCGGTGATCGCGAACTGGCCGGCGCCAAGGTGGCCGACAAGCAGGCCGGGGCGATCCGCCAGCGGCACGTGCAGCTGCAGGCGCAGCAGCGCCTGCAGGCCGGGTTCCTGCAGCAGCAGCAGGCGTTGAAGGCCGAAATTGAAAGCACCCTGCAGCGCTATCGCGAGCTGAAGGGCGTGGCGCCGGCTGCCCCGGCAGGCTGACGACGCTCCTGCCGCCGGGCATGGCCCGGCGCTACCCCGGGCCCGGTTACGGGTTGGCCCACGGAATTTATGCACTCTTTACGCGTCGGCCCGGTCCGGCGCGTAGTGCGTTTATGGGGGGCAGGACGACGATGGCGGCCTGAGGTGGAGGGGTTCCACCAGGACGCTATTGCAATGTCCCCCTGGCTGTCGTTGTTGTGTGGCGTGCTGGTGCTGGTCGCCGCCGCCTATCTTCTTTATGTCGTGCTGCGGCCCGAGTCGTTCTGAGCGGAGCCGGCCATGACTGAGATGCTTGTGATTGTTGCCGCCAGCCTGCTGCTGGCGTGGCCGCTGGGCCTGTACCTGGCCCGCGTGATGCGTGGCACGCCGATGAAGGTCGACGTGCTGTTCCACTGGATCGAGAAGCCGCTGTACCGGATGTTCGGTGTTGATCCGGCACGTTCGATGTCCTGGCGCGGCTACGTGCTGGCCTTCGTCCTGAGCAACGTGGTGGTCGCGGTGCTGACCCAGGCGGTGTTCATGACCCAGGCCTGGCTGCCGCTGAATCCGGATCAGATCCCGAACATGCGCTGGGACACCGCGCTGCACACGATGATCTCGTTCCTGACCAACACCAACCAGCAGCACTATTCGGGCCAGGCGCAGCTGTCCTACCTCTCGCAGATGACCGGCATCACCGGCCTGCAGGTGGTGACGCCGATGATGGGCCTGGCGCTGGCGGTGGCGACACTGCGCGCGCTGTTCTCGCGTGCGCCGCAGGCTGCGGCCGCCACCGGTAGCGGCGATGACCGCCAAGTGGCGGTGGGCAACTACTACGTGGACGTGGTGCGCCTGTGCGTGCGCTTCCTGTTGCCGCTGTGCCTAGTGTGGACACTGGTGCTGACCAGCCAGGGCGTGCCGTCGACGATGGCCGGTGGGCCACAGGCCACGCCGATCGATGCCAGCGCCGGCATGGCCGGACAGAAGCTGCCGTTGGGCCCGGTGGCGGCAATGGTCGCGGCCAAGCAGCTGGGTGCCAACGGTGGCGGCTGGTACGGCCCGAACAGCAGCTTCCCGCTGGAGAACCCGACCCCGCTGTCGAACGCGCTGGAGATCGTCGGCATCCTGCTGGTGCCGATGGCGGTGATCTTCATGATCGGCGCGTTCACCGGCCGGCGCCGCTTCGGCGCCCTGGTGTTCAGTTGCATGCTGGGCATGTCGCTGCTGTCCACCGGCGCGATGATGTGGAGCGAAGGGCATAGCGCCAGCGCCGCCACGCCGTTGCTGATGGAAGGCAAAGAGGTGCGCTTCGGTGCCGACGGCACTGCGCTGTGGGCGGCGGTGACCACCCAGGTCTCGAACGGCTCGGTCAACGGCATGCACGATTCGCTGGCGCCGCTCAGTGGCGGCATCGCGATGGTCAACATGCTGGTCAGCGCGATCTGGGGCGGCATTGGCTGTGGCCTGCAGCAGTTCATCGTGTACCTGCTGCTGGGCGTGTTCCTGGCCGGGTTGATGACCGGGCGCACGCCGGAACTGTTCGGCCGCAAGCTGGAGACGCCACAGGTCCGCCTGTTGGCCCTGCTGGTGCTGCTGCAGCCGATCACCCTGCTGGTGTTCACCGCGATCACCCTGGCCGTACCCGGCCTGGCGGGCACGTCCAACCCCGGTTTCCATGGCATCAGCCAGGTCTTCTACGAATACGTCTCGGCCTATGCCAACAACGGTTCGGGCTTCGAAGGGCTGGGTGACGCCACGCTGTGGTGGAACCTGAGCTGCTCGCTGGTGCTGCTGCTGGGCCGCTTCCCACTGCTGATCATCCCGCTGGTGGTGGCCGCACAGCTGGCCGCCAAGCGCCAGGCGCCGGAGTCTGCCGGCAGCCTGCAGATCGAAACCCCGACCTTCGCCCTGACCCTGGTCTCGGTGATCGTCATCCTGACCGTGCTGCAGTTCATGCCGGCGCTGGTACTCGGCCCGATCGCCGACCACCTGAGCCTGGGACTGCACTAAGGACACCCCGATGAGTACCCACGCAAGTTCCACCCGCAGTTCCCTTGCTCCGCGCCCTGCCCTGCTCGATGGCGCCGGCCTGCGCCGTGCGCTGGTCGACGCAGTGCGCAAGCTGTCACCGATGCACCTGGTACGCAGCCCGGTGATGGCAGTGGTGATGGCCGGCACGATCGTCGCCGCCATCGTCACCCTGACCGGCAATGCGCCGCTGGGCTTCGGTCTGGCGGTGACCGCGATCCTGCTGGTGACCGTGTTGTTCGGCAACTTCGCCGAGGCGGTGGCCGAAGCGCGCGGCCGTGGCCAGGCCGCCTCGCTGCGCCGTGCCCGCCAGGATCTGGTGGCGCGCCGGCTGGCTGCGCCGCAGCCGGGCGCGGCCGAAACCCAGGTACCCGCCGCGGAACTGCGCCCGGGCGACCATGTGATCGTCAGTGCCGGTGAGCTGGTGCCGGCCGACGGCGAGATCGTGCAGGGCCTGGCCACCATCAACGAAGCGGCGGTGACCGGCGAATCGGCACCGGTGCTGCGCGAGGCTGGCACCGACCGTTCCGGTGTGATCGGCGGCACCAAGGTGCTGTCCGACCAGATCATCGTGCGGGTGACCGCCGAGCCGGGCCACAGCTTCCTGGACCGGATGATCGCGCTGGTGGAGGGTGCCAACCGCCAGAAGACCCCGAACGAGATCGCGCTGACCCTGCTGCTGGCGGCGATGACGCTGACCTTCCTGGTGGTGGTGGCGACGCTGCCTGCGATCGGCGCCTCCGTGGGCGTCAAGGTCGACCCGCTGTTGCTGATCGCGCTGCTGGTGTGCCTGATCCCGACCACCATCGGCGGGCTGCTGCCGGCCATCGGCATCGCCGGCATGAACCGTGCGCTGGCCGCCAATGTGCTGGCCAAGTCGGGCAAGGCGGTGGAGGTGGCCGGCGACGTCGACGTGCTGCTGCTGGACAAGACCGGCACCATCACCTACGGCGACCGCCAGGCCAGCCACTTCCATCCGTTGGCCGGTATCGATGCCAGCCAGCTGCGTGAAGCGGCGCTGCTGTCTTCGCTGGCCGACCCGACCCCGGAAGGCAAGTCGATCGTGCGCCTTGCGCGCGAACAGGGCTGCGCCACCGCCGAACCGGACCATGCCGACTACCTGGCCTTCACTGCCCAGACCCGCATGTCCGGCGTGGACCTGGAACATGGGCGGCAGATCCGCAAGGGTGCCGCCGATGCGATCCGTGCTCACGTGCAGGCGCTGGGTGGCAACGTGCCGGCCGAGCTGGCCGGTCGTGTCGAGCAGGTCGCGCGCAACGGCGCCACCCCGCTGGTGGTGGCCGAGGGCCGCCACGTGCTGGGCGTGATCGAGCTGTCGGACGTGGTCAAGCACGGCATGCGCGAGAAGTTCGCGCAGCTGCGGGCGATGGGCATCCGCACGGTGATGATCACCGGTGACAACCCGCTGACCGCCGCCGCCATCGCTGCCGAGGCCGGTGTGGACGACTACATCGCCGAAGCGCGGCCGGAAGACAAGCTGGCGCGCATCCGCCAGGAGCAGGCCGGTGGCCGCCTGGTGGCGATGGTGGGCGACGGCACCAACGACGCCCCGGCGCTGGCCCAGGCCGACATCGGCCTGGCGATGAACTCCGGCACGCAGGCGGCGAAAGAGGCCGGCAACATGGTCGACCTGGATTCGGACCCGGCCAAGCTGCTGGCGGTGGTGGAAGTGGGCAAGCAGCAGCTGATCACCCGCGGCGCGCTGACCACCTTCTCGCTGGCCAACGACGTCTCCAAGTACTTCGCGATCCTGCCGGCGCTGTTCGCCGCTGCCGTTCCTACCATGGCCGCACTGAACGTGATGCAGCTGTCGAGCCCGCGCAACGCCGTGCTGGCGGCGCTGATCTTCAACGCCCTGGTGATTCCCGCCCTGATTCCGCTCGCCCTGCGTGGCGTGCGCTTCCGCCCGGCCACCGCAACGGCGCTGCTGCGCCGGAACATGCTGGTGTACGGCCTCGGCGGCGTGCTGCTGCCGTTCGCGGCAATCAAGGCGATCGACCTCCTTCTTGTCCTGGTATTCGGCGCATGAACCGTACTGTTTCCACTTCGTCTTCCCTTCCCCGCGAACAGAAAGCCGAGGCCCGCGTGGCCAGCCTGCAGGAGGGCGCAAGCTGGCGCCCGGCGATCGGCCTGGGCCTGGCCACGCTGCTGCTGGCCGGCGCGGTCTACGCCGGTATCGCCACCGGTTTCGCCGGCCTGGCCTACCCGACCCAGGCCGAGGGCAGCCTGCTGCGCGATGGCAACGGCCAGGTACGCGGCTCGGCATGGCTGTCGCAGCCGTTCACCGGTGACGGCTACTTCCAGGCGCGCCCGTCGGCCGCCAACTACGACCCGATGGCCGCGGCCGGTTCCAACATGGCGCGCAGCAACCCGGCACTGGCCGAGCGCGTGGCTGCCAGCACGGCTGCGGTAGCCGCACGCGAAGGTGTCGCGCCGGCGCAGGTGCCTGCGGATCTGGTCACCCAGTCCGCAGGCGGCCTGGATCCGCAGCTGTCGCCGGCGGCGGCTCAGCTGCAGGTGGCACGCGTAGCGCGTGCCCGTGGCCTGCCGGTGGCGCGCGTACAAGCGCTGGTGCAGGCGCATACCGAAGGCCGCCAGTGGGGCCTGTTCGGCCAGCCGCGGGTGAACGTGGTGACGCTGAACTTCGCGCTGGACCACGCGGCCAAGGCGCCGTGATGCCGGCCTGCACCGGCTGCGCGCACAATGGCGGGCATGACAGCGGCACCCATGACTGATGCGCGTACCCGCCAGGCCGATGCCCTGGTCGAAGGCCTGCAACGCGAAGCCGGCGGCAAGCTGACCGTGTTCCTCGGCGCGGCGCCGGGCGTGGGCAAGACCTACACCATGCTGACCCGCGCGCAGGAACAGCTGCGCCGCGGCGTTGACCTGGTGGTCGGGCTGGTGGAAACCCACGGCCGCGCCGATACCCAGGCGCTGCTGGAGGGCCTGCCGCAGCTGTCGCTGAAAGCGGTGGCCTACCACGGCCACACCCTGCAGGAGATGGACCTGGATGCCGTGCTCGCGCGGCACCCAGCGCTGGTACTAGTGGATGAACTGGCCCATCGCAACGCGCCGGGCAGCCGCCATGAGCGGCGCTGGCAGGATGTGATGGAGCTGCTGGACGCCGGCATCGACGTCTGGACCACGGTCAACATCCAGCATCTGGAAAGCCTCAACGATGTGGTGATGCGCATCACCGGCGTGCGCGTCAGCGAGACCGTGCCGGACGGTGTGCTCGACCGACTGCACGACATCGTGCTGGTGGACCTGCCCCCGCGCGAACTGATCGCGCGCCTGCAGCAGGGCAAGGTCTATGTGCCCGAACAGGCCGCGCAGGCACTGCAGGCATTCTTCTCGCCGGCCAACCTGACCGCGTTGCGCGAACTGGCCATGCAGGAAGCTGCCGACCGCGTCGACAGCAGCCTGCGCGAAGCACGCGCCGCACGCGGCGAGAGCAACCTGCCGCTGCGTCGCGGCGTGCTGGTGGCCATTGATGGCGGCGGTCAGAGTGAATACCTGGTGCGCGTGGCGAGGCGCATCGCCGAGCGCCGCGACGCACCGTGGACGGTGGTGACCGTGCAGGGGCGACGCCAGGACGAGGCGACCCGGCGTGAGATCGATGCAGCCTTCGCGCTGGCACGGCGCCTGGGCGGCGACGCCGAACTGCTGCACGGATCGAGCATCGCCGATGCCCTGCTCGACCACGCCGCGCACAATGGCGTGTCGACCCTGGTGCTGGGCCGGACCCGCGAACGGCCGCTGGCGCGGATGTTCAACCGCACCCTGACCCAGCAGCTGATCCAGCGCGGCGCGCACTACGAGATCACCATCATCAGCACCCCGCAGGCGCGGGCGCGCTCGCGCCGCGAGGGCCTGCTGCCGCCGATGCGTGGCATCAGCTACGAGCCGGCACAGGCACTGATCGCCACTGCACTGGCCTGTGCGGTGGCCTGGCTGGCCGAACGTTGGGTGGGCATGGCCGACCTGTCGATGGTGTTCATCGTCGCGGTGGTGCTGGTGGCGGCGCGCACCCGCGCCAGCGTGGCGGTGATGGCGGCGATCCTGTGCTTCCTGGCCTACAACTTCCTGTTCATCGCGCCACGCTTCACCTTCGCCATCGGCGCGCGCCAGGGCGTGATCACCGTGTTCCTGTTCCTGGCCGCCGCGCTGGTGGCCGGACGCCTGGCCTCGCGCCTGCGCATGCAGGTGATCGCGCTGCGTGCCGCCAACCGCCATGCGCGTGCGCGCCAGCAGTTGGGCCGCCAGCTGGCCAGTGCCGCCGGCAACGGAGAGGTGGCGCAGGCGGGTCGGCATGCACTGGAACAGGCCATGGACGTGCCGGCGTGGCTGCGGATCGGCGCCGATACCGCAACCGGTGGCCGCAGCCAGCCTGGCGATACCGATCTGGCCGCCGCCGACTGGGCGCTGCGCCACGGCCAGCCCAGCGGCCGCTTCACCGACACTCTGGCCGGCGCGCAATGGTGGTTCCTGCCGCTGCTGGATGGCGAAGACCGCGCGATCGGCGTGGCCGGCCTGTACCTGCCCGGCGCGCAGGCGCGCCTGCTGCCCGAGCAGCGGCAGCTGGCCGAAGCGATGGTGGATGACATCGCGCAGGCCGCGCTGCGCACGCGGCTGGTGGCCGAACTGGAACAGGCCCACGTCAGCAACGAGACCGAGCGATTGCGCTCGGCCCTGCTCTCTTCGGTATCGCACGATCTGCGCTCGCCGCTGGCGGCGATGATCGGTTCGGCCGACAGCCTGGCCAGCTACGGTACGGCGATGGATACAGCCGATCGCCGTGCCCTGCTGGACACCATCCTGGTCGAGGGCGAACGGCTGGACCGCTACATCCAGAACCTGCTGGACATGACCCGCCTCGGCCACGAAGGATTGAAGATCAACCGCGACTGGATCGGCGTGGACGAACTGATCGGCTCGGCGGCGCGGCGCCTGCAGCGCTACCAGCCCAAGGTACGGCTGGAGCTGGATATTCCCTCCACGCTGGCGCCGATCTGGGTGCACCCGGCGCTGGTCGAGCAGGCCGTGTTCAATGTGATGGAAAACGCGGCCAAGTTCTCGCCGCCCGATGCCGCCGTGCAGGTGCAGGCGCGCGAGCTGGACGGCCAGCTGCGCATCGACGTGATCGATGCCGGCCCCGGCATTCCCGATGACGAGCGTGCGCGCATCTTCGACATGTTCTACAGCGTCGAGCGCGGCGACCGCGGCCGCCACGGCACCGGCCTGGGCCTGACCATCTGCCAGGGCATGATCGGCGCGCATGGCGGCAGCGTGCAGGCGCTGCCCGGACGCGACGGTCGCGGTACCCTGATCCGCATCACCCTGCCCCTGCTCAAGCCAGCCTCCCACGATGAGCCCGACCCCGATTGATGCCAGCGTGCCGGCCGCGCGCGTGCTGGTGATCGATGATGAAACCCAGATCCGCCGGTTCCTGGATATCAGCCTGCGCGCGCAGGGCTACCAGGTACGGCAGGCCGCGACCGGCCAGGAAGGCCTGGAGATGGCCGCCAGCGAAGACATGGACCTGGTGATCCTGGACATCGGCCTGCCGGACATGGAAGGCCACGAGGTGCTGGAGCAGCTGCGGCAATGGAGCCAGGTGCCGGTGATCATGCTGACCGTTCGCGCCGGCGAAACCGAGAAGGTGCGGGCGCTGGACAACGGCGCCAACGACTACGTGACCAAACCCTTCGGTACCCAGGAGCTGATGGCGCGGGTACGGGCGCTGCTGCGCACGCGCAGCGTGCCCAGCGACGGCACCCCGCCGGTGTTCGACGATGGCCATCTGCATGTGGACCTGGTGCGCCGTGAAGTGGCACTCGATGGCGAGCCGGTGGCACTGACCCGCAAGGAATACGCGCTGCTGTCGCTGCTGCTGCGCAATGCCGGGCGCGTGGTGACCCAGCCGCAGATCCTGCAGGAGATCTGGGGGCCGACCCACCAGCACGACACCCATTACCTGCGCATCCTGGTCGGCAAGCTGCGGCACAAGCTGGGTGATTCGGCGCTGGATTCGCGCTACCTGTTCACCGAACCGGGCGTGGGGCTGCGGTTCAAGGGGTGAGGGTGTGTCGACCAAGGTCGACACCTACCAACAGCTCCAGGACATTGTCAGGGGTGGGGCGGTGTCGGAGTGCGGGGTGTCAGCCGCATGGGCCCGAGGCATGCCTCGGGCGGGTTGGGCAGGACGCCCAACCCCGGTCTTGCCGTGTGCGCAGGACAGCGCACACGAGCAAGCGGCTGCCAAGCTTACAGGGACGTACTTGCTGCGTCCCCGCACTCCGACACCGCCCCGCCATCCCACGGATAGCCGGCCTTTGACGTTGACGTTGATTCGGCGGGTGCCGGGCGCAGCCCGGCCCCACCTCAGAACCCCAGCGGGGTCTCGCCCAGCACCGGTTGCAGCTGGCTGCGGAACAGCGCCTGGATGCGTTCCAGTGCCGCCTCGTCGTTGCCCTCGAAGCGCAGCACCAGCACCGGCGTGGTATTGGAGGCACGCACCAGGCCCCAGCCATCGGGGAAGTCCACACGCAGGCCGTCGATGGTCGACAGGCGGCCGCCCACATAAGGGTTGTCCGGCGACTGCGCCGCCGCCACCAGCATCGCCACCAGCGCATGTGGCGTACCGTCGGCCACCGGCACCTTCAGTTCCGGCGTGGCCACCATCTCCGGCAGCTCTGCCAGTACCTCATCCGGGGTCTCCTCGCGCTGGGCCAGGATCTCCAGCAGGCGCGCCGCCGCATACAGGCCATCGTCGAAACCGAACCAGCGCTCCTTGAAGAAGAAGTGGCCGCTCATCTCGCCGGCCAGCTCGGCGTCGGTCTCGCGCATCTTCGCCTTCATCAGCGAATGCCCGGTCTTCCACATCAGCGGGCTGCCACCATTGCGCAGCACGTGGTCGGACAGCTTGCCGGTGCACTTCACGTCGTAGATCACCATCGCGCCGGGGTTGCGCATCAGCACATCGGCGGCAAACAGCATCAGCAGGCGGTCGGCATAGATGATCCTGCCTTCGCCGGTGACCACGCCCAGCCGGTCGCCATCGCCATCGAAGGCGACGCCGAGGTCGGCGCCGAAGCGCTTGACCGTCTGCACCAGGTCTTCCAGGTTGGCCGGTTCGCTCGGGTCGGGATGATGGTTGGGGAAGGTACCGTCGACATCGCAGTACAGCGGAATGACTTCAGCACCGATCGCTTCCAGCAGCTGCGGTGCGAGCGCACCGGCGACGCCGTTGCCGGCATCGGCCACGACCTTCAACGGGCGGTCCAGCTGCACGTCGTCGGCGATGCGCTGGATGTAGTCGGCACTGACATCGCGCTGCTGGTAATCGCCCGGCTCGGCGGTCTGTACCAGGCGGCCTTCGATGATGCGCTGGTAGAGATCGGTGATGGCGTCGCCGGACAGCGTCTCGCCGCCGATGACCACCTTGAAGCCGTTGTACTCGGGCGGGTTATGACTGCCAGTGACCGCCACGCAGGTGCCGGTGCGCAGATGGAAGGCGGCGTAGTACACGACCGGGGTCGGTGCCAAGCCGATGTCGATCACCGCGCAACCGGCGCGCCTCAGACCCTCGGCCAACCCTGCGGCCAGTTCCGGGCCGGACAGGCGGCCGTCGCGGCCGATCACCACCTCGCGCAGCCCCTGCTCCAGTGCCACGGTACCGATGGCCTGGCCGATCAGCGCCGCCGTCTTCGGCGTCAGTTGGCTGCCCACCACACCGCGAATGTCGTAGGCGCGGAAGATACCGGCCGCCAGTTCCTCGGCCGGAACCGGCGGCGGGGGCGGCGGTGCACTTTCAGTTGTGCTGGCCTCGGCCACCGGCGGCGGCGCCATCTGCAGGCTCTCGCTCAGGGTCGGGCCATGATCCGCTTCCGCCACGGCCGCACGGCGCGGCAGCGGCAGCGTCTTCGGCAGGCGGCCGCGACCCACCACCAGCAGCACGGCGATGAACGCCAGCAGCAGCGCGACGATGGCGCTGGCCAGCGAACCCAGGCCCAGCGGACCGGGTTCGACATTGGGTACCGCCGCCACCAGCCGCAACGGCGTACCCGGAATCGGCCGCGCCAATGCTTCGGCACTTTCGGCCAGGCTGGCATCGCCCTGGGCGACGAGGTCATGCGCGCCCTGGCGCAGGCCAAGGAAACCGGCCGATGGCGCACTCACCTGGTCCAGCGGCGAGGTCAGTCGCAGCAATGGCTGGCGCACGTAGAGCACTGCCGGGCCCAGGCTGCCCAGCGGCACCGGTGCCGCCAGGCCAAGACGATTGCCCCCCCCATCGCGGACCACGCGCAGGCTGGGGCCGGTGTCGGCCAATGCGGCTTCCAGCAGTGCCAACCGGGCATAGCCGAAGGTCGCCGGGTCGGCATAGGCGTTGGCCAGATCGGCGGTCAGCACTTCGGCATGCTCGACGCCGGTCCAGCTCTCGCGGACCGCGAGTGCCGCCGCAGCGGCATCGCCGGCCTGCAGCGCCTGCTGCTCGCGCTCGTTCTTCAGCTGCTGCTGCAGCTGCTTCAGCTGGCCGGCAGCGGCCTCCTGCAGGCCTTGCACAGCCTGGTCACGCGCAGCTTCCAGCGCCTGGCCGTTGGCCTCCTGGCGCCATTGCTGCACCGCGCTCCATCCGAACCAGCCAGCCAGCAGGACCAGCAGCACCCCCAGTAGTGGCGCACTGCGTCCCAACGACCGTCCCCGCTGTCCTTCCCCGATGCCGCTCATCGATGTCCCCTGTCAACGCACCCCGGTATGGCCGAATCCACCCGTTCCCCGCACGCTGTCGGTGAAAGTATCCACCACCTGCAGGCTGACGCGGGCAATCGGCACGACCACCAGCTGCGCGATGCGATCGCCCGGCTCGATGGTGAAGGCCTCGCGGCCACGGTTCCAGACGCTGATCAGCAGCGGGCCCTGGTAATCGGCGTCGATCAGGCCGGTGCCGTTGCCGAGCACGATGCCGTGGCGGTGACCCAGCCCGGAACGCGGCAGGATCACCGCGCACAGGTTCGGATCGGCGATATGGATGGCCAGGCCGCTGGGCACCAGCGCGGTGTCGCCCGGCTGCAGGGTCAGCGCGGTATCCAGCGCCGCGCGCAGGTCCATGCCGGCGCTGGCTTCGGTGGCGTAGGCCGGCAGCGGCCAGCTGTCGCCGAAGCGCGGATCGAGCAGCTTGACCTGCAGCGGTTGGGAAGTGAAAGCCTGGGTCATGCCTGGAGTCTCCGCGCGATCAGCGCCAGCAGTTGTTCGGCCAGCTCGCGCTTGGAGGTGGCCGGGAATACCTGTTCACCGTCCTGCCAGAAGGCAGTGGCGGCGTTGTTGTCGCTCTCGAAACCGCCGCCGCTGATGCCGACCTGATTGGCGATCACCAGGTCCAGGCGCTTGTCGACCAGCTTGCCGCGTGCGTACTTCTCCACGTCGTGGGTTTCGGCGGCAAAGCCGACCACCAGCTTCAGCGACTGCGTCTGCGCGGCGACTTCGGCCAGGATGTCCGGCGTGCGCACCAGCTCGATCACCAGCGATTGGCTGTCGGCGGTCTTCTTCAGCTTCTGCGCAGCCACCTGGCGCGGTGTGTAGTCGGACACCGCGGCGGCACCGATATAGATGTCGGCCGGCAGCGACTTCAGCACGGCATCGCGCATCTGCGCGGCCGAGCGCACGTCCACGCGCTGCACGCCGGGCGGCGTCGGCAGCTGCACCGGGCCGCTGACCAGCACCACCTGGGCGCCCATCGTCGCGGCGGCCGCGGCCAGGGCAAAGCCCATCTTGCCGCTGCTGCGGTTGCCGACGTAGCGCACCGGATCGATGTCTTCATAGGTCGGGCCAGCGCTGATCAGCAGGCGCAGGCCCTGCAGCGCGCGGGTTTCCGGTGCGGCAGCCGCCGCCGTGGTACTGCCATTGGCGGCCAGCGCGGCGACGATGTCGCCGGGCTCGGCCAGACGGCCGGGACCGGATTCGCCCTCGGCCAGCGGACCGTCGACCGGGCCGATCACCTGCGCGCCGCGCTGGCGCAGCAGGGCGATGTTCGCCTGGGTGGCCGGATGCAGCCACATGCGGTGGTTCATCGCCGGGCAGATCGTCAACGGCGCGGTGCTGGCCAGGCACAACGTGCTGACCAGGTCATCGGCATGGCCCTGCGCCAGCCGGGCCAGCAGATCGGCGGTGCCCGGGGCGACCACGATGCGGTCGGCCCAGCGGGCCAGCTCGATGTGGCCCATGGCCTGTTCGGCGGCGCTGTCCCACAGCGTGGTGCGGGTCGGCTGCCCGGACAGGGCCTGGAAACTGAGCGGAGTGACGAACTGCTGGGCACCGGCGGTCATCGCCACCTGCACCTGGGCACCGGCGTCGCGCAGGCGCCGCACCAGTTCCAGCGCCTTGTACGCCGCGATCCCGCCTCCGACACACAACAGCAGTTTCTGACCTTCCAGCGCGCGCGCCGGCGCGGGGGAAGCGTTGGGGGAGTCAGCCACCTGGAATTCCTGTGCAAACGAGGGCGCTAGCTTACCCGATGGCCGGTAATGTCCCGGTACAGGGCGCACATAGCGGGCGGCTATCAGCAGATGGAATCCGCCTGCGTTGACCCGGGATTCACCCGGTAACAGTTTCGGACCTTTCCTATACCCCTACGTCTCTGTGCTTTTGCAGAATCAGGCATTGGCTGCCGCCCGCCGTGGCCTGTTCGACCTTTGAGGAGCCTCGTGCATCCACGCATCATCATCGCCGACGACCATCCCGTGGTCCTGCATGGCATCCGTGTCGTGCTGCAGACCCACCTGATGGACATCGTCGGCAGTGCGCGTGACGGCGCCCAGCTGCTGGAGCTGGTGGACCAGCACGACTGCGATGCGGTGCTGACCGACCTCTCGATGCCGGGTGCCGGCCCGGACGGTCCGGAGCTGATCGACGCGCTGCGCATGCGCCGCCCTGGCCTGCCGGTGGTGGTGCTGACCGGCGCCCGTCATCCCGGCCTGCTGGACGGACTGCTGCGGGAGGGCATCAGTGGCCTGGTCGACAAGTGCGCCGATTTCGCCGAACTGCCCCAGGCGCTGAACGCCGCGATGGCGGGGCAGGTATTCGTCTCCCAGCAGCTGCGCCACCACCTGCAGGCACGCGACCTGCTGTTTCCGCGCGAGCCGGCGCCGCTGTCGGCACGCGAGCAGGAAGTGCTGGAGCTGCTGGCGGCCGGTCTCAATGTGAACCAGGTCGCCGAGCGCTGTGGGCGCAGCCCGAAGACCATCAGCCGGCAGAAGGCCGAAGCCAAGCGCAAGCTGGGCCTGCAGAACAACCAGGAACTGTTCGACTACCTGCAGACCCGGCGCGACTGAGGCATCGACCGACCCGGACCCGCGGCAAGCCCCGATGGGAGATGCCGCCGAAGCTGGCGATGATGCAGGCATGCCCATCCACGACTGGCCCGAACAGGAACGCCCCCGCGAGAAGCTGATCGCGCGCGGGCCCACGTCACTTTCCGACGCCGAACTGCTGGCCCTGTTTCTCGGCTCCGGGTTCGGTGGCCGCGATGCCGTGCAGACCGCGCGCGACCTGCTGCAGGCGCATGGCCCGTTACGGGTGCTGCTCGATCGCCCCGCGCGGGAGCTGGCGCGCCTGCCCGGTCTGGGTCCGGCGCGCAGCTGTACCCTGGTTGCTGGGCTGGAACTGGCCCACCGCTACCTGGCCGCCGAGCTGGAACACGGCGAAGCGGTCGGCAACAACCCGGCCGCGGTCGGACGCTATCTGCAGCACCGCCTGCGGGGGCAGGCACGGGAGATCTTCATGGCCCTGTTCCTGGACAATCGCCACCGCCTGATCGCCTGCGAGGAACTGTTCCACGGCACCATCAACGCCGCACCGGTCTACCCCCGCGAAGTGGTGCGGCGCGCCCTGCTGCACAACGCGGCGGCGGTGATCCTCAAGGGTTACGTTGAGTGCATCATGTTCCATGCCATCTAGATAATTGATTTTAATGGCATTTCCTCCTGACAGACCACCGCGCGGTAACGCTCGCGACCGTAACACTGGTAGAGGAAGTCGCCTCTGCACAGGTAACACGCGCACCACTTGTCAATCTGAATGATGATTGCGTTGGATGCGCCGTCCGCTACGACCCGAATGTGCTGTACGTCACACATGTTCACTGACAGTAAAATTTTGTTGACATCGCGAGTTACCTCCTCTAGCCTGCTTCCAGGCCGAGTGATACCGCTCGGTTGAGTTCGAGTCAGTGTGGTCGTCTTCGATCTCCAGTACAGAGAAGCTAGCTAATCGACTCAATTCATCTTGGGTCGCCTCGCTCCATGGCGAGGCTATATCCGCCGCACGCAGGTCCGGGCTCATCCTTGATCGACGTACGAGGACCGTTCTCGTTTAGGGGCGCGTTCTTAGAGCGGAAGAATGGTGATTGGCTTGTTGCATCGGGTTGGCTCCTTCCGGCTTCTTTGCTAATGGGCGCGGGCAATTTCGCCCGGATTGAAGGAGAAGTCCCCCGTGGACACTCACACTTGCGAGAACAGCGCCGCGCAGCTGAAACAGCTGCGTGACGCTTATCAAAGCCAACTCGATGCAAGCGTCATCGAAGAACTCAACGCAGTTATCGCAGCGCTTGAAGCGGGCTGCGATCGTCAGGACAAGAAGTCGGCAGAAACGCTGACATATCGAGTTCTGTCCATCATAGGTGATGTGCTTCGAATTATTTCGAACATCACAGATTTGATGAGCTGATTTGGATGGACGATACGACGCAACAAGCCTTTCATGTTTTTTCGGAGTTTGTATGAACATTGGAAACGCGATACAAATGTGTCGCATTCGGCGCCAGCTCAGCCAGGCAGAACTCGCCAAGCTAGCTGGCTGTTCGGTTTCGTACCTCTCCATGCTAGAGAACTCCAAGCGCGACCCAACGCTTTCGACGATTGAAAATATCGCCTCCGGCCTTGGAGTGCCAGTCGAGATTCTTTTCTTCCTGGGTGCGGATAAGGGGGAGCTGACCGGCATCGACAAAGGGTTAGCGGGCCAACTAGCAATCACTGCTTTGGATCTCTTGAATGAGCCAGCTTCTGCCCCCCCCTCGGTACCACCACAAGCCAATTCATAGCCTCGCTGCTGTGTCTCGCGTACTGGGCTACTCGGTAGAAACACTAAAGCATGTTGCCGGAACCAGTAGCTCTCGCTATCGGCTTGCCAAGCCTATTTTGAAGGCAGATGGGAGCTTTCGCCGTCCATTTGACGCGCTCTACCCATTAAAAGATATTCAGATCCGAATCAAACAACGAATACTGACGGCGGTGACTTTTCCCGCATACCTCACCGGGAGCCTTAAGGGCCAAGATCAGGTTCGCAATGCGAAGCTCCATCAGGGTGCGTCCATCACCGTCTGTGAAGACATTAAATCGTTCTTTCCAAGTACGACTTCCAAAGTCATCTTCGATATCTGGCGAGGGTTCTTTGGCTTCTCTGAAGATGTGTCGAACCTACTTACACTGCTAACGACCAAAGACGACTTGTTGCCTCAGGGGGCTGTAACCAGCTCTCACTTAGCAAATCTGGTTTTCTGGCGCCGAGAACACGTTCTCTACTTGAGGCTCGCGTCTCAAGGGGTCCGCTATTCCCGCTACGTTGACGATATCACCCTCTCTTCGCGACATCCGGTGACTCACGATGACTTGGCACGTCATATATCACTTGTCTATGGAATGATCAGGAGCACCGGCCATCGTGCTCACCGTGGCAAGCAGGAGATACAGAGGGCTCATAGAGGCATGCGAGCCACCAAGTTGCTCGTAAATCGTCGCGCGGCGCTCGGCACTGCCGAGCGCCAAGCCACCCGCGCAGCTGTATACGCACTGGAGAGAAGTTTTGCTGTAACGGGAGGGGTTCTCTGCCCTGCTTTGATTAAAGAGCTCAACTCAGTGTCTGGTCGGGTCAGCCGGCTTGCTCGACTCCACGCCAATGAAGGGCAAGCGCTACGAGCAAGGCTCATGAAGCTTCGTAACGAGGTTGGGAAATCTCATCGAGTGCGGAACGATTTCAGCCAAGACGAAGTCATTGGGGTTGAACCAGTCCACCATGAGACCGGGGAAGTGACGCAATGATCCACCGCTTCTAATGTAGCGGCGTAGGCCGCATCCAGAGCCATCTTCTTCAGCGCCTGATGAGAGTGCCGTTAGCTGAAGAAGGTGATCATCGATCACTCGCAGTGGGTGCGTTTGGCTGCCAATGCAACGTCGGTGCATGCACCGTTCCTCCAAGGTCCGGATCACACCTTGCACCATCCTGTTCTACTGCGGCCAGCGCGGGGTGCCGAACGCCGGCTTCAGGCCGTAGCTGCGCACTAACCCTGTAGAACGCCGAACAATTGCGCACTAATCGCCGAGCAACTGGACATCACCACCAAGCATTCTGGGCCGTAGACCAAGTGGATTGGACGGCAGCATTTAAATGTGTCCATAGGACGATATGTCTGCCAAAGCGCTCCTCCGCCAAGTAGCCGAATCGCTCGACATCGCGCATCGCTGAAGAGTGCCTGGGTACAATGGTTTTCCCGGGACAGCGGTGGACAATTTTAGCCTGCCGCTTCGTCGTTCATCGGTACCACGATGCTCGTCATTGACCCGAGTGGATGGAAGCCCTCGACTAATTTACGAGAAAGGACCTGACCATCGCCCTGGAGATGGTGGTGCATCGCTGTCGGGAAGTGGCGCGGGTCAAGGGGGTGCAAGGCACGAGGGTTATGGAAGATATCCAGCCCTTCGGACCAGCTCTCTCGGTAATCCTCGTCCACAGCGGTTTTAAAGTGAAGCGGTTCGGCCGCGTTCGGATCTAGATTGAGGGCCGTTCCCGTACGTACCATTTGGACGCGGCGCGACCCGAAGCCGGCGACGAAGCCCATTCTGTTGAACTTAGTTAGGGTAGCACTGTTATTGAACAGTACCGCGCTGACGTGCTCGGCGCCTTCTTGGTCGAAGAAGCCGGAAGGGATGACCTTGTTGCTCCAGCGATGCTCGGTGATCCGCCGCGGCTCAATAACTAACCGGCCTTCCACGTCGTGGCTCCATTCATGGTCGTAGGCGTACAGATAGATCCCCAAGCCCGTGCGCGCACGGATCATCGATTGCGGCGCATGGAAGTCCTGGATCGCGAACAGCAGCGGCTTGCCGGCAACGTGTGGCAGCTCCCAGTACCTGCGGCGCAACTTAGAGAACAAAGCGCTTCCAAACTTGATCGGGATGTACTGCTTGAGGTAAGCCGTCGTCTCTTCGGACGTCACGGGGTCCGGGCAAGGCACGACTTGGCCGCGTTCGACCGTGGGATTCACAGTCGTGACCTCGATTGCGAGCTCGCCATGTCCATCATTGGCGAGAAAGTCGGGAGCGGCGCCTTGACGTCTCACGACGAAGCCGTTCTCGACTAGCATCGCGAACACGTACAGTTCCAGCAAGCGGGCATCGAATGCGGTGGACTGAAACTGCTCAACGTAATTGCCGTCGATGTCATCGTGCCAGCGCATCATGACCATGATGAGCTCACGCGCTGGGCTGTAGCCTTCGCCACTGCGAAGGATGGCGAAGTGTGGATGCAGGCGATTCGGCGGTACCTGTAGGGTAAAGAAGTCCACGGCCAGAGCGGGCTCATCACCTTGGCAGCGCTCGCACTCCAGCCGGACCAGCAACTCTGGAGCCTGCTCATACAATGCAGCGATCGCGCCCTCCGGCGTGTCGAAGAACTCCGTCCCGTGGATCCAGCGGAAGCGCTCGACATGGTCGCGGGCTAGGAAAACAGCCTGATAGTCGCCATCGGTGAGGTCGCGAAGCACCAGAGCTAGCAGTCGGCCATCCTCAGATTCGTACCATGAATGTTCCTCAATCGACCCCATGGCAGGCCCCAGGCGGCAGTAGGCGGCCAACGCATCGAAGCGCGCCAGAGTGATCGGATGCATCAAGAACTCTCCATAGTCACATTGAACATAGAACTGCGTGTCGGCCTGCTGGGCTGATGCGGCCGGCACTGCGCGCCCCCTACGGCTCCTGGATGAATGCAAACTGCGAGATGCCGAAGTGTTCCTCGAGCTGATCACCGAATGCCATCCACTCCGACATGTAGTCGAGGTTCCTCTCTGGTTGCTCCGCCAGACCCTCGCGGTCGCGATCACCTCGCGGTTCCGCCCTCAACCCGACGATGTCGCGCAACTCGGCCAGCAGTTCATCAGAGCGGCCGATGGCAGGCGCCCGGTCGAACTGGATCGACCTCGCCAAGTTGGCAATCCAGGCCGGAAGCGTCCGTCTCTCCCCATCCAATAGACGTGGCGAGTGAAAACATACTTCGCCACCGCTCGGATCGAAACTATACGAATGGCTGGCGGAGGCAACGGTGTCGTGCGGTGGAATGCTCACGTGTCCTTCAAGCCAGGGGATGTCAAGAAAAGGGGGAGATGTGGTGCCGTGAATCACTACATCCCGATACGAATATGGCCCTTTGAACCAGTAGCCCGGCAACCGTAGCAAGGCATGCAGGTGAGTATGTGCCACGTATTCCTTGGAGCTCAGAAACAGAGAACACACATAGGCAGCGTCGCCGATCCCCCGTTTCAGGAGTCGCGCGCGCATCCGATACAGGACATTATGCTGCAGCTTATGAACAGGAACTTTGCCAGAAACCTTGGAACTTGCCTTCTCCCTGAGGCGGAAGTTCAGACTTCCAGTTGTGCAGTGAAGCCCCAAGGCGACTCGGTCCTTCGAAATATTTCCAGTCGGCTTTGAGCGATTGGGGCGCTTGAACTGCATGTAGAATGGCGCGATCTTCGCCGACCCCGGAATCTTTGCGTCCGCGCCGAATAGATTTTCGAAGTTTGACGAGAACGGCACGATCTGCACGTTGAAGAATGGAAAGCTCATGATCGTAAGCTGCGTGGTGACCAAGGCCATGACCAGTTCTTCGGTGTAATTCGCCGAGCCGTTTGACATTGTGCTTTCCTCCGAATAGACGACCCGAATGGGACTCGCATCACTCCGACTCTATTATGGGAGGAATTTGAGGGCAATGGGTTGGGTGGCCAATCGTATGTGCCATCGGAGGCGGCCATTGGTTGAAGATTTACGCGATGCCGGAGTGCCCTCCTGTTTGGGGCTACTGCCGAATCCAATTTACGTCGGCGCCCAGCTCCACGGCTGCATGTACCAGCCGGGTGTAATCACAACTGGTGAAAGCCAGGCCATTGTCCGAGCGAAGTAGGAAAGACTCCGCCACTTTTCCATGTGTCCCATAGCCCATGATCAGTGCCCGCTTAAGGACGGTCGTTGCCCTGCTGGAATTGAAGCTCCGTGATAGGTATTCCCCGCACCAAGAAGAGCGAGGCCACTAGTCCGCCAGCCTGGCACCGAAGGTGGAAACCCCCGACGGAAAGACCTGAATTCAGTGAAACCTGATTGACATTTATCCTGACCAGGGAGGACCCAAACCTCCATCACTTCTGTACATGCAGAGTCTAAACTCTGCGTACACTAGGCCCTACTCCCAGCCATGAACGCTATGCCGCCCTTCCCGCCGCTTTTGGACCTCCGCCCCTTTAGATCGCCGGAGTTGGACTGGGTCCCAAGCGCGAATACTCCTTATACGTTGTATTACGACGAAACGAACAACATCCGGCGCTTGGCGCTGACCGAGTCGGGCCTGAACCATACGGCGCTGGATTGCTTTGTGCTCGGTGGCATTGCTCTTGGACCTGGAGCTCAGGTTCCAGATATCGCCCCTCTCAGAAAGGCCGCGCGAATTCAACCATCGGCATCCGAAATCAAGCTGAAGCACTTTGCAGAGGGCGACTACGCTGCCTGCCTCAACGAGCCAAAGCTTGAGCACTTCTTGACGTGGCTGCTGGATGCGCCAGTGTACTTGCACTTCTCCAACTTCAGCGTTCTGAACTGGTCCATCGTGGACCTGGTCGACTCCCTACTAGCTATCGATCGCTATCGGACGCATCACAGAATTCGCGACGAACTGAAGACCGAGCTGCACGCACTGGTTCGAACCGATCCCCTCGGCTACTTCCGGGTACTTAAAACGTTTGACTACCCCAACGTCGCACCGGAACGACATACGGAATTCCTACGTGCCGTGCGGAAATTCCTGTTTCGCAAAGGCGTGTTCTTCAGAAACCTAAACACGATGGCACTCTTCGACCTCCTGCAAGAGGTCGGTGACGATGCCACGCTCGTCTTTCTTACTGACAATGAATCCAACGTTCTCGTGGATCGATTTGACACGGTATTTCTCCATCGGATGGCTACCTTCCCAAAGGCCAAACACGTATTTGACGAAGAGAATCAGGTTCGTCGACGCCTGGCAGAATGGAGAGTGGTCCTCGACGACAAGGCCATCGACTTCCGTTTTGCGGACTCCAAGAATGAGTTAGCCATTCAGATTTCGGATGTCCTGTGTGGGCTGCTTGGGAAGCACTTCAGCTGTATGGAAAAGAGTTCGATTGACGAGCTGGAGGCTTGGAGCTCGATCCTGTCCGATCAGCAGCACCGCAATCGAACACTGCTGTCCCAATTGATCGACAAGGCCTACGAGGAGTGCCCCGCCTTTTTGTTCAATCAGGCGCCGAAGGAGAGCCAAGCCAAGAGCGAATGGTTCTTAGATAGCGCTGAATACCCCGAGGACTATAGGGACTAGGCAACCGCGTCCGCTCCTGGGTTAGAGCGCCACCTCGCCAGCGCCAAGTCTGCCAATGTCTGGCGGCCTGTGCACTCGATGGAAGCCCGGCCACCTTCCGCTTTACTCGACTCTGGAATCGACGGAACTTCAGGTATGGGCCGAAGCCCCCAGGGGCACGGGCCCACGCCTTCTGAGTCCGCGCATCGCTCTTGGATCCGGCCTGCGCGCCTGGTACGACGAGGGCTTCGCAATTGACCTTCGCCCTTCTGCCACATGCAGTTATGCCACGTCCCTACTGCGTACACCTGCCTCCTGCAGGAGCTTATAGAGTGCAGCGATTTCAGTCCGCTGCCCTCGCTCAGGGCAATAGGTGAAGATGACCCGCTGTTTCGCGCGCGTGAATGCGACAAAGAGACTCGCCTTAGCCTCGTGCTCGTCCTTGGAGAAATTCCACCACGCCTGGTCATCAAGACCGACAAAGATCACCGTGTGGTACTCGAGGCCTTTGCTCTTGTGGATGGTCATCAAGGGTGTTGCCCCAACTCCCTCGTACACATCCAAGGCATCCTTCCATCCCTGTCCTCCTTCGGAGCACTGGTGCAGATGACAGGCAATACACCTCAGCACTTCCTCCAACCAGCCGCCCTGTTCGTATGAAGGGACCGCTGCAGCCATGCGTTCTCGCCCCAAGAAGTCAGCGATCTCGCCAATCAATGAGGCGGCAATACTCATCGACGCTGGTGGGGCGGCGTGCCGCCCCCTGAGTTGAGTCACAAATGCATCCAGATCTCTGGCAAGCACCGCCTGTGCGCGCTCATCTTCACTCGAGCCCCCCCACAGCCGGCGCAGTGTCATCTGACTCGAGATCCAATGTCGCCTAGCATCTGTGACCATCGCCAAGCGAAGCACATCGATGATCCACCGAGAGGCTTCCTCGGTTAGCAGATCCTGCAGGGCAATCTCACCAATCTTTCCCGCCGCATTGAACAAACTCAGATCCCTGCTTGCGAAAGCAGGCTCCAGATCGGAGAAGTAATTCTGAGGGAGCTGACGGACAAGAACCGCCACCTCGCCGGGATCAAGTGCCTCATCACGAATCACGCGCGAAACGAACTCAGCCAGGCCTTGAGCTTCCCGCTCTGCCGTTGTGAAATTCCACACTTCACAAGTCTCGACTGTTCGCACCATCGGCGCCATCGAGACAGGCCCCACCGCTTGCGGATCAAGTGCCCGAGCGAGGACGGTCTGCATTTCTACTAGATCAGAAGAAGAACGATAGTTGTTCAACAGGGGTACTCGCTGCGCGCCAAAATCTCGCTCGAAGGCCACAAAGGGGTCACGCATAGCCCCTGCCCAGCGCATGATTTGCTGCTTGTTGTCCCCAACTACAGTGATTTCGGTGTCCGAGCCCAGGAAGATGGCACGCGCCAAGTCGTATTGTTCCCTCGTCGTGTCTTGGAACTCGTCCATGAACACATGGGAGTGCGTAACCCGCAGCGCGTCTCGGATTTGTGGATTTAGCCGGACGAGCAGCTCTGCCAGGCGCGCCAGCATCTCGAAGGTGAGTTGGCTTGACTCCTCCCCATGGAGCGATGCCATCCAGAAGCACTCGGCGGCCCATTGCCCTGGCGTAGGTGCCTCGAAACCGTCCTCTTGAAGCGGATCGGCTAGCACAAAGTCTCTTTCAAATGACTTGTGCGAGATGGTGCCAATGTCTTCGACTGTACCGACCTCTGGCGGCACCTCCCGCAGATCGCTCAGGAAATTTGCGTAGAATCCCTTGCGAGGGATCAGGATCTGATAGTCGGGGGTCGGCCGCCATGCCTGCGGCAGCGCCTGGCCAAATCGATCCACCAAGCTTTTAGCAAACGCCGAGAACGTGATCGAATCCAAACGCTCTGCTTGACGGGGATGGCAGCGCGCCCGAACTCGTGCCATCAAATTCGCGGCCGCGTCACGCTTGAAGCTGATCGCTAGAATTCGCCGAGGGGATCGCGAAGCTCCTGTCTGCAGCAGGAACGCCGCACGCTGCGCCAACAGCTCAGTCTTGCCCGCGCCGGGCCCGGCAATCACCGAGCGATGCCCCGTCGAGCGAACGACCTCCAAAGCGCTCTCCTCTAATGCCGTCACGCCCACGGGCATCCACTGTTCGGGCTTCATCCGCCTAGGCGACGCGACCATTCTTAACTGCCTCGCAGCGCAGACTGGATGTACGTCAACAGCTTCTTCAGCACCTTCGGCATGTTCTCCACCATGTCGGCCGACCTAATATGCGTCAGCGCCTCGAGGTGAGTAACCGGTTTGCTATGAGTAAGGAAATGGTAGCGATAGCGCGGGAGAAGTTCTGGATACGGCTCAAGCGTATCCACATAGAGCATCGTCCCGGGGCCCGAGGTGCCAAGAACTACTTCAGCTGCCTTCTCGATTGTGAGCTTCGGTCCGCCTCCTGGAGGAATAATTGCCTCGTAGGCCTCGGGGAACGCCTTCAGCATTGCCAAATCAAGGTCCAGTGGAGCGGAGAAGAACACACCGTACTTCCTGAGCATCAGGACCCAGCCAGAGAGAATTTTCATCTTTTCTGGAGTCTGCCATGTGTGCATCTTCGCGAACTTCTCATCAGAAAGAACACCGCTCTTAGTCTGGAGCAGTTCGTCTCTTGATTCCCCCATTTCGATCAGGTACTCAATGACGGTCTTCACTCGGCCAAAGCCGCCTCCCAACCGACCAAGGTCCAGATCCAGCAGAGTGGCGTAGGGAATTTTCAGCTGCTTTAGTAGTCGCCAGAAATGCTGAACATGGCGACCGCCCAGGGGCACAATGGCTACGAACGCGGGGTCGATCGCAAGTTCGAGAGATCTTGCCAGCGCCGGCAGGACGATCCGCTCTGAATCGCCCTCAACCAGCACAACGAAGCGCGCGAAGTACAACTCCGGGTAAGCTAGAAGTGCGCCACGGACGAACTTAGCCGCCTCGTCTGCTGCGGCCGGCAGCTTGATTTTTTTAACTGTCGAGGTTCTCTTTTTCGGATCCTGACGGCAGTACCTGACCTCCTCCGGTTGCACACGGCTTAGCACGGCTGGCGAATGACTGGTGATCAGCCCCTGACTACCACCAGTCTCGGTCAGGGAACGCACCTGCTCGATGATTCGACTCAGAAAGAACGGGGACAGATGGTTTTCCGGCTCTTCGATCGCGAACAGGCTCAGCGCGGGCACCCGCAGCCTGTCGTCGGCAAATCCGGCCAGAGTTCCACCTGCCACTTGGCGCTCCAGATCGAACACGGCCGCGACTAGCGCAAAGTAGAACAGCGATTTTTGTCCATCGCTGAGGGCCTCGAGACCACGCTCGTGACCATCGGGGCCTTGCGCAAAGACCACGGCAATCCTGTTCACGACCTCCTCAAAGCGAGTGCTAACCAGACTAAGCCGGGGACGCGTGTCCACTACCTCGTCGTGAAGAGTGTCCCAGCGCTCGCCAAGAGCCTGACTGATGGCGTGAATCGCCGGTTCGCTCCCGAACACGGCCGCAAGTTCTGTCGTCGCCTGCTCCACGGCGCCGGTGGTTGCCTCCGTCCACTCGATCGCTCGAAGCAGCCGAGCTGCCAGTGCGCCGGCCGAAGCCTTGACCTGTGCAATGGGATCCCGACTCGCGGGGGTGTAGTAGAGCTGGATGAGCCCACGTTCCGATGCAAGGACCGGGGTCAAGACGGGGTCGACCGGATCATCGTCCAAGGTCTCCATCCAATACAGCTCCTGGGAAACCTCTCCTTCGACGGTGCCGTCGTCCTGCCATGTCGCCTCCAGACGCATCCGACAGACCGGTGCCTGACCCGGTTTGCTGACCTGCATTCGCCGGAACGACGGCGCGATTGCCTCGGCGGTAGCGTCCCCCGCCTTGAGCTCAGGGAAGCCAATGACTACTTCGATGAATAGCGCCTTGGAGTCACGGCCTTCCGGATTGTCTCTCGGTCCTACATGGAAATCGGATCGATGAATCGTGCGCTGCGCGCGAGACACGCCAAACAGCTTGGTCAGCGCTTGCAACACTGCCGTCTTCCCGGCGGCATTCGGACCAATGATGGCGGTGACACTCGAGGCCAATGAAACCTTGGTCGGTGTCGCCCCGAAACAACGAAACCCCGAAATCCGGACGGATTCGATGCGCATAGGATTCCCTTCCCTTTCTGGACGAAGCGGAATTATAGATAGAACCCGTGACCACGAGCACCCAACAACCCGGGACAAGAGCGCAAGAGAGCTGTGCGCCGCCGCTCGTGGAGGCGATCCGCCCTACGCCCTAGGTGCGCCACAGCCGCTCCTGTCTCCTGTGCATTTCCCATGCCGTCTCCTCAGATTTCACATGGAGGAGGGTCGCTGGTCCATCCAGTCATGTCACCGTGTAAGTGCGCAAATCCCCAAGCGCCAAATGCTGCATCGCGACATAAATACAAAATCAGACGCTCAGCGATTTAGCAAGCTGTTGATATACATAGAACTTCGTGTGAAATGTTTCATCTGAAACGTACCAGTAGGCTCACGATCTAGCGGTTGGAAAGTCGAGTTGCTAGGGTTCACCGCGATTTCGGCCCTGGCGACTCAAGTGGGAATGCAGCATCGCCCTCAGTGGAATGAAGTGCCAACGCTTCTGCTCATAAAGCAGAGGACTGGGATCCGTCCATACCTGCTCCAACGCGCAGTTCCCACGGTACTTGCAAATCTATGGATCGGATCACTCAGTGAGAAGGACAACACTAGAGATGCGTTCGCGCGCGATGCTCGCATCCTTTACCACTACTTTTCTAGCATGGCGGTGGATCTTGAGTCTCGCTTGGTCAATCTGAAATCAATTACCAAGAACGAGGTTGTCGGGGCTGTTGAGCTTTTGTGTGTGAGAAACGGGAGGAGCTTAGCGAGAGCTACTTGCACACGCCGGTTGGAAGCTATCCGGTCACTTCTGCGTTCGGTTCAAGACCACCTTCTGTCTACCCAGGATCTAACCAAGGATGAGCTTCACGGTGTCAGTGTCTACTTCAGTGCAGTGGAGAGGAGGTTCGCGAGCGCATTCAAAAAGCACATCAATCGTGGCGCGAGCCCTGTCCACTCGAGGGTACTGTCCGAAGAAGAGATCGAGCTGATCCATCTCATCATGCATCCGGAGTCAGAGCTCAATCCATTCAGAAGTTACGCCATGAGGGTACGCAATTACTGCATCTTGAAGGTCGCCTGTGCCGCCGCTCCGCGGCGGTCAGAGCTCGTACTACTGGAAACAACGGACTTGGATCTATCCGGAACTCCAACCATCTCCTTTAAGCGTCCGACACCTCGGGTCATCGGACAGCGCCGCGACAGGTCCGCCCTGAAGACACAAACCAAGTCCCTTCCGTTGAGTTCAGAACTGGCCAGCCTCTTGGCAACATACTTGGACAGTTGCCGGCCGGAACTCATCGGCAAGGGGAGAGTGAGCACTGCGCTATTCCCCAGCACTGCGGACGGAAAACGCCTGTCTGGATCCTCCATCAACCGGCTGTTCTCCAAAGTCACTGACGTGATTGGGGCGGAAGCGGCACTTCGTTTGCATCCGCACGGACTTCGTGCAACCTCCACCACGATGCAACGGAAGCGTCTGCAGTCGATGGCGGCAATTTCTGACTCTGATCTTCTGCTAGCGCTCTCCTATCACGGAGGTTGGACACCGGGTAGTCAGTCTGTTCAGCTCTATACGCGACTCGCCATTCAAGAGAGGGTAGAGCAGCTTCTTGGATTTCGCTCAAACCCGGCCGGAGACGCAAAGTGAAGCGCGCGCTCCCACCAGCACAGTTGCGCGTGGTGGCCGCGAAGGCGCTGGGGGAAGAAGTTGATGAATTTGACTATAGGGTCACGTCCCCAACCGGGCAAAGCATTGAAATCGTTACGCCAGAGGGGCACTGGCCGCCAACGCTATTCATCGAGCCGATTGGTTCTGGCACGCAGAAAATTCCATGGGCCGGCCAGATTCACAGTAATCCGCTACTCGAGTGGATCGTCAGAAGCTGGTTGATCGACCGACTCCAGACATCCCTGCACATTAGACCAATCCAAGCGCTCCTAGGTAGGATCTCCGACGTGCAAGTATCCGCGATTGACGCGGAGTCAATTGAGGCGGCGCTGGCTGCATGGATTGACGAGATTGCGACTGCGGGTGCGGCTGAGAATCGGGACGAGGTGCCCATGGCCGCCGTCCTGCTGTACCAGTGGGCGCTAGAGGTTCAAGCCGTGCCCGGGTTCAGCGACTGGACACTTTACAGGCTACGGGTGCTGGCTTGGGGCGGGAGAAGGAAGAGACATGGACACCTAACGACCCTCCAAGACCCCATTGGCGGCCCGTACACGCGCCCTGAGTTGGCGAGAATTGAAGCCGCAATCAACTCCTCCGCCGCAGTCAGCGATCGACAACGGGCAGCGTTCTACCTGTGCCGGGATTGGGGGCTTAGACCAATACAGCTGGCCCTCATGCGCGCTAGTGACTTTGGCGAGGATAGCTTCGGTCCCTATGTCGATGTACCGAGCGTAAAGGGCCATCGTTCCAAGCTGCGCCGTGCAGATGGGAACTTAGTTAGACGACACATTTCAGACCAAGCAGCAGACGTCGTTCGTAAGCAGGTAGCTGAGGCTGAATCACAGGCGTCCATGCTCCGCGAAAAATTGCAGGAGTGCCTCAATGAGCTTGGAATAGAGCGATGCTCGGCACCATTGCCATTGTTCCCGCGCCGCGAAAAGCAGGAGCCCGGACTGAGGAGATTCTGCGAAGATTCTGCACTCTATCCATACACGCTACACGCCACAGGCGGGATGATATGCAGAGAAATTGCAGACATCGGTAAGGCCCTGGCGATTGTACAAGAGGAGGCAATCGCGGATCTAACCGGAGATTCATTCGTCACAATTCTTGCGTATCGGCTGAGGCGAACCAAGGGCACAGCGATGGTCGTCATGGGCTGTTCGCGTGAGGAAGTCGCCGAAGCTTTGGACCACGCAACGCCTTGGTCCGTGGAACATTACTTTCGGTACAGCACCGAAACGCACGATCTAATTAGCGCAACGGCAGCTTCAAGCCAACAGATCGTCCAAGCGGCCAACATGTGGGAAGGCCGGTTCTCACAAGATGCAACCCCGGAAACGGGTCATCGACCTGTCGGCGGGCTGGGACGTTGCACACTTAAGACGCCTTGTCCGAAACACCCACGCATCAGCTGCTATGCGTGCTATCGATTCCATCCAGACAGGAATGCTGACCACTCAGCAGCACTCAAAGAGATTGTGGCGTACGACGAACTGATGCGGCAGCAGAGCACCGGGCCTGTACGGAATCAACTCTCTCTGGAAGTTGTGGGGGCCATGAGCTTGGTACAGCATCTTTGCCGCGATGACGGAGACGGGAATGATCAAGAACCTCAATGATTCCGCAGAACGGGTACTCGCTGCTGTTGAATGCGACAGCCGTGCAAGATTCAGGGCACTTGTAGACTCCGGTCAAATTGGCGGCGCCTATGATGACCCAGCTTGGACCTACAGAGGGTCATCAGTACTATTCTGTGAAGCAGGCGGCAAACGCTCTGGCTCGGCCAGGCAGCCTGCACTTGATGCGCTTTCAGGAAGAATCGCACGGGCGATGGTCGTTGATCAGATCTCGTCAGGGTGTAGACCGTCCATTGCATTGGTCAGGGGCAGGACCATCACGTTCAGGCTTCTCGCATCGATCGTGAATGAAGAGCTGATCTCTTGGTGTGGACTCACGCGGGCTACGTTCGAACGGCTCATCGCAAGAATCAAGGCCGACCCATACATGAGCGAAGCAACCGTCTACAACCGTGCGGGTTCGCTACAAGCAATCGTTGAATACTTAAACAGGCTACAAGCACGGATAGACGGGAAGGAAGTCCGTTTCCTTCGCAAAGTCATCATCTGGAAGCATAGAGTTGAGAATCCAATTAGAAAAATTGAGGACCCGGAGTCGGGGGAGTTCAGCAGGCACTCCCGCTCAAAGCACAGGCCAGACATCGCTATCGCCTTGGCTCGCGCTAGAAACGCCGTCGTCACTACCCCTGAGATCGAGCCTACGCCTGGATACGACCGTATCAGGTTAGAGGCTCTTGCTCCGGCATTGGCAGTGGGTGCACGTATAGGAGAATGCATATCACTTCCTGTGCGCTGCATCGACAGAAGAGTTGGCGCGGGCTACACGCTTCTTCGGCAGCCTGTGGAGAAGTCGAACGACGCGACGTCGGTCCCAGTTCCAGAGGTGTGGGAAAAACCGCTGGAGGAATCCGTTGGCTACTTGGTGGAAGCGTGCGCTGAGGCCAGGGCCAGAGCGCGTCTCATTGAGGAGGAAGGGTTCGCCTTCCTTCGCGATAAGCTGGATGCCCTCCGCAATTCGCAGGGTCTATCGGCCTCACGACTCGCCCAGATAAAACTCTCTGGCTGCGAAGATGTGTACTTCATCGACGAATTCTGCGCCTGCTTCGACGTGAGCCAAAAGATTTTCAATGCTGACGGTCGGTATAGAGAATGCCTGATAGATCTCCCTAAGCCGAATGCATCAGTAGTTGTCCAGTGGCTAGATGATCGCTTCTCCTCGTGGGACTGGGGCCTCTTTACCCATAAGGTGAAGGGAGACATAGCCAACGGCCTCTCCGTCGATGGGCTAGTTAAAGGAAGCGGCGCGGATCGGGCGTCAGTTCAAAAGATGAGCTGGTTCATCGCCGATCTGCGTGCTCTTCTGCGCGACATGAGTGTGGAAGGCGCGTTTGTCGCGGCACCTTCAGAACTTCTTATCGAGCGCTTTCGCCTGCGATGGATGAAGATTCGGAGGGCCGGGCTTTCTAGCCGGGGAGGCGCACATGCAGCAGGAGTGGTGCTAAGTAGGCTTGAGCTCGCTCTTCGGAAAAGATATGCGAAGATTCTGTCGCAGCATTTTTCTGAGAACTTTTCGACCCAAGGAAGCCACTCTGGCGGAGGCTTTATCGCAACGTCTCCTCCTGCTGGCGTGCCTCGGCGGCTGAGTGAACACCTTATCGTAGTCTGGGACACGCAAACATCGCTGGGAAATAGGCAGGGTTTCTTACCATCTCCGCTGCGCAGGCCAGACATCTACAGGTATCTTAGCGACAGCTCGATTCAGAAGAGCATCTTTCGAAGGGCGAACATTCGCGATGATAACGGAAAAGTTGTTGCCTTCAGCCCCCATATGATTCGACATTGGGTGACCGATGCAATGCTACGTGCCGGCGCGAATGAGCTTGTTGTCGATGCTTGGATGAATCGAACGCCGCGGCAAGGCAGGCAGTACGACCATCGAACCGCGAAGGAACGCGCTGAGCAACACCGTTGGATGTACCTTGAGAAGGGATCCGAACCTAACGACTTCCTCGGCAGGAGAGTAAGGGAGCTGCGCTCATCGAACGTTAGCGAGGAAGATATCCAATCCATCATCGACAACAAGCTATCGATTCTACACGTCACGCCCTACGGCACCTGCTCACGCGAGCTGTACACCTCTCCTTGTGATAAGGCGCTCGTGTGCATTCGAGGTTTTGGAACGAGCGACGCCTGTAGATCATTCCAGGTCGATGTAACCGATCAAGACGCGCGACGGAACATCGAACAGCTGCGTGCTAGCCATCAGAGGATGTTGGGAGTATTGATGCCGAACTATCATGCGCTAGGCGAGCGTCTCGAAGCTGAGCTTGATCACGGGGAGCCACTGGATCAGCACATCGAATTCCTCTTGGACGTCGTGCGCTCATGTGATCAGGTGTTACAGCACTACCGTGATACGCAGGCGCCAGATAGCAGACACATTGACATCAAGGTCATATAGGCCATGCAGAAGCGCGAGACTTCTAGCTGGAGGGCGAGAGCACTCGTTGTCATAGAGGACATGGAAAGGGGAGTCGGGGCCGAACGAAATTTGAGTCAGCTTGCCGAGTTCATCGGAGTAAGTCGTCAGACGCTGTGGCGGGATGCGGAGCTGTCCGCACGGATAAGACTCGCAACGGCTAAACGAAAGTCAGGGCGGGTCCAGGTAAAGCGTAGGGGGCCATCGGAACAGTCAGCAGTCCTCGTCTTGGAAGTCGAACAATTGCGCGCGCACGTAGAACGCCTTATTGAGGCCATCGTGTCGGCGTGTGAACGACTTCAAGGCGACGGGATTGATCCTATGCACTATTTTACGGAGCCGACGCCTCCTGAGGTTGCTCCCACTCGACCGGGCAGGCGGTAGCGGAGATTGCTGCCGTTTCCCAGGCAGTCCACCTTCATTGTGGTGTCATCGAAGGGGGCGGCGCCTGGAATGCGCGTTCTTAGATAGCGGCCTATCGCTTCTTCCGTGAGGCTTTTGCCAACCTTCGCTTATCCGCGGCCGCCTTAGCGGTAGCTACGTTGAGATCACGTTGGAACTTCTCTGCCATCTGGGCGGTCTGCTCGTAGAACGCCGGTGCACCTCTACCCCGTACTTTTTTGAGAAGGGCCATGATCGTCGGGGAGATTCCAAGACGACGGTGCAGCATGAAATATCGCGTCTGCTTGGATCCCACGTAGGACGCGAAGCCGGCGAAGAGAATGCAGAGCTGAAGCCAGAGAGACGCAGAAGCGGAGAATTCGTTAGAGAGAATCTCGATGAGCACCCAGCAGGATGCGACGAGTAGTCCAGCGGGAAACGCCATCATAATTAGCCTCCGAGGGAGGCTCATCTTTAGTATGCCCGACGGATCCTTGGTCCGCGCCAGTGAATCTAGTGCACAGATGAACATCGGGAGACCCAAGCACGCGACGTCGATGCTCGACAGCGAGTAGCTGGTCCTGGCAAGAGAGAAGATCACAAGCAGGACCACAGCTAGCGCCAGCACGGATAGGAGGTCGGAATGGAGCTCCGCATAGAACTTTCTTAAAAACTCATTGTTCTTTCGGTAATGTGAGTTGAGAAGATCAATGATGTAGATCATCGATACGCCCCAGAAGACGTCGATGAGGCCTATGAAGGGTACAGCTAGTGCAAGCGGCCATCCCTTTTGAAGTAGGTATGGGGTCAGAGCGATCAATCCCCAAAGCAGCGATCCCACCACGGTTAGCATTAGAACTACGTGCATAGCGCGCTCGATGAATTCCTTGAGCGTACTATCGGCGCCTCTTATCAAATCTTTATGCTGCGGAATCGGCTGCATTGACTCGGCGCTGATCTTGGACTCTCTTGATAGTCAGATCCTGCAGGTCTACGATTGGGCGACACTGGAGATCACCCAGTCGAATACAGAAGCACTGTATGGCACCCGCTCACTTCTGTACCTTACAACGTTGGCTTTTCGACAAGGCAAGAAATGGACCACATCTTCCCCGTCATCGATGATGCTGATTGCGCCAAGTGCGGCCGCACCGTTTCTATCTCGGTAGTTGGGGATCCCTACAATCTCAACGCGCCAAAGCTGGATTCAGCTTGCCGTGATCCGAACTGTCCGGTCAACGAAGAGAACCAACCTAACGACATTCAGATCGTGACAATTTGCTTCGTTGACGAGGACAATCAGGAATAGACGTGACTGGCAAATAGTCGTTCTGCCTTGTCGCCCATGCGCATTCCGCGGATGGCACCTTGCTCACGGCGCTTTCCGCCCGCGGACCACTACCTGCCGGGCTTGTGGAGAGGGCGAAATCGCGGCCTTCTGTGTTGGGAGTCTCTGTTGGGAAGTTGCTTCCGCACTTGGCCCAAGTCCTTGCCTCATAGCCGTCCATCGCCGTCTGGTGGAATGATTGATCGGCCAGCGCGGTCCTTAAAGCGGTACAGGTGAGGTCTCCGATCGTCTAGCTCAGCCTTTCGATCCGTAGGATAAGTTCTTGGCGAGCGAGATTGAGGCCATCATCCTCGGCGGTATACGGTGAGTCAAAGAGTGGGATCTCGACCCAGAGATGCTCTTGCCCACTGTGCACATATGCACCGTGATCATCCAGCAAGAGCGCATCGCCAAGCTTCGGCGAAACGAAACGAAGATCCTTTGTCGGCCCGTACCAGTCGGTGTAGGTGATTGCTGGAAACCAAGTGGGTGCAGCGCCCTCAAGGACCAGCAACTCTGCTATGGAGTAGAAGCGATCTCTTGGAACGGTGGTAAGCATCACTAGCTGATCAAAAATCGTCCCCACATCTACGAGGAATTGGTAGAGGCCCGGGCGTGGAAACTGGCTGATAGCGTTTGAGATGAGTGTCCCTTCGAGGTCAAGCGCCAGAATGGTTGGCTTCATTTTATGTCCCGTCGTTTCAGTTCCGACGCTTTTGCACCACCACTGTTACGTGTCACCAACGCGAGCTATGTAGCGTGGTGCTGCATCGAGCGTTGCAGCCTAACGGCCGGCATCTTGTACGGATAGCTTGCCGCGACACAGCGGCTTTTCGACTGCCAAGATCGATCCGTGTAGGAGGTCGCCGAGGAACGCGATGAGCTAGCCGTTAACTTGGCATGCCCAAGCTCGGATGAACGCCTCCTGCTCCAGGGTCTCAATAGCGCCTGGACGTGCCGAGCGCACTTGAAGCATTGCTTCTTCACCGTCGGCAGCCGCGCCGCTTTGCAGTAACAGCATCGATGCCACTGTACCTGCTCGACCGAGCCCACCTTTGCAGTGCACAACGATTTTTGCGCCTGCCAGAAGCTTGCGTGAGAGCATCGGTCCAAGGGCGCTCCAGGGGTCAAGGAACCGCCTGTCTGGTGCCGCCCCATCGGTGATCGGCAGACCGTGCCAGACCAAGCCGTGCTGCGAAGCACGCTCAGGCAGAGATGGAATACGCAACTCGTGGAACTCCGACGGTTCAATCAGGGTGACGAGGTGCCGAGCGCCCCACTTACGAATCGCGCAAAGGTCAAGGTCTAAGTCCCTGGCCCAGGCTCCGGTCATCCCGGTCTCTTGATACTTGCCGGGCGCGAAGGTGACGCCAACCGCACCGCCCTGTCTTCCGACGGGAATAGTGTCTATCCGCAGTGGATCAGTAAGACTTGTCTTCAATGTGTTCTCCGCCTTTGGCAGCTCTGTACAACATTGAACAGTGACGCCGAAGCTTTGGCGCTTGGTACTACGATGAGGGTAGATGGCTAGCTCCGCTCTCTGCTTTGGTGCGCGCGCACCTTTAGCCTCGCCTCTGAGATAAATATCTGCATAGAAGTCCTGGAATGGAGCGCGGGCGCCGGGATCTCACAACCGAGTTGATTGCAGAGAGAACTTGCAAACGCTAGCTGTGCCCTAGTAGGAGGCTTGAGATCCCAGTCAGTCAGGTCCGGGATGATCTTCGCGACCTCTTCTGCAAGCCGAATTTGGAAACCTCGCCTGTCCCCCCGTTCCTGGATGCGCGAGAGTTGGCTGGCGATCTGCGAACTTCTGTCTTGGGGCAAGGGAATTTCAATGGTGAGATCTAGATCTGTGCAAACGAGGTAGAGGTCCATAGCGAGCCCTAATGATACATATATGTAGACTACATATATAGGCGTAGTGTTAAAAGTGTCTGCCTCCTAATTTTTCCGGGATGGAAAAAGACACAGTCGCCGCCGCCCTAGCACGCGTGATCCGCTCAAGGCGTGTTGCACTTGGCTACAGCCAGGATTCGTTCGCGGATCACATCGAGATGCACAGGTCGTACTACGCAGCCTTGGAGCGCGGCCAACGCAACATGACGCTGGCTACGCTGGAGCGAGTTGGCCGCGGCCTGAACTCAACTCTCGCGCAACTCTTCCAAGATGCCGAGATATGACTCAGCTATCATTTTGATTTTCAAGATGATTTCACTATGCAACAACTTGCGGTGCATGCGACATAACAGCCACAACCACCCTTCCGGCGACCCGGAACCCTCCAGCGCCGATACCCGCATCACCGACGAACTGCAGCAGGCGCTGGCGATGGTGGACGTGCGCCTGCTGGACCACTTCGTGGTGGGCGAGGGCCGTCCCGTTTCATTTGCTGAACGGGGACTTCTGTCCACGCCCCAGCCGCGCCTGTTCGGCTGAGCACGGCCCCTTCAGGCGCCATCGGCCGCCCCCACAGGCATGTTCTGGTCAGCGTGGGCGCGGGTATCTGCGCTAAAATGGGCGATTCCGCCGCTCATTCTCACAGCAGGCCTCGTGAAAAATCTCCTCCGCGCCCTGATCAGCCAAGGCATCGAAGCCTTGCGCGCCAATGGCACCCTGCCCGCCGACTCCCTGCCGCCGGACTTCGTGGTCGAGCGCCCGAAGACCCGCGACCACGGCGACTTCGCCACCAACGCCGCGATGCTGCTGGCCAAGGCCGCGCGCAGCAATCCGCGCGCACTGGCACAGGCATTGGTCGAGGCGCTGCCGCGCAGCGAGGACGTCAGCAAGGTCGAGATCGCCGGCCCCGGCTTCATCAACTTCCACCTGGCCCCGGCCGCGTACCAGCGCGAAGCCGCCTCGGTCATCAAGGAAGCCCACGACTACGGCCGCAATCTGTCCGGCAATGGCCGCACGGTGGGCGTGGAGTACGTGTCGGCCAACCCGACCGGCCCGCTGCATGTCGGCCATGGCCGCGCGGCGGCGATCGGCGACTGCGTGGCACGTGTGCTCGACGCCAACGGCTGGAACGCCAAGCGTGAGTTCTACTACAACGACGCCGGCGTGCAGATCGAGAACCTGGCGCTGTCCACCCAGGCGCGGATCAAGGGCATCGCGCCGGACCAGGACGGCTGGCCGGAAGGTGGCTACCGCGGCGAATACATCGCCGACGTCGCCCGCGCCTACATGGCCGGCGCCAGCGTCGACCTGGAAGGCAGCACCGTGGTCGGCGCCAAGGACCCGGACGACATGCAGGCGATCCGCCGGTTTGCGGTGGCCTACCTGCGCAACGAGCAGAACCTGGACCTGGCCGCGTTCGGCGTCGACTTCGACATCTATTTCCTGGAAAGCTCGCTGTACGCCGACGGCAAGGTAGCCGAAGCGGTGGCCAAGCTGCAGGCGTCGGGCCATACCTATGAAGAAGGTGGCGCGCTGTGGCTGCGCAGCACCGACTTCGGTGACGACAAGGACCGCGTGATGCGCAAGTCCGACGGCACCTTCACCTACTTCGTGCCGGACGTGGCCTACCACCTGTCCAAGTGGCAGCGCGGCTACGAGCGCGCGATCACCGAACTGGGTGCCGACCACCACGGCTCGCTGGCGCGCGTGCGCGCCGGCCTGCAGGCGATGGAAGTAGGCATTCCGCAGGGCTGGCCGGAATACGTGCTGCACCAGATGGTCACCGTCATGCGCGGCGGCGAGGAAGTGAAGCTGTCCAAGCGTGCCGGCAGCTACTTCACCCTGCGCGACCTGATCGAGGAAGCCGGCCGTGATGCCACCCGCTGGTTCCTGATCGCGCGCAAGCCCGATTCGCAGCTGACCTTCGACATCGACCTGGCCCGCCAGCAGAGCAACGACAACCCGGTGTTCTACGTGCAGTACGCGCACGCCCGCGTCTGCAGCCTGCTGCGCCAGGCGCAGGAGAAGGGCCTGGTGTACGAACAGGGCAACGGCCTGGCCAACCTCGGCCGCCTGGCCGACGACGCTTCGCTGCTGCTGATGAACGAGATCTCGCGGTACCCGGAAGTGGTGGAGGCGGCCGGCGTAGCGCTGGAACCGCATCTGGTGGCGCAGTACCTGCGTGAATTGGCGCACGCGTTCCACACGTGGTATCACGGGACGCCGGTGCTGGTGGACGACGCCGCCGACCGCAACGCCAAGCTGACCCTGGCCTGCGCCGCGCGCCAGGTGCTGGCCAACGGCCTCGAACTCCTGGGCGTCAGCGCCCCGGAAAAAATGTAAGCATCAGGAGACGCAGTACACATGGCAGCACGACGCGGCAAAAACCAGGCACGACGCAACAGCAGCAGCCAGGGAACACCCGGATGGGTGTGGCTGGTCGCTGGCGTGGCGATTGCAGCCGTGGTGTTCCTGGCGGCGCCGAACCTGTTCAAGGGCGAAGGCGATGGCTTCCTTCGCGCCGGTCCGCAGCCGAACCCGAACGCGCAGCCGGCCCCGGTCGCGGATGCCGACAGCGATGTTGGCGCCCAGCCGGCCGCGCAGCCGGCCACGCCGAAGCCGGCCGAACCGGAGAAGCCGGCCGCCACCCAGTACGACTTCTACACCCTGCTGCCGGGCAAGGAAGTTGAAATGTCCGACGCCGAACTGGCCGCCAGCGCGCGTGCCGAAGACCAGCGCCGGGCCAAGGCCGAAGCGCAGCGCGCGCAGGCGGCTTTGGAAGGCAAGCCGGTTCCGGCCGCCGCCGCTGCACCGGCACCGACAGCAACCGCCAGCGTGGCCAGCACCGCACCGGTAACCGCCACCAGCCGTCCGCTGCCGGCACCGCTGAGCGAACGCCCGGCTGCGGCAACGCCTCCGGCCAGCACGCCGACGGCGTCGACCAGCGCCGCCGCCGCCACTCCGGCAGCGCGCGCGGAAACCCCGCCGACCGCGGCCAGTACCCCGGCCGCTGCTGCGCCGGCCGCCGCCGACAACGCCCGCTACATCCTGCAGGCGGGTGCGTTCGGTGCCTCCGGCGATGCCGAAGCGACCAAGGCCAAGCTGGCGATGATGGGCCTGGCGGCACGCGTGGAATCGGCGCAGATCAACGGCAAGACCGTGTACCGCGTGCGCATGGGGCCGTATGGCAGTGCCGGCGAGTTGTCCGAAGCCAAGCAGAAGCTGGACGGCACCGGCCTGCAGGCGATGGCGATCAAGGCGCAGTAAGCCTGCGGCTGTGAACGAAAAAGCCGGGCATTGCCCGGCTTTTTCGTTTCTGTAGAGCCGAGCCATGCTCGGCTGAATCCAGACGAAGCCGAGCATAGGCTCGGCTCTACAGGACCCGCGAAGCAGGTCAGCCTTCGCGGGCGACCTGGAAACCGGCGAAGGACTGGCTGACCGGCATCAGTTCAAGGCGATTGATGTTCAGGTGCGGCGGCAGGCTGGCTACCCAGAAGATCTGTTCGGCGATGTCTTCGGCGGTCATCGGGTTGGCGCCGGTATAGAGCTTGTCCGACGCCGCCTGGTCGCCATGGGTACGCACCACCGTGAACTCGGTTTCGGCCATGCCCGGCTCGATCGTGGTCACGCGCACGCCGGTGCCATGCAGGTCCGAACGCAGGCCCAGCGAGAACTGGCTGACGAAGGCCTTGGTACCACCGTAGGCGTTGCCGCCCGGATACGGGTAGACGCCGGCCACCGAGGAAATGTTGATGATCGCGCCCTTGCGCTCCACCAGCTGCGGCAGCAGGCGATGGGTCAGGGTCACCAGCGCGGTGATGTTGGTGTCGATCATCGTGATCCAGTCCGACAGCCTGGCGCTCTGTGCCGGCGCGGTGCCCTGCGCCAGGCCGGCATTGTTGACCAGCAGATCGATCTCGCCGAAGGCCGGCGGCAGTGCCAGCAACGCGGCTTCCATCGCCACCGGATCGCGGATGTCGAAGGCAGCCGCGTGCACCACGTCCTTGCCGTAGCGCTCGACCAGCGGCTGCAGGCGTTCACCGCGGCGGCCGGTGGCGATCACCTTCCAGCCCGCCTGGGCGAAGCGGTGGACGGCGGCGGCGCCGAAGCCGGACGTGGCGCCGGTAATCAGGACAGTGCGGGTCATCAGGCAACTCCAGGGGGGGAAAACCGGACGCCCATTCTGTCACCGTCGGCCGGCCCCTGCGTTGCCGATGCCGGCTGACCACGCCCGAGGCGTGCGCGGCTCAGCGCACGCGGAATACCCGGGCCTTGGGCAGGTCTTCGTCGACCTGCAAGAACCAGCGCCCGGAAATTCCTGGAACAACGGCGATCTGCGGCGACTGCAGCACCTTGCGCAGCTTCATCTGCCCCTTCATCACCTGCCATTGCTGGCCGTTATCAAGGGTGAACAGCGTGCCGGGCTGCCAGCCTGCGACCTCTCCGACCACGCGTGCATTGACCGGTCCTTCTTCCAGGCCCAAGTGCATTGCTGCCGGTGCCGGCACATTGGCAGGCAGCGGCGCAGCGGCGGGGGCCACCGCTGCCGTCGGCCCGGTGGCCGCGCGCTCGGCCTCGCGCAGTACCCGGTTCAGTGCCTGCAACTGCGCCGGACTGAGCCCGACCTCGGCCAGTTGGGATGCACTGAGGCGCCGCTCGACGGGTACGAAGCGGTCCTGGGCGAAGGCAGCGAAGCTGCTGGCGAGCAGCAGTGCGGAAAACAGATACCGGCGCATGCAAGGGTCCCAGCGAACGAGTGCCCACGATGCTGCAGTTCGATGACAATCCGGTGACACGCCAGGGGCCGCTACAATTGGGCCATGATCAACAACGATGTCCTGCGCAGCGTGCGCTACTCCCTGGACCTGGGCGACCACCACGTGGTGACCCTGTGCCAGATGGCCGACCCGGCCTTCGCCGTGGATCCCGAGCAGGTCAAGGCCTGGCTGCGCCGCGAGGACGAAGCCGGTTTCGAGGCGATGAGCGACAGCGCGCTGGCGCACTTCCTCGATGGCCTGATCGTGCACCTGCGCGGTCGCGACGAGAGCCAGCCGCAGCGTGCGGTGGAAACCCGCATCGACAACAACCTGGTGCTGAAGAAGCTGCGCGTGGCGTTCCAGCTGCGCGACGTCGATCTGATGGAGATCTTCGCCAGCGCCGGTTTCAACGTGTCCAAGTCGGAAGTGGGCGCGCTGTTCCGCCAGCCCGGCCACACCAACTACCGGCGTTGCCTGGACCAGATGCTGCGCAATTTCCTCAAGGGCCTGAGCCTGCGCCTGCGCGGCTGAGCACGGCCTCGACGAACACCCGCGCCGCCGGTGTCGGCAGCCGCTGCCAGACCAGGTGCACGCGGCGGGTCGGGGTCGGCTGCAGCGGAATCCGCACCACGCCTTCAAAGCCTTCGGCGATCAACGCCGGCACGATGCCGACCGCCAGTCCATGGCGGACGAAGCGTTCGACCAGCTCCATCAGATTGACCTCGAAACGCACGGTGTGCGGCAGGCCAGCGGCGGCGAAGGCATCGTCGGTCTGCCGCCGCGCACCAGTGCCGCGCGGGAAGTCGACCAGCGCCTCGTCCTGCAATTCGGTCAATGGCAGCCGCTTGCGCCGGGCCAAGCGGTGCGACGGCGCCAGCACCGCCACCAGGTCTTCTTCCTGCAGCATCTGGTGGCAGACCCCGTCCAGGCCGGCCGAGGGTGACAACCCGACCAGCGCCACATCCAGGTCGCGCGACTGCACCTGCGCGATCAGGTCCTCGCTCTTGTCCACCCGCAATTGGAATTCCACCTGCGGGTGCACCTGCTGGAAGGCGGCCAGCATCGCCACCACGTCGATGCCGGTCAGCGAGGAAATCTGCCCGATCGCCAGCAGCCCGCGCACCTCGCCACTCACCGCCGCCACGTCGGCACGCAGATGGCGCAGGCTGGCCAAGGCCTGCCGCGCATGCACCAGCATGGCCTCACCGGCGGCGGTGGCCCGCACCTGGCGCGGCAGGCGTTCAAACAGCGGCGTGCCCAGTTCCTGCTCCAGTGCGGCGATCTGGTGGCTGAGTGCAGACTGCACCACATGGCAGCGTTCGGCGGCGCGGGTGAAGTTGCCTTCCTCGGCCAGGGCGACGGCAAACTCGAGCTGCTTGAGGTTCACCCTGCTATCTCGTTTCCAGATGACAGGGATGATGATGATTCATTTCCATCATCGCTGCAGCAGGCGGACACTGTGCACCCCGCTTCTCTGGAACACCGCGTGAGTCCGTCCCACCCCCCTCTGCACCGCTGGCAGGTGCTGCTGATGTCGGTGGCTACCGGCGTGGCCGTGGCCAGCAACTACTATGCGCAGCCGCTGCTGCACACCATTGCCGATGCCTTCGGTGTGCCGTTCGGCCAGGTTGGCATGGTGGTTACTGCCGCACAGCTGAGCTATGCCGCCGGACTGATCCTGCTGGTGCCGCTGGGAGACCTGTTCGAACGCCGCCGCCTGATCGTGGTAATGAGCCTGCTGTCGGCGGGCGGGTTGGTGATCAGTGCCTGTGCGCCGTCGCTGACCTGGCTGCTGGTGGGCACCGCGATCACCGGCCTGTTCTCGGTGGTGGCCCAGGTGCTGGTGCCGTTCGCCGCCACGCTGGCGGCGCCCGAGCATCGTGGTCGCGTGGTCGGCACGTTGATGAGTGGCCTGCTGCTGGGCATCCTGCTGGCACGTACCGTGGCCGGCCTGCTTTCCAGCCTGGGCGACTGGCGCCTGGTGTACGCGATCGCCGCCGGCACCCTGGTACTGACCGCGCTGGCACTGCAGCGCGGCCTGCCGCGCTTCCACCACAGCGCCGGCCTTGGCTACTTCGCGTTGCTGCGCTCGATCGGTGTGCTGTTCGTACAGGAACCCGTGCTGCGCCAGCGCACGCTGCTTGGCGCCTGCAGCTTCGCCATGTTCGCGATCTTCTGGACGCCACTGGCGTTCCTGCTGGCACAATCGCCCTACGCCTACAGCGACGCCACCATCGGCCTGTTCGGACTGGTCGGCGCCGCCGGCACGCTGGCGGCTGGCCTGGCCGGCCGCATGTCCGACCGCGGGCAGACCGGCCGCGCCACCGCCATCGCGCTGGCGCTGTTGCTGCTCTCGTGGCTGCCGCTGGGGCTGTCGGCACACTCGCTGCTGGCGCTGCTGGTCGGCGTAGTGGTGCTGGACCTGGCCGCGCAGCTGCTGCACGTCAGTAACCAGAACCTGATCTATGCACTGCAACCGGCAGCGCGCAACCGCCTCAATGCCGGCTACATGACCGGCTACTTCATCGGTGGTTCGCTGGGTTCGCTGCTGTCGGCGCAGGTCTACCAGCGCTTCGGCTGGACCGGCGTCTGCGTGGCCGGTGCCACGGTGGCCGTGCTGGCCCTGCTGCTGTGGCTGCCCGGCGCGCTGCGTGCGCGCCAGGCGGTGTCGTCGAACTAGAAGCTGCCCTGCAGCGCCAGCTCCCAACGCCCCCCGGCATTGCCCGGGAACAGGCGCTTGGCCGCGCTGTCAGTGTCATGCACGGTGGCACGCAGCTCCCATGCCTGGGTCAGCGAGGCGATGGCACTGAGCTGGCCATGCAGGTAATCCGGACCCTGCGCGGTGGCCAGCCAATACTGGCCCACCGCCACCTCCAGGCGGCACCGCTCGTGCAGCGGTACCCGCACGCCCAACTGGGCATAGGTGCCGCGATGGCCGCCGGCCAATGCATCGCTGGAATGGGCGACCTGCAACCAGGCGCGCTGCTTCCAGGTCACGGTGGTATTGAGTTCGGTCCAGTCCAGCGCGCGGCCGGTGCCCGGGTACATGTAGCGGGTCAGGTTGGCATCCAGTGTCCAGTCCGGGGCCAGCGCACCGGACCAGCCCGCCACCAGGTCGAACTCGCTGCGCGCGCCGTTGTCCGGCTTGAACGAAACGTTGGAGCCCCACACGCTGGCGTACCAACCCGATGGGATCGAAACCTTCGCGCCCGCCTGCACCGCCGGGTCGCCGTCGCTCTGCGAGCTGCCACGCCACACGTAGTCACTGGTCAACGCCGCACTGCCACTGACCTGTACCTGTGCCTGCGCGCTGCCGATTCCGAGCAGCCCTGCCAAGGCGGCCACCACCGCCGCCATCATCCCCTTGCTGTTCACTGCACTGTGTTCCTCGTCGAAGGCGGTCACGCCGCCGGGAACGCAGTGTCGAGGCGGTGGCCGTAACGGATCGAGGGTGCTGCCGGGCCCGTGGCGCAAATTCGGCGTAAATCCCGCGGATCGGGGCCACATGCCAGCAGCGCGGTATCATGGCGCCCTGTTTCCAGGAACCAACCGCGTGGACGCCATCCTGACCCCGGTATCGATCGGCGAGCTGATCGACAAGATCACCATTCTCCAGATCAAGGCCGAGCGCATCGACGATGCGGCCAAGCTGGCCAACGTGCGCACCGAACTGGACGGCCTGCTGCCCTTGTTGCAGCAGCAGCTGCAGGCACAGCCGGCCCTGGCCGCGCTGCAGCAGCAGCTGAAGGCGATCAACGAGCGCATGTGGGACATCCAGGACCAGCTGCGCGACAAGGAAGCGGCCCAGGTATTCGACGATGCCTTCATCCAGCTGGCACGCGGTGTCTATGGCACCAATGGCGAGCGCGTGCAGGTGAAGAACGAGATCAACCGCGTGGCCGGTTCGGCGCTGGTGGAAGAGAAACAGTACCAGGGCGAGTAAGCCCGCTCATCCGCATTCGAGCAGGTGCCGGATGCGGAACAGCTCACCATCGCTGTGGATGCCCAGCTTCTCGTAGGCGGTCCGCTTCTGCGTGCTGACCGTACTGGCCGTGCGCCCGAAGCGCCGCGCCACCTCCCCGGTGGTGCAGCCCTGCAGGACCAGCCGGAGCACCTCGCGCTCGCGTCGGCTCAAGGGCGTGAGCACCGGCGCCGGTGTGCGCCGCATGCGCGATCGGCTCAACTGCGTGCGCAACTCCGGGGGCACGAAGCGGCCGCCACGCGCCAGTACGTCAACTGCGCGCCGCAACATCTCCGGCGTGGTTCCCTTGGACAGAAAGCCGCGCGCGCCGGCCTGCATCGCCATGGTCACCGTGCTGGCATTGCAGTGCGCAGACAGCACCAGCACCGGCAGCAGCGGCCAGCGCCGCGACAACAGCCGCAACAGGGCCAGGCCCTGTTCGGGTCCGCACGGCGCCAGCAGGTCGATCAGCAACAGGTCGATGCCATCCGGCTGGCGCTGCAGCAGATCGAGCAGATCACCTTCGCGGGTGAAGCTGCCACAGACCTGCACGCCACCGTGCTGGCAAAGCACCACCTCCACCCCCAGGCGCAGCACGGGATGCGGCGCCAGCATTGCCAGGCGGCGGGGCCGATCGAGGGGCAGAGCGGGAACGGCAGGCGGCATCACATGGATCCGACGGTACGAAGTGCCCACCGTAGGCCCGCGCCGGGAGCAGCGGAATCCAATTTATTGCAACGCAGCAGCGGCCCCGGAACATGCTCAGCTGCGGTTTCGGGTCGTCACAACGCAACAGGCCCGGCATGTGCCGGGCCTGTCGAGGCATCTTCAGCGCGCAGGCGCGCCGAGGTAGCTATTACCAGCTGAAACGCGGGCCGACGGTGTATTCCTTGTCGCCGTCGCGGTTCATCTTCAGCTCGCCATTGATGCCCCAGTTCTGGTTCAGCTTGACCTGGCCACCCAAGCGACCGTACCACTGGCCTTCCGGATTGATGCCGTGCTTCTTCGAGAAATCTTCGTAGCCGACCATGCCGTAGACTTCGGCGTGGGCACCGAAGGCGGTGCGGATACCCGCTTCAGCGCTGTAGCCGTTGAAGTCCAGGCCGTGCTTCTGGTCGCGCTTCTGGTAAGCAACGCGGGCAACGAAGTCGGTGGTCGGGGCGATTTCAACGTTGTAGCCGGCGCCGATCTTCCACTGGTCCAGCTTGATGTTGGTGTGGTCGATTTCCTGGCGGCTGTACTCACCGAAAGCGTGGAAGTTCGGCAGGAAGCCGTACGAACCCTTCACGCCCCAGCCGTCGGCCTTGAACGCGTCGATGTCGGTCTTGGCGTAGTCGGCTTCGGCGTAGTTGTACGACAGGTTCTCAGCAGCCGAGGCGGTGAACGGCAGGGCAGCGGCCAGGGCCAGAGCAATCAGCGAATTCTTCATGGGGGTACACCTTTTACTTTCTTATGGTGTGCAGCAGCGCCAGGGCGCCATCGCATCGGGAATGTAAATTCTCCGTTATTCGCCACAACGCTCCCTGAAAACAGCGTTCTTCGCATTGCTGAATTTTTTGGCTTGATTCAGGCTGTCTCTGGCATACGCGCGCGGCGCGCGTGCATTTCATCGGCACAACGACTGTCGGTTGCAGGATGTCGATCCACGACGCCCTGGTTCGTCGGGTACTTGAAGGCCGTGCATGCGGCACGGTCCATCCGGAGGCAGGCTATGAGCTACATCGATGGTTTCGTCCTGGCGGTGCCCACCGCCAACAAGGAGAAGTTCCTCGCCCACGCACGCACAGGAGATCCCGTTTTCATCGAATACGGCGCGCTGCGCGTGGTCGAGTGCTGGGGCGATGACGTGCCGCACGGCAAGACCACCGACTTCTTCGGCGCAGTGAAAGCCACGCCGGATGAGACGGTGGTGTTTTCCTGGATCGAATGGCCGGACAAGCCGACCCGCGACGCCGGCATGAAGAAGATGATGGAAGACCCAAGGTTTGATCCGGCGACGAATCCGATGCCGTTCGACGGCGCGCGGATGATCTACGGCGGCTTCGTGCCGATCTACGAACTGACGCGCTGAAACGGGCGGACGTGCTCAGCGCGCGCCCGTTTCATCGCTGGCAGAGGCATGGCCGGCGCCCAGTGCGGCGCCGGCGCCGAGGCCCACACCGCCCATGCCTGCGCCCATTCCGCCACCGCCACCTCCTCCACCCGCACGACCGCCCTTGGCATCGCCCTCGTTGCGGCCCTTGCCACCGCCACTGGCGCCACCCGGCCGGGTCGGCCCCTGCGGCGGTATCTGCAGGTCGGTCGGAATCGGCGCCAGATCCAGCGCTTCGCGCACGAAGTCGCGCAGCGAGACCACCAGTTCGTGGATGTGCACCGGCCGCCCCTGTGCCAGTTCATTGGCGGCACGCGCGGCCAGCCGCACCTGTTCGTCGGTGCCCAGCAGCAGGATGTCCGACAACGCCGCTTCAACGGCATCACGGATGCGGCGCGCGCGATCCGAGCGCGGCTCGGCGATGCCCTCGGCATCCTCGCGCTGGCGCAGGTCACGGCGATGGCTGGGATCCACACCGAGTTCGCCGGTGAACGAACCGCCCAGGGTCTTGTAGGCCGCCATCAGCGTGCGCAGCCGTTCGTTGATCTGCCGGTTCTCGCGCTCGCGGCGCTGTTGCAGGGTCTGCATCACCAGCAGGCGGATGCCCACGCCCAGCAGGGTGATCAGGACCAGGCCGGCCAAGGTGGACAGCACGCCCTGCCAGGAACTGAAGTCGATACCGCGCATGCCCGGGGCTCCGGCGGGAAGAACCTGCATCCTGCCCCAGACCGCGTCCCAGAAACGCGAAAGGCCCCACCACCCGGGGGGTGGCAGGGCCTTCGGTCACGGCGCGATTACTTGCGCTTGGCGACCTTGCGCACGGCCTTCTTGGCCGGAGCCTTCTTGGCGGCGACCTTCTTCAGCGGCGCAGCCTTCTTGGCGACAGTCTTGCGGGTGGCGGCAACCTTCTTGCCAACTGCCTTCTTGGCAACGGCGGTCTTCTTGCCGGCGGCCTTCTTGGCGACAGCAGCCTTCTTGCCCACAACCTTCTTGGCGGCAGCGGTCTTCCTGGTGGCGACCTTCTTGGTGGCGGCAACCTTCTTGCCGACAACCTTCTTCGCAGCCACGGCCTTCTTGCCAGCGACCTTCTTGGCGGCGACGGTCTTCTTGGCCACGGCCTTCTTGGCGGTAGCGACCTTCTTGCCGACAACCTTCTTGGCGGCCGCGGTCTTCTTGGCAACGGTCTTCTTCGCGACGGCAGCCTTCTTGGTGGCGGCCTTCTTCACGGTGGCGACCTTCTTGCCGGCAGCCTTGGTGGCGGCCTTGGTGGTCTTCTTGGCAGCAGCGGCCTTCTTGGTCACAGCCTTGCCTGCAGCGGCCTTCTTCTTGGCCACTTCCTTCTTCAGGGCAGCGGCTTCGGCCTTGGCGTTCTTCTTGGCGGCTTCCAGCTTCTTCTTGGCGTTGGCAACAGTCTTGCCGACCGACTTGGCAGCCTTCTCGGCCTTCTTGGCAACGGTCTTCTCGACCTTGGCCACGGCCTTCTTGGCCTTGGCAACGCGGGTACCGGCAGCCTTGGTGGCGCGCTTGACGGTCTTCTTGACCGACTTCACTGCGTCTTCGGCAGCGTGGGCGATGGTCTCGCCAACGTTGGTGGCGGTTTCTTTGACGTTCTCGACGGCGTCGGTCACGACCGACACACCATTACCGTTGCTCATGTTGCCCTCCTGGGGGCCTTAAGTATCAAAACGGGGCGATGCTATACCGACATTGACGATCGTGGAACGGGGCATGCACCAGCAATCGCATCTGCTGCGACGGCAATGGTGTAGCCGGGCACCCTCGCGAGCACAGTGGGTTGACAGGAAACCCCTTTTTTTCAGTGCTGCGCCGCACGATCCGGGTAGCGGCAGGTGCTGCCTGCGTGCACCAGTCCGAATACAGCGAAAGGCATGCGATATGGCGCATCGCGGCACCAGGATGCGCAGAACTGCGCAAGTATCGGCCTGTATCCGCATGCGCTTCGGCAGACGTCGGCACGTTGAGAAGCACGCCCGATGTTGTCGGTACCGCCCCACAGATGGCGATGCCGACCTGCGTTCCGGGCGCCGGGTTTTCATGGCGCATTTATCCAGATCGCGACACACTCATTCAGCTTGTTTTACCGTAGGGCCGAACCGCCCCCACCCACGCCAGCGAACCGACTCCCATGCGACCGCTTCCCACCCTGCTCACGCTCGCAATCGCCGCCGCCTTCGGTGGCTTCGTTGCCACCGGCATCAATGCCCACCTGGACAACCGTGCCGATGCCGCGCCGCTGCCAGCGGTGCTGCCGACCACGGCGGCATTGCCCGCCTCGGTAGCCGGACAGGCGGTGCCGTCGCTGGCACCGATGCTGGAGAAGGCGATGCCGGCAGTGGTCAGCGTCAACACCAAGCAGGTGGTGCGCGTGCGCAACCCCTTCTTCAACGACCCGTTCTTCCGCCGCCTGTTCCCGGACATCCCGCAGGAACGCATCAACGAATCGCTGGGCTCGGGCGTGATCATCGACGCCAAGGAGGGCCTGGTGCTGACCAACCACCATGTCATCGACAACGCCGATGACGTACAGGTGACACTGGCCGACGGGCGCACGGTCAAGGCCGAATTCCTCGGTTCGGACCGCGATACCGACATCGCGCTGATCCGCATTCCGGCGCAGAACCTGACCGACATCAAGCTCGGCAACAGCGACCAGCTGCGCGTGGGCGACTTCGTGGTGGCCATCGGCAATCCGTTCGGCTTCAGCCAGACGGTCACCTCGGGCATCGTCTCGGCGGTGGGCCGCAGCGGTATCCGCGGGCTGGGCTACCAGAACTTCATCCAGACCGATGCGTCGATCAACCCGGGCAACTCGGGTGGCGCACTGGTCGATCTGCAGGGCCAGCTGGTCGGCATCAATACCGCCAGCTTCAACCCGCAGGGCAGCATGGCCGGCAACATCGGCCTGGGCCTGGCGATTCCCTCCAACCTGGCACGCAGCGTGGTCGACCAGCTGGTCAAGCACGGTGTGGTGGTGCGCGGCACGCTGGGCGTGGAAAGCCAGAACCTGACCGCGCAGATCGCGCAGGGCCTGGGCCTGGGCGAAACCCGTGGCGCACTGATCACGCGCGTGCTGGCCGGTTCGGCCGCCGCCGCAGCCGGGCTGAAGCCGGGCGACGTGGTGGTCTCGGCCAACGGCCAACGCGTGGACAGCGCCGAAGCCCTGCACAACGTGGAAGGCCTGGCCGCGGTCGGCAGCGCATTGACGCTGGACGTGCGCCGCGAGGGCAAGCCGCTGCAGATCAAGGCAACGTTGAAGGAACAGGCGCGCGCGGTCACCGGCGAGAGCCTGGACCCGCGCCTGACCGGGGCCACCTTCGTCGACCTGCCCGAGTCATTGCGCCAGTCCGGTGTCGGCGGCGTGCTGGTCAGCGAGGTCAAGCGCGGCAGCCGCGCGGCCAGCAACGGCCTGCAGCAGGGCGACATCATCACCGATGCCACGGTGGGCGAATTCGCCGACCTGGCCAGCTGGCGCGCCAACTTCCAGCAGCGCCCGCCGACCCTGGTGATACGCGTGCTGCGCAACAATGGCCAGCAGCAGGGCCAGCTCGTGATGCGCTGATCGCCCTGCCGTAACACCCCCTATACCCCGGCAATGCTATTGCTGTCAGTCCAGGTCGGCACCGCCGACACCCGTTCCCCCATCGCAACAGGAGTGATTCGATGAGCCCCACCAATACCGAGAACCTGAAGGAACACCTGGGTGAAGCCGGTTCCCACCTGAAGCAGGCCGCGTCGGCCGCCGGCGGTGCGATCAAGGGTGCAACCGGCGCAGCCGGCGACGAACTGCGTATCGGCAAGGCCAACGTCAAGGCTGAACTGTCCGACAGCGCACTGTCCGGCCTGGCCGCCGCCGAGTTCGGTGGTGCCGCCGCCAAGGAGCAGGTGGATGCGCTGATGGACAAGGGCAAGGACCTGATCGACAGCGCCGCGGAGCTGATCCGTGAACGTCCGCTGGCCTCGTTCGGTGTTGCCTTCGCTGCCGGCTGGATCATCGCCAAGCTGGCCCGCGGCAGCAGCGACAAGTAAGCCGCGGCGTGAGCGAAGACAACGCGCAAGCCCCTGATCCAGCGGCTACCCCGCCGCTGGATGAGAGCATCCGCCAGGTCGGTGCGGCCGGTCGTGCCGCTGCCGATTCGGCCAAGCACACGCTGCGCTCGCTGCGCCGGTTGGCCTCGGCCGACTTCGCGATGGCACGCAGTGCGTTCGGTCGTGCACTGGCCTGGGCCGGCGTGGCGATCGTGTTTGGTGCCTCGGCCTGGCTGCTGATGGCCGCCACCCTCATCGCCCTGCTGCAGAGCTGGGGCCTGAGCTGGCTGCAGGCCCTGCTGATCACCTCGCTGCTGAGCCTGGCCGTCACCGGTTATGCGATCTGGCGGGTGTCCTACTTCTTCCACCACACCGGCATGCACGCTACCCGGCGCCAGCTGTCACGCCTGGGCCTGTTCGACGAACCCAGCGAAGACGATCCCGATGCCGAGGTGCAGCTGCCCGAGGGCAAGCCATGAAGTTCGGCGCGCTGCAACGGCGGGTGAAACGCTGCGAACAGGTGGTGACCGTGCGTCTGGGCGAGACCCAGGACCACTGGTCCACGCTCAGCGACGTCTGGCGAAAAGGCTGGTCGCCGCTGCGCATCGTGGTGGTCGGACTGGCCGGTGGCTTCATCGCCGGCAAGCTGGAAGTGCCGGGCAAGGTCAACGGTGCCCGCTGGCTGCAGATGGTGGGCTCGGTCTCGAACCTGTTCGCCAGTGCACAGGCGGCGTTCGCCACGGCGATGGCGGCGCAGGCCGCAGCCACCGCCGACGACGCGGCCGAAGAAGCCGACGAGGCCAGCGAACAGGCACAGGCGGCGGCCTCCGCTGCCGAAGCACGTCCGGCACCGGCACCACGCTCCGTGCCGAAGCCAGGACCGGAACCGGACCTGCGCGGACCGCGTCCGGCCGAAGCGGCCACCGAGCTGTCCGAACGTTGAACCATGGAATCCGCCGCGCCGATCGCGGCCGGCGGATAATGCGCTCCCCTTCCCGGTTGGTGCGTCGATGAGCGAGTCCCTCCTGTCCCCGTCACCGGCCGGCCCCGAACAGCCCGACGTTCCGCTGCCGCCCGCATCGCGCCCGCGCGGACCGATGTCGCTGGTGGTGCTGGCCACCCTGGCGGTGGGCTACACCCTGTGGGCGGCACAGGACATCATCCTGCCGGTGCTGCTGGCGATGTTCTTCGCGCTGGTCGGCAATCCGATCCTGCGCCTGCTGCAGAAGCTGTGGATTCCACGCGCACTCGGCGCACTGCTGATCCTCGGCGCCGGCCTGGGCGTGACCGGTTCGCTGGCGGTGCAGCTGATCGGCCCGGCCATGGAATGGGCGCAGGAAGCACCGCAGCAGCTGCGCAAGGTCGCCCGCCAGGTGCAGGACCTGACCAAACCGGTGCAGCAGGCCAACCAGGCGGCGGAAAACTTCGCCCGCGTGGCCGGTGGTGACAGCAACCACAAGGTGCAGGTGATCCGCACCCAGATGGACGACCCCTATCGCATGCTGACCCGCGCGCCGCGGCTGGCCGCCTCGGTGCTGGCGGTGGTGCTGCTCACGCTGTTCTTCATGATCTATGGGCAGAGCCTGCAGCGCGCGGCCATCGCCCTGTTCCCGAACCGCCAGCAGCAGCGATTCACCAGTGACATCCTGCGCTCGATCGAGCGCGAGGTTTCGCGCTATGTGCTGACCATCAGCGTGATCAATACGCTGGTCGGATTGGTGTTCGCTGGCGTGCTGATGCTGCTCGGCATCGGCCTGCAGGAGGCGCTGCTGTGGGGCACGGTAGCGGCATTGCTGAATTTCGCCCCGTATGTCGGCCCCCTGATCGGCGTAGCACTGATGCTGCTGATGGGCTTCGTTGAATTCCGCGACCCGCTGCAGGCGCTGCTGCCAGCCGCCGCCTACCTGGCCCTGCATACCCTGGAAGGGCAGATGGTGACCCCGATCGTGCTGGGCCGGCGCATGAAGCTATCACCGCTGGTGCTGATCCTGGCATTGATGGTATTCGGCTGGGCCTGGGGCATGATCGGCCTGCTGCTGGCGGTGCCGCTGCTGGTCTGCATCAAGCTGGTGCTGGCACGCCTGGACGGCATGCAGGGCTGGGCACGGCTGCTGGAATAACGGCATCAGTAAATGAAGGACGCCGATGGCGGAACCCGAAACAGGAATGAAGTGGCAGACTATGGCCCCCTTTTCGGATGGATCCGTTCGGATGATCTCTTTCGCCACCCGTTGCGTTGCCCTGGCCTGCCTTGCCGCTCCCGCGCTCGCCGCTGCACCCCCGACTGCCGACCAGGCACGCACCCAGCTTGCCGACGCGGTAACCTGCAAGCGGCACCTCACGCCCAAGCAGTTCGACGCCATGGCCCGGCTGCTGGCACCGGCCCCGGCGCGGGCGCAGAACGGCGAATCCAGCGGCGAGTTCCGGTTGACCACGCCGCTGATGGTGCTGGGCCAGCCCGTGAACCGTCTGCAGTCGTATGACGGCGACAGCGGCGAGGACGGCATCGACAGTTTCACTGCGTACTTCAGCTCAGCGAGCGTCGAACAGATCGCGGCACTGGCGAAGATGTCCGACCCGGTGGCGGGCACCTATACGAAGGAAGTGGGCCGGCACAACCTGGACGTGCAGCAGTTCGACGGCCAGACCACCATCGCCTGCTCGTACAACCTGCGCTGACCCCGTCCTGCCCCAGCGCCCCCCGCCCGCCGCGCCGCATGAAAGCCCGCGCGGGCAGGGGTAGAATGGCGGGGTGAATTTCCCCGTCCAAGCCATCACCCTCGACCTTGACGACACGCTGTGGCCGTTCGCTCCGATCGGCGCCCGCATCGACCTGGTCCTGCACGAGTGGATGCGTGAAAACAGCCCCGCCACGGCCGAGATGTATCCGGTGGCGGCAATGCGCGAACTGCGCGAGCGCCTGTACCACGCCCATCCGCACCTCCATCACGACCTGAGCGCACTGCGCCGGCTGACCCTGCACGAAGCGCTGCACACCAGTGGCGCCAGCCTGGATCTGCTGGAGCCGGCGTATGAAGTGTTCTTCGCCGCGCGCAATCAGGTCGAGTGCTACCCCGATGCGATCGACGCGCTGGCGCGGATTGCCGCGCGGGTACCGGTCGCAGCGCTGAGCAACGGCAATGCCGATCTGGAGCGGATCGGCCTGGCCCATCATTTCGCCTTCCAGCTGGGCGCGCGCGAGCACGGCGCGGCCAAGCCGGAGGCGAGCATCTTCCACGCCGCCTGCACCCGACTGGGTGTGGCACCGGCACAGGTACTGCACGTCGGCGACCACGCCGACATGGACGTGGCCGGGGCGATCGCCGCCGGCCTGCGCGGCTGCTGGATCAACCGCGACGCAGCCACCTGGACCCATCCGCAGCTGCAGCCGGACCTGCAGTTCGACACCCTTACCGGCCTGGCCGACTGGTTGGACGCCAACCTCGACGCTGCCGCATCCCGGAGTACCTGACGCATGAGCGAGATCACTGGTTTCACTGCCGACACCGCCGCAGCACTGCCGCTGTACGTGCTGGACCGCGAGCAGTTCGCGGCCTGGAAGGACGGCCAGTCGGCTGCCACCCAGGCATGGCTGGCGTCGCAGGGCTTCACCGCCGGTGCCTTCACCACGGCGTTGCTGCCCGGCGCCGATGGCCTGGCCGGAGCGGTGATCGGTGTCGGTGATCGTGCCGATGCCTACAGCTATTCGCATGCCCCGCATGCCCTGCCGGAAGGCAGCGTGTGGCAGCTGGCCAGCGAACTGCCGGCCGCCGAACTGGCGCTGCTGCAGCTGGGCTGGGGCCTGGGCAGCTACCGCTTCGACCGCTATCGCAAGCGCCACCGTGCGCCGGCGCGCCTGGTGGCCGAGCCGACCGGCGAAGTGGCCGACCTGATCGCCGCCAGCCTGCGCGTGCGTGACTGGGTCAACACCCCGACCGAAGACATGGGTCCGCAGCAGCTGGAAGACGCCGCGCGCGCGCTGGCCGACGCGCACGGCGCGCAGGTCGAGGCGATTACCGGCGACGAACTGCTGAAGCAGAACTTCCCGGCCATCCACGCGGTGGGCCGCGCCTCGCACCGCTCACCGCGCCTGGTCGTGCTGCGCTGGGGCAAGGACACCGATCCGGCACTGGTGCTAGTCGGCAAGGGCGTGTGCTTCGATACCGGCGGCCTGGACATCAAGCCGGCCGACGGCATGCGCAACATGAAGAAGGACATGGGCGGCGCCGCGCACGCACTGGCCCTGGCCGGCCTGGTGATGGCACGCGGGCTGCCGGTACGCCTGACCCTGCTGGTGCCGGCGGTGGAAAACGCGATCGGCCCGGATGCATTCCGCCCGGGCGAAGTGATCGCCACCCGCAAGGGCCTGAGCGTGGAGATCGACAACACCGACGCCGAAGGCCGCGTGATCCTGTGCGACGCGCTCACCTTCGCCAGCGAGCAGAAACCCGACCTGGTGCTGGACTTTGCCACCCTCACCGGCGCCGCGCGCATCGCGCTGGGCCCGGATCTGCCGGCGCTCTTCAGCAATGACGACAATGTGGCGCAGCAGTGGCTGCAGGCCGGTGATGCGACCCGCGACCCGGTCTGGCGCATGCCGCTGTGGCGCCCTTACCTGCGTTACCTGAGCAGCGGCATCGCCGATCTGGCCAACGCCGGCTCGCGCATGGCCGGCTCGGTCACCGCCGCGCTGTACCTGGAGCGTTTCCTGGAAGACGGCCAGCGCTGGGCGCATCTGGATGTGTATGCCTGGAACGACGGTGAGCGCCCGGGCCGTCCGGCCGGTGGCGAAGCGCTGGCGCTGCGTTCGGCGTGGGCGATGCTGAAGGCGCGTTACAGCTGATCGGGTGGGTGCCGACCTTGGTCGGCACGCCGTCCCCGGCAAACTTGACGAAAATTTGAATACCGGGCCTGGAAGGGTTCTGCGAGGATGTGTGGGTCGACCACCCACACGCTCCGTGAAGGCAGGACTCCGACCATGTCGCTCTTCCGCTACACCCGCGCTGGCCAGACGCCGGGCGCACCACGCAAGCATTCCCCCCTGCCTTGGATCGCACTGATCGCACTCATTCTGGGTGCCATCGCGCTGGCCTTCGCCTGGCTGGCCGGCTGGATCGGCAACCGCCTGACCGCGCAGCGCTTCACCGACACCATCGAGGCCACCGGCCCGGCCCATCCCGGGTTCCGCCGTGCGCACAGCAAGGGCGTGTGCGTGAGCGGCTGGTTCGAACCGAGCGCGCAGGCGCCCACCCTGTCCAGTGCACGGGTGTTCTCGCAGCGCCGCGTGCCGGTGATGGGCCGCCTTTCGATCGGCGGCGGTGACCCCTACGGCGCCGACAACACCGCACGCGTGCGCAGCCTCGCGGTGCAGATGGTCAGCGATGACGGCCAGGAATGGCGGATGGCGATGAACAGCTTCCCGTTCTTCGCCGTGCCCGATGCCGAGGCGTTCTACGCGCAGACACGCGCCTCCATTCCGGACCCCGCCACCGGCAAGCCCGACCCGCAGAAGATGGCTGCAGTGCTGGCGAAGTACCCCAGTGCACAGGCGTTCCAGCAGTGGGCGAAGACGGCACCGTGGACCAGCAGCTGGGCCGACACCACCTTCAACAGCGTCAACAGCTTCTGGTTCACCAACGCACAGGGCCAGAAGCGTGCGGTGCGCTGGCGCTGGCAGCCACAGGCGCCGGTGGTGGAGATGGATGCGGAAACGCGCAAGCAGGCCAGTGTCGATTTCCTCAGCCAGGAACTGCAGCAGCGCCTGGCCAGCGGCCCGGTACGCTGGAACTTGGTCGTGACCACCGCCGGGCCCGGCGATGCCATCGACGATCCGTCAGTACCGTGGCCCGAGTCGCGTGATCAGGTGGTGGCCGGCGTACTCAGCCTGGACCGCATGCAGTCGCAGGAACAGGGTGCCTGCGGCCAGATCAACTTCGATCCACTGATCCTGCCCAGTGGTGTGCGCGGCAGTGACGACCCGATCCTGGCCGCCCGCTCGGCGGTGTATTCGCAGTCCTTCAACCGCCGCGAACGCGAGCGCGCCTCCGGCAACGTCGAGCAACCGAAGGAGGCCGCACGATGAGCACCGGCAACGGCCACTTCAACCTGCTCGCGCGGGTGCTGCACTGGTCCATGGCGCTGATGATCATCGCCATGCTGTTCATCGGCGTGACCATGGTCGCCTCGCTGCACCTGCGGCCGATGCTGATCGACCTGCACCGCCCACTGGGCATCGCCATCGGCGTACTGGTGCTGCTGCGCCTGTACAACCGGCTGCGCCATCGCCCGCCGCCGCTGCCTTCCGACCTGCCCGCCTGGCAGGTGCTGGCAGCGAAGGCCTCGCACTGGATGTTGTACGCGCTGATGCTGGCGATGCCGCTGATCGGCTGGGCAATGCTGTCGGCGGGCGGCTACCCGATCGTGCTGTGGGGTGGCCTGCACCTGCCGCCGATCGTGCCGCACACCCCGGCGCTGTATGCCGCGTTGCGCAATGCGCACAGCCTGCTGGCGTATGTGTTGTTCGCCACGGTGCTGATGCATGTAGGGGCTGCGCTGTTCCACCTGTGGGTGCGGCGCGATGGGGTGTTCCAGGCGATGGCGCGCGGGAAGGATTGATCGGGTTCGCCGGGCGTTCCCGGCGGATCATTTCCGCGACTGCGGTGGGGTGTCGCTTTTCTTTTCGCGCGAAAAGAAAAGTAACCAAAAGAAACGCGCCGCCAGAGCGCGAGCCGGTGCTGCGCACCGGTGCCCTGTGCTTCTCGGTGAATCAGGGGACGGCGCCGAACTCGCTACGCTCAGACACCCGCGCCTCTTCGCCCCTGATTCCCCTGCGATGCTCGGCTCGCTCAAGGCGGACCCAACATCAAGAGCGACAGCTGCACCCAGTAGATCCACGCCATGCGTGGATGCTGTTGCCGTTGATCTTGACCTTCCAGTCCGCCTTGAGCGAGCCGAGCACCGCAGGTCCGGCGAGGGCGAAGAGGCGCGGGTGTCTGAGCGCAGCGAGTTCCCGCGCCGTCCCTCGACGGACCGAGGAGCGCAGGGCACCGGCGTGCGAAGCACGCCGGCTCGCGGCCGGCGGAGCGTTTCTTTGGTTACTTTCTTTGCGCGCAAAGAAAGTGACACCCCTCCGCAGGCGCGGGAATGATCCGCCGGGCATCACCCGACGCTACCAGTGTGTCGGCGCACGCCGCTACAACCACCCCTTCTGCCGCGCCAGCCGGTACGCCTCGATCCGGTTGGCCACACCCAGCTTGCCGATGCACTCGGACAGGTAATTGCGCACCGTGCCGTGCGACAGCCCCAGCTGCTCGGCGATCTCGCTGGCGGTACGGCCTTCGCCGGCCAGCCGCAGCACGCGGCGCTCGCGGTCGGTCAGTGGGTCGGCCTGCGACCAGGCATCGAGTGCCAGTTGCGGGTCGATCGCACGGATACCCTGCTTCACCTTGCGCAGTGCATCGGCCAGGTTCTCCGCCGGTGCGTCCTTCAACAGGTACCCCAGCACGCCCGCTTCCAGCGCGCGGCGCAGGAAACCGGCGCGGGCGAAGGTGGTCACGATCACCACCTTGATCGGCAGTTCATGGCGGGCGATGCGCTGTGCCAGCTCCAGCCCGGACAGGCCCGGCATCTCGATGTCGGTCACCAGGATGTCCGGCTGCAGCTGCTGCAGCATGCGCCACGCAGCCTCACCGTCGGCGGCGCTGCCCAGCACCTCGATATCCGGCTCCAGGCTCAGCAGTGCCGACAACGCGCCACGCACCATCGCCTGGTCTTCGGCCAGCAGGATGCGGATCATGCAGCACCATCCTGCGCCAGTAACGCTGGCGACAGCGGCGTGGTCGCGGCCACCAGTGGCACGCGCACGGTCACTACCGTGCCCTCTCCGCGCGGCGACTGCAGTGACAACTGTCCACCCAGCGCCATCGCCCGTTCGCGCATGCCGCACAATCCATTGCCTTCGGCCTGTACGCCGCCACGGCCATCGTCGCGGATCTGCATCGCCAGCATTCGTCCTTCCAGCATGAATTCCACCCGCGCCTGCGTCGCCTGCGCGTGGCGCACGATATTGGTTGCCGCCTCGCGCAGCACCAGCGCCAGTCCGCGCTCCACGTCCACCGGCATCGGCGGTGGAGGCGCGTACTGCAGGTGCACCTGCTGGCATTCCAGCAGCAGGCGCGCCGAGGCCAGTTCGCCGGCCAGGTCACTGGCGCGGATGCCGGTGACCGCACTGCGTACCTGGGCCAGCGCTTCGCGGGCGATGTCCTCGGCTTCGCCGATCTCCTGCCGCGCACGGGCATCGCCACGGTCGTGCAGCTTGCGCGCCAGCTCCAGCTTCAACGTGATCAAAGACAGGGTATGGCCGAGCAGATCATGCAGATCGCGGCCGATGCGCTCGCGCTCGGCGGTGGTGGCCAGCCGCCGTACTTCCTCCTGCGAAAGCTGCAATGCGGCATCCTTTTCCTTGTTCACCGTCTCCACGTTCACCACCATGCCGATGATGAACGACACCGCCGGCACCCAGACCAGGCTCTGCCACGGGTAGTGCGCAAGGTAGGCCACCAGGTAGAACACCGCGTTGAGTACGACCAGCAGCAACAGATAACGCCACCAGCTGCTGCGACCGCAGACCCGCAGCATCACGCAGCCGAAAATGAAGTAGCTGATGCCCGATGGGTACCAGGGCACCAGCACGATCGCCAGCGCGGTCATCGCCAGTGCATAGCGGGGCGCATGGTGCCGCGGCGACAGCAGCAGGCGCGCATACAACAGCAGGAACAACGGATAGCTGGCCAGGGTGAACCACAGCCAGCGCAGCGTGTACCCCCCTGAAAACAGCGGCGTCATGAACACCCACACCGTCCACAGCAGGTGGATGGCATCGGCCCAGGCCGGCTTGCCGCGGCGCAGGTTGTCGGCCACCGCCGAATCCGGCGCAGGGCGCAGCAGGGATGCAAGCCAGCTCGACGACACGGGGTGATCCAGGCGGGGACGATCGCTGCCGATCATGCCAGTTCAGCCGATCCGGCGCAGGCGGCGGCGGGCCAGCAGCAGCGCCACCACCGTGACCGCCAGCAGCACCAGCAGATGGCCGGCCATGCTGCCCACCGACGGCAACCCGACCACCGGCAGCGCCAGCTGTGCCAGATGCCAGGTCGGCCACAGTGGGGCCATCGTCGAGAAGAGCTTCGGCAGCACCGACAGCGGCAGCCACAGGCCCGACAGCAGGGCCAGCGGCAGGTAGACCAGGTTGACCATCGCCGGTGCCGCGCTGGCACTGACATGACTGCCGATCAGCAGGCCGATCGCCCCCAGCGGCAGCGCTGCCAGGCCCGCCACCGCCAGCAGCTGCAGCACCTGCAGGGCGTGCAGCTGCACACCACCCAGCACAGATGCCACGCCGATCAACAACGAGGCCACCAGCAGCGCGAACATCACCGCCATCGCCAGTCGTGCCAGCAACGGTGCCGCCGGCGGCATCGGCAGCGCGCGCTTGAGGGTCAGCAGGCCGCCTTCGCGGTCCAGCGCCAGCTGCACGCCGAAGCCGAACAGCGCCGGGGCCATCGCACCGAACACGCAGTAGGTGGCCAGCAGGTACAGCGGTGCGTGACCACGCCCCAGCAGCACACCGAACAGCAGGTAGAACAGCACCGGGAACAGCAGCGAGGGCACCGCGAAGGCCGGCGTGCGCCAGGCGCGGCGCAGTTCGGCCACCAGTTCAGCGCGGTACGGACGCAGGGCCTGGCGCCAGGCAGATGGCGGCGCGGGTGTGGTGCCGGTACGGGTCATCGTGTTCATGCGGCCTCCCGGGTCATGTCGAGGAAGGCGTCAGCCAGCGCCGCGCCCTGTACTTCCAGCTCACGCAGCTGCGCATCGGCGGCCAGCAGGCGCGCCACCACCGGCTCGGCCGGGCTGGCCAGCAGCTGCAGATGCTCGCCGTCACGCTGCACCTGCTGCACACCCGGCCATTGCTGTACGTCTTCAACAGTCAGCACGCTGCGGCAGCGGATGCGGCGCGGCCGGTCGGCCAGGCGCAGCTCGGCCAAGGGTGCGTCGGCCAGTACCCGGCCGCCTTCCAGCACCACGACGCGCTGCGCCAGCGCCTCGGCCTCTTCCAGATAGTGTGTCGTAAGCAGCACGCCGCAGCCTTCGGCCACCAACTGCCGCACCGCCTGCCACATCGCCTGCCGCGCCTGGATGTCCAGCCCGGTGGTGGGCTCGTCCAGAAACAGCACCCGCGGGCGGCCGCACAGCGCGATGGCGAACTGCACGGCGCGCTGCTGGCCGCCGGACAGCTGGCCGTAGCGGCGGCGCGCCAGCGCCTGCAGTCCGGCGCGCTGCAGTACCTCCGGCAACGGCATCGGGTCGGGGTAACAGGCACTGGCCTGGGCCACCAGCTCGTCCACCTGCAGCATCGGCGGCAGGTTCGTGCTCTGCAGCATCACGCCCAGGCCCAATCGGCTGGCCCGCTGCTGCGGGTCGCCACCGAGCAGCTCGACCAGGCCGGCATCGGCGCGACGCTGGCCCAACAGCACGCTGATCGCGGTACTCTTGCCGGCACCGTTGCGGCCCAGCAATGCCAGCACCTGGCCAGCGCGGACCTGCAGGTCGATGCCATGCAGGGCGGTATGGTCGCGGTAGCGCACCTGCACCTGCTGCAGGCGGGCCAGCGACGGGGCGATCGGATCCATGGGCGGTACCGGTAGCGGGGACGTTGCCATCCTGTACCGGCGTGGTCACATTTCGCAGTTGCCGCCGTCAGTGTCATCGGGTGACAGCTGTCACTGCCGTCATCGCCGTACCCGCCTTCATGCTGTGCCGCACGCTCCACCGCCGGAACCGCCGCCGTCTGCCCTTCCGGCCACACCCGCCCGAACGCCTGTGATGGAACGAATGAACGCTTCTGCCGAGCTGTTGAAGGAACTCCGTATCGACCGCAAATCGCCCCCGCCGGCCTCCGGTGGTGGCAGCAACGGCGGTGGTCGCCGTTGGTTGTGGATCGCGATCATCGTGGCCGTGCTGCTGATCGCCGCCGCCGTCGCCTTCCTGTTCGGCCGTGCGCCGGCCGTGGAAGTGGAAACTGCCCCTGCGGTGGCCATCCAGCAGGGCAGCGCCAGCAGTTCGGTGCTCGACGCCAGCGGCTATGTGGTCGCCCGCCGCATGGCCACGGTGTCGGCCAAGATCACCGGCAAGGTGCGCGAGGTGATGATCGAGGAAGGCATGCGGGTCGAAGCCGGCCAGGTGATGGCCACCCTGGACCCGATCGATGCCGATGCGCAGCGCAGCCTGTATGCCTCGCAGCTGCAGGCCGCACGCAGCCAGGTGGCCGGGCTGGAGGCGCAGCAGAAGCAGGCCACCGCCGAAGCCAGCCGCCTGCAGGCACTCGTCGGCCAGCAGCTGGTATCGCGCTCACAGTACGACCAGGCCGTGGCACAGCGCGACAGCCTGCGTGCGCAGCTGGAGACCGCCCAGCGCAACGTCAAGGTCGCCAACGACCAGCTGGCCATCGCCGATCTGGGCGTGGACAACAACATCGTGCGCGCGCCGTTCTCCGGGGTGGTCACCGCCAAGGCCGCGCAGCCCGGCGAAATCGTTTCGCCGCTGTCGGCAGGCGGTGGCTTCACCCGTACCGGCATCGGCACCATCGTCGACATGGACTCGCTGGAGATCGAAGTCGAGGTGGGCGAGGCCTTCATCGGCCGCGTGCAGCCGAAGATGCCGGTGGAAGCCACGCTCAACGCCTATCCGGAGTGGAAGATTCCGGGCGAGGTGATCGCCATCATCCCCACCGCCGACCGCGGCAAGGCCACGGTGAAGGTGCGCGTGGCGCTGAAAGTGAAGGACCCACGCATCGTGCCGGAGATGGGCGTGCGGGTCAGCTTCCTGGAACAGGCCCAGCCGCAGGCCGCCGCCAAGCCGCAGGGTGTGCGCGTGCCGGGCGGCGCCGTGGTGCAGCGCGAGGGCGCATCGGTGGCCTTCGTGCTGGGTGACGAAAACCGGGTACAGCAGCGCAAGGTCGAGGCCGGCCAGGCGATGGGCAAGGACCGCCAGATCCTCAAGGGCGTGAGTGCAGGTGAATCGGTGGTGGTGAACCCGCCGGACACCCTGCGCGATGGCGCCAAGGTGCAACAGAAACAAGCGCAGTAACGGCCTGGCGCCCATGGGCGCCGCCGGCAACACCGCTCGACGCACGCCCGCAGCCACCGCAGGTGCGCTTCCCCGTTTCCCGCCTTCCGTGGAGAACAACCCATGTCGACCCTGGTTTCACTGCGCAACATCACCAAGACCTACCAGCGTGGCCCCGAGAAAGTGCAGGTGCTGCACGGCATCGACCTGGACATCGCCAGCGGCGACTTCGTCGCGCTGATGGGCCCGTCCGGTTCGGGCAAGACCACCCTGCTCAACCTGATCGGTGGGCTGGACAACCCCAGTGGCGGCGAGATCAGCATCGAGGGCGAGCGCATCGACCAGATGAGCGGCGCCCAGCTGTCCACCTGGCGCAGCCACCACGTCGGCTTCGTGTTCCAGTTCTACAACCTGATGCCGATGCTGACCGCGCAGAAGAACGTGGAGCTGCCGCTGCTGCTGACCCACCTCAGCGCGGCGCAGCGCAAGCGCAATGCCGAGATCGCGCTGACCCTGGTCGGCCTGGCCGACCGCCGCAGCCATCGCCCCAACGAACTGTCCGGCGGCCAGCAGCAGCGCGTGGCGATCGCCCGCGCGATCGTCTCCGACCCGACATTCCTGATCTGCGACGAACCGACCGGCGACCTCGACCGCCAGTCCGCCGTAGAGATCCTGGGCCTGCTGCAGCAGCTCAACCGCGAACACGGCAAGACCATCATCATGGTCACCCATGACCCGAAGGCCGCCGAGTACGCCACGCACACGGTGCACCTGGACAAGGGCGAGCTGGCCGACGCGCCGCTGGCCCACTGACGGAGGCCACGGCGATGAAATACTTCTCGTTGGTGTGGGCGCAGCTGTTCCGCAGCCGCACGCGCACCTTGTTGACCCTGCTGTCGGTGGTGGCCGCGTTCCTGCTGTTCGGCATGCTCGACTCGGTGCGCGTGGCGTTCTCGTCCGGCGGCAGCGTGGAAGGCGCCAACCGCCTGGTGGTGGCCTCGCGGCTGTCGATCACCCAGTCGCTGCCGATCCGCCTTGAAACCCAGATCCGCCAGGTGGCCGGCGTACGCGACGTGGCCTATGGCATGTGGTTCGGCGGCATCTACCAGGACCCGAAGAACTTCTTCCCGAACTTCTCGGTGTCGCCCAACTACTTCGATGTCTACCGCGAACTGCAGATCGATCCGGCGCAGCTGGAAGACTGGAAGCAGACCCGCACCGGTGCGATCGTCGGCGAAACCCTGGCCAAGCAGTTCGGCTGGAAGATCGGCGACACCATCCCGCTGCAGGCCACGATCTTCCCGCGTGGCGGCAGCAACGACTGGCCGCTGGAGCTGAAGGGCATCTACCGCTCCAAGGACCGTGCGCTGGCCGCCAATGAAGAACGCCAGCTGATGATGAACTGGAAGTACTTCGATGAATCCAACGACTACATCAAGAACCAGGTGAGCTGGTACACGGTGACGCTGGACAACCCGGACCACTCCTCGCGGGTGGCTCAGGCCATCGACGCGATCTCGGCCAACTCCGACCACGAGACCAAGACCCAGACCGAATCGGCGTTCCAGCAGGCCTTCGTCAAGCAGTTCGCCGACATCGGCATGATCGTCACTTCGATCATGGGCGCGGTGTTCTTCACCCTGCTGCTGTTGACCGGCAACACCATGGCACAGGCGGTGCGCGAGCGCGTGCCGGAACTGGCCACGCTGAAAACGCTGGGCTTCAAGGACAGCACCGTGCTGACCCTGGTGATGGTGGAGTCGGTGCTGCTGATCGGCCTCGGCGGGCTAATCGGCATGGGCCTGGCCGCGCTGATCCTGCCGGCGATCGGGCCGAAAAGCATGGGCATGCTGCCGCCGCACGTGCCGACGCCGACCTGGCTGATGGGGCTGGGCCTGATCGTGGTGATCGGCATCATCGTCGGCCTGTTGCCGGCGCTGCGTGCCAAGCGCCTGAAGATCGTCGACGCACTGGCCGGCCGCTGAGGAGAACACCGACATGTTCAAGAGCAAACTCAAGAAGTGGCTGGGCAACGGCGTGACGATGCTGCTGATGGTGATCGGCCTGGTGCTGTGGATCAGCCTGCCGTGGATCGGCGTGCTGGCCGTGGCCGTGCTGGTGGCCCTGTGGCTTCTGCTGACCCGTGGCGGCCGGCTGGCACTGGCCGCCACCCGCATCGGCGTGGCCAGCCTGCCGCAGCGCTGGGGCGCGTCCTCGGTGATCGTGGTCGGCATCGCCGGCGTGGTCGGCGTGCTGGTGGCGATGCTGGCGATGGGCGAAGGCTTCCAGGCCACGCTCAACAACACCGGCGATGACACCACCGCCATCGTGCTGCGCGGTGGCTCGCAGGCCGAGACCAACTCGGTCATCACCCGCGAGCAGGTTCCCACGCTGTCCACCCTGCCCGGCATCACCCGCGATGCCGAAGGTCGGCCGCTGCTGTCACCAGAGCTGTCGCAGGTGGTCAACCTGGTGTCAAAGTCCGATGGCACCGACGTCAACGCGCAGTTCCGCGGCGTCGGCCCGCAGGCGTGGGCGGTGCACGACAAGGTCAAGATCGTCGAAGGCCGCACGTTCGCCACTGGCCTGCGGGAGATCGTGGTCGGCCAGGGCGCCAAGGGCCAGTTCCGCGATCTGGATGTGGGCAGGACGCTGACCCTGGGCAACCAGACCTGGACCGTGGTGGGCGTCTTCGCCACCGGCGATGCACATGATTCGGAACTGTGGACCGACGCCGATACGCTGGCCACCACCTACCAGCGCAGTGCGTGGCAGTCGATCAGCGTGCGCACCGATGGCAAGGCCGGCTTCGAGCAGTTCAAGGCCGCCGTCGCCGCTGATCCACGCCTGAAGCTGGACGTGGAAACCACCCGTGTCTACTACAGCAAGCAGGGCGGTGGGCTGACCAAGCTGATCGACATCCTCGGCAAGGTAATCGGCACGATCATGGCGGTCGGTGCGGTGTTCGGCGCGCTCAACACCATGTATGCGGCCGTGGCCACGCGTGCGCGCGAGATCGCCACCATGCGCGCGATCGGCTTCCGGGGCCTGCCGGTGGTGACCGCGGTGATGCTGGAGACGATGCTGCTGGCGCTGCTGGGTGGCCTGCTCGGCTGTGCGGTGGCATGGCTGCTGTTCAATGGCTACAGCGTGTCCACCATCGGCAGCAACTTCAGCGCAGTGGTGTTCAAGTTCCATGTGTCGCCGGAACTGCTGTGGACGGGTTTGAAATGGGCGCTGGGCATCGGCCTGGTCGGCGGCCTGTTCCCGGCGCTGCGCGCGGCACGTTTGCCGATCACCACGGCGCTGCGCGAAACCTGAGCATTTCCCAGCGATAGATTGCGCATCCTGCAGAGGGACGGAGCGAAGGCTCCGTCCCTTTTTGTTTGCACATCATCCATGCATGGCGCGGATGGGTGCCTGCGCACACGCACTGCTACAGATCGGCGGAAATCCGCCGCTATCGATGCCTCTGCCCATCGCGCATGCAACGTGCGTGACGCTGCGCACGTCGCATCTGTGGATTGTTGGTTGCGATTCATCTTCGCGCACATTCAGCGGCATGGCGACAAACAGTTACGAATGGAAACACTCTAGAATCCCGGCCCCCACGTTGGTTTGCAGCACCCCACGCGCCCACAGAACGGACGCTTGTTTTCCTGAAACACGAGATGTCACGGATGTCCCTGAAAACCACTCCGCTGCGCAACGCGATCGTCATCGCGCTGGCCGCCAGCTGCACCACCCCCGCCTTCGCACAGAGCGCCGGCGATACCCCGACCAACCTCGACCGCATCGAGATCACCGGCTCGCGCATCCGCCAGGCCAGCGTCGAGACCGCACAGCCGGTCGTCGCGCTCAGCCGCGCCGAGATCGAGAAGAAGGGCTACATCAACGTCGCCGACATCCTGCAGGACGTCACCGCCGCCGGTGCTCCGAGCCTGAGCCGCTCGTCGTCGCTGAGTTCTTCGCGCGACTTCGGCGGCACGTACGTCAGCCTGCGCAACCTCGGCCCGGAACGCAGCCTGGTGCTGATCGACGGCCGCCGCATGGGCGTCAGCGCCGGTGGCTACTCCGACCTGGCTTCGATTCCGTCCGCCATCGTCGAGCGCGTGGAAGTGCTGACCGACGGCGCATCCGCGCTGTACGGCTCGGACGCCATCGCCGGTGTGGTCAACATCATCACCCGCAAGAACTTCGACGGCGGCGAAGCCAGCGTCTACGTCGGCCAGTACGGTGAAGGCGACGGCCAGAAGCGCTCCTACAGCGCTACCTTCGGCAAGACCTTCGACCGCGGCTGGTTCAGCGTCGGCGCCGAGCGCACCAAGGAAGACGAGATCCTCGGCAGCGAGCGCGAGTTCAGCCGTTACCCGGGTGGCCCGCGCCACGCCGATGACGTCGACGCGCTGAGCCCGACCACCCAGTGGGGCACCGTCACCGTCGGCGGCAAGCCGCTGACCGTGGGCCCGGGCGGTAATCCGAGCCAGGCTGGCAACTTCCACACCCCGGACCCGGCTGATGGTGCCAACGCCAAGACCAACATGAGCCTGCTGAGCGGTCTGGAGCGCACCTCGGTGTTCGCCAACGGTGGTTTCTCGATCACCGACAACCTGCGCATCGTGGCCGACGCGCTGTACAGCAAGCGCGAGTCGACCAAGCACCTGGCCGGCTACCCGTACTCGGTATCGGCCGCACAGGCCCGCAATGGCACCCGTGCTGCCCTGTCCAAGGACAGCACCTTCAACAAGTGGGGCCAGGACGTCCTGTTCTCGCACCGCACTGAAGAACTGCCGCGCGGCACCGAGAACAACCTGGACACCAAGCGCGCCAGCATCGGCCTTGAAGGCAGCTTCGAAACCGGTTCGCGTTACTGGGACTGGAACGTCAGCTACATGTACAACCGCAATGAAGGCGAGCGCATCGGTACCGGCAGCATGTACCAGCCGCACGTCGACCTGGCGGTCGGCCCGTCCTTCATGGATGGCACCGTGGCACGCTGCGGCACTCCGGGTGCGGTGATCGCCGGCTGCGTGCCGTGGAACCCGGCCGCGCCGATGGGCTATGCGGGCCCGGGCTCGCTGGGCAACCAGGACGTGCAGGACTACCTGTTCACCCGCTTCGTGGACAAGATGAAGAGCACCACCAAGGTGGCCAGCGCCAACATCTCCGGCTCGCTGTTCACTCTGCCGGCCGGTGACATCATGGGTGCGATGGGCTTCGAGCACCGCAGCGAAGAGGCCAGCTACACCCCGGACCTGATGGTGCAGAAGGGCCAGATCGCCGGCACCACCGGCCAGCCGACCCGTGGCGATTACTCGCTCAACGAGGTCTACCTGGAAATGCAGGTGCCGCTGCTGGCCGACATGCCGTTCGCGCGTGAACTGTCGCTGGACCTGGCCGGTCGTTACACCGACTACAACACCTTCGGTTCGACCACCAACAGCAAGTTCGGCCTGAAGTGGAAGCCGATCGACAGCCTGCTGGTGCGCGCGACCTACGGTACCGGCTTCCGTGCACCCACCGTGGACGATCTCTACGGCGGCGCCGTGTCCAGCCGCGACTCGTTCACCGATCCGTGCGATACGAAGTTCGGCATCGCCGCCAGCAGCCCGACCGTGGCAGCACGCTGCAAGGCGCTGAATGTGCCCGCCAACTTCCGTCAGCAGACCGGCGCGGACGGCAACCTTGCCAACCGCCCGGGCCAGCAGGCCACCTCCGATTTCAACTCGGGTTCCAACCCGGAACTGAAGCCGGAAACCGCCAAGACCTGGACCGTCGGCCTGGTCTACAGCCCGGAATTCGTGCAGGGCCTGGACGTCAGCCTGGACTGGTGGAAGATCCGCATCAACAACGCCATCGTCGGCGAGTCGGCCACCGACATCCTCAACCAGTGCTACGTGCAGGGCGTGGATTCGGCCTGCGGTCGCTTCACCCGTTCCACCGCTGCGGCCACCCGTGGCCAGGTCTCGGCGCTGGATCGTTCGCTGGTCAACGCTGGCTATCGCGAAACCGCCGGCTATGACATCGGCGTGCGTTACCGCCTGCCGGAAACCGCGTACGGCAAGTTCGCCATCAACTGGAACACCACCTACACCGACTACCTGGAGCAGCGCAACGACAGCGCCGCTACCACGCCGGTGGAGCAGAAGACCGGCTGGCAGGGCAACTTCCGCGTGCGTTCGACCTTCAACCTGGATTGGCAGTACGGCGATCTGGGCATCGGCTGGACCGCCCGCTACTACTCGGGCATGAAGGAAGCCTGCTCGTATGACCTGGCCGGTGGCCCGGACTGCAACATGGCCGGCTTCGTCTCGCCGTACACCGATGCGCAGCCGAGCCGCAAGGTGGGCTCCAACACCTTCCACGACCTGCAGGTGCGTTACAGCCTGCCGTGGGACGGCACCGTGTCGCTGGGCGTGAACAACGTCTTCGACCACCAGGGTCCGATCATGTACAGCCAGCCGAACAGCAGCTTCACCTACTACGGTGGCTTCGACATCGGTCGTTTCATGTACATGAAGTACCAGCAGCGCTTCTAAGCCTGCAACCGCGTTCCCGCCACCGCCATCTCTCTCTCCTGGCGGTGGATGGAAGCAGAGCGGCGCCCCTCGGGGCGCCGCTCTTTTTTGCGGAAAGCGGGGCCGGCTCCCGGCGCCGCTAACGCTTGCGCATCGTGCGGATGTTGTCGCCGACGAACAGCACCAGGCCGGCCCAGATCGCCGCGAAGCCGATCGCCTTGGCGGTATCGAACGCTTCGTGGAAGAAGAACACGCCCAGCAGCAGCTGCAGGCTCGGCGCGATGTACTGCAGGATGCCGACCAGCGACAGCGGAATGCGCTTCACGCCGTAAGCGAAGCCGATCAGCGGCACGGCCGTCACCGCACCGCCAAAGATCAGCAGCAGGTCGTTGTGCCAGCCCCAGCCATGGAAGAACGCGCCGCCATGGCCGTTCTCGGCCCAGATCGCGAACGCCAGCGCCGGCAGGAACAGGTACATGCTCTCCACGCCCAGCCCGGCCACCGGATCGACCGAAACCAGCTTGCGCAGCAGGCCGTACAGGCCGAACGAACAGGCCAGGCCCAACGCGATCCACGGTGGCGTGCCCGCATCGATGGTCAGCCAGGCCACACCCACCGCCGCCATCGCCACCGCCACCCACTGCAGGCGGCGCAGGCGCTCCTTCAGTACCAGCACGCCCAGCAGCACGTTCACCAGCGGGTTGATGAAGTAACCCAGGCTGGTTTCGATCACATGGCCGGCGTTGACCGCCCAGATGTACAGGCCCCAGTTGAACGCGATGGTCAGGCTCGACACCAGCAGGATCGGCAGCGCGCGCGGCTGTGCGGCGATCTTCTGCCACCAGCCCAGGCGCGAACTGAGCAGCAGCCAGCCCAGCACCAGCACGGTGCTCCAGATGATGCGGTGGGCGATGATCTGGAACGAGGGGACCTCGTTGAGCAGGTGCCAGTACACCGGCACCAACCCCCAGATCACGAAGGTGGACGCAGTGACCAGCAGGCCCCGGCGTTGTTCTTTCTCGTCCATGCTCATTTCTTTCGTGTCCTTGCCATTGTCAGCACCACCACACCCAGAAGAATCACCGCCATGGCGAGGAAGTCCCGCCATCCAAAGCGTTCACCATTCAATGCAGCGCCCAGCAGCACCGCAATCACCGGATTGACGTACGCATAGCTGCCCGCCAGCGCCGGGCGCACGTTCTGCAGCAGCCATACGTAGGCGGTGAACGCGACGATGGAGCCGAACACGCACAGGTAGGCCATCGCCAGCAGGCCACCGGTATCGGGCAGCGTGGTCGGGCGTTCGCCCACGGCCAGGCCGATCAGCACCAGCAGCACGCCGCCGCAGATCATCTGCCCGGCAGCGGTCATGAACGGGCCCGGCAGGTCCAGGCCACGTGCCCACACCGAACCGAACGCCCAGCCGATCGGCGCGATCAGCAGCAGCACCAGCCCGGTCGGTGAGGCGGTCAGGCTGCTGCCGGCATTGAGCCAGACCACGCCGACAAAGCCGACCGCGATGCCCAGCCATTCACCCTTGCTGGCATGTTGGCCGCGCAGCGCCGAGAACAGCGCCATCCACAGCGGCACCGAGGCCACCGCGGTGGCGGCCAGGCCCGAAGACACCTCACGCTCGGCCAGCACCACCATGCCGTTGCCCAGTACCAGCATGGTCACGCTCATCACCACCAGGTTGCGCCACTGCCGCAGCGTCGGGTTCGGCATCTTCCAGAACAGGCGCAAGGCCAGGAACATCAGGCCACCGGCAATGATGAACCGGCTGCCGGAGACCATCGTCAGCGGCAGCGCGCCGCCGTGCAGGGCCTTGGCGATGCCCAGGTAGGTCGAGCCCCAGACCACGTAGACCAGCAGCAATGCCAGCGCGACAAGGCCACCCCGGGGGGCAGCCGCAGACGAAGAAGGGGGAGCCGACATGACACACCAGGGAGCCGGGGGAAGGCGGATTCTAGGACGTTTTGAGTATGGTCCGGCACCCCGGACGGTGGCACGCTGTCATCCATCCATGCACCCTGCTCTGGTCTGCTACCCCGTGTTGACGGCCGATGCAGTACCAAGAGGGCTGCCCGGCCGCGCCGCCCCAAGGCCGGGCGCCGTTTTCCCTGCGCACGGACGCGCCGCATCGAGGATTCCCACCCAGATGAGCACCACGTCCCAACCTGCCGTACCCGCAAATGACCGCGCCGCCTTGCGGCGGTCGATCTCCAACACCCTCAAAGGCTCCGCCGGCAACCTGGTGGAGTGGTATGACGTCTACGTGTACTCGGTGTTCGCCGTGTACTTCGAATCGCAGTTCTTCTCGCCGGACGACAAGAACTCCACGATGTACGTGTGGGCGATCTTCGCCGCAACGTTCCTGATGCGCCCGATCGGCGCCTGGTTCTTCGGCCGCTTCGCCGACCGCCACGGCCGCCGCCTGGCGCTGACCGTCTCGGTCACCCTGATGGCGCTGTGCTCGTTCCTCATCGCCATCACTCCCACCGCCGCCAGCATCGGCATCTGGGCCGCGGTCATCCTGCTGTTCGCACGCCTGCTGCAGGGCTTCGCCACCGGTGGCGAGTACGGTGCCAGCGCCACCTACATGTCCGAGGCCGCCATTCCCGGCCGTCGCGGCTTCCTGTCCTCCTTCCACTACGTCACCCTGGTTGGCGGCCATGTGCTGGCCCAGCTGACCCTGCTGCTGATGCTGACCTTCTGGGGCAAGCCGGAGATCTCCGAGTGGGGCTGGCGCATCGCCTTCGGCATCGGTGGCATCGCCGCGGTGGTGGTGTTCTGGCTGCGCCGCGGCATGGACGAATCGCTGTCGGAGTCGTCCATCGAAGCCGCACGCGAAGGCAAGGCACAGAAGTCCGGTTCGATGTACGAGCTGTTCGTGCACCAGTGGCGGCCGCTGCTGCTGTGCTTCCTGATCACCGCCGGTGGCACCGTGGCCTTCTACACCTACTCGGTGAACGGCCCGAAGATGATCCAGAGCGCCTTCGCCGGCAACGACCCGATGACCGGCACCCTGATCAACCTGGGCGTGCTGGCGTTCCTGATGGTGCTGCAGCCGGTCGGCGGCTGGCTGTCGGACATCATCGGCCGCAAGACCCTGCTGGTGTTCTTCGGTGTGGGCGGTGTGCTGTACAGCTGGTACCTGATCACCCAGCTGCCGCACCAGCATGACGCCACCCTGGCCTTCCTGACCCTGGCCATGGCCTTCGTCATCCTCACCGGCTACACCTCGATCAACGCGGTGGTGAAGGCCGAGCTGTTCCCCACCCACGTGCGTGCACTGGGCGTGGGCCTGGGTTACGCGCTGGCCAACTCGCTGTTCGGTGGCACCGCCCCGCTGCTGTACCAGGGCGCGCTGAAGACCGGCCATGTCGACTGGTTCGCTATCTACGTAACCGCCACGATCGCGGTATCGTTGGTGGTCTATGTGTTCTTCCTTACCAACAAGGGCCCGAACTGGCTCGACGGCACCCGCAAGTAAGCGCGTTGCCGTAATTGCGGCCACCGGTGCAATGCCGGTGGCCGCTGCGTCTCCCGCCACGCCACTGATGTGGATCGCGGCGACGCTGGCCGCAGCCACGGCACTGGCCTGGCTGCTGCGCCGTCCCAACGCGCAGGCCGCGTGGCCACGCATCGGATTCGGGATCGCCCTGCTGGTGTTCTGCGGCGCGCTGGCGCTGCAGCTGGCGGTGGACCTGGGCAGCGGCCACAGCTCGCTGCAGCTGCGCCTGCATCGCGGCATCAACGCAGGATCACCGGTTGGCCTGCGTACGATGGTGGCGTGCTATCTGGCCGCGCTCGCGGCCAGTGGCTGGGGCGCATGGACGCTGTTGCGCCGGCGCTGACGAGCGCGCGATCGTGCCGGCCGCTGGCCGGCGACTCCACATTCTTTCCGAAGGTTCACGAGGTTGCCGGCCAGCGGCCGGCACTACCTCAGCGGCGGGCGGCTTCGCTCTTGTCGCGTGCGCTGCGGAACTCCGATTCCTTTTCCCACGTCGGCCAGCGGCGGCTGTTGGCCAGCTCGGCACCCAGGTCGTAGACCAGCAGGGTATCGGCGGCGTGGCCGCTCGGATCCCAGCTCGGGGTCCAGGCATCGCAGGCCTGGTGGTAGCAGTCGGCGAAGTACTTCTCGCGCAGCGCACGGCCGGCTTCAACACCGCCGTCCAGCTTGTCCAGGCCCGGGCCGATGGTGATCGCCGGCACGCCCAGGCGGGCGAAGGCGAAGTGGTCGGCGCGGTAGAAGAAGCCCGCTTCCAGGTTCGGGTCCGGGCTGTAGCTGCGGCCGCGGGCCTTGGCCACGCGTTCCAGATCGCCTTCCAGCGACACCCGGCCCTTGCCCCACGAAGCGATGTCACGGGTCGGGCCATCCGGGCTGAACATTTCGATGTTCAGCACTGCAGCGGTCTTGTCCAGCGGCGCCAGCGGATGCGTGGCGTAGTAGCTGGCGCCCAGCAGGCCCTTCTCTTCAGCGGTCAGTGCCACGAAGTACAGCGTGCGCTGCGGCTGCGGGCCGGCGGCGAACACGCGGCCCAGTTCCAGCACCGTGGCCACGCCAGTGGCGTTGTCGATCGCACCACGGCGGATGCGATCGCCCTTGGCATCGGCCTGGCCGATACCGAACGCATCCCAGTGCGCGGAGAAGATCACCGCCTCGTCGCCATGCTCGCCGCCGGGCAGCTTGGCCACCACGTTGCGGGTCACCACCTGCTCGCGCTTGAGTGCGAAGTCCACGCTCAGCTTCGCGTTATCCAGCGCCACCGGACGGAAGTCGGCGCGCATCGCCTTGCGCTTCTCGGCGTCGAAGTCCAGGCCCGCGTCGGCGAAGATCGCCTCAGCCAGCTCGCGCTGCATCCAGCCGCGCAGCGGTGTGTGCTGCGCCATGGCTTCAGCCTGGCTGCGCTGGATGTCGAACAGCGGCGAGGTGCCCGAGCTCTTCACCGTGGCCCAACCATAGGCAGCCGGCGCAGTCTCGTGCACGATCAGCACGCCCTCGGCGCCACGGCGTGCGGCTTCCTCGAACTTGTAGGTCCAGCGGCCGTAGTAGGTCACTGCCTTGCCGTCGAACGCGCCCGGCGCATCGGCTTCGAAATCCGCGTCATTGATCAGCATGACGGCGATCTTGCCGTGCAGGTCCACGTCCTTGTAGTCATTCCACTGGCGTTCCGGCGCGTCGATGCCGTAACCGACGAACACCAGCGGCGCGTTCTTGATCTGCACGCGCTTGCGCGGCTGCAGGCTCTGCAGGGTCACGTCCACGCCGTTGGCCAGCGCGCGCTTGCCCTGCTTCAGCGACAGGCTGGCCTTGGCCGGCCCATCAAGCTGCGCGCGCACCAGCGGCACCGGCTGCACCCAGCTGCCATCCACACCACCCGGCTGCAGGCCATAGCTGCGGAACTGCTCGATCAGGTACTGCACCGTGCGTTCTTCGCCTTCGGTCGCCGGCGCGCGGCCCTCGAATTCATCCGACGCCAGCACACGCACGTGGCGCGACAGTGCCTGCGGATCGATGCCGCCACCGGGAAGGTCATTGGCCGCATGGGCCAGGCCACCGACGAACAGGCAGGACGACAGCAGCAACACGCGCATCGGATTCACGGCAGTACCACGGCTAGCTTGGAAGTCACCAGAGTGTAACGTGGTCGTGACATCACGGCGCGGCTTGGGGTGGCGTCACCCGCGCATGGCGTGGATCTACCTGCTGATGCGATCCAGCCAGCAGGCCAGGCCCTGCGCATTGAGTTCGATGTCCATCGCCAGCACCGCAGTCACCGCCGCATCGTCCAGCGCACAGCCATGCAGCTGTGCACGTTCCAGGTACAGCGCCTGCAGTGCAGCCAGCAGGCAGCGGTGACGGTCCGGCCGGCCATCGCACTGGCGGCCGATGGCGGCCATCGCATCGATCTGCTCGAACAGGTCGTCGGCCAGTTTCCCCACCTGTTCCACACGACCGTAGTGGGTCAGGTACATCGCCTGCGGGCCGTAGCCCAGCATGCGCCGGATCGAGGCCTTCATCGCTTCCGGGTCGAACTGTACCGGCGACGACGTCGGGAAGATGAAGGCACCTTGCGTGCTGTCCAGCTCGCGGTAGGAGATGCCGAAGGTATCGCCGGTGAACCAGCTGCGGCTGCGCGCATCCCACACGCAGTAGTGGTGCAGCGCGTGGCCCGGCGTGTGCAGCAGTACCAGCTCGCGGCCAGCCAGGTCGATGCGGTGGCCATCTTCGGCCACCACCACTCGGTGCTCCGGAATGGCCTCGATGCGGCCATAGCTGCGCGCGATCTCCTCGGCGCCGTATACCGCCGTGGCACCCGCAATCAGCCGGGTCGGGTCGATCATGTGCGGCGCACCACGCGGGTGCAGCACCGCCTTTGCATTCGGCAGCTGCTGCATCAGCAGGCCGGCACCCCCGGCGTGGTCCAGGTGCACATGGGTCAGCAGCAGCCAGTCCACCGCGTCCACGCCCAGCCCGGCGTCGGCCAGCGCCTGCAGCATGGCCGGCACTGACAGGCCGGTGCCGCAGTCGACGAAGGCCGCGCGGCCGTTTTCAACGATCAGGTAGGCCGCATCGAAGTCGGGGCGTTGGAAGCCGGTATCGATGGTATGGATGCTGGGGTCGGCGGGCATCGGCACGCACCTGGCAGGATCGGGAACAGACACCCATGGTAGGCGCGCAGGCGGCCCGGGTTCGATGCGGCTTTGGTCGGAGGGCGCTCTACTGTAGAGCCGAGCCCACGCTCGGCTGCCATTCTGTCAGGCATCAGCCGAGCATAGGCTCGGCTCTACAGCGGCACGCGAAGTCGAGCATGGCTCGACTCTACAAAAGCGGGGCTACCGGTCCAGCCATCGCGGCCGCAGCATCAATGCCAGCACCAGCACCGCCAGGAACGCGCCGTAGGCATACAGCACCGCCAGCACCTGTGGCCAGATGGGTCCGGCGCCGGGCTGCACCACGCCGATGCGGTAGCCCCACAGCATCGACACGATGCTCAGGGCGAAGGCCAGCACCAGGGTGGTGCTGTCGAACAGGCGCCGCCGCGCCGTACGCGGCTGGCGCGGGAACAGCCAGTACAGGCTGCCCAGCAGCAGGAACCAGGGCAGGAACAGCAGCAGCGACAACCAGGCCATCGCAGACTCCATGTCATCGCGCCGGAGGCGCGCGGACATCATGCCACGGGCGCTGTGCCACGGTCGTGCCGGCGGAGTGCTTCCCTGTAGAGCCGAGCCCATGCTCGGCTGCTTTGCAGCCCAGCCGAGCATGGGCTCGGCTCTACAGAGGCGGAGCAAAGTCGAGCATGGCTCGACTCTACAAAGGGCAGGCAGGCCCGGCGATCAGGTCCCTTCGCGCAGCACGGCCAGCGCGGCCAGCACGGCGTCCACTTCGGCTTCCAGCTTGAACAGTTCGCTCTGCAGCTGGTCGCCCTGCTCGGCCTGCTTGATCACCGCGATCAGCTGGCCGGCATCACGCGGCGAATCGAAGCCTTCGCTCTGGATCAGCAGCGTGCCGTCACCGGCGGTCAGCTTGAAGTAGAAGCGGCCGTCCTTCTCGCGGTACTGCTTGAACAGCGGCGGTGCCACGCGGGCCACGCCGGCATCCTCGCTGGCGATGTCGCCGGCGCTGGACAGGTCACGCAGGCCCACCGCGTGGCGCAGCTCTTCCAGCAGCGGTGCCGCCAGCTGCTCGCGCAGCTGCTGGCCACGGCGCTTGAGCAACGCTTCGATCTTCTCCGGCTCGGCCATCAGCGCGTTGTAGCGCTCGCGCAGCGGCGACAGCTCGCTGTCGATGCGCTCGAACAGCTGCTGCTTGGCATCACCCCAGCTGATGCCGGCGGCGAACGCCTTGGCGAATTCGGCGGTCTGTTCCGGGGTGGCGAAGGCCTGGTACATCTGGAACAGCGCCGAGCCCTCGGTGTCCTTCGGCTCGCCCGGTGCGCGCGAGTCAGTCAGGATCGAGAACACCAGCTTCTTCAGCTCCTCGCGCGGCACGAACAGCGGAATGGTGTTGTGGTAGCTCTTGCTCATCTTGCGGCCATCCAGGCCCGCCAGCGTCGCCACCTGCTCGTCGATCACCACGTCCGGCAGCGGGAAATACTCCTTGCCGTACACGTGGTTGAAGCGCTGGGCGAAATCGCGCGCCATCTCGATGTGCTGGATCTGGTCACGGCCCACCGGTACCTGGTTGGCCTTGAAGATGAGGATATCGGCGGCCATCAGCACCGGGTACATGAACAGGCCGGCGCTGACGCCTGCATCCTCGTCCACGCCTTCCTCGCGGTTCTTGTCCACCGCCGCCTTGTAGGCGTGCGCGCGGTTGAGGATGCCCTTGCTGGCGATGGCGGTCAGGAACCACATCAGCTCGGTGGTCTCGCGGATGTCGCTCTGGCGGTAGAACCACACGTGTTCCGGGTCCAGGCCGCAGGCCAGCCAGCTGGCCGCGATCTCCAGGGTCGCGCGCTGGGTGCGCTGCGGGTCCTGGGACTTGATCAGGCTGTGCAGGTCGGCCAGGAAGAAGAAGCTCTCGATCCCCGGGGCGCGGCTGGCCGCGATGGCCGGACGGATGGCGCCAACGTAGTTGCCCAGGTGGGGCGTGCCGGAGGGGGTGATGCCGGTAAGGACTCGGGTCGTCATGACTGCGTGGGGTAACCTTCGATGAACGGGGCCAGTTTACCTTGCACGCCACCAACCCCGTCAGGGCCCGCGGCGCGTTCATTCACGCAACCCCGCTGGAGACGCCCGATGAAACGCCTGCTGCCCCTGCTGCTGATCCTGCCCCTGGCCGGCTTCCGCCCGGCTCCCATGCCGCCGCCGGTGTACGAGGGCGGCCCCGTGCGCATGTCCCTGGTCGACCGCGACCGCGGTACCGAACTGCGCAGCTATCCCGCCGAGGGCCAGCGCTGGGTGGCCGGCGAGCGCGGCCACCGCTACGCCGTGCGCCTGTACAACGACAGCCCGCGCCGGGTGCTGGTGGTGCTGTCGGTGGACGGCGTCAACGCCATCTCCGGCGAGGATGCCGATCCCTCGCAGACCGGCTACGTGCTCAACCCCGGCCAGCGCGCCGACATCACCGGCTGGCGCAAGAGCCAGGACGAAGTGGCGCAGTTCGTGTTCAGCAGCCCCAGCGGCAGCTATGCCAGCCGCACCGGCCGCCCGGACAACATCGGCGTGGTGGGCGTGGCCGTGTTCGAGGAAGCGCGCCGCTGGCGTCCGGATCCGATCCTGCGCCGTAGCCTGCCAGCACCGGCCCCGACGGCCGAAGCGGCGGCCGACGCCAGTGCCAGCCGCATCGAGGGCTATGCCAGCAAGTCGCAGGCCCCTGCGCTGGGCACCGGCCACGGCGCTCGCGAACAGTCGTCGGTACGCGATACCGACTTCGAACGCGCCAGCCGCAGCCCCGCCCAAGTCCTGCAGCTGCGCTACGACAGCGCCCGCAACCTGCGCGCACGCGGCATCCTGGTGGATTCACCCTCGCGCCTGCCGCGCGAGCCGCAGGCCTTCCCCAACCGCTACGTGCCGGACCCGCCGGCGCGCTGATCCTCCCGCCCAGACAACACAACGCCCGCAACCTCTCGGTGCGGGCGTTGTGTTGTGGGGGAGACCGAAGCGCTTACTTGTAGTCCGGGTAGTCCTTGCTGACGCTGTCCTGGAACTCACGGACTTCCTTCTCGGCGCGGTCCTTGGCCCAGCCATAACGTTCCTGCAGGCGACCGGCCAGATACTCGGCATTGCCCTCGGCCACATCGAAATCGTCGTTGGTCAGATCGCCCCACTTGGCCTGGGCCTTGCCCTTCAGCTGCGACCACTTGCCGGAAATGATGTCTTTGTTCATTGCTGGGAATCCTTGGCTGCAACGGCGTTCTTACCGTGGCTCCAGCTTCGCGCAGCGGCTGTTGGGTGCCGGTCAACCGACCATGAAAACAATGCTCACCTGCTTGAATGGTTCACTACGCTTCGACAGCATGCAGTGAAAAGCACGCACAAAAGAAGGCCGGGGATGTCCCCGGCCCTTTCTCTTTCCGTTCCGCGCCGGGCTTACTTGCCCTTGGCGGCGTCCTCAACCTTTTCACCGGCCTTCTGCACGTCCTTGCCAGCACCGGCCACGGTGTTGCAACCGGCCAGCAGGGCCACCGAGAACATCGACAACAGCATCAGGGCAACTACGCGCTTCATGGGCTTCTCCTTGGGTTCGCCGCTATACCGCTTCATTCGCGGATGGGATTCTTTCGCTCGGCGGGAGGGCACCAATGCCCACTGCCGCCGCGTGAAGTGCAATCTGGCGGCAGGGGCGTGGAGCGGGCGTGAACGGTTCGGCAATCCGTTCAGCAGGGGCGGTCAGTCGCGCATCAGGGTGGACTTGCCGAACAGGCTTTCGACCAGGTCAACGGCCAGTTCAGCGGTGGCATTCTGCTTGTCCAGCAAGGGGTTGAGCTCAACGATGTCCAGCGACCCCATGCGCCCGGTGTCGGCGATCATTTCCATCACCAGCTGCGCCTCACGGTAGTTCACCCCGCCCGGCACGGTGGTGCCCACGCCCGGTGCGATGCTGGGGTCGAGGAAGTCCACATCGAAGCTGACATGCAGGTGGGTGTTCTCGTCGATACCGGCCAGCGCCGCCTCCACGGTGCGCTTCATGCCGTTCTCGTCGATGTAGCGCATGTCATAGACATCCACCTTGTGGGTCTTGATCAGGCGCTTTTCTTCCGGGTCCACCGAGCGGATACCGATCTGGTGCATCTGCGACGGGGTGATCGCCGGTGCGCTGCCGCCGAGGTGGGTCAACGCGTCCGGGCCGAGGCCGCACAGGCAGGCCACCGGCATGCCGTGGATGTTGCCCGAGGGGGTGACATCGCTGGTGTTGAAATCGGAATGCGCATCCAGCCACAGCACGCGCAGGGTCTTGCCCTGCTCGCGGCACCAGCGCGCCACCGCAGTGATCGAACCGATGCCCAGGCAGTGGTCGCCGCCGAGCATGATCGGCATGCGCCCGGCCTGCAGTTCGGCATAGCTGGCTTCCATCAGCGCGTGGTTCCACGCCACCACTTCATCCAGGTGCCGGTAACCTTCCACCGGCGCGGTCCACGGGTTGCGCGGACCATCCAGATTGCCCAGGTCGCGCACGTCCACGCCACGCGCCTCCAGCGCCTCCGGCAGCCCAGCCACGCGCAGCGCTTCCGGCCCCAGCCGTGCACCGCGATGGCCCGCACCGACATCGGTGGGAACGCCAATCAGGGATACGGAAATGGGATGGGCCATGGGTGCCTCCTGCGGTGGGGAAAAAGAAGCACAGTCTAGCCAGAGCTGTGTGACACCACTCGCGGCGGTGCAGCAGGGCATTGGCATGGCATGATGCCGCGCGGACCCGACCGTCCTTCATGGAAGATTGCGATGTCGCCCTTCATCAATACCGCATGGCCACGCTTCTTCATGGGCGCGCTGCCCATTGCCGCTTTTGCGGTTCTGTTGAGCAGCTCGATCGATGCGTCGCCGAACCGCTGGCTGATGCAGGCGACGCTACTGCTGGTGCCGTTCTCGACCCTGGTATTCCTCGGGTTGGGTTGGCAGCGTCTGCGCAAAGCACACGCCGAACACCCGATTCTGAAAAGCGAGCTGCCCCGTGTGGCGACGGCGTTGATCGGCAACGTGAAGGTGGCGGCGCTATGGTTCGGCCTGACCTTCGTTGGTATGTTCGCCCTGATGCTGGCGTGGGTGTTGCTGTATAGGTCCTGCGGCTGAAGCCTGCCCCAGCCCGCTGCGCGCTCAGCGTCCGCGGTGGCGAACAGGCGTCACGCTCTGCACCTGGCCGTTGTTGCGCATCATGCACAGGAAGCGGCCATCGGGATAATCGATGATCAACTCCTGATAATCGCTGCCCACCGGTAGCTGAGTCACCAGCGTGCCTTGCGCACCCTTGCGCATATTGCAGGAACCCAGCGCGGTATCCCCCGCCGGCGCGCTGTTGGCCGCCTTGGACACATTGCGGAAGACCGCACGGCAGCCACCATTCACCCACACCGAATGCCGCGACAGGCCCCAGTTCTGGCCTTGTTCGCAGCGGGTGTGGCTGAGCTGGCGCACGATTTCCACGTTGCCACGGGTATCCATGTCGCACGACACCTGCTGCTGGCCGGTGGATTCGCAGGTGACTTCGCGCGGCAGCGCCGCGTCGTTGTCGTCATCGTGGCGACGGTGGTCGCGATGTTCAGACGGTACGGGCGTTCCACTGGCACTGACCTGGCAGATGCCATTGGCGCCGCCTCGGCCGGTATAGCTGATCTGCGGCGTGCCGTCCTCGTTGCTGCTGATCGACAGCGTGATGCCACTGTTGGCATCGCGTGCTTCGAAGTAGCGGTCGTTGAAGCGCTTCAACGTGGCCTCGCGGCCTTGTACGTAGACCGGCCCGCCTTCGTCGACGTGCACATCGATGCCGCCCGGGCAGCTGGCGTTGAAGAACGGTACCGCAGCCATGGCCGGGGCCACGAAGGCGGTGGACAACAGTGCGGCGGTGAGCGACAGGGCATGGCGACGCATGTGCAGATCCCGAAGGGGCCCAGGTTGGGCGCGTGGCGGCAGTATGCGGTGGGGCGTTGCGGGCTGTCCGTGAGGAACATCAAGATCCGGACGGCGCGCGTGGGGATTCATGTCTGGTAGGGTGTTCTGGGAGCCCTGCCGGGGAAGTTAAGCCAGCTTTACTTCCTGGGCCATGAAAGGCCGTGCGACAGCAATGGCGCACCAGGATTCATCGTTGGTTGCAGCCCCGCGCGAAATGTCGCTTCTGGCATTGCGATGCTCGAAACGGGCTAAACGCGATAATTCATTTTTCCTTTCAGATCACCCGATGCCATCGAAACAAGCGACTGGCAGGCGGTGATTTCACGTGCGCATGATGAATCGCCACCTGCAAGGGTGGCCGGGACTTCCAAGCCCGTGTTGTCAACGATGTATACGCTTGCCAGCCGGCGTCGTCCTCCCAAGTACGGCGCCGGCTGGCAATCCGTTCGCCGATCGACGGCGGGCGGTGCGTGGGGGCCTCGTGCCCGCCGATTCGTTGACCCGGTCTTGGAAGCCACGCATCGCCCGCCACCCTCTTCGGGTGGCACCTCTGTTCCCGACGAGGATGCCCGCATGCCAAAGACTCATCACCCGTACTTGACTGCAACCCTGGGCGAGGCTGCCCTGCGCCTGCCGCCCGAACTGGCGCAGCCGTTGGAGGCCGCTTTCGCTGCCGCCAACGAGGCGCCTGCGCCGATCAACCTACCCGGCTGCCTGCAGCGCATCCAGGCCGGTGACGCCGCCGATGGACAACCATGGCAGGGGCCGGCAGGCACACCTGGCCACGCCGTGGCCGCCGCACGTAGGGATCGCGCTGCGGTTGGCCTGGTGTCGCTGCTGGAGCTGTATCACGCCGCTGAGCGCGTGCGCGTAGACGGGGAAGAGAAAGACGATATCGGCGATGGCACGCGCGAAGGGCTGATGCTGGCCTGCCGGGGGCTGGCGGAGTATGTGGCGTTGCAGGTGGGTAGGGTTCAATAATGCAGAACATTGAGATCCCCGTTGCACAGGTTCAAAACGTCACTGCCGTGGCTATCGAATCGAGCAGGCCCGCTTCTGGAATGAGCACACCTTATCCAAACCTGAAACCTGTTCTCGTTGAGCTGCGGCTGGACGAAGTGGATTCGCGTGGCCGCGCTGTTGCCGAGATGATCGCGTCCACCGCACGCCCCATGGCGCGTTCCATGAGTCCTGAACTCATGTGGTATAGCTTCGTCTTGAATGACAGAGCCATCACCCGAATCCATCCCGGCACGCGGACAATCTGCACGATCTCATTCATCAACTACGACGGTGCGAAGGAGGCGTTCCCCTGTGGCACATTGGCCGCCTTCGGAGACGGATCGTCGACAAGAGGGTTGATCCGCATCATCCGGTTTGATTGAACCTGTTCGCGCCAGACTACCGGGAGTTCGAAGGACGGGATTGCGTCAACCACCCGTCGCCGCACTTGTGCATGGAGATGTAGTAAACAACAGGAGATGCGGGTGCACCTTGAGCACCCGCACCTTTGGGAGAAGCGATGAAAGGAGTCATCCTCGCCGCATTCGTCGCCTCCATCCTGGCAGGCTGCGCCGCAACAATTGGATTGCCACAAGGCATCCCTCCGGATGGCTACACCGAGCTGGTGTCCACGCCTCTCGGTCCATTCCGTTACTTCCGGTCCCTCTCCATTGTTCCAGGGCGCAAGGACCTGCCCGCTCTGGAATCGGTTCACTGCGCCAACACCCAGCACGAAATCCTGCTCTTGATGGCTGCAGGAACACAGATTGACGTTGCCGATACCTGCATGCGCATTGATGCAGCAGCGAAATTCTCCGAATCATGGATAGAAGCAAAGGCGAACAGATACCGGATCCTTCTCGCGCCAACGGATACCGCCGCGACGATACAGTCGCGTACTTTTGGATCGTTCTCGGGTGGGAAGACGTTGGCACTTGCGGCTTCGATACATGACGACCGCGAACGGACGGTTGCAAACCTTGTCGATCTGGTCGCACACGAGACATTCCATGCGCTAGGTCATGCCACAAGGCACCCTCAGGCGCTTGATGAACGCATCGCCTACTACGCCGGACTCTGCGCACAGCTTCAGGTAAATGGCGTTGTTCGAGAGGATTCGCTACCTGGAGCCGCCATCGGCACGGACGACGCTGCAGTGCAGCTGTCTTCGCAAGCGGCCTATCGCGTCCGTCTCGAGACCTATCCCCTTCTCGCTGATGGCGGCATTCAACTCAAGGAGCAATCCGGCGAACGTATGCTCCAACGTTGCAGTCAACTCAAAAGGGGCATTGCGGTGCCACGGTGAACTTGCCTGCAGGCTCCCATTCTTCCCCAGAACGGCAACGCACAAAAAAACCCGCCATTGCAGCAGGTTGATTGTTCTCCGTGGACATGCGCGGATGCCAAGGGATCGAAGATGGTGCCGCTTATCCGAATCGAACGGATGACCTACTGTTTACAAGACAGTTGCTCTACCAACTGAGCTAAAGCGGCATGGGTGGTTCACCCGCGGCAGTGCCGCGGTCCGATGATTCTAGCGCAACCTTGCGCATTCCAGCGACCGGCTCTGTGCCGCGCCGCTGCGCTGCTGGGCCTGGGCCGGCTGCGTACCCGCGGCCAGCTGCCCTTCCAGCCACCATTGGCCGGCGTCGCCGCTGGCCACCAGGCGCGGCTGGAAGCCGGCGGCCTGCACGGCGGCCATGCGTCGCTCGGCGCCTTCGCGGTTGCGGTACTGGCCCAGCGCCACGGCGTTGATGTCCTCGCCCTGGCTGATGATGTAGTAGTCGCTCAGGCCGGCGGCGACGATGCGCTTCACCGTGGCCTGGGCTTCGTCGCGGTTGGCGGCGGCGGGCAGCATCACCCGGAAACGGGCGCTGCCGCTGGCGGCGGGCTGTTCGCGCAGGCGTACCTGACTGATGACGCTGCCGGCCTTGCCCTGTGCACTGGTCGCGGCAGCGCGGTCGGCGAACGGGCCCAACGCCACGCAGCGCGCCGGTTCGGCAGCCACGGGCCGGGTTGCGGGTTTTTCCGGTGCCGGTACGGGTGCAGGCGGTGTTACGGGCTTGGCAGCGGCAGCAACCGGCGTAGCCTCAGCCACCTGCGGCTTGGCAATCTCCGGCCTGGCCGGGGCGGCGGGCGCCGGCGTGGCAGCCACAGCCGTCTTCTCGGCCGGTTCGCGATCCATCAGCGGCGCAACAGGTGCGGCAGCAGTGGCATCGGCGGCCTCAGCCGCATCAACGCCACCGGGCACCCAGCGCAGCTCGGCGACGCCGGCCGGTTGCGGCGGCGGCGCAGGCGGTTGCGGCGCATCGCGCAGCAGCCACCAGCAAGCGACGCCAAGATTGAGGATGGCCAGTACGACGATCAGGGCACGGGTCAGCATGCGCGGATACTAGCCTGCGGGCTGGTGCACCGCCCAGCGGGCGAGGCCATCCAGCACCAGCGAGGGGTGGTAATCGGCGCCGGGCAGCAATGGCATCAGCGCCGGTGCGCCGCCACCATGCACCAGCAGCGAGGGCGCAACACCCAGCAGCGTCTGCGCCTGCTGTGCGCTGCGTTCGATCAGTGCCACCGCCGCACCATCGCAACCGGAAGCCAGCGCATCGGCGGTATCGTTGGCGAACTCGCTGTAGTCACCACCGGTAGCCGGCAGCTGTACGGCACGGGCGTGCAGTGCTTCGCGCATGGTGGTGGGCGATGCGGAAATGCGGCCACCGTGGTGCTGGCCATTGGCGTCGAGCAGATCAATCGTCAGTGCGGTGCCCACCCCGACCACCAGCACCGGGCGCTGCGACTTGGCCGCGGCCAGCAGGGCCAGGAAGCGGTCGACGCCGAACTTCTCCGGCTTGGCATAGGCAATGCGCACACCGGCGCATTCGGCGCTGGTGCGCACCACGTGCACGTGCTCGAAGCGACGCTGCAGCTGGTCCAGCATGGCGCTGGTCAGCGATGGTGCGGCCACGCTGGCCACGAACGCGGTGGTGCCGCTGGGCAGACTGTGCGGCGGCTGCCCGGCCATGCCTTCGGCGCCATGCGCCCAGGCCTGCACGTCACCGGCACGGTCACCCTGCAACGGCGCGAACTTGAACCGCGAGTTGCCGAGGTCGAACAACCAATCGCTCATGCCGCCCTCACGCTGACTTCGCCGGCGTGCAGCAGGCGCTCGCGGCCATCGATGCGCACGCGCAAGGCGCCGTCATCGGCCAGGCCGAGCGCGGTGCCATGCTGCCACTGCCCTTCCAGTTCCACCCGTACTTCGCGGCCGGCCAGCATGTCGAACGCGGCGTAGCGCGGCAGGAACGGAGCGAGACCTTCGCGATCGAACTCTTCCAGCGCCGGCAGCAGGCGCGTCAACACGGCCGCAACGACCCCATTGCGGTCCACCGGCTTGCCAGCCAGCGTGTCCAGATCCACCCACGGCTGGGTGATCTGCTCGGCGAACGACGGCGGCATGTGCGTGTTGATGCCGATGCCGATCACCGCGCGCGCCGGGCCGGCGTATTCGCCACCGCCTTCTGCGAGCAGGCCGACCAGCTTGCGCTTGCCATCAACGATCAGGTCATTCGGCCACTTCAGCTGCGCCTGGGTGTAGCCCAGGTCGTGCAGCGCTTCGGCCACGGCGATGCCGGCCACCAGGCTCAGCCCGGCCAGGCGGCCGAGGCCGCCGGAGAACAGGCGCAGCACCGACAGGTAGATATGCGCGGCCAGCGGCGACGCCCACGTACGGCCGCGACGGCCGCGGCCGCCGGTCTGGCGTTCGGCCAGCAGGACGCTCACCCCGCGCAGGGGCGCGCTGCAACGCAGCAATTCTGCGTTGGTGGAGTCCACTGTCCAGGCCACCTGCAGGTCGTGCAGCAGGGCCTGAACGTGGGCGGGCAGGCCGGCGCGGATCGCGGCCGGGTCCAGCAGGTCGACCGGGCGGGTCAGGCCATAGCCCTCGCCAGCGCGGCCCTCGATGTCCACACCGGCGGCCCTAAGTCCTTGAATACGCTTCCAAATGGCCGCCCGGGTCTGACCCAGCTCACGGGCCAGGGCGTCGCCGGACAGGCGACCGGCAGCGAGTTTGGCCAGCAATTGGCGATCGTCCACGGCAGCTTCCACGAAGTCAGAAAGGAATTATGCGGGAAAGCCGCCAGCGACGCCCGCCACCGGTGGGCCGCAGGGGCTTCCAACCGGGTGCCGGGTTCGGGCTAGAATCGGGAACTCACCCTCCCTTAACGTGGATGTCGTCAATGCGCCGTTATGCCCATTGCCTGATCCTGCTGACGATGCCCTTCGCGGCGTCTGCGACAGCAGCGCTGGACGACAGCCGTGGGGCATGCGTGTCCTCCAATGGCGATGCCGCCTCGCAGCGCGCGCCCACCGCCAGCGCATCGGCTGCCAGCACCAAGGCGGCACCGGTACGCCCGGCTGCCAGCACCACCACCGGCGGCGGTGGCAGCGACGACGACATGCTGCCGCGCATCCGCGCGCCGAAGTGGCACAGCTACCTGCCGGGAATGTTCCGCTGATCAAGTCGTTGCTGCAGTGGCTGCGGCCTGCACCGCGGCCGATTGACGATGCACTTTGGGAAGACGCCTGCCAACGCGCGGCGTGGCTGCACGGCCTGGATGACGGGCGTCGTGGGCGACTGCGCCTGCTGGCCACGCGCTTCCTGCACGAGAAGACCATCACCCCGATCGGCGATCTGCAGCTGCAGGCCGGCGATGGCGTGCTGCTGGCCGCGCTGTGCTGCCTGCCGCTGCTGGAGTTCGGCGAAGTGGGACTGGAAGGCTGGTCGCAGCTGATCGTCTACCCCGACGCGTTCCGCGTGCACCGCAGCCACATGGATGCGGCCGGCGTACTGCACGAGTGGGATGACGAACTGATCGGCGAATCGTGGGACAGCGGTCCGTTGATCCTGTCCTGGGCCGATGTGCAGGCCGACCTGTCGGCGCCGCACGAGGGCTACTGCGTGGCGGTGCACGAGATGGTGCACAAGCTGGATGCGCTGGATGGCGCGATGGACGGCACGCCGCCGCTGCCGCGGCAATGGCAGCGCGAGTGGGCGGCTACGTTCCAGCAGGCTTACGATGCCTTCTGTGCGCAGGTAGACGCGGGTGTGGAAACGCTGATCGATCCGTACGCGGCCGAAGCGCCGGAAGAGTTCTTCGCGGTAGCGAGCGAGTATCACTTCTCGGCGCCGGATCTGCTGCAGCAGGCATTGCCGGAGGTGGCCGCGCAGCTGCGGCGGTTCTATGGCGAGCCGCCGACGATGGTCGGCTGATTCACTACCGCAGCTTATGTAGAGCCGAGCCATGCTCGGCTGCATTTTGCGGAGCAGTCGAGCATGGCTCGACTCTCCACAAGGCTACGGCCCCGGCGGCAGGCGCACTTCGAAACGAGCGCCGCCCAGTTCCTCGGAGCGGCCCACAGTCAGTTCGCCGCGGTAATCCTTGATCAGGTCCTGCACGATCGACAGGCCGATGCCGTGGCCCTGCACGCGCTCGTCGCCACGCACGCCACGCTGCAGCACCTTGCCGATGTCGTCCGGGGCAATACCCGGGCCATCGTCGTCCACCGCCAACAGCAGGCCGGCGCGACGCGCGTTCGGTGCCGGCAGCGGCTGCGCGGTCAGCAACACGCGGCGGTTGGCCCACTTGAAGGCGTTTTCCAGCAGGTTGCCGAGCAGTTCCTGCAGGTCGCCCGGTTCGCCGTGGAAGCGCGCGGCCGGGTCGATGTCGAATTCGCACAGCACGCCCTTGGAGGCATAGACCTTTTCCAGGCCACGCACGATCTCCTCGGCGTTGGATTCAATCGGCAGCGGCGCGGAGAACAGCTTGTGGCCCGACGACGCAGCACGTGCCAGCTGGTAGGAGACCAGGTTGTTCATGCGCTGCAGCTGCACGTCCAGCTCCTCGCGCAGCGCGCCGTCCCCGGCGCCGCTGTCCATCTGCGTGCGCAGCACGGCGATGGGCGTCTTCAGGCTGTGCGCCAGGTCGGCCAGGGTGTTGCGCTGGCGCTCCAGGTTCTCGCGCTCGCTTTCAATGAAGGCGTTGATGCTGTCGGTCAGCGGTTCCAGTTCGCGCGGGTGGCGCTCGCTCATGCGCTCGGTCTCGCCGCGCTGCACCTTGGTCAGCTCGGTGATCACGCGGCGCAGTGGGCGCAGGCTCCACTGCAGGATGACGGTCTGCAGCAGCAGCAGGATCAGGCCGATGCCGCCCAGGTAGAACCAGACCCGGCTGCGGAACACGCGCAGCTGCGCACCCAGCGCGCGCGAGTCTTCCATCACGTAGATGGTGTACGGAAACTCGGTGGCAGGGTCGGCGTCGGCGTCCCACACCAGGCCCAGGCCATAGCGGTACACCGAGCCCTGGCTGCCGTCGATCTGGATCATCGGCAGTGGGCCTTCGAACACTTCCTGGCGCGGCGCGAGCAGGCCACCGCCCGCGGTGGGCAGCATCGGACCTTCGGCGGACATCGAATTGCCCTTGCCGTGCGGCATCACCACCTGCAGGTACAGGCCACTGCCCGGCACGTCGAAGCGCGAATCCGGCGGCTGCTCGCGGATGTACAGCGAGCGGTCGCGGGTGAAGTCGATGCCGGCCGCGTAGGCGGTGGCGTAGTTCTTCAGGCGCTCACGCAGGTTCGCCTTCGCCGTATCGGCGAAGGCGGCGTCGAGCGCGTAACCGGCCAGCGCCAGGAACGCGACCAGGCCCACGGACGCGGCGAACATCTGGCGCGCCTGCAGGGAGCGCGGCCGCCAGCGTCGGAAGAACCACAGACGGCCGGACATCGTGCTATCGCCAGGGTGAGCCGGCTCAGCCCTCGTTGCGCGGAATCGCGAAACGGTAGCCGCGGCCGCGCACGGTCTCGATCGGCTTCAGTTCGCCATCCGGGTCCAGCTTCTTGCGCAGGCGGCCGATGAAGACCTCCAGCACGTTCGAGTCGCGGTCGAAGTCCTGCTGGTAGATATGCTCGGTGAGATCGGCCTTGGAGACCAGTTCACCGGCGTGCATCATCAGGTACTCCAGCACCTTGTACTCGTAGCTGGTGAGGTCGACATTGCTGCCGGCCACGCTGACGGTCTGCGCAGCCAGGTCCAGGGCAACCGGGCCGCATTCCAGCGTCGGCTTGCTCCAGCCAGCGGCGCGGCGCAGCAGCGCGTTGACGCGGGCCAGCAGCTCTTCGACGTGGAACGGCTTGACCAGGTAGTCGTCGGCGCCCTGCTTCAGGCCCTCGACCTTGTCCTGCCAGCTCGAACGCGCGGTCAGGATCAGCACCGGGAACTTCTTGCCTTCGTCACGCAGGGCCTTGATCAGCTCCATGCCCGACATCTTGGGCAGGCCGAGGTCGATAATGCCGACATCGAACGGAACTTCGCGCCCCATGTAGAGGCCTTCCTCGCCGTCCTGCGCAGCATCGACGGCAAAGCCTTCGCGCTTGAGCCGGGCTGCCAGGGTCTCACGCAGCGGGGCTTCGTCTTCGACCAGAAGGATACGCATGAACTCTCCCTAGTGTCCTGGGTGTGGCCCGGAGGCCTGTGGGGTACGGGTTGATAGCGACAACTATCCCTGTTCAGGGGTTATCGCCGCGTAGTGATGACATATCCGACCGCGGCGTGCGCGGCTGTGAACGCGACGGGGCGGGGTCGTCCATGTAGCGGACCCGGCCCCGATCGTCCATGTACTTCACCCGGTTGATATCACGACCATCGAACGGCACGCGCTCGGCGCCGAGGATGTGGCCGCCGGTGGTGCGCTGCACGCGGCGCACGGCATCGGACAGCGACCGCTCGTCGCCACGGTTGCCACGCTCGCCCCGCTCCATCATCTCCGCCCGCGCCTGCTCGCCACGCGGCGGCTGTTGCGCCAGCGCCGAAGACAGCGGCACAGCCGACAGCACCACGCAGGTGGCCAGGGCAATGCGGCGATGGAAGGGAGCGGAAGACATCGATGCGATCCTAGCCGAGCACGGCGATTCGTTCAAAAGTCGTAAATCCGGCGCCGGGTTCGAAACCCAGCGTTTTACAAATCTTTTGCAAATTCTTGGTTTACAGCGGTGAATCCGGTCTGAACTTTTCCGGCCCTGCGCCCGCGTTGTTCAGCTAAGTGAACATTCGGGACGAATCGACGTCCCTTGTCAAGCCAGGAATGTGACTGCGGTCACGCTGCGGCCCGATCAGCTTCGCGTTCGGTGACCGCCAGGGCCTGTTCGATCAGGCTCCAGCCGGCGCCCGGGCGATGTGCGCCCTCGCTCAGCACCTGGCGGAATGCGCGACCACCGGGCTGGCCGTGGAACAGGCCGAGCAGGTGGCGGGTAATGTGCTTCAGCGCCAGGCCTTCGCCCAGCCGCGCCTCGATGTAGGGGCGCATCGCGCGCAGCAGGTCACCACGGGCCTGCAGCGGGGCGCCGGTGTGCAGCGCCTCCAGCTGATGCAGCAGGTAGGGGTCGTGGTAGGCCGCGCGGCCCAGCATCACGCCATCGACGTGCGCGGCCTGCGCCTGTACCGCCTCGATGCTGGCCAGGCCACCGTTGATCACCACCGGCAGTGCCGGGCGCTCCAGCTTCAGGCGGTAGGCCCAGTCGTACTTCAACGGCGGAACCTCGCGGTTCTCCTTCGGCGACAGGCCCTTCAGCCACGCGTTGCGCGCATGCACCACCACCATCGCCGCACCGGCGGCAACCTGGCGGTCGACGAAGCTGGCAAACACGTCGTAGTCGTTGTCCTCATCCACGCCCAGGCGGCACTTCACCGTCACCGGGATATCAACCGCGTCGACCATGGCCGCCACACACTCGGCCACCAGCACCGGCTCGCGCATCAGGCAGGCACCAAAACGCCCGGCCTGCACGCGGTCGGACGGGCAACCGCAGTTGAGGTTGACCTCGTCATAGCCCCACTCGGCAGCGATGCGTGCGGCCTGCGCCAGCAGGGCCGGGTCACTGCCACCCAGCTGCAGCGCCAGCGGCTGTTCGCTGCGATCGAAGCCGAGCAGGCGCTCGCGATCGCCGTGGATGACCGCGTTGGCGTGCACCATTTCCGTGTACAGGCGCGCACCTGGCGCAAGCACGCGATGGAACACGCGGCAATGGCGGTCCGTCCAGTCCATCATCGGGGCAACGGACAGGCGCAGGGAATCGGCGTAACGGGCGGTGGCGGACGTCATCGGGGCGTTGATCGTGGAGACTGGCATTGCCAGTGAGATCAATAGTTTACACCGCCCGGCTGAATGCGCCCGGTCAGTCGTGCGGCAAGCGCCGGTTGGGCCCGCTTCCGGCTGGCGGCCGGGGTGGGCTGGGCGGTGGCAGCGGACGCTTCCTGCCCTCGGGGAGCTTGGGGTTTGCGTTCTCCATGGATACGACCAGCGGGTCCAGCGCAGTACGCCACGCATTGACGCAGATGCCAATTGAACGGTGTATCCTTTTGGATACGATTCGTGGATGGCAACCCTCCAGGCAACAGAGACGTTCACGCGCTGGCTGCGCGGGCTCAACGACAGCGGCGCCCGAGCAGTGATCGTGGAACGCCTGCAGCGGGTCTCCCGCGGTCTCGAGGGAGATGTTCGATCAGTGGGTCATGGCGTGAGCGAACTGCGAATCAACCATGGGCCGGGATATCGCGTGTATTTCACACGTCGCGGAAGATCCATCGTCGTACTCCTGCACGGTGGCGACAAGTCGAGCCAGCGTCGCGATATCGAAAAAGCGGTCAGGCTCGCGGATCTGCTGTAGCCACCATTTGATTCCATGCCGTTGCCAGGACTCTCCCCATGAGCAAGCTGAAGACGATTCCCTTCGATCCCGCAGACTATCTGGATGATGACGTCGCAATCGCCACCTATCTGAGCGAGGCCTTGGCAGCAGGTGATGCGGGCCACTTCCAGGAGGCGCTCGGAACTGTGGCGCGCGCCCGCGGCATGGGCGGCGTTGCCGAGGTCTCTGGTCTTGGACGCGAGAGCCTGTACAAGGCGCTGCGTCCCGGAGCACACCCGCGCTTCGATACCGTGCAGCGGGTACTGTCAGCGCTCGGGGTGCATCTCATCGTGCAAGCCGACAAGCAACCCGCTGGCACCGCCTGATCGCTGCCGCTGCGCCCGCCGGGCATGGCCCGGCGCTACCAGCATGCCCTACGCGATCAATGCCCCCCGCGCGCGCCCCCGACCTGCTCGATCAGCGTCTGGCTGGCCGCATTGAGCCCCACCACCGTCACCTCCGCACCATGCGCGGCCAGCTTTTCCCGCGCCCGCTCCAGCGCGGCCACGGCAGTCAGATCCCACAGGTGGGCATCGCGCAGGTCAATCTGCACCTTCGGCGCCACGTGCTGGTAATCGAACGCCGCACCCAGCTGCCCCGCCGAGGCAAAGAACACCTGCCCACGCACGCGGTAGACCTGTGTGTCACCAGCATCGTCGCGCTGCACATCCAGCATACGGCCCACCTTGCGCGCAAAGAACAGCGCCGACAGCAGCACGCCACTGAGCACGCCCTTGGCCAGATCGTGGGTAGCCACGGTGACCACCACGGTCAGCAGCATCACCGCGGACGAGCTGCGCGGATGCGTGCGCAGGTCGCGCAGCGAGCGCCAACTGAAGGTGCCGATGCTGACCATGATCATCACCGCCACCAACGCAGCCATCGGGATCTGCCGCACCAGGTCGCTGCCGTACACCACCAGCACCAGTAGGAACACGCCGGCCACCAGGCAGGACAGGCGGCCACGTCCACCGGAGGTCACGTTGATCACCGACTGGCCGATCATCGCGCAGCCAGCCATGCCGCCGAGGAAACCGGTGACCGTGTTCGCCACGCCCTGGCCGACGCATTCGCGGTTGCGTTCGCTGGGCGTCTCGGTGATGTCCTCGACAATCTGCAGGGTCATCATCGATTCGAGCAGGCCGACCACGGCCAGCGTGGCCGACACCGGCAGCAGGATGCGCAGCGTCTCCCAGCTGAGCGGCACATCAGGCAGCAGGAAATGCGGCAGGCTGTCGGGCAGCTGGCCCATGTCACCGACGCTGCGCACGTCCACGCCGAAGCCGATCACCACGGCGGTAAGCACCACAATGGCCACCAGCGGCGACGGCACCGCGCGGGTGAGGCGCGGCAGCAGGTAGATGATCGCCAGCGCGGCGGCGCACAGCACGTAGACCGTAGGGCCGCGGCCAATCAGTTCCGGCATCTGCGCGAGGAAGATCAGGATCGCCAGCGCGTTGACGAAGCCGGTGATGACCGAACGCGAGACGAAGCGCATCAGCGAGCCGAGCTTGAACACGCCGGCCAGCACCTGCAGCAACCCGGCCAGGATGCTGGCGGCGAACAGGTACTGCAGGCCGTGATCCTTGACCAGGTCGACCATCACCAGCGCCATTGCACCGGTAGCGGCGGAAATCATGCCGGGGCGGCCACCCGCGATGGCGGTGATGACGGCAATCGAGAACGCGGCATACAGGCCGACCTTGGGGTCGACGCCGGCGATGAGCGAGAAAGCGATGGCCTCGGGAATCAGGGCCAGGGCGACGACGATGCCGGACAGCAGGTCGCCACGGATGTTGCCGAGCCATTGCTGGCGCAGGGGATAGGACGTTTGCATGGGAAAACTCCGCGCGCAGGCGGGCGTGGCCGCATGGCGCTGCAGTGGAAAGACACGGGTTCCTGAGCCGGGCGGGCCGGCTGCCGATGGGCGGCAAGGGTCAGGGTGGCGTGATCACTGCAGGCGGGCGTCGGTGCGTTGGGAGGGGCGCAGTCTACGGGAAGCGGCCGCACGAAGGTAGCGCGACCGGCCGCGAAAGGCCGCGGGGCATGGCGCCGCTCTACAATCGGGGCATGGCTACTGATCGCCCGCAGTTCTTCGACCCCGCCACCGAACAGGGCGTGCTGCGCCTGTCGATCGCCGCTTCGCTGCTGCTGGCCGCGGCGGCGGTGGTGTTCGGCCTGCTGGCCAATTCGTCATTGATCATCTTCGACGGCATCTACGGCCTGATCGACGTGGTGATGACCTGGCTGTCGCTGCTGGTGGCACGGCTGATCGCGCTGTCCACCCAGACCGACGCGCTGCAATCGCGGCTCAACCAGCGCTTCACCATGGGCTTCTGGCACCTGGAGCCGATCGTGCTGGGGGTCAGCGGCACGCTGATGATCGGTGCGGCACTGTATGCCCTGGTCAATGCGGTGGATGCACTGATGTCCGGGGGTCGCCACATTGCGCTGGGCCCGGCCATCGCCTTTGCCGGGCTGTCGATCGTGGGCGAAGGCGCACTGGCGTGGTTCATCCTGCGCGCCAACCGCCGCATCGGCTCGGAGTTCATCGCGCTGGATGCAAAGAACTGGGTGATCGCGGCCAGCATGTCGGCCTGCTACCTGCTGGCCTTCCTCGGCGGTGTGCTGGTGCAGGGCACCTCGTGGGCCTGGGTCGGGCCGTACATCGACCCGGCTATCCTCGCCTTCGTCTGCGTGCTGGTGATGATCGCCCCGCTCGGTACCGTGCGCCGCGCGCTGGCCGGCATCCTGCTGGTCACCCCGCCGGAGCTGCAGGCGCACGTGGATGCGGTGGCGCGGGACATCGTGGCCAAGCACGGCTTCGTCGAGCACCGCAGCTACGTGGCCCAGGTGGGGCGAGGCGAGCAGATCGAGCTGTTCTTCGTGGTGCCGGAAAACGACCCGCCGCGGCCGCTGGTGGAATGGGACCAGCTGCGTGATGAGATCGGCGATGCGCTGGGCGAGGCTTCGCCGGACCGCTGGCTGACCATCATGTTCACCACCGACCGCGAATGGACGATCTAGGCCGACAGGACGATCGATCAAGTTTTTCGTACGCATTGCAACCCAACGTACGCGGAAACCGGGCAAAGTAGGCTCCAACGCGACACCCACCCACCGACCAGGAGCATCCCGATGTCCATCGAAAAGGTTCTGTACACCGCCCAGGCCACCTCCACCGGCGGCCGTGAAGGCCGTTCCGTCTCCTCCGACAACGTGCTGGACATCCAGCTGTCGACCCCGCGCGAGCTGGGCGGCGCCGGCGGTCCGGGCACCAACCCGGAACAGCTGTTCGCGGCTGGCTACTCGGCCTGCTTCCTGGGCGCACTGAAGTTCGTGGCCGGCCAGGCCAAGGTCGCGCTGCCGGCCGACACCACCGTGACCGGCAAGGTCGGCATCGGCCAGATCCCGACCGGCTTCGGCATCGAAGCCGAGCTGACCATCAACGTGCCGGGCGTACCGCGCGAGCAGGTGGAAGAGCTGGTGCAGAAGGCGCACATCGTGTGCCCGTATTCCAACGCCACCCGCGGCAACATCGACGTGACGCTGATCGTTGCCTGATGCGGTGCTGCCGGCCAGCGGTCGGCACTACCAACATGAAAGGCAAAAAAATGGGCGAATGCCGGTCGAAACCGGGCATCCGCCCATCCCACCTCGGGTGGGCCCCGGCGCGCGGCCAGGGACGCATTCGCTACGGCGCGCATCCATCCTTCTGGAGGAGAGCCCCCTTGTTGTTCAAGGGGGTGCGCCAACGGCGCGGCGATAAGGTGGAATGCGCGGACCAGCGACCGGTTACCGGTCGCTGGTGATGAGCTGCACGACGCTGGAGAAATCCAGCTTGCCGCGGCCGGCCTGGTGGTTCATCGAGTACAGGTTGCGGGCCACTTCGCCCAGCGGGATCGAGGCGCCGACACTCATCGCCGCTTCCACCGCCAGGCCCATGTCCTTCAGCATCAGGTCGCTGCCGAAGCCGCCGCTGTAACCGCGCGAGGCCGGCGCATTCTCCAGCACGCCCGGCCACGGGTTGCACACTTCGGTGGCCCAGCTGCGGCCGGTGCTGACTGCCATCATCTGCGACAGCACCTTCGGGTCCAGCCCGTGCGCCACGCCCAGGGCGATGGCTTCACCGGTCACCGCCATGATCACGCCCAGCGCCATGTTGTTGCACAGCTTGGCCACCTGGCCGGCACCGCTGGCGCCCACGTGGAAGATGTTCTTCCCCATCGCCTGCAGCACCGGACGGGCGCGTTCCAGCGCGTCCTCTTCGCCACCGACGATGAAGGTCAGGGTGCCGGCCTGGGCACCGGCGGTACCGCCGGACACCGGTGCGTCGAGCATCTGCAGGCCACGCGCGGCGGCGGCTTCAGAAACCTTGCGGGCGCTGGCCGGTGCGATCGTGCTGCAGTCGATGACCAGTGCACCGGCGGGAATCGCGGCGAGGATGCCGTCGTCGCCCAGGTACACGCCTTCGACGTGGCGGCTGGCCGGCAGCATCGAGATCACCACCTCGGCATCGGCCAGGGTTTCGCGCGCCGATGCCGCCGCGCTGGCGCCGGCATCGACGGCGGCCTGCACCGCGGCCGGGACCAGATCGAACACGCGCACGGTATGGCCGTTCTTGACCAGATTGGCGGCCATCGGGCCACCCATGTTGCCCAACCCGATGAATGCAATGCGGCTCATGCAAGGCTCCTTTCAACAAGGGGAGTGCCCAGGTCGGCCAGCGGATGCGCGGCATCGGCCCAGGGGGAAGCGAAGAAGGTGTCGGCCCACGCGCCGCTGGCCTCGGCCAGCGTGGCCGGGTTCCATTGCGGATTGCGGTCCTTGTCGATCAGCAGCGCGCGGATGCCTTCGGCGAAATCGCCGTGGGCGGCGCAGTGCAGCGCGGTGATGTACTCCAGCCGGTAGACGCTGGCCAGGTCCTGGCCGGCGCTGCGGCGCTGCAGTTCAAAGGCCAGCCGCGCCGAACCCGGCGCACCAGCAACGAGGGTCTTCTGTGCCGCCTGCAGCCACGCATCGTCGGTCTGCAGGCCGGCAATGCGCGCAACGATGGCTTCAAGGTCATCGCCTTCGCACAACGCATCGACCTGCGCCGCGTGGGCCAGCAGTGGACCGGTGGCGGCATCGCTGGCATGCGACTGCAGCAGATGGGTCAGGCGTTCTTGGTTGTGTGCGGCATCACTGGACCAGGCCACCTGCAGTAGCGCATCGAACACTGCACTGCGGCGCTCTTCGGCCACGTGCACGTCGGCCAAGCCGGCGTAGATGGCATCGCCCGGGTTGAGCAGTGCGCCGGTCAGGGCCAGGAACAGGCCGCCCTTGCCCGGCACGCGCGGCAGCAGCCAGCTGCCACCGACATCGGGGAACAGGCCAACAGTGATTTCCGGGAAGGCCAACTTGGAGCGCTCGCTGACCACGCGGTGGCTGGCGCCGGACATCAGGCCGATGCCGCCGCCCATCACGATGCCATGACCCCAGCACAGGATCGGCTTGGCGTAGGTGTGAATGAGGTAATCGACGCGGTATTCAACGTCGAAGAACTCAGCGGCGTAGTCGTTCTCGCGGATGTCGCTGCGGCCGGCCTCACGGAAGGCGACCATGGCCTTGTACAGGCTGTGCAGGTCGCCGCCGGCGCAGAACGCCTTTTCGCCGGCGCCCTGCAGCACCACCATGGCGATGCCGTCGTCGTCGGCCCAGGCATTCAACTGCTTCAGCAGCAGGTGCGCCATCGGCAGCGAGAATCCGTTGAGCGTGCGCGGCGCGTTGAGCGTGGCGATGCCGATACGCGTGCCGTTGCCGGCCACGCGCTCTTCGAACAGCACCGGTGCGTCGTCGGCAGCGGTGTCGGTGCTCATGCGTTCTTCCACTGCGCGGTGCGCTTTTCCAGGAAGGCAGTCACGCCCTCGACCTGGTCGGCGGTGTCGAACAGGTCGACGAAGGCTTCGCGCTCGGCCACCAGCGCCGAGGCGTGGGTGCCGGTGCGGGTGGACTGCACCAGGGTCTTGCAGGCGGCGATGCTGGTTGGGCTCTGCTTGCCGGCCTTCTTCGCCCATTCCAGCGCCAGTGCCTTGGCTTCGCCCTTGCCAACCTTTTCTTCGGCAAGGCCGATGCGCAGTGCGGTCTCGGCAGTGATGCGCTCACCCAGCAGGATCATGCGCTTGGCCCAGCCCTCGCCCACCAGGCGCGGCAGGTTCTGGGTGCCGCCGGCGCACGGCAGCAGGCCGACGGTGGCCTCCGGCAGCGCGACCTGGGCATGGTCTTCGATGATGCGCAGGTCGCAGGCCAGCGCACATTCCAGGCCGCCACCCATCGCATAGCCGTTGATCGCGGCGATGGACACGCCACGGAAACCGGACAGCGCTTCGAAGGCTTCACCGAAGCGGCGCGCGGCTTCACGTGCAGCGGCCTTGTCACCGGAGGCGAACTGGTTGAGGTCGGCACCGGCGGAGAAGAACTTCTCGCCGTCACCGGTGATCACCAGCGCGTAGATCTCGCGGTCCGCATTGAGCGCACCGACCAGGTCACGCAGCGCCGACAGGCTGTGCACGGTCCAGGTATGCGCGGGCGGGTTGTGCAGGGTGACCACGGCGATGTGACCATCCACCTCGACCTTCAGGCCCACGTGCTCCTGGGTACGCCAATCCTTCATCGCAGTTCCTCTTCGGTGTTGAGCAGGTGACGGGCAACGATCACCCGCATGATCTCGTTGGTGCCTTCCAGGATCTGGTGCACGCGGCAGTCACGCAGCAGGCGCTCGATCGGGTATTCGCGGATGTAGCCGTAGCCACCGTGGATCTGCAGTGCTTCATTGCAGACGTTGAAACCCGCATCGGTGGCAAAACGCTTGGCCATCGCGCACCAGACATTGGCATCGCTGGCACCGGCATCGAGCTTGCGCGCGGCGGTGTGCACCATCTGCCGCGCGGCCACCAGCTGCGTGACCATGTCGGCCAGCTTGAACTGCAGTGCCTGGAACTCGGCCAGCGCCTTGCCGAACTGGCGGCGCTCGCCCATGTAGCGGCGTGCGGCATCCAGCGCACCCTGCGCAGCACCGAGCGAGCAGGCCGCGATATTGATGCGGCCGCCATCGAGCCCCTTCATCGCCAGCTTGAAGCCGCCGCCTTCCTCTCCCAGAAGGTGGCTGACCGGCACGCGGACGTTTTCGAAGGTGATGCCACGGGTGGGCTGGCTGTTCCAGCCCATCTTTTCTTCCTTGCGGCCGAAGCTGATGCCCGGCAGGTCGGCCGGCACCGCGATGGCGCTGACCCCACTCGCACCGGCACCGCCGGTACGCGCCATCACCACCAGCAGCTCGGTGGCACCAGCGCCGGAGATGAATGCCTTGGAGCCGTTCAGCACATAGAAATCGCCATCGCGCACGGCGGTGGTCTTCAGCGAGGCCGCATCGGAACCGGCGCCCGGCTCGGTCAGGCAGTACGAGGCCAGCTTGTTGCCCGAAGACAGGTCGGTGCCCCACGCATCGCGCAGTGCCGGCTGGCCCCACTTGGACACCATCCACGACGCCATGTTGTGGATGCTGATGTAGGCCGCGGTCGACGGATCGACGTTGGCGAGCTCCTCGATGACGACGGCGGCGTCCAGTCGGCTCAGGCCGCTGCCGCCCACTTCCGGGTCCATGTACAGGCCGCAGAAGCCCAGTTCACCGGCCTTGGCGATCGCCTCGCGCGGAAAGATGCCCTCCGCATCCCATCGCGCGGCGTGCGGCGCCAGTTCGGCCTGTGCGAAGTCGCGCGCAGCCTCGCGATACGCCTGCTGTGCTTCTTCCAGTTCCGTCGTCATCGAGTGGCTCATGGCTGCTCCTGCCGTTACTTCAGGCTGATCGTGGTGTTGACGCCGTGGCTGAGCGTCTCGTCATCGAACCAGCGCGCGGTGACCGTCTTGGTCTGGGTGTAGAACAGCACCACCTGCTTGCCGTACGGGCCCAGGTCGCCCAGCTTGGAGGCGCGCGAACCGGTGAACGAGAACAGCGGCACCGGCACCGGGATCGGCACGTTGATGCCGACCTGACCGACGTCGATGTCTTCCTGGAACTTGCGCGCGGCGGCGCCGGACTGGGTGAACAGTGCGGTGCCGTTGCCGTTGGGGTTGCTGTTGACCATCGCGATGGCGTCTTCCAGCGTTTCCGCTTCGAGGATGACCAGCACCGGCCCGAAGATTTCTTCCTGGTAGATGCGCATGTCGGTGGTGACACCGGCAAAGATGGTCGGGCCGACGAAGTTGCCCTTCTCGAAGCCATCGACCTGCGGCTTGCGGCCGTCGAGCACCAGCTGCGCGCCCTGCTCCACACCCGAGGCGATCAGGCCTTCCACGCGCTCGCGGGCGCTGCAGGAAATGACCGGACCCACGTCGGTACCGGACACGGTGCCGCCGCTGACCTTCAGGGTCTTGGCCTTGGTCACCAGGTCCTGCACCCAGCTGCGTGCTTCACCGACCAGCACCAGGGTGGAGGCGGCCATGCAGCGCTGGCCAGCGGCACCGAAGGCGGCACCGACCATCGCATTGAGGGTCTGTTCCTTGTTGGCGTCCGGCAGCACCACAGCGTGGTTCTTGGCGCCCATCATGCACTGCACGCGCTTGCCGGCCAGCGAGGCGCGGTTGTAGACGTGGGTGCCGACGCGGGTGGAACCCACGAACGAGACAGCCTTGATGTCCGGGTGGTCGCAGATCGCGTTGACCACTTCCTCGCCACCGTGGACGACGTTCAGCACGCCCTTCGGAATGCCGGCTTCCAGCGCCAGTTCGACCAGGCGCATGGTGACCATCGGGTCCTGCTCGGACGGCTTGAGGATGAAGGTGTTGCCGGTGGCGATGGCCATCGGGAACATCCACAGCGGGATCATCGCCGGGAAGTTGAACGGGGTGATGCCGGCGCACACGCCCAGCGGCTGCATGAACGTGTAGGTATCCACGCCATTGGCCACGTTGTTGGCCAGCTCGCCCAGCTGCAGGTTGCCGATGGCGGCGGCGTGCTCGACCACTTCCAGGCCGCGGAACACATCGCCTTCGGCGTCCGGCAGGGTCTTGCCCTGTTCGGCGGTGAGAATGTGGGCCAGCTCGCTCATGTTCTCGCGGATCAGCTGCTGGTACTTCAGGAAGATGCGCGCACGGGTGCCGATCGGGGTCTTGCGCCAGGTCTTGAAGGCTTCCTTGGCGGCGGCGACGGCGGCGTCCACTTCGCCGGTGGTGGCGAACGGCACCTTGGCCAGCACGTCCTGGGTGGCCGGATTGATCACGTCCTGCCAGTGGGAGGTGGCCGATTCAACGAACTGGCCATCGATCAGCATGCGGATACGGGGCGCTGCAACAGTCATGACGACAATCCCACAGGGTGCGAAAGATGCTTGGCATTATTCACAGCACCCACCTCGATTTCCGGGCTGAATCCGCTTAATCTGGCCAACACGCCAGACGATTCATGTTAATTCTGTGAATTATTCAGCCACCCAGCGACAACTTGGCCTGCGCCTGCTGCGGCTGCGCGAGCAGCGTGGTTACAGCCAGGCCGACCTGGCGCGGGCGCTGGGGCTGTCGGCCAGCTACCTGAACCAGATCGAGCGCAACAAGCGCCCGTTGACGCCGGCGGTGCAGAAAAAGCTGGGTGAGGTGTTGGGCGACGTTTCCTCGCTGTTCGACGAGGATGAGCCCGCCGCGCTGCAGGAAGCGCTGGGCGAGACCCTGCGCGACCTGGGCCTGGCCGAAGTCAGCGCCACCGAACTGCGCGCCCTGGCCGGCAACCTGCCGCAGGTCAGCCGCGCCCTGCTGGACCTGCATCGGCGCCACCTGGCGCTGCGCGAACATGCCGCCGCCCTGGAATTCCAGCTGGGCGAGCCGGGTGCCGGCAGCACCCTGCCCGCCGGTGACCAGGTGCGCGAGTTCTTCAACCGCATGCACAACCACATCCCCGAGCTGGACGAACTGGCCGAGCGCCTGTTCGCCGAGTGGGGGCTGTCGCCCGGGCATGTGGCACCACGCCTGCGCCAGCTGCTGGCCGACCGCCATGGCGTGCTGGTGGAAGTGGCGGCGCTGCAGGCCGGGCGCGAGAAGCGCCAGTTCGATGCCGGTGCACGGCGGCTGTGGCTGCCCGATTACCTGGAACCGGGCCAGCAGGCATTCCAGATGGCCGCCGAACTGGCCCTGCACGGCTACCTGCCGCAGATCGATGCGGTGGTGGCGCGTGCCGGCTTCACCGATGAGGCACGCATCGCGCAGGCGCGCATCGGCCTGTCGAACTATTTCGCCGGCGCGCTGGTGATGCCGTACATGCGCTTCCTGCGTGCGGCCGAGGCCAGCAGCTACGACATCGAACTGCTGGCGCATCAGTTCGGCGTCGGCTTCGAGGCGGTGTGCCATCGGCTGAGCACACTGGCACGGCGCAGTGCGCCGGGGCTGCCGTTCTTCTTCATCCGCGTGGACCGTGCGGGCAATGTGTCCAAGCGCCATTCGGCCACCGATTTCCATTTCTCGCAGGTGGGTGGGTCGTGCCCGCTGTGGATCGTCTACGAGGCGTTCAACCAGCCCGGGCGCATCCTGACCCAGACCGCGCGCATGCCCGACGGGCGCCGCCATTTCTGGCTGGCACGGCAGGTCAGCAGCGGGCCGGTGGGGCATGGCCAGCCGCGCAAGACCTTCGCGGTGGCGCTGGGCTGCGACCTGCAGCATGCCGAGCGGCTGGTGTATTCGCTGGGGCTGGATGTGCAGAGCCCGGGCAATTCGGTGTCGATTGGCCCGGGCTGCCGGGTGTGCCCGCGCGAGGACTGCATGCAGCGCGCGTTCGCGCAATTGCCGGGGCGGTAGGGTTGGTTCGGCAGGGCTGCGCCCTGCACCTGCAGAGGCCGAAGCAACGGCAACGGCAACGGCAAAAAGCTGGCATTCCGTGGGATGGCGGGGTGGATCCGGTTGCGGGGGACGCCGTAAACCCGTCCTTGGGGGCTTGGCCGCGGCATCCATGCCGCGGACACCCCGCAATCCGACACCACCCCGCCTTCGACAGTTTCCTTCCATCTGGAACGACGTATTGCTCTGGTAGGTGTCGACCTTGGTCGACACGGTGGATCCACGCCATGCGTGGATGTTCTTCGATGAACGTTCGAAATATTCGATTTCGATGGGGTTCCATCCACGCAAGGCGTGGATCTACTACCGGGTCAGTAGATCGGCGTCACCTTCATCTGCGGCAACGGGCGCGGTGCGCCGTCGGTGAGGTCGGGGCCGAGGTCCTCCCAGCTGCGACCCTGTTCGACCATCAACCCCCACAGCTGCTGCGAGGCCAGCCGCTTGTCTTCCGAACCCAGCTTGTATGACGGTGGCGTCGGCTGGCCAGTGGCAACCATCGCGTACGCCGCGCGGTAGGCCAGCACCTGCTGCGCCGGGTCATCGGTGCGCGCCACTTCCAGCGTGTAGCGCTGGTAGGCCGAGGCCAGGTTGCGCCAGCGGATCCAGTAGTGGTTCTCGAACGAGAATGAGCAGAAGCGCGCGCCCGCCAGGCTGCCCTTGTCGGCGATGCGGGTCAGCACCTCCTGCGGCATGTCCAGGTTCATGCCGCCTTCGTCGCCCTGCAGGCTGACGTGCACGATGCGGTCGCGGTAACCCGGCGCGCGCGCCTGCAGCAGATCGCGCCAGTTCTGCATGGTCGCCACCACCGCGAACAGGAAACGCCCCAGTTCCGCGGCCGCCAACGGCGTGGCGATCGACTGATAGGTGCGCTGCCAGCCATGACGGTTTTCGGTGGGCAGGAACACCGCGTGTTCCAGCGACTGGCGGCCAGTGCTGCCGTGGCTCACGTCTTCGGCGTGCTGCGGGTAGACCAGGTTGATGGCGAAGGTCGGCCAGCGCGGCAAGGCGGCATCGAACAGATGGATCGGGAAGTTGCTGCTGATGCCGCCATCGGAGAACCAGCAGATGCGGAAGGCGGTGATCACCGGGCCACAGGTCTGCCCGGCACTGGTCAGCCCTTCCATGCTGTCGGCCACGTTGTGCTCCTGGTCGGCGGCAGGCGCGGTGGGTTCGCAGCGACGCTCGCGCCGCGAGGGCTCATGCAGCGGCACCGCGCTGATCAGCAACGGGAAGCTCAGGCTCATGCGCGTGGCCACCAGCACCGGCAGCTTCGGGCCCTGCGGCAGGTGGTAGTACCGTCGCCCCTCCACCTCCAACGGCGGGCCAGCTTGATCCACCAGCCACTGCACCACGCTGGCCGGGAACAGCTGCTCGAACTCCTCGCGCAGGAACCAGAACTGCGCGCCACCCAGCGGCAGCGTACGCGGCTCGTTGTGCGACACACAGGTGGTGATCATCTGCAGGCTGATCGCATGCGGGCTGTCCGGCTCGCCGGCATAGCGCGGCGCATCGTGCAGGTCGGCGAAGGTGAGCGGTGCATCCAGCGGCTTGCCGGACAACTGCTGCAGGCACTCGTGCAGCCACTCGGTCAACGCCGGCTTGCGTGCATCACGGCCGAGGCCGCTGCACAGGCCCAGCAGATTGCGCCGCGCCACCCGCGCCACCCGCAGCGCGGCACCGGCCACGCCGGCACCGTAAGCGCACAGCAGCGACGGCAGCAGCGTGGCGGCCACGCCGCTCCAGCCACCGCCCCACCAGCCCAGGCCGAGCAGCAGCGCCAGCGACACCAGCACTTCCAGCGGCGCGATCTCGAACACGGCAACGGCCAGGCACAGCAGCTTGTGCGGCAGGCGGGCATTGCCGGTCAGCACCACCAGCAGCCGATAGGCCGCACGCGCGCCCCGTGCCGGCTGGAACAGGCTGTAGATGAAGCCGCGCCGCGACAGCTGCGCCGACACCGCCGACAACCCGCCATAGCCGGCATCGCCAGGCAGGTGCTCGCCAGCCTGCTGGCGGCGATCACCGCAGGCCGCCGCGGCCGCCACCGCCGCAGCAATAGCGCCGGCCGAGGTGCCGCCGATGCTCTTGAAGCGATACTCGCGCGCCAGCGCCAGTACCGCATTGGGGTACACGATGCCGCTGGTGATGCCGCCTTTCATGACCAGATCGCAGTACTTCGCCGCCACGAGCCACCTCCCGTCTGTCGATGCACAGTATGGCAAGAGGGGCTCTCACAGCCTGAGAAGCGAGCCACAGCCCTGCGCTTTGATTGGCCCTTGACCATTGCCGTCGACGCGTCCACCGTGGGCACGCCGAAGGTATCCCCGCCGTGGCGTTAATGGCGGCCGGGATTTAAACGGGAATCCGGTGAAGGCGCCTCGCGCGCCCATTCCGGAGCTGCCCCGCAGCGGTGAATGGAAACGAATCCTGCCAACAGCACTGGGCTCGCGCCTGGGAAGCGGCAGGTAGTAGGTGGGCTGCGGCCCGTGTCCATCAGCCCGAATACCGGCCCCGGCCGGGGGACACGACCGTCCCCTGATTCGACCTGGAATCTCCGCGGGGAGGTTGCCGGGGCCGCCGTCGTCCTGCGCGTGCAGGCGATGCGGCCGCGCGCGTCCTGTTCACGGTATCCGGCCAGACCTGTTCACCCACGCGCTGATGCATGGGCCACCGCCGTTGCCGGCGGTCCATGCGGTACCTGACGATGACCGAGCTCCAACGCCCTACCCTGACCCTGCCCGACGACGGCAAGCGCCTGCTGCTGCATTCATGCTGCGCGCCATGCTCCGGCGAAGTGATGGAGGCGATCACCGCCTCCGGGATCGACTATGCGATCTTCTTCTACAACCCCAACATCCATCCGGTGAAGGAATACGAGCTGCGCAAGCAGGAGAACATCCGCTTCGCCGAGCAGCACGGCATCCCGTTCATCGATTGCGACTACGACACCGACAACTGGTTCAGCCGTGCGCGCGGCATGGAAAACGAGCCCGAACGCGGCATCCGCTGCACGATGTGCTTCGACATGCGTTTCGAGCGCACTGCGCTGTACGCGCACGAACACGGCTATGACACCATCAGTTCTTCGCTGGGCATCTCGCGCTGGAAGAACATGGCGCAGATCAACGACTGCGGCATCCGCGCCGCGTCGCGCTACGAGGGCCTGCAGTACTGGGATTACAACTGGCGCAAGGGCGGCGGTGCCAGCCGCATGATCGAGATCAGCAAGCGCGAGCAGTTCTACCAGCAGGAGTACTGCGGCTGCGTGTACTCGCTGCGCGATGCCAACCGCCATCGCCGCGAGAATGGCCGTGAGCGGATCAAGATCGGCCTGCTGTACTACGGGCAGGACGCTGGGACGCCGCAGGGCGATTGACCTGTGCCGCCGGGGCGGCCACGCTGGTCGCCCCTTCACGTTGTAGTGGACCTGCCATGACTGCCCTGCCCGCCGATGTCGCCCTGCTGGTGATCGACCTGCAGCCAGACTTCATGCCCGGCGGTACGCTGGCCTGCGACCAGGGCGATGCGCTGGTGGTACCGATTGCCGGTCTGCTGGCGCAGCGCCGCTACCGCACCGTGGTGGCGACACAGGACTGGCACCCGGTCGACCATGCCTCGTTCGCCAGCCAGCACCCCGGCCAACGCCCCTTCGAGACCATCCTGCTGCACGCGCAGCCGCAGACCCTGTGGCCGGACCACTGCGTGCAGGGCAGCGCCGGTGCCGCCCTGCACCCGGGCGTGGACTGGACCGTGGCCGACCTGATCCTGCGCAAGGGCACGCGCCAACAGGTGGATTCGTACAGCGCCTTCCGCGAGAACCATGGCCCCGATGGCGAGCGCCCAGCTACCGGCCTGGCCGGCTGGCTGCACGAGCGCCGCATCCGCGAAGTGCACGTGTGCGGCCTGGCCCGCGATTACTGCGTGCTGTGGAGCGCGCAGGACGCAGTGAAGTCCGGCTTCCGGGTGAAGTTCCTGTGGGAGCTGACCCGGCCGGTGACCGAAGCCAATGACGCGATGGTGCGCGAGGCGCTGGGCAAGGCGGGAATCGCGATCGCCTGACGGGCGACCGCCGGGCATGGCCCGGCGCTACCGCGCACGTCGCTTATGCCGCTTGCGCGCTCCTGCCCACGACAACACAATCGATTCATCCAGCCCCCCAACTACGCCCCCCTACAGATCGCGGGACGGCCGAACCGGGGGCTTTTCACTGGATGAAATCAGGATTCGGTAGTGCCGGGCCATGCCCGGCGGACGCGGGATGGGCGATTACCGGAACACCACCGTTCGGTGCCCGTTGAGCAGGATGCGGTGCTCCACATGGCGGCGCACCGCGCGCGCCAGCACCAGCGATTCGGTATCGCTGCCCAGCCGCACCAGTTCGCGCGGTGCCATCGCGTGGTCCACGCGGGCCACGTCCTGTTCGATGATCGGGCCTTCGTCCAGATCCTCGGTGACATAGTGCGCGGTGGCACCGATGATCTTGACCCCGCGCGCGTGCGCCTGGTGATACGGCTGCGCGCCCTTGAAGCTGGGCAGGAAGCTGTGGTGGATGTTGATCGCACGGCCGGCCAGTGCGCGGCACAGCGTGGGCGACAGGATCTGCATGTAGCGCGCCAATACCACCAGATCGATGCGCTCGCGCTCGACCAGGTCGATGATCTGCTGCTCCTGCACCGCACGCGTATCGGCGGTCACCGGCAGATGGTGGAACGGCACCTGGTAGGACGCGGCCAATGGCGCGAAATCGGCGTGGTTGGACGCCACTGCCGCGATGTCGACTTTCAACTGGCCGCTGTGGGCACGGAACAGCAGATCGTTGAGGCAGTGCCCCTGCTTGCTGACCAGCACCAGCAGGCGTGCGCGGCGGCGGCCATCATGCAGCTGCCAGTCCATGTCGAAGCCTTCGGCAAGCGTGGCCATGGCGGCGTACACGGTCTCCAGCGGCAGGCTGGCATCGCGGTCGAAATGCACGCGCAGGAAGAAGCGGCCGCTCTCCTCGTCGCCGAACTGCTGGGCGTCGAGGATGTTGCAGCCGTGGTCGAACAGCAGGCCGGACACGCGGTAGACGATACCGGTACGGTCGGGGCAGGACAGGGTAAGGATGGAATCGGGGCGCATCGCCACAGTGTAGGGCAGCGCCCTGCCCAGCGGCCGGATGATCACGGATGCAACCGACCTGCTTGGTTCAGTCCCAAGCGATACTTGGAACTCCCCGTGGCAAGCTGGTCGGTCATGAACCTGTTGCAACTGATCCGCAGCTTCACCCGCACCGCAGAGACCGGCAGCATTGCTGCCGCGGCCCGCATCCTTGGCATCAGCGCCACCGCAGTCGGCCAGAACATCAACCGGCTGGAGGCGCATCTGGGGGTACGGTTGCTGAACCGAAGTACGCGCCAGCTGGCCCTCAGCGAGGCCGGCGCGCTGTACCTGGCGCAGGTGCGCCACATCGAAGCCGACCTGGCGCGCGCGCAGGCGATGGTCACCTCCGGTGACATCGAACCGGCCGGGCCGCTGCGCATCGCCAGCAGCAGCGCGTTCGGCCGCCATGTGCTTGCCCCCTTGCTGCCGTCGCTGCAGCAGCGCTACCCGCAACTGCAGCTGGAGCTGCGCCTGACCGACCGCGCCGTGCAACATGGGCCGGAAGCGGTGGATGCCAGCATCCGCATCGGTGCACAGCTGGAAGATGGCGTGGTCGCGCGGCAACTGGCACGCGTCCCGTTCGTGTTCTGTGCCTCGCCGGCCTATCTGAAAGCGCACGGCACCCCGCAGCAACCCTCCGACCTGAGCGGTCATCGCGGGCTGCTGCACCGCTTCCCCACCGATGGCCGGCCGCTGCGCTGGGGCCTGCTGAAGGATGGCCAGCGCGTGGACGCCGCGCTGCCACCAAGCATGGTCTGCGATGACATCGATGCACTGGCAACGCTTGCCGCGACCGGTGCCGGCATCACCCGGCTGGCCGCATTCGTGGCCGAGCCCTACCTGCGCGATGGCCGCCTGCAGGCGGTGTTCGGCGCCGACACGGCGTGGCGCCCGGAGCCGATGGAGGTCTATTTCTGCGTCAGCGACCGCCGCGACTTCACCGCCAAGATCCGCGCGCTGTTCGAGCACCTGCAGGCCGGCATGGCGCCGGCCTGGCGGGTGTGAGCCTCAGCGCGCCTTGAACACGCCGCGCGCGTCGCGCGGCTCGCAGCGCAGATACTGCGGCGCCGGTTCCACGCTGTCGCGCAGCGCGGCGGCGGCATGCCACGGCCAGCGCGGGTCGTAGAGGATGCCGCGCGCCAGGGCCACGGCATCGGCGTGGCGATGGCGCAGGATCGATTCGGCCTGCTCGGGCTCGGTGATCATGCCCACAGCGATGACCGGCATGCGCACCTTGGCCTTGATCGCCGCCGCGAACGGCACCTGGTAGCCCGGGCCGACGGTGATCTTCTGGCGCTCGTCCAGGCCGCCGCTGGAGACATGCAGGAAATTGCAGCCGCGCGCGTCCAGCACCTGGGCCAGCGCTTCGCTCTGCACCAGATCCCAACCACCGTCGACCCAGTCGCTGGCGGAAATGCGTACACCCACGGCGACCTTGTCGGACACTACCGCACGCACCGCGTCGAACACTTCCACCAGCAGGCGCAGGCGGTTCGGCAGCGAGCCACCATAGCCATCGGTGCGGCGGTTGCTCAGCGGCGACAGGAACTGGTGCAGCAGATAGCCGTGCGCGGCATGCAGCTCGATCAGCTCGAAGCCCAGGCGCTCGGCGCGCACCGCACTGGCGGCGAAGGCGGCGATGACCTCGGCGATGCCGGCCTCGTCCAGTTCCTGCGGTGCCGGATCGCCGGCATGGAACGGCAGCGACGACGGCGCCACGGTGGACCAGCCACGCGCATCATCGGCTGGCAACTGGCCGCCGCCGTCCCACGGGCGCTTCACCGAGGCCTTGCGGCCGGCGTGGCCGAGCTGGATGCCCAGTGGCATCGGCGACCAGCGGCGGACGCTGGCCAGCACCTGTGCCAACGCGGCTTCGGTACCGTCGTCCCACAGGCCCAGATCGGCCCAGCTGATGCGGCCGCGCGGCTCGACCGCGGTGGCTTCCAGGATCAGCAGGCCAGCGCCCGACTGCGCCAGGTTGCCCAGGTGCATGGCGTGCCAGTCGCTGGCGCGACCGTCTTCGGCGGAGTACTGGCACATCGGCGCGATGACGATGCGGTTGGACAGGGTCAGGGGGCCGAATGAAATCGGCGAGAACAGCTGGCTCAAGACGGTGATGAACGACGTAGGGGGTGCGTATTGCACCGCCGCGCGGCTCGCGGATCAACCATCTGGATGGATCGCTGTTTCGCGGGGACGCATGATGGGTAGCGCCGGGCCATGCCCGGCGAACGTGCGGCGCGGCACCCCGTTTCCGCCGGGCATGGCCCGGCGCTACCCGGTAACGAGCCCTGCAAGCGCCTCAGCGCAGTCCCGCTCATCCTTGAACTGCAGCAGGTCGTCGGCACGGGTGCGGCCGCGGTTCAGCGCCGCCACCGGCAGCCCTGCCCTGGCCGCCGCCTGCACGAAGCGGAAACCGGAATAGACCATCAGCGAAGAACCCACCACCAGCACGGCGTCTGCCTGCTGCAGGTGCTCATGCACCGCTGCCACGCGTTCACGGGGCACGTTTTCGCCGAAGAACACCACGTCCGGCTTCAGCAGGCCGCCGCAGGACGGGCAATCGGGCACCACGAAGCTGGAGAAATCGGTCTCCAGATCGGCATCGCCATCCGGGGCGATACCGGCCTGCAGCGCGTCCCAGCCCGGATTGGCGTCCAGCAGGCGCTGCTGGAAGTCCTCGCGGCCGCTGCGGCGTTCGCAGCCCATGCAGCGCACCCGATCCAGTCGGCCATGCAGGTCGATCACGTTGCAGCTGCCGGCCCGCTGGTGCAGGCCGTCCACGTTCTGGGTCAGCAGCACCTGCAGCTTGCCGCGGCTTTCCAGGGCAGCCAGGGCCTGGTGGGTGCCATTGGGCCGGGCCAGGCCGAAGCGCGGCCAGCCCAGCAGGCTGCGCGCCCAGTAGCGCTGGCGGGTGGCCGCCTCGCCCATGAAGGCCTGGTAGGTCACCGGCGGCGTGCGTTTCCACTGGCCGTCGGTATCCCGGTAATCGGGAATGCCCGAGGCGGTGCTGCAGCCCGCGCCGGTCAGCACGAACAGGCGCTGGGCGCGGTCGATGAAGTCGGTCAGTGGCGGGGTCATGGCTGCCAGATGGGGGCGCGGCGGCGCCCCCGCAAGCGCCGGTCCGTTGGCCGGGTCAGGCCGCCGGCAGCGGTGGCACCGCGATCGGGTGGCCCTCCTCGTCCAGCGCGATCATCACGAAGTGGCCGCGGGTACACAGCTTGCGCTCACCGCTATGCAGGTCTTCGGCGACCAGCTCCACCTCGACCTTCATCGAGCTGCGGCCGACTTCGACGATGCGGCCGATGGTCTCGACCATCTGGCCGATGCGGATCGGCAGCTTGAAGTCGACCTGGTCGCTGCGCGCGGTCACCACCGTGCGGCGCGAATAGCGGGCGGCGGCCAGGAAGGCCGCCTTGTCCATCCACGCCAGTGCCTGCCCACCGAACAGGGTGCCGAGGTGGTTGGTGTGGTTCGGGAAGACGATTTCGGCCATGCGCACTTCGGTGGGCGGCACGGTCTCGGGGATCGGGGTCATGGGGGTGCTTCGGTGTGTGGGGTCCGGTAATTTTATGCGACCGGCGTGACGGCCATCGGAACGCATGTGCAATGGCCACCTGGCAGCGGTGCCTGCGCAGGCCCCGCCCATGGCAGGCGCTACACTGCGCCACGCCCACCGCCAGGACCACCCATGCCCGCCACTTCCGACCTTCTGGCCTTTGCACTGGTCTCGCTGGCCATGGTGATCACGCCCGGGCCGAACATGATCTACGTCATCTCGCGCTCGATCTGCCAGGGGCCGATGGCGGGACTGATCTCGCTGGGCGGGGTGGCGCTGGGCTTCGTGTTCTACATGCTGTGCGCGGCGCTGGGCATCACCGCCCTGCTGATGACGGTACCGTTCGCCTACGACGCGCTGCGCATTGGCGGCGCGCTGTACCTGCTGTACCTGGCCTGGCAGGCGCTCAAGCCGGGTGGCCGTTCGCCGTTTGCAGTGCGCGACCTGCCGCAGGACAGCCCGCGCAAGTTGTTCACGATGGGCTTTCTGACCAATCTGCTGAACCCCAAAGTGGCGGTGATGTACCTGTCGCTGCTGCCGCAGTTCCTGCACCCGGACAGCGAAGGCAGCGTGCTGATGCAGTCGATCGTGCTGGGCTCCACCCAGATCCTGGTCAGTGTCAGCGTGAATGGCATGATCGCGCTGACCGCTGGCAGCATCGCCGGCTTCCTGGCCGCGCACCCCACCTGGCAGATGGTGCAGCGTTGGCTGATGGGCACGGTACTGGCCGGGCTGGCGGTGCGCATGACGGTGGAAGGGCGGCGATAGCCGCTCTTTGTAGAGTCGGGCCATGCTCGACTGATCTTCGCGGACAGCAGTCGAGCATGGCTCGACTCTGCAAAAGCCCGGCGCGCAACAAAAAACCCCGGCGATCGCCGGGGTTTTTCGTTGCGACAGGCTTGACCGGTTCGATCAGAAGTTCATGTCGAAGGCCACTTCGCCCTGCACGCCGACCTGGTAAGCCGAGACGCGGCGTTCGAAGAAGTTGGTCAGTTCCTGCACGTCCTGCAGTTCCATGAACGGCAGCGGGTTGCGCACGTTGTACTTCTTTTCCATGCCCAGCTTGGCGAAATGCTGGTCGGCGCAGTGCTGCAGGTACTGGCGCATGTCGCGGGTGGAAATGCCGGCCACGCCGCCGGACAGCACGTCCTCGGCGAACTGCACTTCGCACTCGATCGCCTCGGCCAGCATGTCGTAGACCTGCTGCTTCATCTCTTCGTCGAACAGGTCCGGTTCTTCCTCACGCACCACACGCACCGACTCAAACGCGAACTCCATGTGCGCGCTCTCGTCGCGGAACACCCAGTTGGTGCCCGAGGCCAGGCCCGGCAGCAGGCCACGCGAACGGAAGTAGTACACGTAGGCGAAGGCAGCGAAGAAGAACAGGCCTTCGATGCAAGCGGCGAAGCAGATCTGGTTGAGCAGGAACTGGCGGCGCTGTTCGCGGGTCTCGATGCGGGTCAGGCTCTGGATCGAGTCGATCCACTTGAAGCAGAAGTCGGCCTTCTTCTTGATCGAGTCGATGTTCTCCACCGCCGAGAACGCCTTGGCGCGCTCTTCCGGATCCGGCAGGTAATTGTCGAGCAGGGTCAGGTAGAACTGCACGTGAAGCGCTTCTTCATACAGCTGGCGCGACAGGTACATGCGCGCTTCCGGCGCATTGAGGTGCTGGTACAGGTTCAGCACCAGGTTGTTGGACACGATCGAGTCGCCGGTGGCGAAGAACGCGACCAGCCGGTGGATCAGGTGGCGCTCACCCGGCGACATCTTGCTGTGCAGGTCGGTGATGTCGATCTGGAAGTTGATCTCTTCCACCGTCCAGGTGTTCTTGATCGCATTCCGGTACATGTCATAGAACTGCGGGTAGCGCATCGGGCGCAGGGTCAGTTCAAAACCGGGATCGAGCAGCATCTGCTTGGGCTTGTCGGCCATGGGTGTCAGTTTTCCTCAATTTCAAAATGCAGAAAGCTGGGGAGAGAATACTCTCCCCAGCTGTAGATCACTTGTATTCGCGCCGCACACCCTTGAAAGGATCCTTGCTGCTAGTCTTCACATCCATGATTCGCCCATCGGGTCCACGCTTTGCGTGATGGCCGGAAGGCGTCAGGAACTGCGAGCGGTCGCGAACCGCACCAATACGAGCGTTGTTTTTCGGCGGATTAGTAGCCATCGTTAATTTACCTAAACAAAAAAGGCATCCGGACTACAACTTGACCCGCCAGCAGAACGAGATCTGGATTGCTATACTCGCTCCACTTCTTAGAGGAAGTGGCAGATCTAGACCCTCATCCGGATACGGAGTTTGGGTTTTGTGAAGCATCAGAAGGGCCCCAAGTTACCGCTTGGGGCCCTTCTTTTTTGCTTACTGGCAGGCCTCGCAGGCTTCCGGGTTTTCCAGCGAGCAGGCGATGGCTTCGTCCGGGCTGAACACCTTGGCCGGGGCCGCGCTGCTCACCGTGGTCTTGGCGATCTTGGTGGCCGGGCGCGAACGCAGGTAGTAGGTGGTCTTGATGCCCTGCTTCCAGGCGTACATGTACATGGAGGACATCGCGCCGATGTTCGGGCTTTCCATGAACAGGTTGAGCGAGGCCGACTGGTCGATGAAGGCGCCACGCTCGGCGGCCATGTCGATCAGCGAGCGCATCGGCAGTTCCCACGCGGTGCGGTAGACCTCGCGCAGCGTTTCCGGAATCTGCGCCACGCCGGCGATGGAACCTTCGGCCAGCTTGATGGCATCGCGCATGTCGGCGGTCCACAGGCCCAGCTTCTTCAGCTCGTTCACCAGGTAGCGGTTGACCTGCAGGAAGTCACCGGACAGGGTCTCGCGCTTGAACAGGTTGGACACCTGCGGCTCGACGCACTCGTAGCAGCCGGCGATCGAGGCGATGGTTGCGGTCGGGGCGATCGCGATCATCAGCGAGTTGCGCAGGCCGTGTTCCTTGATGCGCTCACGCAGGGCATCCCAGCGTGCGGTGTCTTCCGGCACCACGTTCCAGGCGTCGAACTGCAGTTCGCCGCTGGCGGCACGGGTGTCGTTGAACGACGGGTGCTTGCCGCGTTCCTGGGCCAGCTCGCAGGAGGTTTCCAGCGCGTGGAAGTAGATCGCTTCGGCAATCTTCTTCGACAGGGCGCGGGCTTCGGCGCTGTCGAACGGCAGGCGCTTGCGGAAGAACACGTCCTGCAGGCCCATGCAGCCCAGGCCGACCGGACGCCAGCGCAGGTTGGCGCGGCGGGCGGTTTCGATCGGGTAGAAGTTCAGGTCGATGACGCGGTCGAGCTGGCGCACGGCCAGGCGCACGGTCTCGGCCAGCTTCTCGAAGTCGAACTCGTTGTGCTCGTCGAAGTGGTTGCCCAGGTTGATCGAACCCAGGTTGCACACCGCGGTTTCATCGTTGGAAGTGACTTCCAGGATTTCGGTGCACAGGTTGGACAGGTGGATCACGTTGCCCGGACGCAGGGTCTGGTTGCTGGCGCGGTTGCACTTGTCCTTGAAGGTCATCCAGCCGTTGCCGGTCTCGGCCAGCGTACGCATCATGCGGGCGTACAGCTTGCGCGCGGAGATGGTGCGGTTGGCCTTGCCCTGGGCTTCGGCCTGCAGGTAGGCCTGCTCGAAGGCTTCGCCGAACAGGTCGGTGAACTCCGGCACGACGCGCGGATCGAACAGCGACCATTCCTGGTCGGCCTCGACGCGCTTCATGAACAGGTCCGGCACCCAGTTGGCCAGGTTCAGGTTGTGCGCACGGCGGGCTTCGTCACCGGTGTTGTCACGCAGCTCGAGGAAGTCCTCGATGTCGGCGTGCCAGGTTTCCAGGTACACGCAGGCCGCGCCCTTGCGCTTGCCGCCCTGGTTCACTGCGGCCACGGACGAATCCATGGTCTTCAGCCACGGCACGATGCCGTTGGAGTGGCCGTTGGTCGACTTGATCAGCGAACCACGCGAACGCACACGGGTGTAGCTGACGCCGATGCCGCCGGAGAACTTGGAAAGCTGGGCGATGTCGCCGTACTTGGAATAGATCGACTCCAGCGAGTCCTGCGGCGAGTCCAGCAGGAAGCACGAGGACAGCTGCTCGTGGGTGGTGCCGGAGTTGAACAGGGTCGGGCTGGACGGCAGGTAGTCCAGGTTGCCCATGCGCTTGTACAGCGCCAGGGTCTCGGACACGTCCTCGCTCAGCGCGCTGGCGATGCGCAGGAAGAACTGCTGCGGGGTCTCGATCACCTTGCGGGTGTGCGGGTGGCGCAGCAGGTAACGGTCGTACAGGGTGCGCAGGCCGAAGTAATCGAAGTTCAGGTCCAGCGAGATGTCGATGGCATCGTTGAGCTTGCGTGCGTTGGTCTGCACGAAGTTCAGCAGGCGGTCGTTGATCAGGCCGACTTCATGGCCACGGCTGACCGACTGCGAGAATGCGTAGATTTCCTGGCCGGAGACTTCCTTGGCGATGTAGTTGGCCAGCAGGCGCGCAGCCAGGCGGCCGTATTCGGGCTCTTCACCGATCAGCAGGGCGGCGGTGCGGATGGACAGTTCGTCCAGCTCGCGGGTGGTGGCGCCGTTGTACAGGCCGGAAATGGTGCGGGTGGCCACGCGCATCGGATCGACGGCGTGCAGGCCTTCGGAGGAACGCTGCACCGCGCGCACGATCTTGTTCAGGTCCACCAGTTCGGTCGTGCCATTGCGCTTGGTCACACTCATCGCGTTGGCCGTCGGCGGCGACGTCAACAGGAATTCGCTTTCCTTCTCGATGGTGGCGCTGGATTCGGTGGTCACGGCGTGTGTCCTCTTGGCGTGATTGGTGGGTGCTCGATGCATCGGGTGACGCAGCCCGGGACATGACAGCCCAGGATGGCAGGACGGCGTCGCAGGGGATGAGACCCTGCGCCTGCCACTGCCGTTGGCGATCGCGGATGGGTACCCCGGGCATCCCCTGGAATTGGGGTTGCTGCGACCGACGGCCACAAGATAGTGGGGGTAGTGGGGTCCGTCAACGCCAAATGTAGTGAAATTCGGCAATCCCTTGCGCCGCAAGGATCGTGCCATCGGCGCCCGGATCAGACGCTTCAGACCTGCCGGAACGGGCTGCGCAGTCAAGCCCGAAAGGCGTCATTGCGGTGGTACAACGCACCGCGAAAACGGAACAATGACAGCTTCACATGACAGTGATGAAACTGGCTAGGGACAACCCTGTGGATAGATGGTGGGCAGCCGGTGGGAATCCGGTGGACGGGTGACTTCCGGCCGGTGACGCCCGCGCGCTGACGGCGGATGCTGGCCGCTCGCTCCCGGAAAAGGATGCTCCGATGCACCTGCGGTTGCCCGCGCTGGCCCTGCTGCCCGCCCTGTTCATCGCCCCGGCGCTGGCCGCCGAGGGGCTGGACCTGCGTTCGGACCAGTGCGGCATCCATACCGACTATGACGTGCTGGTGGACAGCGGCGGCATCTGGCTGCGGCATGGCCCGCAGGCGCCGCATGAAGTGGTGTTCCACGACGGCGAGCTGAGCCTGGACGGCAGGATGGTCACGGTCAGCGCCGCCGACGCCGCCCGCCTGCGGCAGATGGAGGCCGGTGCCCGCCAGTTGATGCCGGCGGCCACCGCACTGGCCCACGAAGTCTCCGGGGTCACCTTCGATGCGCTGGACGCTGCCTTCGAGGCCATCACCGGCAAGTCCCGCAACCGCCAGATGCGGGCGATGCGCGGCGAGATGCAGGACTGGATCGACGCCAGCCTGGGCCGCGGCTACTGGGAACAGGAAGCCTTCGGCGATGGCTTCGACGCGCACATCGAGCAGATGGCCGAGACGATGGCCGGGTCGATGACCCGCAGCGTGCTGTGGCAGGTGTTCACCGGCCGCGCCGGGGCCATGGAGCGCCGCGCCGATCGCCTCGATGCCGAAGTCGACCGCCGCATGGAAGCGCGCAGCCAGCAGCTGGAAGCCAAGGCAATGGCCCTTTGCCCGCTGGTGCGTTCACTGGCAGAGGCCCACGATGCGCTGGAAGTGCGCTACCAGGGACAGCCACTGCGGCTGCTGGAGCGCGGCGAGAGCGTTCGGGTGGAGCACGGCAGCGGCTCGGGGCTGCATGTGTCGGCCGGGCCGGATGAGCGGCCGTTGGGGAGCGCGGTTGCGCCCACCCGATAGCCGCGCCGTGCTGTCGTAGAGCCGAGCCCACGCTCGGCTGCTTTTCGGCACATCATGCAAAGGCAGCCGAGCGTGGGCTCGGCTCTACAAACGGCACTACCCTCACGCCCGGTGCGGGGTGCCCAGGTATTCGGCGCTCTGCATTTCGATCAGGCGCGAGGCGGTGCGCTCGAACGCACCCTGCAGGCGCTGGCCGGTGTACAGCTCGATCGGCGAGGTGCTGGCGGTGCAGACCAGGTTGACGTGGCGGTCGTACAGCTCGTCGATCAGGTTGACGAAGCGGCGCGCGGCGTCTTCGTTCAGGCGGTCGAAGGCGGGGATGCCGCCCAGCAGCACCGTGTTGAACTCGTGCGCGATCTCGATGTAGTCCGAGGGCCCGCGCGGGCCCTCGCACAGCGCGGCGAAATCAAACCAGGCAATGCTCTTGCCGCGGCCACGGACCGGGATCTTGCGGCCCTCGATCTCGATGTTGCCGGCCTTGGCCGGCTGGCCGCCACTCAGCTCGTTCCAGCGCGTGGCCAGCCACTCATCGCTGTCGGCCGCCAGCGGTGCGCGGTACACCGGCGAGCGGGTCAGCGCGCGCATGCGGTAATCCTCGGTGCCTTCGGCGTACAACTCGACGCAGAAGCGCTGCAACAGGCCGATGGCCGGCAGGAAGCTCTCGCGCTGCAGGCCATTGAGGTACAGGTTCTCCACCGCCGTGTTGGAGGTGGTGACCAGGGTCACGCCCTCGGCGAACAGGCGCTCCAGCAACCGCGCCAGCAGCATCGCATCGCCGATGTCGGTGACGAAGAACTCGTCGAGCACCAGCACGCGCAGGTTGCTGCGCCATTCCTGGGCGATCTTCGCCAGCGGGTCGCTCTGGCCCTGGTGCTCGCGCAGGCGCTCGTGGACGCTGCGCATGAAGCGATGGAAGTGGGTGCGGTACTTCTGCTTGATCGGCAGGCCGTCGTAGAACAGGTCGACCAGGAAGGTCTTGCCGCGGCCGACGCCACCCCAGAAATACAGGCCCTTCACCGGCTCGGGCTTTTTCCAGAACGAGGACAGGCGGTCCAGCCAGCCGTCCTCGGCACTGTCCAGCAGGCCCAGGTGGATGCGGTCCAGCTCGGCCAGCGCCGCATGCTGGGCCGGGTCGTTCTGCCAGTCGCCACGGGCGACCCCTTCCGCGTACCGCTGCGACGGGGTCAACTCGGTTGCACTCATGCCGCTGCGCCCAGCCAATGTTTCACGCCGTGGGTCAGCGCGCCGCGCAGGTCGATCAGCTTGCGGTGGAAGAAGTGGCTGGTCTCGGGCATGCGCACCAGCTCATGCGGGAAGTCCAGCGTGTCCAGCCACTGGTAGACGGCCTGCGGGTCGACGATCTCGTCCTGCTCGCCCTGGATCACCAACCAGCGCGCCGGCGGTGCGATGCCATCGAAATCCCAGCGACCGGCCGGCGGCGCGATCGAGATCAGCGCTTCCGGCTGCAGCGCGGCAGCGGCCTTCAGCGACACGAACGAGCCGAAGCTGAAACCGGCCAGCCACAGGCGGTCGTCCGGACGCTGGCTGCGCACCCAGGCGGCGACGGCCTTCAGGTCATCCTGCTCGCCCACGCCGTGGTCGAACTCACCGGCCGACGCGCCAACACTGCGGAAGTTGAAGCGCACCGTGGCGATGCCCAGCTCGCGCAGGGTGGTGGCGGTCATGGTGACCACCTTGTTGTGCAGGGTGCCGCCCTCGGTGGACAGCGGATGGCAGACGATGGCCACGATCGGCTGCACCGGCGCGTCGGCCTTGGGCAGGTCGACGACCACTTCCAGCGGGCCGGCCGGGCCGTCCAGTTCGAGGCAGGCGGTTTCGCCAGGGGCGACGGGGAACGAAGGCTTGTGCATGGCACCATGATACCGTCCCCTGCCCCCGCCCTGTGCCCGCCCCATGCTCTACCTGTCCTTGGCCGTGATCTGCAGCGTGCTGGTTTCGGTGGTGTTGAAGGTGGCCGGACGCCGCCAGCTGGATGTCGCGCAGATGGTCACCTGGAACTATCTGGTGGCTGCAACGCTCACCGCCGCGGTGCTGCAGCCGCCGCTGGACGCGCTGCGCGCGCCGCATGCGCCGTGGCTGTCATTGCTGGCGCTGGCGGTGGTGCTGCCGTCGATCTTCCTGGTGCTGGGCCGCGCGGTGGCGGTGGCCGGCATCGTCCGCAGCGACGTGGCGCAGCGGCTGTCGCTGCTGCTGTCATTGGCCGCCGCGTTCCTGTTCTTCGGTCAGACCGCCACGCCGTGGAAGTTGGTCGGCCTGGCGCTGGGCCTGGTCGCCATGGTGGCGATCAGCCTGCGCCCGCGCGGACCGGCGGTGGCGTCCTCACCCGGTGGCTGGGGCTGGCTGCTGGGCGTCTGGGCCGGGTTCGCGGTGGTCGACGTGCTGCTCAAGCAGGTGGCGCTGTCCGGCACCCCGTCGATGGCGGCGGTGCTGGCCAGCTTCAGCGTGGCGTTCGTGCTGATGCTGGCGCTGCAGTTGTGGCGGCATTTCAGTGGCCGCAGCCGGCTGGCCTGGCGCAACCTCGGCGCGGGTGCGCTGCTGGGCCTGCTCAACGGCGGCAACATCCTGTTCTATGTGCATGCGCACCAGTCGATGCCGGACAGCCCGGCCACCGTGTTCGCCGGCATGAACATCGGCGTGGTGGTGCTGGGTGCACTGGTGGGCGTGTTCGCGTTCGGCGAGGCGACCACGAAGTGGAACCGCGCGGGCCTGGCACTGGCGGTGCTGGCGATCGGGTTGATCGCCTGGGGGTGAGCGTTGGTTGCGGCGGGCCATTTCCGCGCCCGCGGTGGGATGTCACTTTTCTTTTCGCGCGAAAAGAAAAGTAACCAAAAGAAACGCGCCGCCAGCCGCGAGCCGGTGCTGTGCACCGGTACCCTGCGCTTCTCGGTGAACCAGGGGACGGCGCCGAACTCGCTGCGCTCAGACATCGGCGCCTCTTCGCCCCTGATTCACCTGCGATGCTCGGCTCGCTTGAAGGCGGACTGGTAGATCAAAAGCAAAGGCGGCATCCGTGCCGATCAAGGTCCCTCCCAGAGCAGATCCCCGGCGAACCTTATCTGTCGAAACCCAGCAGCAGTGGGTCGTGGTCGGAGCTGCGCCACGGGCCCTGCACGTTGCGGCCCTGGTAGCCGCTGGCGTCCTGCTCGTCGGCGTTGCTGTGCCATTCGGCGGCGCCGCGCAGGCGCTTGGCCATGCCCGGGCTCAGCAATGCATGGTCGAGGCGGCCGGTGTAGCCGTTGTAGACGTAGCTGTAGGGATGCTCGACCTTGGCGACCTTGAACGCGTCCTGCCAGCCCAGGTCATGCAGGGTGCGGATCGGGTCTTCCATCGCGTAGGCGTTGAAATCGCCCAGCAGTACCGCGTCCTTTGCACCGGTACCGGTCGGGTCGGTCTGCAGCCAGGCGTGCAGCTGCTGCGCGGAGGTCACGCGGGTGGCGTTCCAGCAGCCCTGGTTGTCGTTGCGGTCGGCGTCGGCGCCGCTCGCATCGCGGCAGCCCTTCGACTTGAAGTGGTTGGCGACCACCACGAACGGCGCACCCTGCTTGCCCTGGAAGGCCTGCGCCAACGGCACGCGGCTGTGCTCGACGAACGGGCCGCCGGTCAGCGTGGCCGGCGCGCCCACCGGCTGCAGCCGCGAGCTGCGGTAGATGATGCCGACGCGGATCGGGTTGTCGCCCGGGCCGTTGCCGGCGTCAACGAAGCGCCAGTCGCCCTGCGCGCCGCGATCGCGGTTGAGCGCGTCGACCAGTTCGGCGATGGCCGACTGCGGGCCGTAGCCGTCGTTCTCCAGCTCCATCAGCGCGGCGACATCGGCGCCCAGCGCGTTGACCGTGGTGACCAGCTTGACCACCTGCGCCTTGTGCTCGTCCAGCGTGCGCGCGCCGCGCAGGGTCGGGAAGCCACCGCCCTGGCCGTCACCATTGAAGAAGTTCTCCAGGTTGAAGGCCGCCACGTGCAGGCTGCCCGGCACGGTCGGCACCGCTGGGCGCTTCAGCTCCGGCAGCTTCAGCGCGCCTTCGACCTGCAGGCGCGGGCGGCCCTGTGCGTCCACACGCACGATGCCCTCCACATTGCGCAGCTGCATGCCGGTACGCAGCACCGGGTTGCCCGGCAGGTAGGCCACGCTGGCCGGGTCGCGGGCATCGCTGCCGTCGTCCAGCACCAAGCGGCGGCGCTGGTTGTCGGCCATCACCTGCTCGTAGCCGGCAGTACCCGGCGCGGCCACTTCGGTCGGCTGCCAGAGGCGACCATCGAAGGCCACGGTGAGCTGGCCGAAGCGCTCCAGGCCGTCGGTACCGGCCAGGGTCAGCGGTGCGGCGATGCGCACGCGCTGGCCATCCAGCACACGCCAGTCGGCCGGCGCGGCGGTCAGCACCACGGTGGCGCTGCTGCGCGCAGTGGAGGGCGACGCGACCGGTGCGGCCTGCGGCTGGGCCTGGGCAAAGGCGCCGGCCGGCAGCAGCAGGGACAGGGCAAGGGCGAGGGAACGGCGGCGCATCGACGGGCGACTCCATGGAAGAGGCGCACAGACTAACCCTGAAATGCGAAACCCAGCGACGCGCGCGGTTTTGGCCTTGGCCGGCAAAGCCGCCGGCGGCGGACGGAGAACGACCGGGGCGATTGGGCGACCGGCGGGTAGCGTCGACTGTCAGTCGACTATCGCGCGCAGCGCGGGCATTTTTGGTGGCGTTGGGAAGAGCAGTCGACTGACAGTCGACTCTACCCCCGTTCCGCGGTTCCGCCATCCCGTTCGGCCGTTCCATGTTTCGACGTTTTCGCCGTTCGCCGCCTACTTCAGGTTGCCCAGCATCCAGTCCACGGTGGCGTGGATCTGCTCCTCGGTCAGCGCCGGGTTGCCGCCCTTGGGCGGCATGATGCCGCCGTCCGGGCCGGTGTAGCCCTCGATGGCGTGCTTGTAGAGGGTGTCCTTGCCCTGTGCGATGCGCTTGTCCCAGTGCGAATGGTCCAGCGTCGGCGCCATGCCCACACCGGTGGTGTGGCAGGCGGTGCACAGGTTGTCGAAGATGACCTTGCCGTCCTTTGTGCCGCCGTAGGCCACCTGCGACGCGGCCTTGGCCAGCGCGGCGGCCTTGGCGGCGGCCTGCGCGGCGGCGCCGGTGCTGCCGGCATAGACCGCGCCGGTGGGCGAGATGCGCTGTTCGGTGCGCTTGGCCGCGGCCGGCGACACCTCGGGCGGAATCCGGGTGTGGATGTAGGCGGCAAGGAGGATGAGGCCGAGGGTGATGGTCGCCAGCAGCGCGATCACCATGGAGAAGCGTTTCAGGAACTCCAGATCGTAATTCCGCACTCTTCGTTACCCCTGGCTGATAGTCGTTGGACCACGGCTGAGCGACTGCGTGATGGACCGAGTATAGAACGCGCTTTGCGTGCGACAACAGGCGTCACTGCTGGTGCGGCGCAACATGCGGCCGTGGCCGCATGCGGGTAGCGCCGGGCCGTGCCCGGCGAGCGCGAAGCGCGGCAACAACGGTCGAGGATGGCAACAGCCGCCGGGCATGGCCCGGCGCTACCGTTTTGCGGGGGCGCCGATCGCACGCAGGCAGAAGCTGCAGATCGCATCCACCAGTGCGTCTTCGTCGCGGTGTGCTTCGCGGCTGGGCGCGGTCGGGCCGACCATGGCTTCGGTGAAGGCGCCGACCAGGCAGGCGGCGGCCACATGCGCGTCCTGCGCCGGCAGCTCACCGGCCGCCACGCCCTCCTCCACCAGCCGCAGGAACACGTCACCGAACGCGCGGCGACCGCGCATGCGCTCGGCTTCCACGTCCGGGTCGACCGGTTCAACGATGAAGGCGTGCGCCAGCCCCGGCCCGGCCAGGGCGCGGCGGACGAAGGCGGTGATCGCCAGCCGCAGGCGCTCGCTGGCCACCTCCGGGCCGCTGGCGATGCGTTCCATGATCGCAACCTCGTGGGCCACGGCGGCGTTGAGCACCTCCACGAACAACTCGGCCTTGGACGGGAAGTGCCGGTAGATCAGGCCGGTGGACACCCCCGCCTGGGTCGCCACGGCGGTTACCGGAGCATTGCGCCAGCCGCCGGTGGCGACCAGCTCGCGGGTGGCCAACAGGATCCGTTCACGGGCCCCGGCCAGCCGTTCTTCCATCAGTGCAGAGCGTTTGTAGGCCATGTTTTGATTCTAGTTTCAATTTTTGAATTTGTATTCACTTCTTACCCGAACCCAGCTACGCTGGGGTCCAATCGCCCGTGCGGGCAGCGGTCCTGCAGACCGCCGCCCGCTCCCCCGCCGGGTGCGTCCATTTCCTGCCATCCCGCCGTGGAGCCACCACAATGCACGTGCCATCCCTGAACTTCGACCTTGGCGAAGACATCGACCTGCTGCGCCAGAGCGTGGCCCATTTTGCCGCCGCCGAGGTCGCGCCGCTGGCCGCTGAGGCCGATGCCACCAATCAGTTCCCGCTGGCCCTGTGGCCGAAGCTGGGCGAACAGGGCCTGCTCGGCCTCACCGTGGAAGAAGAATACGGCGGCACCGGCATGGGCTACCTGGCCCACGTGGTGGCGATGGAAGAGATCTCGCGTGCTTCCGGCGGCATCGGCCTGTCCTACGGCGCGCACTCCAACCTGTGCGTGAACCAGCTGCGCAAGAATGGCAACGAAGAACAGAAACAGCGCTTCCTGCCGGGCCTGTGCAACGGCAGCCTGGTCGGCGCGCTGGCGATGAGCGAGCCGGGTGCCGGTTCGGACGTGGTGTCGATGAAACTGCGCGCCGACAAGCGTGGTGACCGCTACGTGCTCAACGGCAACAAGATGTGGATCACCAACGGCCCGGATGCCGACGTGCTGGTGGTCTATGCCAAGACCGACATGGACGCCGGCGCCAAGGGCATCACCGCGTTCCTGGTCGAGAAGGGCATGAAGGGCTTCTCCACCGCGCAGAAGCTGGACAAGCTGGGCATGCGTTCCTCGCCCACCTGCGAGCTGGTGTTCCAGGACTGCGAAGTACCGGAAGAAAACGTGCTGGGCCAGATCGGTGGCGGCGTGCGCGTGCTGATGTCCGGCCTGGACTACGAGCGCGTGGTGCTGTCCGGCGGCCCGCTGGGCCTGATGGCCGCGGCGATGGACGTGGTGATGCCCTACGTGCACGAGCGCCACCAGTTCGGTGAGGCGATCGGCAGCTTCCAGCTGATCCAGGGCAAGATTGCCGACATGTACGTGGGCCTGGGCGCCTGCCGTGCGTATGTCTATGCCGTGGCACGCGCCTGCGACCAGGGCCGCACCACCCGCCAGGACGCCGCCGGTGCCATCCTGTACGCCGCCGAGAAGGCGACCTGGCTGACCGGCCAGGCGATCCAGATCCTGGGCGGCAACGGCTACATCAACGAATACCCGACCGGCCGTTTGTGGCGCGACGCCAAGCTGTATGAAATCGGCGCCGGCACCTCGGAGATCCGCCGCATGCTGATCGGCCGCGAACTGTTCCAGCGCACCCTGTAAGGCCACCGCGATGACCGTCCTGAACAGCCAGCTGCAACCGGGCAGCGAAACGTTTGAAAGCAACCGCGCGGCCATGCAGGCCGTGGTCGACGACCTGCACGCCACGCTTGCCCGCACTGCACTGGGCGGAAGCGAGGCGGCACGCGCCAAGCACACCGCGCGCGGCAAGCTGCTGGTGCGCGACCGTATCGACGCCCTGCTCGACCCCGGCAGCGCCTTCCTGGAAATCGCGCCGCTGGCCGCGCACGGCATGTATGACGATGCCGTGCCCGCCGCCGGCGTGGTGGCCGGCATCGGCCGCGTGAGCGGCGTGGAATGCGTGATCGTGGCCAACGACGCCACGGTCAAGGGCGGCACCTACTACCCGATGACGGTGAAGAAGCACCTGCGCGCGCAGGAGATCGCCGAGCAGAACCACCTGCCGTGCATCTACCTGGTCGATTCCGGCGGCGCCTTCCTGCCGCTGCAGGATGAGGTGTTCCCCGACCGCGATCATTTCGGCCGCATCTTCTACAACCAGGCCAACCTGTCGGCGCAGGGCATTCCGCAGATCGCCTGCGTGATGGGCAGCTGCACCGCCGGTGGTGCCTACGTGCCGGCGATGAGCGACGAGACGGTGATCGTGCGCGAGCAGGGCACGATCTTCCTCGGCGGCCCGCCGCTGGTGAAGGCCGCCACCGGTGAAGTGGTGACGGCCGAGGAACTGGGCGGTGCCGACGTACACACGCGCATCTCCGGCGTGGCCGACCACATGGCCGACAACGATCTGCAGGCGCTGGCACGGGTACGCGCGATCATCGCCCAGCTGAACTGGCGCAAGCCGGAGCCGGCGATGGCGGTGCAGGCGCCCAAGGAACCGCTGCTGCCGGCGCATGAACTGTATGGGGTGATTCCCGCCGATACGCGCAAGCCCTACGACGTGCGCGAAGTGATCGCACGCCTGGTCGATGGCTCGCGCTTTGACGAGTTCAAGCCGCGCTATGGCGCAACACTGGTTACCGGCTTCGCGCATCTGAACGGCTACCCGATCGGCATCATCGCCAACAACGGCATCCTGTTCTCCGAGTCGGCACTGAAAGGCGCGCACTTCATCGAGCTGTGCACCCAGCGCAACGTCCCGCTGGTGTTCCTGCAGAACATCACCGGCTTCATGGTCGGCCGCAAGTACGAACAGGGCGGCATCGCCAAGGACGGCGCCAAGCTGGTGATGGCAGTAGCCTGCGCCAAGGTTCCCAAGTTCACCGTGGTCATCGGCGGCTCGTTCGGTGCCGGCAACTACGGCATGTGCGGCCGCGCCTATTCGCCCAACTTCCTGTGGATGTGGCCCAACGCACGCATCGGCGTGATGGGCGGCGAACAGGCCGCCAGCGTTCTGGCCACGGTCAAGCGCGATGGCATCGAAGCCAAGGGCGGCCAGTGGCCGGCAGCGGAGGAAGATGCGTTCAAGGCACCGATCCGCGAGCAGTTCGAGCAGCAGGGCCACCCGTACTACGCCAGCGCGCGCCTGTGGGACGACGGCGTGATCGATCCGGCCGACACCCGCCGCGTACTGGCCCTGGCGCTGTCGGCCAGCCTCAACGCCGCCCCGCAGCAGACGCGCTTCGGCGTGTTCCGCATGTAACCCGTGCCATGACCGAGCCTGTTGCCATGTTCACCAAAGTCCTGATCGCCAATCGCGGCGAAATCGCCTGTCGCGTCATCGCCACCTGCCGCCGCCTCGGCATCGCCACCGTGGCGGTATATTCCGATGCCGACCGCAACGCGCGCCACGTGCGCCTGGCCGACGAAGCCATCCACATCGGTCCGGCCGCTGCACGTGAAAGTTACCTGCGCGGCGATGCCCTGCTCGACGCCGCACGCCTGACCGGCGCGCAGGCGATCCACCCCGGTTACGGCTTCCTGTCCGAGAATGCCGACTTCGCCGATGCCTGCGCCGCCGCCGGCATCACCTTCATCGGGCCGCCGGCCAGCGCCATCCGCGCGATGGGCGACAAGAGCGCGGCCAAGGCATTGATGGCGAAAGCCGGCGTGCCGCTGACGCCGGGCTACCACGGCGACCAGCAGGAACCGTCCTTCCTGCGCGAACAGGCCGACGCCATCGGTTACCCGGTGCTGATCAAGGCCAGCGCCGGTGGCGGTGGCAAGGGCATGCGCAAGGTCGAGCGCAGCGAGGACTTCGTCGATGCGCTGGCCAGCTGCCAGCGCGAGGCCGCCTCGGCGTTCGGCAACGACCACGTGCTGGTCGAGAAGTATGTCGAGCGCCCGCGCCATATCGAGATCCAGGTGTTCGGCGACAGCCACGGTGAGGCGGTCTACCTGTTCGAGCGCGACTGCTCGGTGCAGCGCCGCCACCAGAAGGTGCTGGAAGAAGCACCCGCCCCGGGCATGAGCGCAGAACGTCGTGCTGCAATGGGCAAGGCGGCGGTCGATGCCGCGCGCGCGGTGGGCTACGTCGGTGCCGGCACGGTGGAGTTCATCGCCGGCCCGGACGGCGATTTCTACTTCATGGAAATGAACACCCGCCTTCAGGTCGAGCACCCGGTGACCGAATACATCACCGGCACCGACCTGGTGGAATGGCAGCTGCGCGTGGCCTCGGGCTTGCCGCTGCCGCTGCGCCAGGAGCAGCTGGCGATCCACGGCCATGCCATCGAAGCACGCCTGTACGCAGAAGATGCCGACCGCGGCTTCCTGCCCTCCACCGGTACCCTGCGCCGCCTGCGCCTGCCGGCGCCGTCTGCCCATGTGCGCGTGGATACCGGCGTGGAGGAAGGCGACAGCATCACCCCGTACTACGATCCGATGATTGCCAAGCTGATCGTCTGGGACGTGGACCGCGATGCCGCGCTGCGCCGCATGAGCCAGGCGCTGGCCGACTGCCAGGTAGTGGGCGTGACCACCAATGCCGGCTTCCTGCGCCGGCTGGTGAACACCGATTCGTTCGCGCACGCCAAGCTGGATACCGCGCTGATCGAACGCGAACAGGCGGCATTGAGTGCAGGGGGCGATACGGATGATGCCCTGTGGCAGCTGGTCGCCGTGGCCGCCGTTGCAAGCACTGCCGGTGCCAGCACCGACGCGCGCGACCCGCATTCGCCGTGGCAGGCCCAGGACGGCTGGCGCCTCGGCGCATCGGCACCACGCGTGCTGCCGCTGCAGCAGGGCGATCGCCGGCACACGCTGAAGGTGTGGGCGCAGGCCGATGGCTGGCGCGTGCAGTGCGACGATGCGGCGCCGGTGCAGGTGATCGGCACGGCCAATATGCAGGGCCTGACGGTGCAGCTGGGCGAGCGCCGCTGGTCGTTGCAGCTGCTGCGCGACGGTGACCAGCTGTACCTGTTCGGCGCCGACGGCCAGCACCGCTTCACCCTGCACGATCCGGTGGGTGAATCGGACCACGCCGTGGCCGACGCCGGCAGCCTGCTGGCGCCGATGCCGGGCAGGATCGTTGCGACGCTGGTCGCCGCCGGTACCGAGGTCAAGCGCGGCACGCCGCTGGTGGTGCTGGAAGCGATGAAGATGGAGCACACGCTGCAGGCACCGGCGGACGGCACGGTGAAGGGTTACCGCGCCAAGGCCGGCGACCAGGTGGGTGACGGTGCAGTACTGGTGGACTTCGAGGCGGCGTGAACGCCGCGGCGGCGACCGCTCAGCGGTCGTCGCCCACCACCACCCGGCCAGCAGGATCGAATTCGGCCGTGTCCAGCGTGGCACTGCGCCAGCCCAGGCCGCAGATGGCCATCGCGCTCTGCCCGATGCCGTCGAAACCGAAGGCACGATCGACATCGGCATCGTTGATGGCTGCGGTGACGAATGCCGCCAGGCCACGCTCGGTTGCGCACAGGTACAGCAGCTGCGAGATGTGGCCGACATCCAGCGTCACCGCACGATACGCCTTGGCGTGGTTGCGGTACTTCCAGAAGCAGCGGTCGTACCGCGGTGCCAGCACCAGCAGCGCCGGTGCATCGGCGAACCACTCCTGACCGGACAGCATCCGCCGTGCCAGCGCGGGCAATGCATCGGGGGGCGGCGAGGGCAACGGCAGTACCGCGTGCTGCACGGGGTGGTAGTGGTACAGCCCTGGTACCAGCCCTTCCACGTTCTGTACCAGCAGGAAACCTTCGGTGGGATGCAGGCCGCCGCCGGAGGGCACGTTCTTCTTCAGGAACTCCGTATCACGCTCGACCTTCTGCACCGCGTGGGCCATCAGCGTGCGCTGCAGCACCTGGGCCAGCAGCGGCAATGGCAGTGCACGCTGCGGGTCGAAATTGCGGCAGGTCGTGCGCTGCGCCAGCAGCGCGTCGAACGCGGCCTCTTCGCTGCGCGGCAGCGGCTGGTAGTCGCCCTGCAGGGCTTGCACCACCGGTGGCGGCGGCCCCAGCCGCTGGCGCAGGCCGGCAGCGGTATCCAGACCCTGGCGACGCATGTCCTCCACGCTGTCCACCGCCTGCCAGCGCGCATGGCGATGGGCCAATGCGGCCAACGGCCACCACTGGCTGCGTCGCAATGCCTCATCACGCATCTGGTGCCCGACCTCATCCGGCGGGTCGGTCAGCACCAGCCCCTGCTCGACCAGGCGCGCCAGCATCGCCGGAGAGGTGCCGGCCGGCGGTTCGCTCCAGCGGTGCGCGCTGAGCTCGCCCAGCAGCTGGCGCTCCTCGGCGTCCACCGGCAGCGGCTGGTCCAGATGGGCGGCCAGGGCCACCCAGCTGATCTGGCTGTCCATCTCGGCCTGGCCGGCCAGCATCGCGCGCAGGTCCAGGGTGACCGACTCGCGGGGCTCGAACATCAGGCTGGCGCAGCGGCGCAGGCGCATGGGTTTCCTTCCTTCTGCCGCACAACCGGCATAGCAGCAACGACCGCGACGCGGCCAACTTTAGCGACATGCACGCCACCGCCCTCAATGGCAGGCTGTCGCGGCCGATACGAGAAACTCAACCTACGGACGATCCCCATGAGCACCCATCCCCGCCTTTCCGCCGAAGACGCCAGCACCCTGCTGGACCACCTCATCGGCAACGACGACTTCCGCAACCACTTCACCGCATCGCCGGGCAGGGCCCTGGCCTCGATCGGCCTGGACGGTGCGGTTGGCGAGAACGACTGCATGAAGATCGGCACCCTGGCTTCGGTCGAGGAGCTGCGCCGCACCCGCGATTCGCTGCATGCGTACCTGAGTGCCTCAACCGCCTCGATGACGGTGGTGTTCTGCTTCGAAGCCGACCGGATCGACGAGCGCGTCAACGCCTGAGTCCGCATCAGCGCGGCACCCGCACCGACGTCGCCTCCGTGGCGATGTCGTGCACATTCAGGGGCTGCCAGACCTGCATGGACGCCACCTCGGCAATGGCCTGACCGTGGTGCCGGGCCAGCCAGGCCTGCTCGCGGCGCACGCCGGCAGTGTCCTGCTCGGCACGCAATGCCTGCAGCAGCACAACATGGGCCTGCACCGGTTCGCTGCCATCAAAGGTGGGCTCGAGCAGATGGCGTGCCGCTTGCGGACGCTGTTGCGCCAGTTCGGCCATCGCCAGCACAACCCGGCGCCACTTGCCCACCACAGGGCTGCGCTGCCGCTCCAGCAGTTCGCCGTGGTCACGCAGCCACTCTGCGGCCAGCGCATGCTGGCCCTGGCGCTGGGCCAGATAGGTCAGGGCCAGCAACTGCAGACTGCGGCTACCCACGGCGGAGTCGTCGTTCTTCCGCAGCAGCGGTCGCAGCATGGCGGCGATGGATTCAAGCTCCTTTGCATCGCCGGCCGTGCACAACGTGGTCACGGTGGCGTGTTGCAGGCGCTGATGGATCTGGTAGTCGATCAGATCCGGTGCCGGGCCATCCGCAGCGATCGCGGCATGCAGGCTGCTGCAATCACGCTGCTCCGCAGCCACCAGCAGGTTTGCCCGCAGGCGCATGCGCTGTTGCAGGTCATCCCCCCGCGGCAACCGCATCAACAGCTGCTGTGCCTGTGCGTCCAGGCCCTGCGCAACCAGCACGTCCACATCCAGGTCGTCGGCCTCGTCATTGCCGCGCAGCATCTGTGCCTGGTGCAAGGTGCGCATTGCCTGCTGCGGCTGGCCGAGGCCCAACTGTGCCCGCGCCAGATGGATCATCGGATACAGCCGCAACGGATCCTGAGGCACCGTCGCGGCGCGCGCGTAGGGCGCGGCCTCGGCGAAGCGATTGTCCTGCAGCAGCCCCCAGGAGGTATTGGACAGCCCCGCAAACGAATCCGGATAGATCTTGGCCAGTGCACGCCACTGTTCCAGCGGCCAGCCACCGGGTTCCAGTTCGGCCTGCCAGCCCTTCAGGTACAGGCGCTCACGCGCGGGCAAACGCTGCTGCTGGGCCAGCGCGTGCTCCAGCGCGTCACGCGCGTCCGCAACCTGCGCGGTGCGGGCCAGCAGCTTGGCCACGCCCATGTAGGCCAGGGCAAAACCGGGATCGATATCGATCGCCGCCTGGTAGAGGTTGCGTGCTTCTTCGAAGCGACGCTGGCCCAGTGCGCTTTCGGCCAGGGCAAACGCACGCAGTGCGCGCAGGTCCTGGGTCGATGCCCGCGGCAGCGGCAACGACTGTTCCAGGCTCGCCACCGATTCGCCCAGGCCACGTCGCAGGCGCCCGACCACGTCGTCCACCGCGAACACCATCTGATCGGATCGATCCACGGTGGCGGTGAACGTCTGGATCACCTGGCCGGTGCCGGGTGCGGCGACGTCGATGGCCAGCTCATAGCCACCAATCTTCTGCCGCACGGTCGGCAACAACACGGCGCGCGCACCCTCGCGCACCGCCACCTCGGCCGCGGTATCGCGGTTGAGCCGGGTATCGCCCGAGAGCCGCGCCATTTCCAGGCTTTCGCGGATCTTGCCCTCCGACAGCACGTTCACGTAGCGCGACTGCTCCAGCGCGATGCGGATCGCGTGCCGCATCGAATCGTCGAAGATCGGATCACCGGTGAGATTGTCGACATCCCCGAGCACCACCCAGTCGCGTTCGGCGAACGCGATCGCCGGCTCCGGCCGCAGCAGCAGCCAGCCGCCCAGCACCGCCACCGTCAGTACCAGACCTTCAGCGGCCAGCACCAACGGCTGCCGCCACAGCGGCAGGTCGCGGCGCGCCTTGGCATTGGCACGTGGCATGCGCAGCGGCGCCGAGCCGATCTCGCCTACTTCGATCACTTCCTGCACCACCGGCACGCCCTTGAAGCGCCAGCGCCCGTGCGACTTCCACAGCAGGCGCGCGCCGCGCTCGCCCAACGCATCGGTGGCGCGGCGGGTCAGTGATTCGGCCACGGCCGACAACAGGATCTGGCCAGGCCGTGCCAGCATCATCAGGCGCGCCGCCATCGGCTTGGCCAGCCCTTCCACTTCCATCGACTTGGCGCCGGCGCGCACCGCTTCGGGACTGTTGTCCCAGGTCAGTACGTCACCCACATGCAGGCCGGCACGCGCACGCAGTTCAATCGAACGCTGCTGGCCCAGCGTGTGCAGTTCGCACTGGTAGTCCAGCGCGAAACCGAGCGCATCGATGGCGCGCTCGAACAGCATGAACAGGCCGTCGGAGCGATCGATCAGCTGGCCATTCCAGCGGTGCTGCAACACCAGCACCAGGCGGTCGTGTTCCTGGAACAGGCTCGCGGCCGCGACGTCGCCGATCCGCTCGACCAGCTGCAGCGAATCACACAGATCGGTGAACAGCAGGGCGCGTAGCTGGGGGCTATGCGGGGCTGACGTTCCGTTGTCGCCATTCATCGCCTGCATCTCCCTATGGGCCGTCCGGAGCATCCACCCAGCGCAGGCAGTTGCCGCCATCGCGCTTGGCCTGGTACAGCGCGCGGTCCGCACTGGCATACCACTCGCTCCAGCCGGCCTCCGGCGCCAGCAGGCTGGCACCGATGCTGACCAGGCTGACATGCGGCGTGCCATGACTGCGTTCGAGCAGGCCATGCACCGCGCTGAGGATGAACTCGGCCGCGTGCTGCACGATCTCGTGATTGCCACGGCGCAGGATCAGGCAGAACTCATCGCCGCCGAGGCGGCAGGCCAGGTCCTGCTCACCGGCCATCGAGCGCAGGATGTTGCCCATGCTCTGCAGCACACGGTCGCCGGCCTGGTGGCCGTGACGATCATTGATCTGCTTGAAGCGGTCGCAGTCGATCAGCAGCAGGGCCTGCGGCAACCCGCCACCGTCGGCGCGGCACTCCTGCAGGTACAGGGTCAGGCCACGGCGGTTGTGCAGCCCGGTCAGTTCATCGGTACGCACCAGCTCACGGGTGTGGGTCAGCTGATGGGTGGTGATGTACAGATTGTCCAGCGCGGTTTCCAGATCATGGTTGCGCCGGCGCAGCTGGCTGATCAGGGCCTGCTCGTTGGTCAGCACGCGCATGATCGTGCGCCGCAGGAAGTAGGCGACCAGGCCGGGATCGGATTCCACCAGGCGATGGAAATCGGCCGGGCCCAGCTCCAGTACTTCGCAGTCGGCCAGCGCGCGTGCACTGGCGCTGCGCAGGTGATCACCGACCAGCAGGCCAAGCTCACCGAAGAACTCATGCTGGCCGAGCGTCTTGATCACCAGGTCCTCGCCGAAGTCCAGTTCGATCTGGCCCTGGAGGATCACATACATCCGTTCGCCGCGATGGCCACGCTGGAACAACCACTGTCCGGCATGAAGCTTGCATGGACGGGCAAATCTGGCGAACAATGCCACCTCGGCAGCGGACAGCAGCGCGTGCACGATCTCGGCCATCGCCACCCGGGCGATACCTGACGTCACATCACTGTTCTCGGCCGCACCCCTGCCGGTCATTCCCTGCACCCGCCGCCAGCGTCCCCTGGTGAGCCGCGGAGCATAGCACCGCTTTAAAGTGTGCGCCCTATCTCATTTTGACCCTTCTGCCGATCTTGATTGATGTGAAGATCGGTAGTGGCCCGTTCTGGTCACGGGTGTCCGGGCAAAACCCCTGCGGGATCAATCCGATGCCGGGTTTCACAGGGTTTCGGCCAAGTTGCCGGCACACGGGGTGCGCCTGATTGACGCTGCCTGCTGGCCGCGCCTTTGCATCGATACAACAACGCCGGCAGGTCCCCCGACCGGCCGGCGTTGTCTGGCCCTTCCCTGGCCACCCTGATCGCTCTGAGGCCCGGTAGTGCCGGCCGCTGGCCGGCAACCATCTGGACCTCGGGAACATCGACGGGTTGCCGGCCAGCGGCCGGCACTACCGCATCACGCAGCGCGTTCGCTGCGCCCGCCGTGGAACTGCTCTTCCTCGGTCGAGCCGGTCAGCGCGGTGGTCGACGACTGGCCCTGCTGGATCGCCTGGGTCACCGCGTCGAAGTAACCGGTACCGACCTCACGCTGGTGCTTGACCGCAGTGAAGCCACGCTCGGCCGCTTCGAACTCGGCTTCCTGCAGCTCCACGAACGCGCTCATCTGGCGGCGTGCATAGCCGTGGGCCAGGTTGAACATGCCGTAGTTCAGCGCATGGAAGCCGGCCAAGGTGATGAACTGGAACTTGTAGCCGTAGCTGCCCAGCTCGCGCTGGAACTTCGCGATGGTGGCGTCGTCCAGGTTCTTCTTCCAGTTGAAGCTGGGCGAGCAGTTGTAGGCCAGCAGCTTGCCCGGGAACTTCGCATGGATCGCCTCGGCGAACTTGCGTGCGAATTCCAGATCCGGCTTGCCGGTCTCGCACCACACCAGGTCGGCGTAGGGTGCATAGGCCAGGCCACGGCTGATCGCCTGGTCCAGGCCATTGCGGGTCTTGTAGAAGCCTTCGACGGTGCGCTCACCGGTGGTGAACGGCTTGTCGTTGCCGTCGATGTCACTGGTCAGCAGATCCGCTGCTTCAGCATCGGTGCGCGCGACCAGCAGGGTCGGCACGCCCAGCACGTCGGCGGCCAGGCGCGCCGCGTTGAGCTTCTCGATCGCCTCACGGGTCGGCACCAGCACCTTGCCGCCCATGTGGCCGCACTTCTTCACCGAGGCCAGCTGATCCTCGAAGTGCACGCCGGCGGCACCGGCCTCGATCATCGCCTTCATCAGTTCGAAGGCGTTGAGCACGCCGCCGAAACCGGCTTCTGCATCGGCCACGATCGGCTGCAGGAAGTCGATGTCATCCTTGCCTTCGGCATGGTGCAGCTGGTCGGCGCGCAGCAGCGTGTTGTTGATGCGCTTGACCACCGCCGGCACCGAATCGGCGGGGTACAGCGACTGGTCCGGGTACATCTGGCCGGCCAGGTTGGCGTCGGCCGCCACCTGCCAACCGGACAGGTAGATGGCCTTCAGGCCAGCCTTGACCTGCTGCATGGCCTGGTTACCGGTCAGCGCACCCAGCGCGTTGACGAACTCGCGCTCATGCAGCGACGCCCACAGCTTCTCCGCACCCAGGCGGGCCAGCGAATGCTCGATGTGGACGGTGCCGCGCAGGCGCACCACGTCGGCGGCGCTGTAGTTGCGCTGGATGCCTTCCCAGCGCGGGTTGGTATCCCAGTCGTGCTGGATCTGTTCGGCAGTGGGCAGCTTGCTCATGTCTTTCTCCAGTTCGGTTCGTGCGTGCAGCGGGGAGGGAAACGGCGTGGAAACGCGGGCGGGAGTCAATCGATGCGCGCGTAGGCCGGCAGGGTCAGGAAATCGGTCAGTTCGTCGCTGCGGCTCAGTTCGCCGAGCAGGGTGATGGCTTCGCCGATGCGTGTACCACCAGGCAGCGCGGCGGTATCGCCCAGCCGTGCCGGCAGCTGCGAGAGAGTGGAATCCAGCAGCGCCAGATCGATCGCGGTGCCGTCGTCCAGTTGCTGGCCCGGCGTATGCAGCCACTGCCACAGCTGGCTGCGGCTGATCTCGGCGGTGGCCGCGTCCTCCATCAGGTGGTGGATCGGCACGCAACCGTTGCCATCCAGCCACGCCGCCAGGTAGCGCACGCAGACTTCCACGTTGCCTTCGAAGCCGGCACGGGTGATGGTGCCCGGCGGGCGCGCGATCAGTTCATCGCGGCCCACGCGCACATCCTGGCGCAGCACGCTGTGCTGGTTCGCACCGGGCATGTGTTCGTCGAAGATCGCCATCGCCACTGGAATCAGCGCCGGATGCGCAACCCAGGTGCCGTCATGGCCGGCGGTGACTTCGCGCAGCTTGTCGGCGCGCACCCGGGCCATCGCCTGTTCGTTGGCCGCGGCATCGTTGTTGATCGGGATCTGCGCGGCCATGCCGCCCATCGCATGCGCACCGCGGCGGTGGCAGGTCTGGATCAGCAGTTCCGAATACGCCTTCAGGAACGGCTGGGTCATGGTCACCTGGCCGCGTTCGGGCAGCACGCGGTCGGCGTGGCGGCGGAAGGTCTTCAGGTACGAGAAGATGTAATCCCAGCGCCCGCAGTTCAGGCCGACGATGCGGTCACGCAGTGCGTGCAGGATCTCGTCCATCTCGAACACCGCCGGCAGCGTTTCGATCAGCACGGTCACCTTGATCTGGCCGTGCGGCAGGCCGAGCATGCCTTCGATGTGCGACAGCGCGGTCTCCCACAGCGCGGCCTCTTCCATGCTCTGCAGCTTGGGCAGGTAGAAGTACGGGCCGCGGTCCTTGGCCTGCAGGGTGCGGGCGTTGTGGAAGGCGAACACCGCCGCGTCGAACAGGCCGCCGGCGATGAACTGGCCGTCGATGCGCACGTGCTTCTCGTCCAGATGCCAGCCGCGCGGGCGCACGATCAGCACGGCCTGTTCGTCGTACGGGCGCAGCGTGTAGTGCTTGCCATTGGCGGCGGTGAATTCCAGATCACCACGCACCGCCGCCGCCAGCGACTGCTGCCCGGCCAGCAGGTTGCGCCAGGTCGGCGAGGTCGAATCCTCGAAGTCGGCCATGAACACCCTGGCGCCGGAGTTCAGTGCGTTGATGACCATCTTTGGGTCTGTCGGGCCGGTGATCTCGACGCGGCGATCCTGCAGCGCGGCCGGCAGCGGCGCAACGCGCCAGTCGCCGCTACGGATCGCGGTGGTGTCTTCACGGAAGTCCGGCAGGCCGCCCTGGTCGAAGAACGCCTGGCGTTCACGGCGGGCCTGCAGCCGTGCCTGCCGGCCCGGTTCCACCGCACGGTGCAGCGACACCAGCAGGGCCAGCAGCGGCGCCGGCAGCACGGTGTCCTGACCGGCCACGCGGGTCGCCAGGGCGATGCCGGGGGTGGCCTTGCTGGCAGGGGTGGGAACAGCGGAAGCGACGGCGGACATGGGGCGACTCCAGCGGTGGGGAACGCCTCCACGGTGCCGCCCGGGCCGAGTATTTGGCAAAACAGTTTTTGCAATGCTCTACATAAGTTGTGCTAATACTTGTAACGCCATGACCACGCGCCCCTCGCCAAGTCCGCGTTTTTCCTACAAATCCGACCGGTTGAAGCCGTTGCGCGCGTTCTGCCAGACCGTGCGTCTGGGCTCTGTCTCACGGGCGGCTGAGGCATTGTTCGTCAGCCAGCCGGCCATCAGCCTGCAGTTGCAGGCCCTGGAACGGGAGCTGGGCGTGCCGTTGTTCGAGCGCAGCGGGCGTCGCCTGGTGCCCAGCCGCGAGGGCCAGCTGCTGTACGAAATGGCGCAGCCGCTGGTGGAGAACCTGGACGGGCTGGAGGCACGCTTCCGCGACAAGGTACGCGGCCTGGATGCGGGCGAGCTGAACATCGCCGCCAACAGCTCGACCATCCTGTACCTGCTGCCGAAGATCGTCGAACGCTTCCGCCTGCACTACCCGGACGTGCGCCTGACCCTGCACAACGCGATCAGCGCCGACGGCACCGACCTGCTGCGCGAGGATGCCGCCGACCTGGCGATCGGTTCGATGACCGATGTGCCGGCCGACCTGACCTACGCCCCGGCCTACCGCTTCGAACAGGTGCTGATCGCGCCGCATGACCATCCGCTGGCCAAGGGCGGCGAGCTGGAGTTGGCCGACATCGCGCGCTATCCGCTGGTGCTGCCGCCGAAGCGGCAGATCACCTACCGGCTGGTGGACCAGGTGTTCCAGCGCCACCGCATCGCCTACACCGTGGCGCTGGAGGTGGGGGGCTGGGAGGTGATCAAGCAGTACGTGGCGATGGGCATGGGCATTTCCATCGTGCCGGCACTTTGCCTGAACGAGGCCGACCGCGAGCGGTTGGCGGCGAGGTCGATGAAGCGCTGGTTCCCGGAACGCAGTTACGGGGTGATCGTGCGGCGCGGCAAGGCGTTGTCGGCGCAGGCGCGGGCGTTCATCGAGCTGATCCAGCCGGAGTTGTTCAGTCCGCGCGATTACGACCAGAGCGGGCATTCCGAGCGGTAGGGGTGTTCGGCAGGGCTGCGCCCTGCACCTGCCGAGGCCGAAGCAACGGCAACAGCGGGCTATCCGTAGGATGGCGGTGCGCTGTGGGTGGGCAGGACACGCCGTGAACCCATCCCTGGGGGCTCGATGGCGCCATCCATGGCGCCAACGGTCCTGCCCACCCACAGCGCCCCGCCTCTGACAGTTCTCCGCGGCTGTTGGTAGGTGTCGACCTTGGTCGACACGTCATCAATGATCGAAATGGGCTTTTGTAGAGTCGAGCCATGCTCGACTGGCGGAAAAACGATCAAAGAAGACGCCAGGCACGGTGCCGGTCTGGCTAGACTGGCGCCATGTCCGTCGAACTCCGCCACCTGCGCTACTTCCTTGCCGTCGCCGATACGCTGCACTTCGGCCAGGCGGCGGAGCGGTTGGGCATGTCGCAGCCGCCGCTCAGCCAGCAGATCCGCCAGCTGGAGGAACTGATCGGGGCGCGCCTGTTCGTGCGCAGCCACCGTCGTGTGCAGCTGACGCCTGCCGGTGAGCTGCTGCAGGAGCGTGCACGCGCCATCGTGCAGCAGGTGGAAACAGCGGTGGACGAGGTGCAGCGCGCGCAGCGCGGCGAGCAGGGCGAACTGCGTATCGGCCTGACCCGGGCCACGCCACTGTCACCGCAGATTCCGCGTTCGATCCTGCGCTACCGCCAGCAGTACCCGCAGGTACGGCTGCAGCTGAGCGAGATGAACACGCTGCAGCAGATCGATGCGCTGCTCGATGGCAGCCTGGACGTGGGCATCATCCGCAAGCGCGCGTTGCCGCCGGAACTGGTGGCGCACAGCCTGTTCGTCGACCCGCTGGCGTTGATCGTGCATGCCGACCACCCCGCCCTGCGCAAACTGTCGAAACAAGGAACGCTGTCGCTGCGCGACTTCGCGCAGGAGCCGTTCGTGGCATTTCGCCGCAGTGCCGGTGCGGGCATCCATGACCACATGATCGCGTTGTGCGCGGCCGCCGGGTTCACGCCGCGCATCGCGCAGGAGGCGGGCGAAGCCTCGACCCTGATCAGTCTTGCTGCTGCCGGCCTGGGCGCAGCCATCCTGCCGTCGTCGTGCGATCACATCCGGGTGGAAGGATCGCGCTTCGTGGCACTGGCCGATGCTGGTGCGCATTCGGAGGTGCAGCTGGCGTGGCACCGCGAGGGGGTGACGCCGCTGATCCGCAATTTCGCCGGGTTGTTGCGCGAGGCGTTCGTGGAGGGCTGAGCGTGCCCCCCCGGTAGTGGCCAACCTTGGTTGGCCCACGACCACAACGCCGACCAAGGTCGGCCTCTATCAGACCAGGATCACGCGGTCACCGGCTGCGGGGCGCGCTGCTGCAGCGCCCAGACAATGCCACCGCCGATCAGGGTCAGCACGGCGGCGAACAGGCACACACCCCGCCAGTCCCACGCCGCATAAGCCAGGCCGCCTAAACCACCGAGCACACTCGAACCCAGGTAATAGGCAAACAGATACAGCGCCGAGGCTTCCGCGCGCATCGTGCCGGCACGGCTGCCAACCCAGCTGCTGGCCACCGAGTGACCACCGAAGAAGCCGAACGTGACCAGCGCGATGCCGAGTGCCATCGTGCTCAGCCAAGGCAGTGCCAGCAGCGCGATGCCGGCACCGATCAGCGCGAACGAGATCGACAGGATGCGGCCGCGTCCGTAACGCGTAGCCTGCTGGCCCATCCACGCCGAACTGAAGGTGCCCACCAGGTAGACGCTGAAGATCAGGCCTACCACGGTCTGGCTGAGGTGGTACGGCGGCGCCAGCAGGTGGTAGCCCAGGTAGTTGTAGAGGGTGACGAACACGCCCATCAGCACGAACGAGGTGGCGAACAGCCACGGCAGGCCCGGGTCGGCGAACAGCATGCGCCAGCGTGACGGCAACTGGCGCAGTCCATCACGGCGGGGGTGGAAGTGACGCGACGGCGGCAGCTGCAGCCACAGCAGCACGGTGCTGGCCACGGCGATGATCGAGACCACGCCGATGCCCCAGCGCCAGCCCCAGTGGTCGGCGATGATGCCTGCCAGCAGTCGCCCGCTCATGCCACCGATGGCGTTACCGCCGATGTACAGGCCCATCGCCAGGCCCAGCGCGCGGCTGTCCATTTCCTCGACCAGGTAGGTCATCGCCACGGCCGGCACGCCGCTCAGCGCCAGGCCCAGCAGGGTGCGCAGCAACAGCAACGTGGTCCAGTCGTCCACCAGCGCGGTGCTCAGCGACAGCATGGCCGAGGCCAGCAGCGCAGCAATCATCAACGGGCGGCGGCCGACCGCGTCGGACAGCAGGCCGGCCAGCAGCATGGCCACCGCCAGCGTGCCGGTGGTCAGCGACAGCGACATTGCGCTGCCGGCGGCGGACACGCCGAAGTGGCGGCTGAATTCGGGCAGCAGCGGCTGCACCGTGTACAGCAGCCCGAAGGTGGAGAAGCCGGCCAGGAACAGCGCCAGCGCGGTGCGGCGGAAAGCCGGCGTGCCCTGCTGGATGCGGGTGTCGGAAGCGGGGTCAACAGCGTGGGGGCGGCGTTCGACGGTCGCGGCGGTTTCGCCAGTCATGGGATCGGTGGGCCGGTGGGGACGGCCGGGTATGGGAGGGAACGGGCCTCAGACTAGGCCCGTCCATCCAGTCGATCCATAACCTGATAGGTCAGGATTGATACACAGGAAGTATCAATTCAGCTTACAGGCGCTGCCACTCGAAGCCGGCGCCCCGGCGGTAGTACACCGCCACAGCGCGGCCGTAGACCTTGTCAGCGTCGACGAAGCCGAAGAAGCGGCCATCGAAGCTGTTGCCGCGGTGGTCACCCAGCACCAGCACCTTACCGTCGGGCACCACCAGATCGGCGATGTCCGGGCCGCCGCCCATGTCCAGATCGAGGCGGGCACGGCGTTCACCGAAGGCTTCCACGTCCTGCAGGTCGGCGGTCTGCAGTGGCTGGCCGTTGATGCTCAGGTGCCCTTCGTGCAGCTGCACATGGTCACCGGCCACCGCGGCCACCCGCTTGATCAGGCGGGTGCCGTCGGCCGGCGAATCGAACACCGCCACCTCGCCGCGCTGCGGAACGCCGGTGGCCATCAGTTCCTTGCCGGTGAACGGCAGGCGCAGGCCGTAGGCACGCATGTCCACCACCACCCGGTCGCCGGGCTGCAGGGTCGGCTGCATCGAGCCGCTGGGCACTACGTAGTGGTTGGCCAGGGTATCGCGGGCGGCGGCGAGCAGGCCGAGCATCACCAGCAACGGCAGCGCCTCTTTCTTCAGCCAGGCCAGCGCGCGTTCGGAAAAGGGAGGGCGGGCAACAGCGTCCATGGCAGGCTCCGGGTCAGTGGTAGCTGCATCAGACCACATCCGGGCCGAAGAGGTTCCCGCACCGGCTTGCTGTAGAGCCGAGCCCGCGCTCGGCTGCCCTTCAAGCGTCGGTGCACGCCAGCCGAGCGTAGGCTCGGCTCTACAGGATGGGTTACGCAGGTTTTACGCCGTGCCCCGGCCACGGGCATCGCACCTTTACGGCCAGCACGCGCATCGTGTCTCCACCGCGCCGCAGGGCGCATTCCGCAAGGTGTTGTATGACCCTCCTGGTGATCCGCCACGCGTCTCCGTCGGCGCCGCGCCCGCAGTTGCCGGCGCAGCTGAGCGGCCATCGCGTGCTGTGCAGCGACTGCGCCAGTCTGTCCGAAGTGCGCCAGTGCCTGTGCCAGCCGCAGGCGCGCTCGGCCGACTGGGTGCTGCTGGATGTCGGCGTGGCCGACGAGGCGCAATGGCAGGCCGAGGGTGGCGCACTGCAGGCGGCGCTGGAACGGCTGCCGGCGCAGTACATCGAGCTGCAGTCGCCCAGCGAGCCCGGCCTGGATGCGCGCCTGCGCCTGCAGCACGGCCCCGCCGCGGTGGTGGTCGACCAGCGCAGCCAGCAGGCCGGCTATCCGCTGTCGCTGGCCATCGTCGGCCGTCGCCTGGCGCAGGAGAGCTGAGCCATGTCGATCTTCATCATCCGCGGCCCGGAAGCCGCCGGCGCCTTGATTCGCACGGCAATGCCACTGCCGGCGCCGGTACTGAAGTCGCTGGTGCATCGCGCGATCGATGCCGGCACCAGCGTGGCGATCCGTGCCTGCGGTTCGGAACAGGAACTGCTGGACGCGCTGCGCGTGGCCGATCACAGTCGCGGCGAGGTGACGCTGCTCGATCCGGGTGCATGTGCCAACAGCCTGCGCCTGCAACGGTTGCTGCCCTATCTGCACAACGCGTACGTGGAAGTGCATGACGACGGCGCGGTGGCCGAGCCGTGCCTGCCGGCCGGTGTCGGCCAGCGCCTGGGCATTGCGGCCGGTTACGGTGCACAGAGCTATGTGCTGGCGCTGGATATCGCGCTGGACCACCTGGGGCTGGCCGAGCAGGCCAACCGGGTGCATGTGGGGACGTAGCGCGCTTCCTTTCGTGGGAAACCAGCCGAGCATGGGCTCGGCTCTACAAGGGCGCGAAAGGCAGCCGAGCGTAGGCTCGGCTCTACAAGAAGAGCAAAGAAAAACGGCGGGGTTGCCCCCGCCGTTTTCGCTTTCTTATTTCAGCCCGCGGAACTTCAGCAGCGGTTCCACCGACGGGTCCTTGCCGCGGAAATCGCGGTACAGGGTCGACAGCTCCACACTGTTGCCGCGCGAGAGGATCTTGTCGCGGAATTCCTGGCCGTTGGCCGCGGTCAGGCCACCGTGTTCGGTGAACCACTGGTAGGCGTCATGGTCCAGCACTTCGGCCCAGAAGTAGGCGTAGTAGCCGGCCGAGTAACCACCGCCCCAGATGTGGTCGAAGTAGGTGGTACGGTAACGCGGCGGCACCTGCGGCAGGTCGACCTTGAACTTCTTCAGCGCGCTGGCTTCAAAGGCGCCGACATCCTGCAGCGGCGCGTCGGCCTTCTGCGTGTGCCAGGCCAGGTCCAGCAGTGCGGCCGACAGGTACTCGGTGGTCGCGTAGCCCTGGTTGAAGCTGCGTGCCTTGAGGATCTTGTCGACCAGTTCCTGCGGCATCGCCTCGCCGGTCTTGTAGTGCTTGGCGTAGTTGGCGAACACCTTCGGATCCAGCGCCCAGTGCTCGTTGAACTGCGACGGGAACTCGACGAAATCACGCGAGGTGGCGGTGCCGGCAATCGACGGGTACTTCACGTTCGAGAACATGCCGTGCAGCGCATGGCCGAACTCATGGAACATGGTGGTGACGTCGTCGAAGCTGATCAGCGCAGGCTGGCCGGCGGCCGGCTTGGTGAAGTTGCAGACGTTGTAGACCACCGGCTTGGCACCGGTCAGGCCGTCCTGCTCGACGAACACGTCCATCCAGGCGCCGCCGGACTTGCTGTCACGCTTGAAGTAGTCGGTGTAGAACAGCGCCAGCGAGGTGCCGTCCTTGTCGAACACTTCGTACACCTTCATGTCCGGGTTGTAGGTCGGAATGTCGGTACGCGGCTTGAAGGTGATGCCGTACAGCTGGGTGGCGGCGTAGAAGACGCCGTTCTGCAGCACGTTGTCCAGTTCGAAGTACGGCTTGATCTGCGATTCGTCCAGATCGTACTTGGCCTTGCGCACCTGCTCGGCGTAGAAGTCCCAGTCCGAAGCGGCGACCTGGAAACCACCCTTCTGCGCGTCGATCACCTTCTGGATCTCGCCGGCTTCGGCGCGTGCCTTGGCAGTGGCGGCCGGCACGGTGTCGGTCAGCAGCTTGAGCGCGGCAGCCGGGGTCTTGGCCATCTGGTCGCCCAGCTGGTAGTCGGCGAAGGTGTCGAAGCCGAGCAGCTTGGCCTTCTGTGCACGCAGCTGGGCCAGGCGCTGCACGGTCTGCCGGGTGTCGTTGGCATCGCCGCGCTCGGCGCGGGTTTCCGAAGCCTTCAGCACGGCGGCGCGCTGGTCGCGGTCGCTCAGCGAGCCGAGCACCGGCTGCTGTGTGGTGTTCTGCAACGGCAGCAGGAACTTGCCATCCAGCTTGCGATCCTTGGCGGCGGTGGCAGCGTTGTTGATCGCATTCTCGTCCAGGCCGGCCAGCTTGGCCTTGTCGTCGACAACGACGGCCGCAGCGGCCGTGGCGGCCACCAGACGGGTATGGAACTGGGTGGAAAGGGTGGTTTCTTCCACGTTGAGCTTGCGCAGGCTCGCCTTGTCGGCGTCGGACAGCTGTGCGCCAGCGCGCACCAAGCCGTCGTAGTAATGCTCGACCAGGCGCTTCTGCACCGGGTCCAGTTCCAGCGTGTCACGCTGGTCGTACAGCGACTTCACGCGCGCGAACAGCTTCGGATCGAGGTTGATCTCGTCCTGGTGCGCGGCCAGCTTCGGCGCCACTTCTTCCTGGATCTTCTGGCGTGCATCGTTGGTATCGGCCTGGACCAGGCCGAAGAAAATGCGCGACACGCGGTTCAGGGTCTCGCCGCTGCGCTCCATCGCCACGATGGTGTTGTCGAAGGTGGCCGGCTCGCTGCTGTCGGCGATCTTGCGCACGTCGGCCAGGTGCTGGCGCATGCCTTCCTCGAACGCCGGCAGGTAGTCGCTGTCCTTGATCTTGTCGAACTGCGGCGCCTGGAACGGCAACGTGCTGGCGCTCAGCAGCGGATTGGTGGAGGCTTCGGCCGGCTGCTGGGCCGGGGCTTTCTGGGCATCGGACACGGGGGTGGACTCCTTGCCGGAACAGGCCGCCAGCGCCAGGCTGATGGCGGCGGCCAGGACTACGGTACGCGACATGTAAAACACTCCTTGGGCAGACGGTACGGGATACCAGCCCTCCACCCTACTCCTGTCGCGCTCGCCCGGCATGTGCCGGACGTGGCGTCTATGCGGCGGCCTGCGGCAGGCTCAGACCGTACCGCGGGTCTTGCCCATCCACGGCCGGTAGAACTCGCGGATGGCGGCCATGTCGGCGGCATCATCGCCGCTGGGCGTGAACAGCGGGCCGATGCCGATGGTCTTTTCCGGGTAGTGGAAATACGCGGCCAGGATCGGCACGTCGGCCATCCGGGCGATCTTCAGGAAGCCGGCCTTCCAGTCCTTCACGGCCTTGCGGGTGCCCTCGGGGGTGATGGCGAACCACATCTTCTCGTTGTTGCGCAGCAGGTCCACCGCCTGGCCCACCGTGCCCTGCGGCGAGCTGCGGTCCAGCGGGATCACGCCCAGCTTGTGCAGCAGCGGGCCCAGCGGCCACCAGAACAGCGATGCCTTGCCCAGCACCTTGACCTTCATTCCCAGCGCGATCTTGGCCGCCATGCCCCACAGGCCGTCCCAGTTGGACGAATGCGGCGCGATGATGAACACCAGGCGGGGAATGTCAGGCAGGGTGCCGGTCACCTTCCAGCCGCCCATGCGCAGGGTGCAGCGCGCCAGCCAGCGCAGGAAGGCGTTGGGTTTGACCTGCGGCATCTGCGGCGGCACGGCCGGCAGCAACGAAGTCGGGTTGTTCAAGCAATCACTCCCAGTCACGTGATGAGCGCCCGCGCTTGATCTGCGCGCGCCCGCGTTTGGCGTCCAGACGACGCAGTTTCGACCCGAGGGTCGGCTTGGTGGCCTTGCGCGGCTTGGGCACGCTCAGCCCGGCCTGGATGAAGGCCGCCAGCCGCTCGCGCGCATCCTCGCGATTGCGATCCTGGGTCCGGAAACGTTGCGCGTCGATGACCAGCACGCCTTCGCCGGTCATGCGCCGGTCACGCCGCGCCAACAGGCGCGCGCGCAACGGTTCGGGCAACGAGGGCGAGTTGGCCACATCGAAACGCAGTTCCACCGCGGTGGAGACCTTGTTGACGTTCTGGCCACCGGCACCGCTGGCACGCACGAACCGCTCGACGATCTCGCCGTCGGGGATTTCAAGCTGCGCGCTGATGGTGACCGGTCCACTGCCCATCCGCGCATTGTAGCGGCAGCCACGTGCCGGAGTGCGGCATCGCGCACCGTATGCCGCCGATCAGGTACCGAACACGCCGCCTTCGCCTTGGCTGCGGGTATGCTGGCCGTCCCATGTACCGCAGGAAGCCCGCATGACCCGCACCGCACCCGCCCTGCCGTCCCTGCTGCGCCGCGCCGCCCTGCTGCTGGCGCTGGCCGTGGCCAGCGTTCCGGCCCTGGCCGCGCCACCGACCGATGGCGACATCAACCGCCTGCTGTCCGCGTCACGGGCGCAGAGCATGATCGACACCATGCTGCCGCAGATCGAGGCGATGCAGCAGCAGCAGTTCCAGCAGGTGGCCGCACAGCGCCAGCTCAACGCCCAGCAGCAGGAACAGCTGAAGCGGATCCAGGCGCGGACCAGCCAGACCCTGCGCCAGGCCCTGTCGTGGCAGCAGCTGCGGCCGATGTACGTGGACCTCTACAAGAAGACCTTCAGCAAGGAAGACGTGCTGGCGATGGCCGAGTTCTACGAGAGCGCGGCCGGCCAGAGCCTGCTGGACAAGACCCCGGCGCTGATGCAGAACGTGATGGTGGCCATCCAGGCGCGCATGCAGCCGCTGTTCGCGGATCTGCAGAAGGACCTGGAAGCGATCGTCAACGAGCCGGAAAAGAAATAACGGGGTGCGCCGGGCCACGCCCAGCCGCTGGCTGTAGAGCCGAGCCCACGCTCGGCTTACCGCAGCAGCATCAGGCGTCGTCCACCTGCCAGCCGAACAGGCCCAGCGCCTTCTGCAACTCGCGGTCCAGCGGCGCACGCACATCCACCGTGCCACCGTCCGGATGCGGGAAACGCAGGCGCTCGGCATGCAGCAGCATGCGGTGCACGCCCTGCATGCGGAAGATGCGGTTGTGGCGACCATCACCGTGGCTGGTGTCGCCGATCATGTGATGCGAGAGATGCTTCAGGTGCCGGCGGATCTGCCGGAAGCGCCCGGTCTGCGGCTGGCAACGCAGCAGCGCGTAGCGCGAACGGGTGAACTCACCGACCGGGACCGACAGCTCGCCGGTGGCCAGGCGCTGGAAGTCGGTGACCGCCGGCTTCTTCACCGGCTTGCCCGGGCCACCGTCGAGGTCGTGGTCGACCCGCCAGGACAGTTCTGCCGGCCAGCCACGGCAGACGGTCAGGTAGTCCTTCAGCACTTCACCGCCCATCAACGCCTTGCCCAGCGCGCTGGCGGTTTCGCGGTCGAAGGCCAACAGCAGGCAGCCGCTGGTGGCCCGGTCCAGGCGATGCACAAGGAAGATCGGGCGGCCCAGCTGCTCGCGCAGGCGGTCGGCCAGGAAGTCGTCTTCGCCACGGGCCAGCTTGCTGTCGTGGACCATCAGCCCGGCAGGCTTGTTGACCACGGCCAGGCGTTCATCCAGGTGCAGCAGCTGCAGGGGCGCGGTGTCGGTCTCGACCGCGGCGAGGGTCTCGGGTTCGGTGCTCACCGCGGGATTATAAAGGCCTGCCTTCTGTAGAGCCGAGCCCGCGCTCGGCGGCTCTGCGCGCCGGCAACGGCGTGCCAACCAAGGTTGGCACCTGCCTGTAGAGCAGTCAGGCGCTGCGTACGGCCAACAGCTCGCCATTGCCCACCGGCACCAGGCTGGTGCTGAAGTCCGGATCAGCCTCCAGCAGCGCCCGCAGCGGTTCCACCTGTTCTGCATGCGAGGTGGCGTTGTCCACCACCAGCAGGCCGCCGGGCCGCAGCACGCGGCGCAGCTGCGGCCACCAGCCGGCGTACTGCCCGCGATCCGAATCGAGGAACAGCAGGTCGACGCTGGCATCGGCGACCAGCGCCAGCCACGGTCCCGCATCGTCGTGGACCAGCGTGATGCGATCGGCCAGGCCACTGCGCGCGAAGGTGTCACGCGCCATCGCCACCTTGTCCTCGGCGTATTCGAGCGTGGTCACGTGGCCGTCGATGGCTGTGGCAGCCTCGGCCAGCCACAGCGTCGAATAGCCGTTGGAGGTGCCGATCTCCAGCACCTGGCGCGCAGCGCCGAAGCGGACCAGCACGGACAGGAATTCACCCGTCTCCGGCGTGATGTTGAGCATGCGGCGCCCGCGCGCGCTTTCGCGGGCATCGTTGTCGGCGCCGAAGCGGGCCAGTTCGTCCTTGAGTGCCTGCAGCATGGGACCTACTTCCACCACGCGCGCGCCAGCGCCACCACGCCGACCACACCGGACAGCCAGCTCCACATCGGCAGGTCGCCCCAGTACCAGCCCGGCGGCTGCACCACGTAGATCAGCGCGGCGATGGCCAGCAGGCCGACACCGGTGATCGCGCCCACCGCACGCTTCTGCAGGCGCTGCACGCTGGCATCCAGTGCGGCCAGGTCGCGCGAACGCATCGACAGTTCGTGGCGGCCTTCCACCTGCTGGGTCAGCCAGGCGTGTACCAGGCGCGGCATGTCCGGCGCGTGGGTCATGATTTCCGGCAGGCGCTTGCCGATCTCGCGTACCACCCGGCGCGGGCTGTAGCGCTCGCGCAGGATCTTCGCCAGCACCGGCTTGGCCACTGCCCAGATGTCGATCTGCGGATCGAGCTGGCGGCCGACGCCTTCGATGTTCAGCAGGGTCTTCTGCAGCAGGATCAGCTGCGGCTGCAGGGTCAGCTGGTAACGCTGGGCCACGCGGAACAGCTTCATCAGCACTTCGGCCAGCGAGATCTGCGACAGCGGCCGGGTGAAGTACGGCTCGCACACCGAACGCACGGCCGCTTCCAGGTCATCGATGCGCACGTTGTCCGGCATCCAGCGCGCCTGCACATGCAGTTCGGCGATGCGGCGGTAGTCGCGGTTGAAGATGGCCATGAAGTTCTCGGCCAGGTAGTACTGATCTTCCTGCGAGAGCTGGCCCATGATGCCGAAGTCCAGCGCGATGAAGCGCGGGTTGGCGCGACGCGATGGATCGGTGTCGACCCAGATGTTGCCGGCGTGCGCGTCGGCATGGAAGAAGTTGTCGCGGAACACCTGGGTGTAGAACACCCGCACGCCCTTGGCGGCCAGCGCCTTGCGGTCGATGCCGGCCTTGTCCAGCGCGGCGATGTCGTCGGACGGAATGCCCCACACGCGCTCCAGGGTCAGCGCGCGCTCGGCGGTGTGGCTCCAGATCACTTCCGGCACGTACAGGTCGTCGCTGTTTTCCCAGAAGCGGCGCAGCACGCTGGCATTGGCGCCTTCGCGCTGCAGGTCCAGCTCGGCGGACAGGGTGTTTTCGACCTCGGCCACCACTTCGCGCGGACGGATCTTGTCGGCGCGTGGATGGGTGCGCTCGACCAGGGCGGCCAGCGAATTGAGCAGGGCGATATCAGCGTCGATCTGCTTCTCGATGCCCGGGCGCAGCACCTTGACCACCACCTGGCGGCCATCGGCCAGCGTGGCCGCGTGCACCTGTGCGATGGAGGCCGAGGCCAGCGGTTCGGTGTCGAAACTGGCGAAGGCCTCGCTGACCGGCAGGCCGAGCGCTTCCTCGACGATGCGACGCGCGGTCTCACCATCGAACGGCTTGACCCGGTCCTGCAGCAGAGTCAGCTCATTGGCCACATCCGGCGGCACCAGATCGCGGCGGGTGGACAGGATCTGGCCGAACTTGACGAAGATCGGGCCGAGATCCTGCAGCGCCAGGCGCAGGCGCGCACCGCGCGACTGTGCGGCGATGTCGGCCGAGGCGCGCGGCACGAACGGCTTGGCCAGGCGCAACCAGCGCTCGGCCGGTGTGTCCTGCAGCAGGTCGTCGAGGCGGTAACGCAGGATCACCCGGCCGATGCGGCTGGCGCGCAGCACGGCCTTCATGCGGCACCCCGCAGGCGCTGTACGCGTGCACCAAGGCGCTCCACGTCGTCGCGCAGCACGTCCACATCATCGTGGAAGGCATCCAGTTCAGCGCGCGGCACTACATCGCGCGATTCCTCGGTGATGAATTCTGCGGCGCTGTGGGCCAGGTCGACCGCGCCCTGGCGTGCGTGCTGCAGGGCGCTGCGCAGGGTATTGGCGACCTGCACGCCCAGTACCTCGCCGAACACGCTGACGAAGGGCTGCTGCCAGTCCGGGTCGAAGCCCTTGGCGAGCTGCTGCAGGCGGCGTGCCAGTTCGGCGTCGCCGGCCACGCGCACGCGGCCCTTGCCGTTGTTGTCACCGCGCCGTGCGTTGGCCAGCAGCGGCAGCTGCGCGAGCACGCCGGCCAGGCTGCTGCGCACGGCCAGGTCGGCTTCCTGCGCATCCACCGGGCCGACCCGCAGCTGGTCGCCGTCGACGCTGATGCGCATGGCCAGCGACGGCGCTTCCAGGGTCAGATCGATATGCCGGCCATCCAGGCTGGTCAGCGCATGGCGGGTATCCGGATCCAGCGCCAGCGCGCGGTTCAGGGCGATCTGCAGGGCGCGGCCGGCGACCGGCTTGAGGGACTTGAGCAGGGAGAGAGCCATGTGTGCATTCTACCTGCGTGGGTGGGGGGCTTGGGCCGGGCTGCCGCCCGGCACCCGCAGAGGCACCGGCCGCTGGCCGGCAAGATCAACATCAAAAGCGGGCTATCCGTGGGATGGCGGGGTGGGTCCGGTTGCGGGGGACGCTGCAAGTACGTCCATGTAAGCTCGGTCGCCGCATCCATGCGGCTCACGCCCCCGCAACCGGACCCACCCCGCCTTCGACAGGTTCCTGCTGTTGTTGGTGGGTGTCGACCTTGGTCGACACGGTAGATCGCCATGCGTGGATGGATTTCTGGTTCATCTGTGCCTCACGCGGAAGGCCGATGAAGGTTCATGCTATGGGGCCACGCAACGCACAGGACATCGCATTCGCCATGGCACGGACCCGGGTCGGCATCATCTTCGGTGGCAAGTCTTCCGAGCACGAAGTTTCGCTGCAGTCGGCGAAGAACATCCTCGATGCGCTCGATCGCGAGCGCTTCGAGCCGGTGCTGGTCGGTATCGACAAGCAGGGCCAGTGGCATCTGAGCCAGCCGGATACCTTCCTGATCAATGCCGATGATCCGTCGCGCATCGCCCTGCATCGGTCCGGTACGTCGCTGGCGGTGCGCCCGGGCGCCGAGCAGGCGCAGCTGCAGCCGTCCGATGCGGCCAGCGCGCTCGGCCAGATCGATGTGGTGCTGCCGATCGTGCACGGGCCGCTGGGCGAGGACGGTGCGCTGCAGGGGCTGCTGCGCATGGCCAACCTGCCCTTCGTCGGTTCACCGGTACTGGGCTCGGCGGTGGCGATGGACAAGGACGTGACCAAGCGCCTGCTGCGCGACGCCGGGCTGCAGGTGGCACCGTGGCTGTGCATCCGTCGCCATCAGGCGGCGGCAGTCGATGTCGATGCGGTGATCGCGCAGCTCGGCCTGCCGTTGTTCGTGAAGCCGGCCAACCAGGGTTCGTCGGTGGGGGTGAGCAAGGTCAAGGATGCAGCGGGCTTCGCCGAGGCGCTGGCATTGGCGCTGCGCTACGACCACAAGGTGCTGGTGGAATCGGCGGTGGTCGGTCGCGAGATCGAGTGCGCGGTGCTGGGCAACGAACATCCTCAGGCCAGCCTGTGTGGGGAAGTGGTGGTGCACGACGAGTTCTACGCCTACGACACCAAGTACATCAACGCCGACGGCGCCGAGGTGGTGGTGCCGGCGGATATCGATGCTGCAACCCAGGCGCGCATCCAGCAGACCGCGCTGCGGGCCTACCAGGCGCTGGAGTGTGCGGGCATGGCGCGCGTGGATGTGTTCCTCACCACAGACGGTGACATCGTCATCAACGAGGTCAACACGCTGCCGGGCTTCACCCGCATCAGCATGTACCCGAAGCTGTGGGGCGCCAGCGGTGTGGACTACACGACGCTGATCACGCGGCTGATCGAACTGGCGCTGGAGCGCCATGAAGCCGATCGCGGATTGCACAGCGCCGTGTAGCGGCGCTGTGTGTAGCGTCGAGCCATGCTCGACCCTGGAGATGCAGCCGAGCATGGCTCGGCTCTACAGGAGGCGTGCCGACCAACGGTCGGCACCCACCGGGAAGCGACGTGCCGGCCGGTGACCGGCACGTCCTGCAGGTTCTATCCGCGCTTGCGGAACATCGAGATCACTGCCAGTACCAGGAACACAACGAACAGGATCCAGGCAATGTTGCTGGCAGCGCCGGCAATGCCGGAGAAGCCGAGCACGGCGGCGATGATGGCGATGACGAAAAAGATGACGGCGTAATGCAGCATGGCGCTCCTCGCAGATGTCCGGGCCGTTGGATGGCGTGGGTCCATCCTCCCGATCTGGCGGTGTGCAGCCAGTGACGGCGATCTATGCAGCAGATGAAGCCTTCAGCCTGCGCAGCCCTTCTTCGACGCTGACCTGCGGCACGTAGCCGAAGTCACGGCGTGCCGGCTCCATGCTGTACCAGTGCGGCGTGCACAGCTGCTCGGCCAGGAAGCGGGTCAATGGCGGCTCGCCGCGCAGGCGCAGTAGCGGCCACAGGCGCTCGCAGAGCGCACCGATGCGGTAAGCGGCCTTGAAGCTGATCGCCTTGTCCACCGTCGGCGCACCAACGGCGGCCAGCAGCTTGTTGACCAGCTCGCGCATCGGCAGCGGTTCGCCGTTGGAAATGAAGTAGGCCTTGCCCGCACACGCGGCCCCCGGCGTCAATGCCTCGAAAGCGAGAAAGTGTGCGAGCGCGGCGTTGTCGATGTAGGTGGTATCCACCTTATTGTTGCCATCGCCCACCAGACGCAGGCGGCCCTGCCGTGCACGTTCGGCCAGGCGCGGCACCAGCTGCTGATCGCCCGGGCCCCAGATCAGGCGCGGGCGCAGTGCCACCGTCGCCAGCGAGGCGTCGTTGGCCGCCAGCACGCGCTGTTCGGCAATCGCCTTGGTCGCCGCATACGGGGCCTGGAAGTCCTCACCGTAGGGCACTTCATCCGCGCCCAGGCCTTCCACCGGGTGGGTGGCACGGTGCGTCACGCTGGGCGTGGAGGTGTAGACCAGCCGGCTGATGCCGTGCGCGCGGCAGGCGGCGATCACATTGTCAGTGCCGACCACGTTGGCCTGGTGGTAGCTGTCATAGCTGCCCCACGCACCGGCCTTGGCACCGTTGTGGAACACCGCGTCAACGCCGGCCACCGCGTGCAGCACTGCCTGCGCATCGGCCAGGTCGCCACGGATCTGGCCCACGCCCATCGCCTGCAGTTCCGGGTAATGGCTGCGGTTGAACGCCAGTACCTGGTGGCCACGTTCGACCAGCCCGCGGCACAGCGCCTGGCCAAGGAAACCACCACCACCGGTGACCAGGATCTTCATGCGCGCTTCTCCAGTTCGGCGCTGGCCCAGACGGCGAGCTTCTCGCGGCCGATCTTGGCGTTGTGACGGATATCGACGGGGAACGCCGGATGCACCAGGAAGTGCTGCAGGCCGGCCTCAGGCGTGCGCGCTGCGGCATGCGCACGCAGCGCTTCCTGCAGCGCCGGGCTGTCTGCCTGGCCACGCTGCAGTTCCACGCACAGCACCGGCACCTGTGCACCCGGGGCGCCGACACCGACCAGCGCCGTGCGCGCCACCCCGGCCACGGTGTTGAACACCGGCTCGACCTGTTCGGTGTACAGCGGTCCGCGCGTGGTCTCCACGCGCTGCGTCTTGCGCCCGCAGAACCACAGGCGGCCCTGTGCATCGAAGTAGCCGACGTCGCCCATGCGATGGACGATGCGGGTGCTGCCATCGGCCAGCGTCTCGCGGATCTTCGCTGCCGCCGTGGCCTGCGGGCGATTGAAGTAGGTGTCGGTAGCGGTCGGGCCAGCCACCGTGATTTCTCCCACTTCGCCAACGGCCAACACGCGTGCCTGCGACCAGTCCGGCAACGGCGCGTCATCGATGGCGATGATGCGCACTTCGTTTGGCTCGACCACGCTGCCCACGCAGGTACCGGCACCTGCTTCGGTAGCAGCACGGGTGCGCTCCAGCTCGCGGCCCTCGACCACCGCCACCGGCAGGCACTCGGTGGCGCCATACGGCGTCCAGAACTGCGCGTCGGCCGGCAGCAGGCTGCGGATGGTGGCGACCACGTCCGGCGGCACCGGCGCACCGGCCGAGGTCACCCGGGTCACCGTCGGCAGCGGCCGGCCATGCTTCGCCAGCACCCGCATCAGCGCCGGCGAGCCGAACAGCTGGGTCACGCCGAAACGCTGGATGGCGTCGTGCAGGCGCGCCGGGTCGGCCTGCGCCGGCCGGGTCGGGTCCATGTCCGGGATCACCGAGGTCAGGCCCAGCGCCGGATCGAACAGCGCGAACGGTGGGAAGGTCGGCAGGTCCACCCCGCCCGCTTCCATGCCGAAGGCGCTGCCCAGCAGCTGGATCTGCCCGACGAAGTGGCGATGGCGGTAGACCACGCCCTTGGGCACGCCGGTGGAGCCGCTGGTGAACAGGATCGCCGCCATGTCCTCGCCATCGGTGGCGGCCAGCATCGCCCCCCCGTTGGCGCCGGCGCGCTCCAGCGCGGCCAAGGTGGTTCCGCCCCAGCCGAGGCGGCGGCCGACGGTCACCAGGCGCGCCGCCGACGGTGCCCAGCGCAGCACCAGCCGCGCCACATGGGCCAGCGGAACGCCGATGAAGGCTTCCGGCTGTGCCTCGTCCAGGCACTGCTTCAGCGCGCGCCTGTCGATGCCCGGGTCGACCAGCACCGGCACCGCGCCCAGCTTGAACAGCGCGAACATCAACAGGAAGAACTCCGGCGAGGGCCGCACCATCACCACCGTGCGCACCCCGCGGCCGATCCCGTAGCCGGCCAGGCCGGCGGCCATGGCGTCGCTGCGGGCGTCCAGCTGGCGGTAATCCAGGGTGACGTCGTAGGCGGCCATGCCGTTGCCGGCGCCCCGGCGGCCGGGGCAGCGGATGGCGATCTGGTCGGGGCGTTCACGCGCCAGTTCAGGCAAACGGGCCGCAATATTGCAGGGTCGGTTCATCCGTTCATTGTCGCCGCTAACGGAATTTCTTGCGCGGCGGCCCACTTCGTGGAAAATCCGCACCTTCGTTCCTGATTCCGACTGCCGCCCGAGGCGGCTTGCCCATGCAACATCCCTGCATGACCTGCGGCGCCTGCTGCACCCAATACCGCGTGGCCTTCCACTGGATGGAATCAGACGAGGTCACCCCCGGTGGCGTGCCACACCAGCTCACCGAGGTGCTGGACCCGCATCGCCTGTGCATGCGCGGCACCCATTCCAAGCCGGTGCGCTGCGTGGCGCTGGATGCGCAGATCGGCGTGTATTCACGCTGCACCATCCACCCCAACCGGCCCAGCGTGTGCCGTGAGGTGGATGCATCGTGGGAGTACGGCAAGGCCAGCCCGCAGTGCGACAAGGCGCGCATCGCCTATGGCCTGGATCCACTGACGCTGGCCGACTGGCGTTGGCGCGATGACGCCGACAATGATGACGATCATCCGGACGACAACGGCAACAGCCCGTCTTCGCCGCCGCAGGCGCCGGTCGCGGCGTAGTCCGGTGTGCCGACCAACGGTCGGCACCCACCCATACCTTCCACGTGTGGGTGCCGACCGTTGGTCGGCATACCTCTCAGATCGGGTTCTTGTCCAGGAACGCCCGGATCTCCGGCACCAGCACCTCGTGCTTGTCTTCCAGCACGTAATGCCCGGCATCCTCGAAGGCATGCACCTGGGCCTTCGGCAGCGCGGCCTGGAAACCCTTCAGGAAGTGGTGGTCGAACACGAAGTCGCGCAGGCCCCAGCCGAGGAAGACGGGGCGGTCGGCGAACGACGGCAGCGCCTTGCCGGCACGCTCCAGCAGCGACCACGCCTTGTCGGCCGGCGACAGCGGGATGTCCTGCATGAAGCGGATGGTGCTGATGCGGTTGGCGTAGCTGTTGTACGGCGACACGTAGGCGCGGCGCACGTCGGCCGGCATCTTCCGCTCCACGCCCAGCCACGAGGCGCCGGACGAGAATGCGTTGAAACTGCGGATGATCCACTCGCCGATCTTCCAGTGGCGGCCCAGCGCGATCTGCCACGGCATCTTCTTCGCGGCCGGCATCGGGAAGGCGGCGGTGTTGAGCACCACCAGGCGCTTTACCTGGTCGTGGTGCGACAGCGCCCAGCCGAAGCCGATCATGCCGCCCCAGTCGTGCACGGCCAGGGTCACCGGGCCGGTGATGCCCAGGTGCTTCAGCAGTGCATCGAGATCGTCCACGCGCGACTGCAGCGTGTATTCGTAGCGGCTGTCGTCCGGCTTGTCCGACAGGCCCATGCCGATGTGGTCCGGCACGATGCAGCGGTACGTGTCCGACAGGCCAGCCACCAGCGTGCGCCAGTAATAGCTCCACGACGGGTTGCCGTGCACCATCACCACCACCTCGCCGTCGCGCGGGCCTTCGTCGAGATAGTTCATCGACAGGCCAGGGCGCACTTCGAAGCGCTGCGGGTGGGCGGGGTAACCGGGGAGATCGCGCATGCGGAGCACCTAAGGAGAATCGCGGCGCGGTGTAGAGCCGAGCCGATGCTCGGCTGCTCTCCGGTCCGCTGCGGAAGAGCCGCGCTGCGCGCGTGAGCCGAGCATGGCTCGGCTCTACAGGAGGTCGGGCAGCGGGCTGCTTACCAGACCACTTCAGCCATCGAGCAGTTCAGGCCCGAGCCGATGCCCAGAAGCGCGATGCGATCGCCCTTCTTCAGCTTGCCCAGCTGCTTGAGCTTGCTCAGCACGATCGGCACCGAGGCCGGGCCGATGTTGCCGTGCTCGCCGAAGATGGTCATGACCTTCTTCGGGTCGATGCCGAAATTCTTGATGAACGCGGCCGTGTGCGGCTGGCTGACCTGGTGGATCACGAACTGGTCCAGCTCTTCCACGGCCCAGCCGAGTGCAATCTTGGCGGCGCTGAAGGTCTTCTGCGCCAGCTTGATGCCTTCGATCAGCAGCAGGCGGGTATCGGTGACCATGCGGTCCAGGTTGCCCAGGCACAGCTGGTTCCACTCGGTGGCCGAGCGGGTCACGCCGCCCTTGTAGCGCGGGGCGTCCGGCACCAGTTCCGAGCGCGCCATCACCATGGCCGCAGCACCCGAACCGGTGGTCAGCGCCGCCAGCTCGTTGCGGAAATCGTCAGCGGTGACGTCCGGGGCGGTCATGCGCTCCAGGGTCTTCTCGTACACCAGGTTGGCGGTCTCGCCATCCACCACCAGCGCGTAGTCGATATCGCCGCGCTCGATCATGCGCGCCGCGATATCCATGCCGTTGATGAAGGCCAGGCAGGCATTGGCGACGTCGAAGGTCATGCATTCGTCGCTGACGCCGAGGTTGCCGGACACGATGGAGGCCGTGGACGGCTCCAGGTAGTCACGGCTGACCGAGGTGTTGACCAGCAGGCCGACCTGGGTCGCGGTGATGCCCGCGTCTTCCAGTGCCTTGCGGCCGGCCATGGTGGCGGCGTCCGACGCCAGCACGTCGTTGTCCCACAGGCGGCGGGCATGGATGCCGGCGATATCGCCGAGCACGTCGGTGCGGATACCGAGGCGATCCAACGTCGGCTGCAGGCGTTCGTTGATTTCCTTGGTCGTCAGCGTATGCGGCGCGTCGACGTGTGCCAGGCCGGCGATCGAGACATTCTTGAAGAGCATCGAGGTTAGCGCCAAGGCTCAGGCAAAAGGGGGCGCTATTCTATAACCCCCGGGCTTTCACCGCATCTTTACGAATTCAGCCTTGCCCGTATGGTGAAGCGTTCAGCGCGGCGGGCACTGGAAGGCGGCGAAGCGCTGGCTGCCATCGGTCGGGGCCGCAGCGGCCTGCACGGCATTGGCGCCGGCGCTCGGGGCCTCGTTGCGGGCCAGGGTTTCCAGCTCTTCCTGCACCCGCAGCGGGTTGCGGTTGTAGAAGCCGACCTTGCTCTTCACGGTGACCACCACCTCGCCCTTGGCGATGCAGCCGGCGGGAACCGGGCCTGCCGGCAGCACGCGGGTCGCCTTGCCGGCCGGTTCGATCGGCACCCAGGTACAGGCGGTGACGGTGAGCAGCAGGGAGGAAAGCAGCAGAACGCGCATGGGCAGATCCTGGAAGGGTATGGGGGGATTCTGCCTGAACAGCCTGAATCGGGGGTAGCCGGGGGTGGGGTCGGATCCCCCGGTAGCGCCGGGCCATGCCCGGCGAGCGCGCAGCGCGGCCTCGCTGGCCGCCGAAAAACCGCCGGGCATGGCCCGGCGCTACCACAGGAGGCCTGCCCGCCGAGGCGGGCAGGCACATCCCTTACTTCTTGACCGGGTTGCCTTCGGCATCGATCACCGTCACCTCGCCCAGGTTCAGCGCACGCACGGCCGCTTCGGTCTGCTTGAGGTCACCCACCACCACCCAGGTCAGGGCCTGCGGCTTGATCTCGGCAGCGGCCTGCTGCACCTGCGCCGGGGTCATCGCCTCGATCTCGGCCTTGCGGCGCAGCACGTAGTCGTCCGGGCGCTTGAACTGCACGATCGAACCGATGGTCGACGCCACCGCGCTGGCGGTCTCGTAGGCACCGGGCAGGCTCAGCGTCTGGATGTTGCGGATGCGGTTCACCTCGTCGGCGGTGGCCGGCTTGCTGCCATCGGCGAACGCGGCGATTTCCTTGCGCATTTCCGCCATCGCCGGACCGGTCTTGTCGATCTGCACCGGCGCGCTGGCCATCCACGGACGCTGGCCCACCGAGTTGACCGCGCTGCTGCGTGCACCGTACGACCAGTGCTTGTCTTCACGCAGGTTCATGTTCAGGCGCGAGGTGAAGTCACCGCCGATGACGCCGTTGGCGATGTCGAAGCGGGTCGAGCTGGCAGCGCTCGAAGGCGCCACCACCTGGCCGGCGAACAGGTTGGCCTGCACCGCGCCCGGCTGGTCGATCAGGAACACGCGCGGGCCCTTCGGCAGCGCCACGTCGGTGGCCGCCTTCACCTGCGGGGCGTCGCCACTGGCCTTCCAGTCGCCCAGCTGCTTGTCCAGCAGCGGCACGATCTCGGCCAGGGTGGTGTCACCGACCACGATCAGGGTGCCGTTCTGCGGGCGCAGCCAGTCGTGGTGGAAGTCGACCAGGTCTTCGCGGGTCAGGCCATTGATCGCCGCTTCGTCACCGCTGCCGGTGAACGGAATGGCATACGGGTGGCCCTTGCCGTACAGCAGCGGCGGCAGCACGCGCATCGCCACCGCACCCGGGTTGACCTTCTCCTGCTGGATGCCGGCGATCCAGCTCGCCTTGACCCGGTCGATCTCGCCCTGCTCGAAGCGCGGCTCACGCAGCAGGTCGCGGTACAGCGCCAGCGACGGTGCCAGATTTTCCTTCAGCGCCGACAGGTCCACGCTCATCGAATCCAGGCCGGCCGAGGCATCCAGGCTGGCACCCAGTGCGTCGGCGGCATCGGCGAAGGCCAGCGAGCCGAGCTTGCCGGCGCCTTCGGTCATCAGGCTCATGGTGAAGTTGGCGGTGCCCGGCTTGCGGCCCTGGTCGGCGCTGAAGCCGCCCGGGAACTGGTAGCTGAACTGCACCACCGGAATCTCGTGGCGCTCGGCCAGGATCACCTGGGTGCCGTTCTTCAGCGTGGCGCGCTGCAGCGCCGGGAACTTCAACTGCGGGAACTCGCGGGTCTGCGGCACGCCGGCCTTGCGGTCGACCTGCTCGGGCAGGGTGCTGTACTTGGGGTCCACCGCCGGCACGTTGAACGGCTTCGGCGCCTGGCTCGGGTCTTCCTTCAGCGCCACGCGCTCACCCGGTGCGATCACCAGGGTGTGGCTGCCCGTGTCCAGCCACTGCGCGCCCAGCCGGCTCAGATCAGCAGCACTGGCCTTCTCGATGTTGGCCAGCGAGGTGCGGAAGCAGCCCGGGTCGCCGGTGAACACCGCGCACTCGGCCAGTGCATCGGCCTTGCCGCCGAAGCCACCAATGCGCTCGATGCCGCGGATGAAACCGGCGCGGGCACTGGTCTTGGCGCGCTCCAGCTCGGCCGCGGTCGGGCCCTGCTTGATCAGGCGGTCCAGTTCCTCGTCGATGATCTTCTCGACCTTGGCCGGGTCCTGGCCCTGCTTGACCGTCGCCATGATCACGAAGTTCGAACCCAGCTGCGACGTCGACAGGCCCGACGCGATGCTGTCCACCAGCTTGTCCTGGTGCTGCAGGCGCTGGCTCAGGCGCGAGGACTTGGCACCGCCCAGGACCTGCGCGAACAGTTGCAGCTGATCGACATCGGTGGTGCCGACCTGCGGCACGTTCCAGGCGCGGTAGATGCGCGCCTGCGGCACCTTGTCCGTCATCGTCTCGCGCGTGTCGGCGCTGCGCTTGGCCACGTTCACTGCCGGCTGCGCCATGGTCGGGCCGGCCGGGATGGCGCCGAAGTACTTGCCGACCTTTTCCTTGGCGGTGGCCAGGTCGATGTCGCCGGCCAGCACCAGCACCGCGTTGTTCGGGCCGTACCAAGTGCGGAACCAGGTCTTCACGTCATCCAGCGACGCCGCGTTCAGATCGTTCATCGAACCGATCACGCTGTGGTGGTACGGGTGGCCAACCGGGTACAGCGCCTTGTTGAGCTGGTCCCAGGCCTGGCCGTAGGGCTGGTTCTCGCCCTGGCGCTTCTCGTTCTGCACCACGCCACGCTGCTCGTCCAGCGCCGCCTGGTCGATCGCACCGACCAGATGGCCCATGCGGTCCGATTCCATCCACAGCGCCATGTCCAGCGCGGTGGTGGGCACGTTCTCGAAGTAGTTGGTGCGGTCGGTATTGGTGGTGCCGTTCTGGTTGGTGGCACCGACCTGCTTGAACGGCTCGAAGAATTCGCCGTCGTGGTTTTCGCTGCCCTGGAACATCAGGTGTTCAAACAGGTGCGCGAAGCCGGTACGGCCAGCCGGCTCGTCCTTGCTGCCCACGTGGTACCAGACATTGACCGCGACGATCGGCGCCTTGCGATCGGTATGCACGATCACGCGCAGGCCGTTGGGCAGGGTGAACTGCTCATACGGGATATCGACCTTGGCCGGTGCGGCCGGCTTGGCCGCCAGCGCATGGGAAGGCACAAGCGTGCCCAGGGCGGTGCTGAGGGCGACGGCCAGCAGTGCAGCGCGCGGGCGAAGGGCGAGAGACATATCCGGATCCTTGGTCACATAGGTGAACCCCGATCCTAGCCTGCGCACGGAGCGGCAGGAATCGGCCAGCAGTCACTGGGGGTGTTTGCCCCTGTGCCCCATCCGCGGCGCCGATCTGCCCTGCCTGACCCGTCACATGCGCCCGCCAGGAACGTCCGGACAGTGTCCGCGGCACATCGAATGGACAGGTGTCCGCCCACCGGACACTTTTCGATGAACATAAAATCCTTATAAATCAACAACTAAAAGTTGGCACGGGGATTGCTTGGTACTTCCTGCGCCAGGAAGGGCTTCAGACGAAAGCTGACTGAAGACTGAACAAATGCAGGAAATTGAAGATTCTCCTTGCATCCCCAGAATTGGTGTACTACCTTACTACCACACCACTGATCACCAACACTAAACAGGCCCCGTCATGAACGCCAAGACCATTGCCATCGCCATCGCCCTGATTGCCGGCACCGCGGTTGTTTCGTCGGTGCAGGCCTCCGAATCCATCAAGACGCTGTCCACCGTGCAGGTCCGCCCGGCCGCCGACCAGCTGGCCCAGCAGGCCTGGGAACAGGCCAGCGGCATCCCGACCCTGGCCACCGTGGAAGTGCGCCCGAGCGCCGACCAGCTGGCCGAGCGCAACGGCTACGTCGCCGCCCCGGTTGCGGCCGCGATGCCGATCACCACCCTGGCCTCGGTGGAAGTGCGCCCGAGCCTGGAACAGCGCGTCGCCCTGGCCGCCGAACTGGAAGCCCAGCGCTACGCCGCCACCCTGGCTGCCGCCGCCACCAACGTTGCCCACTCGGTCATCGTTAACCTGCCGGCCCTGCAGGTGCGTCCGAGCGCCGCCGACCTGCAGGCCCTGGCCACCGAAACCGCCCAGGTCCTGCTGCGCCCGTAAGCGGTGCCGCCCTGCCCAGCGCAGGGCGTGCGCCGTAAAGGCGGCCGCCGTCGCAGGTACACTGCGCCGATGAATGCCGCGCCCCAGTTCCACGTGATCCTGTTCCAACCGGAAATCCCGCCCAACACGGGCAATGTGATCCGGCTCTGTGCCAACACCGGCGCGCAGCTGCACCTGGTCGAGCCGCTCGGCTTCGCACTGGAAGACAAGCAGCTCAAGCGCGCCGGGCTGGACTACCACGAGTATTCACGCCTGCAGGTGCACCCCGACCTGGATACCGCGCTGGCGCGGATCGCACCGAAACGGTTGTTCGCCCTGAGTACGCGTGCCAGCGTCCGCTATGACAGCGTGGCCTTTGAAGACGGTGATGCATTCCTGTTCGGCCCCGAAAGCCGCGGCCTGCCGCAGGACGTGCTCGATGCCCTGCCCGATGGCCGCCGCCTGCGCCTGCCGATGCGGCCGGACAACCGCAGCCTCAATCTTTCCAACACCGTTGCCGTGGTGATGTACGAGGCCTGGCGCCAGCACGGGTTTGCCGGCGGCGCGTAACGCCGCAGACCGCTTGTGGTGGGTGCGGACCTTGGTCCGCACCGATGCCCGGTCGCGCGCTGAAGGAATGTGCCAACCAAGGTTGGCACCCACCGGAACCAGGTTTCAGAACGCGTTGATGCCGGTCAGCTCGCGGCCGATCACCAGCTGGTGCACGGTCTCGGTGCCTTCATAGGTGATCACCGATTCCAGGTTCAACGCATGCCGGATCGCCACATGCTCGGTGGTGATCCCAGCCCCACCGAGCAGATCGCGACACTCGCGGGCGATGTCGATGGCCATGCGGCAGTTGTTCCACTTGGCCAGGCTGACCTGCTGCGGCTGCAGCTGGCCGGCTTCCTTCAGCCGGCCCAGTTGCAGGGCCAGCAGCTGGGCGGTGGTGATGCGGCGGGCCATCTCGGCCAGCTTGATCTGCGCGCTCTGCGTCGCCGCCAGCGGGCGACCGAACAACACGCGCTCCTTGGCGTAGCCCAGCGCTTCGTCCAGGCAGGCAATCGCCGCGCCGATCGGGCCCCAGCTGATGCCGTAACGGGCCTGGGTCAGGCAACCCAGCGGTCCCTTCAGGCCCTTCACGTTCGGCAGGCGGTGGCTGTCGGGCACGCGCACGTCGTCGAAGAACAGCGCGCCGGTCAATGACGCGCGCAGGCTCATCTTGTGCTTGATTTCCTGCGTGGTGAAGCCGGCCATGCCCTTCTCCAGCACGAAGCCCTGGATACCGTCCTCGGTCTGCGCCCAGACGATGGCCAGATCGGCCACCGGGCCGCTGGTGATCCACATCTTGCTGCCGCTGATGCGCCAGTCACTGCCGTCGCGCACGGCGCGGGTCTTCATGCTGGCCGGATCGGAACCGCCGTGCGCTTCAGTCAGGCCGAAACAGCCGATCAGTTCGCCGCGTGCCATCGCCGGCAGCCACTGCTGGCGCTGTTCCTCGCTGCCATAGGCGTAGATCGGGTACATGCACAGCGAGCTCTGCACCGACACGAAGCTGCGCAGGCCGGAATCGCCGCGCTCCAGCTCCTGGCAGATCAGGCCGTAGCTGACCGCGCCGAGGCCACCGCCGCCGTACTCGGCCGGCAGCGTTGCACCCAGCAGGCCCAGTGACGCGATCTCCGGCACCAGTTCAGACGGAAAACGGGCCTGGTCGAAGGCATCGCCGATGATCGGCAGCACGCGCTCGTTGGTGAAGCGGGCGACACTCTCCTGCACCGCACGCTCTTCCTCGTTGAGCAGGGAACGGACATCGAACAGATCGTACGGATGCAAAGCCATGGCACTCACACGCAGTCAGGACCCGGCCATTGTCGGTCATCCGGGCAGCGCGTGCCGACCAGGGTTAGCCCCCACCAGGGCTGAGGCACTACGCTGCGCTGCAGCAATCGTGCGGTGAACGGCGTCTATCTAGCTCGATCACGCGCGTCCCGGTACCCTGACACATTCAAACAACCGTTTCGCCCGTGGCCGCACGCGCGATTCCCAGGCACCGCCGGTGGCCCCGATGCCGGCCCTACCCACGAGTCATGCAATCGATGAGCGCTGAAGCCAACGCCCTGCCCCCGCGTGAAGTAATGGAGTTCGACGTGGTGATCGTCGGCGCCGGCCCCGCCGGCCTGGCCACCGCGATCCGCCTGCGCCAGCGCGCGATCGAAGCCGGCCGCGAGCTGTCGGTGTGCGTGCTGGAAAAGGGCTCCGAACCAGGCGCCCACGTGCTGTCCGGTGCGGTGATGGACCCGCGCGCGCTGACCGAACTGTTCCCGGACTGGGCCGAGCGCGGCGCACCGCTGAAGCAGAAGGTCACCCGCGACGAATTCCTGTTCCTCAGCGAAACCGGCGCACGCAGCACGCCCAACGCGCTGCTGCCGGAGTGCTTCCACAACGAAGGCAACTACATCATCAGCCTGGGTGAAGTGACCCGCTGGCTGGCGCAGCAGGCGGAGGCGCTGGAAGTGGCCATCTTCCCCGGCTTCGCCGCCGCCGAAGTGCTGTACGGCGACAACGGTGAAGTGATCGGCGTGGCCACCGGCGACATGGGCATCGAGAAGGACGGCAGCATCGGCCCGGCTTTCGAACGCGGCATGGCGCTGCAGGCGAAGTACACGATCTTCGCCGAAGGCGCGCGCGGCCACCTCGGCCGCCAGCTGATTGCCCGCTACACGCTGGACGAAGGCAAGGACCCGCAGGCCTACGGCATCGGCATCAAGGAGCTGTGGCAGATCGACCCGGCCAAGCATGAGCCGGGCCTGGTGGTGCATGCCGCCGGCTGGCCGCTGGACAGCGATACCTACGGCGGTGCGTTCCTGTACCACGCCGACGGCGGCAAGGTCGCCATCGGCTACGTGGTCGGCCTGGACTACAAGAATCCGTGGCTGAGCCCGTTCGAGGAATTCCAGCGCTTCAAGACACATCCGTCCATCCGCAAGCACCTGGAAGGTGGCACCCGCATCGGTTACGGCGCGCGTGCGATCACCGCCGGTGGCCTGCTGTCGCTGCCGAAGACGGTGTTCCCGGGTGGCGCACTGGTCGGCTGCGAGGCCGGCTACCTCAACGCCAGCCGCATCAAGGGCAGCCACGCGGCGATCAAGACCGGCATGCTGTGCGCCGACGCCGCGTTCGACGCGCTGGCCGCCGACCGCCAGCACGATGAACTGAGCGCCTACCCGAAGGCATTCGAAGCCAGCTGGCTGTTCACCGAACTGCAGCAGGCCAAGAACTTCAAGCAGTGGTTCAAGAAGGGCCAGACCGTGGCCACGCTGATGACCGGCGTGGAGCAGTGGCTGCTGCCCAAGCTGGGCGTGCGCAATCCGCCGTGGACGCTGCACCGCACCCAGCCGGATCATGTCTGCCTGGAACCGGCGTCCAAGCACACCCGCATCGCCTACCCCAAGCCCGATGGCGTGCTGACCTTCGATCGTCTCAGCTCGGTGTTCCTGAGCAGCACCAACCACGACGAGAACCAGCCCAGCCACCTGACGCTGAAGGATCCGAGCATTCCGGTGAAGGTGAACCTGGCCGAGTACGCCGGTCCGGAAGCGCGCTACTGCCCGGCCGGCGTGTACGAGTTCGTCGGCGAAGCCGACAGCGCGCGGCTGCAGATCAACGCGCAGAACTGCGTGCACTGCAAGACCTGCGACATCAAGGACCCCACCCAGAACATCGTCTGGGTGACCCCGCAGGGCGGCGGCGGCCCGAACTATTCGGGCATGTGATTGCTCCGGGCTGCGACGGCGTGTCGCAGCCCGCCTGCCCCGCAGCGTCGCTATCCTGCCCGCCCGTGCGCGCTTTCTGCCTGCCCATCACCGTTGTCGTGGCCCTGGCGGCCACGGCCTGCCAGCGCCCGCCTGCGGCTCCGGCCACGCCGGAACAGGCGCACCAGCAGGCCATGCAGCGCGCGTTTGAACTGTGTGCCGGCTGCCACACCGTACAGCCCGGCGGCATCCACCGCTTCGGGCCGAACCTGCACGGCGTGATCGGTCGTCGCGCCGGCAGCCTGCCCGACTACGGCTACTCCGAGGGCATGCGCCGCGCCGACATCACTTGGACCGCGCAGACCCTGGATGCGTTCCTGCAGTCGCCCACCCACGTGGTGCCCGGCACGCGCATGTACAACGCTTTCCCCAGCGCCGAACGCCGCGCGCTGGTGATCGCCTACCTGCAGCAGCAGCCGGCTCAGTGAGCCAGGCGCCGCAGTTGCTGCTGCAGCCGCGCGACGAACCCCGCCACCGCCTCGAACAACGGCTCCGGATCGGTCTCGGCTGCGTCCTGCAGGCGCTCGACCAGGGCATTGGCCTGCCCGGCCAGCACCGTCGCCCCCACCGCACCCAATCCACCGGCCTGGCGATGCAGGTGCAGTGCGGCAGACATGCGGTCACCGGCCTGCACGGCGCGCCGTACGCCCGCCAGATCACCTTCGCTGGCCTGCAACAGGCTGTCGCGCAGCTGCTCGGCCACCGCGCGCGAGCCGAAGCGCCGCTGCAGGCTGTCCAGATCGGGCAGCGTCCCACCATCGTCGGCAGCGGACTCGGCCAGCTCCTCAAACGACTGTCCCTGCGCCTGCGGCAACCAGCGCAGCAGCGCGGTACGCAGCGTGGCCAGTGACAACGGCTTGGCCAGCACTTCGTCCATGCCGGCCTCGCGGCAACGACGCGCATCGTCGTCCAGCACACTGGCGGTCAGCGCCAGTACGGTCAGCCGCGGCTGGCCGTTGCGGCCCTCGCGTTCGCGCAGCAGGCGGGTGAATGCGAAGCCATCCAGCACCGGCATCCGGCAATCGGTGATGACCAGATCGAACGACTCCGACGCCAACCGATCCAGCCCCTGCTGGCCATCGCCGACCAGCACATGCGGCACGCCCAGTTGCTGCAGGCGCCAGGCCATCATCGCCTGGTTGGTCGGATGATCTTCGATCACCAGCACGCGTGCCTCGCGCAGCGCCGACGGCAGCAGCGCCGCTTGTTCCTGCTCAGCGACCAACGCTTCAACATCACCACTGCTGGCTTCCACCAGCGACAGCCGCACCTCGGCGCGGGTGCCCTCACCCAGCGTGCTGTGCAGCTCCAGCTCGCCATCCATCATCTGCACCAGGCGCTGGCAGATGCTCAGGCCCAGGCCGGTACCACCATGGTCGCGCTGGATATACGCACCGGCCTGGGTGAACGGCGCAAACAGGTGCTGCAGCTTTTCCGGTGCGATGCCGATGCCGGTGTCGGTGACGCTCAGGCACAGCGGCTGGCTGCCGTCCTCGGCGGTCGGCCCCAGCACTTCCAGCTGCAGCCGCACTTCGCCGCGCACGATGAACTTGATGGCGTTGCTGAGCAGGTTGAACACGATCTGACGCAGGCGCACACCATCCACTTCGTGCGCGGCCGCCAGCTGCGGGTCGATCTGCACGTGCAGGTCCAGCTCACGCGCACTGGCCTGCGCCGACAACAACCGGCACACGCTTTCCAGCAATGGCCGCAGCGGCTGCGGCACCGGTTCCAGGCGCAGCGCGCCGGCCTCCAGCCGCGAGTAATCGAGGATGTCGTCGAGGATCTGCCGTAGCATCTGCGCCGAATCCTCGATCACCCCCAGGATGCGCTGCTGCTCGGCATCCAGCGGCGAATGCGCCAGCACCTCCAGCATGCCCAGCACGCCACTCATCGGCGTGCGGATCTCATGGCTCATGGTTGCCAGGAAACGCGACTTCGCTTCCGCGGCCTGTTCAGCGTCGGCCTTGGCCGCAGTCAGGGCCTCGGCCTGCGCACGCGCCTCGCTGACATCCACCCAGTAACCACTCCAGGTCACCGCACCTGCTTCGGCCGCATAGGGATGGGCCTGGCTGCGCACCCAGCGCGCGCCGGTACCTTCAGGTCGCAGCCGGAATTCCAGAATGAGCGGTGCGAACTGGCGCGCCGCCTGTTCGACCGCATGCAGGATGTGCTCGCGGTCGTCTTCCTCGATGCGCTCCAGCAGGCACGTTGCATCCTGTTCGGCCTGCTGCCGGCTGATTCCGAACAACGCCTGCAGGTCACCGGCAATGAACGGGAAGCTGAGGGTTCCGTCTGCCGCACGGCGCGCCTGATAGACCACGGCGGGCAGGTTGTCGGTGACTTCGGCCAGGCGCTGTTCCAGATGACGTCGCCCGGCCACCTCGCGGCGCAGCCGCCAATGCCCGATGGCGTGCACCAGCAGCGCAGTGAGCAGCACCAGCAGCAGCGGCACGCCCCAGCGCGCCAAGCGGGTCCAGTCGAGCCCGTTGCGATATTCGACGGCCAGCCAGTCGCCGCGCAGGGCCTCGCGCTGGCGTGGGGTCATCTGCAGCAGCAGGCGGTCGAAAGTAGTGGCCAGGGCGGCATGGCGGCGCTCGACAGCCAGCACCAGCTGATCGTTGAAGCCAGCCGGTGCGGCCACCTGCAGGCGCCCCGGGAAGCGGCTGCGCAGCAGATGGTCCACCACGGCCAGATTGCCTACATAGGCATCGGCGTCGCCATTGATCAGGCGCTGCAGGGCCTGTTCCGCGCTGCGCGCCGCGATGATCCGGGCCTGCGGTGCCTGCTGCAGCACATAGCCACGCACACGCTCCGGATCGGACAGCAGCACCCGCCTGCCCTGCAGGTCGGACAGGCCCAGCAGCGCCGGGCTGTCACGCTGGCTGACGATCACGTTCGGCACGCTGATGAAGGGCTGGCTGAACACCCAGTCCGGGCCCAGGTAGCGCGAATCGGCAGGAATGCCCATTACCGCCTGCAGCTCGCCGCGGCGTGCCCTCTCGCGCACCTCGTACCAGTCATGGCTGTTTTCCACCTGCAGGTTGGCGCCGGCCTGCAGCAAACGCCGCAGGTATTCGCTGGCCAGGCCGCTGGGTCTGCCATCGTGGTCCGCGAACGACAGCGGCGCCGCGTTCGGCGCGAAGCCGATCTTCAACGGCTGCTCCAGTACCCGCTTCTCGGCCTGGCTCAGCGCCAGCTGTGCCGATGCCGACCACCGCGGAGGTGGCAGCCAGCGCTGCACCAGCGCATCGCGCTGGGCCTGGCTGGTCGCGGCCAGCGCCAGGTCCAACGCTTCGGCCAGCGGCTGCTTGCTGTTGGGAATGCCGAAGTGCAGCCGTTCGGGCGGCAGATCGCTGGGGCGCAGCAGCACGACCCCCTGCAGGTCCTCGCGGGCGATCAGTTCGGTGGCTACGTACGCATTGCCGATGTAAACGTCAGCCTTGTCGTCTCTGACCATCTCCAGCGCCGCCAGCGAGCTGTTTGCGACAAGCTGTCGTGCCCGGGGGAAGCGCGCCCGCACCTGCGGGCCGGTCAGGAAGTCCTGCTCGATCACCACCCGCAGTCCATCCAGGTCGGGGATGTCGGAGGCACGCAGGTCATCCGGGCGTCCCACCAGGGCCAGCGGCGCCTCGCCATAGGCGGCGGTATAGACCATGCAGCGGGTGCGGTCGGCACTGAGACCGACATTCATCACCACGTCGATCTCACCACGACATGCCGCATCCAGCACGGATGTCCAGTCGGAATAGCGCCTCGCCTCGACCTTCATGCCTAGCTGACGGGCGAGAAGCGACAGATAATCGGGTCCGAGGCCGACCTGCTGGCCATCACGGAGGGACTCGAACGGCGGCCAGCCACTGTCATACTGGCCCACGACGATGCTCGGATGCGCGGCAACGTACTCGCGCTGCAGCGGGGTGAGCGGCAACGGTCCAGGCACCGCCTGTGCCAGCGCCGCAGGCAACGCCAGCACGGCCAGCAGCAGGACCAGCCCGCGAACAGCCCAGCTACGCATCGGCGTCGATCTCCTAGAATCTGCCAGGAGCCGCGATGGTCGCGGCCCGGCCTGCCCGGTGGTCATACTAGAGCATGAGCTTGCGCATCATCATCGCAGACGACCACCCGGTGGTCCGTATCGGTACCCGCGCCGTCATCGAATCGAGCGGGGTTGGCCGCGTGGTCGGCGAAGCCGACAGTGCACAGGCGCTGATGGCCCTGCTTGGCAGCCAGCCCTGCGACCTGCTGGTGACCGACTACTCCATGCCCGGCAGCCCACAGGCCGACGGCTTCGCCATGATCGGCATGATCCGCCGCCGCCATCCCGACCTGCCGGTACTGATGCTCAGTGTCTCCAACAATCTGGCGATCCTGCGCATGGTGCTCGACAGCGGCGTGCTCGGCCTGGTCGACAAGAGTTCGTCGATGGACGAACTGCCGCAGGCCATCCAGTCGGTCTACCGGGGCCAGCCCTACATCAGCCGAAGCCTGCGCGAGCGGGTCGAGGCCGCCGGCAGCTGGCGCATGCGCGAGGGCGACGGCAAGCCGCTGTCGCCACGCGAAGTGGAGGTGCTGCGGCTGCTGGGCACCGGCATGACCGTGAAGGAAATCTCGCTGCAGCTGCACAAGAGCGTCAGCACCATCAGCCGGCAGAAGGGTGACGCCATGCTCAAACTGGGCCTGAAGGGCGACGCCGAGCTGTTCGATTACCTGCGCGACGGCAATATCTGAGAGCCAGATCACACAAGAAGGGCATCTGCCACCGCCCTCTTTGACCCGCCGCCGATCTGTGCCAAGATGGCCCGGCATGAGTTCTCAATGCGAGGTCGAAGGAATCGACCGGCTCATGTCCTCGCTCCCGTCCCTGGTGGATGGGGTGCGGTTTCCTGCCGGCCGTCTGGCCCGGCAACGCTGACCATGGAGAGGCGCATGCATCATTCCCCCAAGCTACGTTGGACCCTGCCGGTGCGACCCCTGCGCGCATTCGCGGCGTGCCTGCTCGTCTCTCTTTCCGCTGCCGCCTGCAGCGCCGCCGATCCGGCCCCCTCGTCCTCCCAGCCCGGCGCTCCTGCGCAGGCTGCCAATGCGCCCCGACAGGATGTTGCCCCGATGCAGACCCCCACCCCCGATGCCGCCGTCACCCCGCCCGACGCGCCGACCGTCATGTATTTCACCTACCAGATGGACGGCGATGGCGCGACCTCCTATGAGGTCCAGAACGGCAGCGTGGCGACCTTCTGGTTCGGCCACACCTTCACCCTCGATGGCACCACGTACTACACGGGTTTCTCCTGGGATACCCGCGAGCACTACGGCAAGCCGGGCGAGCAGACGCCGGCCGGTCCGGATGACCGCGCCAACCTCGCCGAGGCCACCTTCGTGCTGGCCGGCACCGACGCCAGGAAGCCATGGAAGTTCCGTGGCCAGGAATGGACCATCGGCGCACTGGGCGCGTACGACAAGGCCGACGATGTCGATACCCGGCGCAAGCCACTTGAACATCGCACCGCCGACGGCCGCCTGCTGCTGGCGGTGCCGACCCGCAGCTTCGACCGCGGCATCAGCAGCACCGGCTATGCGCTGCTGCTGTTCAACCCCAAGCGCAGCGAAGACGACGTGGACAGCAAGGTCTGGCGCTATGTCGGCTCGGTGCGCACCGGTGAGGACAACAGCGCGGCCTGCGACGAAGGCAACGTGATGCCCTGCACCGGCAGCGATGGCGAACTGGCCTTCGCTGCCGAGGGCAACGGCCTGCCGCGCCTGACCGTGACCTTCAAGGGCACCACCATCGAAGGCCCCGGCAAGAGCCGCGCCCTGGGTGCCAGCGACACCGTGCACTACACCTTCGACAGCGCGACGCAGCAGTACGTCGCGCCCTGATAGCACCCGCCACGCGCGGGTTCCCTGTTGACCGACATGTTCTTGACTCACGGATGAGTCCGGTTGGCGATTCGCGGCATGCGCCGCTCCATCAACCCCGAGGAAAACGTCATGGCACAGCATGACTACAGCAGAAAGGAAGTCCTGGACATCGTCGAGCAGGTCGCCCGGCAGAAAGGCATTCCGGTCGATGACTTCATGCGCTTCGCGCACATCGAGACGGGCGGCACCTTCAACGAGCGCGCCCACAACACCTCATCCGGCGCCAAGGGCCTGTTCCAGTTCGTGCCCGGCTCCGCGCGCCAGTACCACCTGACCGGCCACGAGTTCGACCCCACCCGCAACACCGAGGCGGCCGCGCAGATGTACCAGGACAACCTGGACTCGATGGCGCGCCGCAACGAGCGCACCGGCAACCCGTACCTGTCCGGTGGCAACACGCCCACCGGCCTGGACCTGTACCTGGCCCACCAGCAGGGCAGCGCCGGCTATGGCTCGGTGCAGACCGCCATTGCCACCGGCACCTTCGGCGTGGTGCGCAACAGCCACGGCGAAGAGATCAACATGCGCCGCAACGTGCTGAACCAGATCGGTTCCGACGCGAAGGCGCTGACCGGCCACACCCTGGCCGAGATGCGCGGCATGAACGATGGTGACCTGGCGCGGACGTTCTCCAGCTACTACATCCACAAGTACGCGGCGATCAGCATTCCAGAAAAGAACATCGAACCGCAGGCGGTGGCGCAGGGCCAGGGCCAGACCGCGGCAGCGCCCGCACAGGTCAGCGCAGCCGTAGCGGCCGGTGCTGCCACGTTGGCGGCAACCGCAACAGCCGCTGCCGCGCCGAAGCCGGGCATCGAACTGCAGGCCGCCTACGAGGCCGGCGTGAAGTACGACCACGTCAAGTACGCCATCAACATCCCGGGTCACGCGCTGTACGTGCCGGGCAAGACCGGCAAGAACGTGGAGCAGGGTTACATCGACTGTTCCGGTTGGGTCGGCACGCTGCAGAACCGGACCATGGACGAGATCAACCAGAAGGCCGGGCATGCGGTGTTCAGCAAGGCTGATCGCATCGACCTGGGCAACCTGGGTTCCGGCGGCATCGTGCGCAAGGCGTTCGACCAGTCCGGCGTGCTGCTGGACCGCGACGCGATCCTGAAGCCCGATGCGCTGAAGGAAGGCATGATCATCGGCCTGGATACGGCCAGGACCCGCCATGAGCACTGGAACGGCATCGACCACATTGTGATGGTGGTGCGCGCCCCCAACACCGACAAGCTGCTGATCAGCCAGTCCACCGGTAGCAAGGGCGTGCACACCATGCCGGTCGAGGACTACCTCAAGCAGGTGAAGGAGCACCCGAACTGGAAGCTGTACGCCTCCGATCCGCTGTCCAAGGCGCGCGACCTGCTGGAAAACCGCACCCAGTCGCACGAGCAGACACAGGGCAAGCCTGCGGCCGAGCACAAGGCCGCTGCCACCCCGCACGCCGAACTGTACAAGCAGGGTGCGCACAGCGAGGGCGTGCGCAGGGTGCAGGAGCAGCTGGGCCACCTCGGCTACGTCGGTGCCGACGGCAAGCCGCTGGTCGAGGATGGCCGCTTCGGCCGCAACACCGACGCGGCGGTGCGCCAGCTGCAGAAGGACAACGGCCTGGTGGCCGACGGCATTGTCGGGGCGAAGACTCTGGAGGCGATCAAGGACGCACGCGAACGGCCGTTGCTGAACGACGAGCGGCACCCGCGCAATCCATTGTTCATCCAGGCCAGCAAGGGTCTGGAACTGATGCCGGCAGGCACCTTCAAGGATCGCCACGCGCTGGAAAGCGCCGCTGCGGCCCTGACCAAGGAGGCGCATGCCGCCGGCCTGCAGCGCATCGACACGGTGGTGCCGAGCCCGAACGGTGAGCGCCTGTTTGCCGTGCAGGGCACGATCGGTGACCCCGCCGCCAGCCGCGTGGCGGTGGATACCCGTGCCGCCAGCGAGCAGAGCCTTGCGCTCAGCAGTGGTGCCGTGCAGGGTGCGCCCAACGTGCTGCACCAGCAGCAGGATGCCCAGCAGGAGCAGGCCCGGCAGGCACAGAAGGCGATGGGCATCTAAGCCCGCAGCGCCTTGGGAGAGAAGGGAGGGCCACGTCCGCGTGGCCTTTTCCCTTTCTGCCAGCTGAGCGGCCGAGGCCGCTTTCAGCCTCGCTTCATGCCACCTGCCGCTAGATGAATGCGCAAGCCGCACGGTGGACCAGGCAATGTTCCGGCAATGTTGGAACGCCAGCGTGGACACCACGGCAGCCGGGGCGCCCCGCGCCCTCCCTGCCCAGCGTGGCATGCACCTCACAGGAGAACGAACATGCTCAGTACTTCCGCACTCAGCTTCCGTGGTCTGGCGATGGCTCTGGCACTGGTGGCCAGTGTGGCCGTGGTCAGCGATGCCAGCGCGATGTCGAGGAAGGACAAGCGCACCCTGGTCGGCGCCGTGGTCGGTGGCGTGGCCGGCAACCTGCTCTCCAACGGCGATCCTGCCGCCACCGTGGGCGGCGCCGTGGCCGGCGGGGCGATCGGCAACCTGACGACCTCCGACCGCCGCGACCGTCGTTACTACGACAATCGCCGTTACGACGACCGCTACGATCGCCGTTACGACCGTGGCTACTACCGCAGCGGCTACTACGACCGTGGCAATGATCGTCGCTGGCAGCGCGAGCGCTACTACGACAACCGCTACTACCACGACCGCGGCCGCCATCGCGGCTGGTAAGAAGCGCGGCAGCATCACCGCAGCTGATGCACGGACGGGCGGGTCGATGACCCGCCCGTTTGCGTTGGCCGCGTGCATGGCGTTGAATGCGCAGCCTTGGATGTGACTTTCCCCACCGGGGCTGCGGCATGAATTCTTCTTCCCACCGCGTGCAGGGCCTCAACAACGACGAGGTCGCTGCCGACTGGCCACCGATCAGCGCGGCGGCCATCGCGTGGCTGCGCCGGCGTTACCCGCAGCTGGGCGAGCACAGCCAACCGCGCTGGCACAGCCCCCGACCGCTGTCGGCCGCCGCCATCGTCGACGGCGTGGACGGCGCGCTGTTCATCAAGCGCCACCACCACAGCGTGCGCAGTGCGGCCTGCCTGGAAGAAGAACACCACTTCATCGCCCATCTCGCCGCCGCCGGCGTGCCGGTAGTACAGGTGCTGCCGGCCACCAATGGCCACACTGCCGTCGAGCATGGCGAATGGACCTTCGAGCTGCATGCGGTTGGCGTCGGTGAGGACCTGTATCGCGACGCGGTGTCGTGGTCGCTGCTGACCGATATCGCGCAGGCCCGTGAAGCCGGACGCGCACTCGCACAGCTGCACCGTGCCGCAGCCAGCTACCACGCGCCCCAGCGCAGCACCCATGTGCTGGTCGCGCGCGACGATCTGATCCGCGCCGACGATCCGGTCGCGGCCATCAAGGCAGGGCTGCACGAGCGCCCCGGGCTGGCCCGCTATCTCGCGCGCATTCCGTGGGAAGCGCAGCTGCAGCGTGACGTGTTGCCGTGGCATGCCGGCCTGGCCAGGCGCCTGCGCGACGAGCCGCGGCTGTGGGCCCACAACGACTGGCATGTTTCCAACCTGCTGTGGCGCGATGGGCAGATCAGCACCGTGCTGGATTTCGGCCTGGCCTCGCCCACCAGCGCACTGTTCGACCTCGCCACCGCGATCGAGCGCAACGCGGTGGCGTGGCTGGAGCTGGAGCGCGGCATGGAGGCGGTGCGCATCGATATCGCGCTGGCCCTGCTCGACGGCTACCGCCAGGTACTGCCGCTGTCGGCGGCACGCGTGCACCTGCTGGCCGACCTGCTGCCGATGGTCCATTTCGACTTCGCACTGTCCGAAGTGGAGTACTTCGAAGGTGTCACCGGCTCGACCGCGAATGCCGACGTGGCGTGGCAGCCCTTCATGCTGGGGCACCCGGCGTGGTTCCACAGCGCGCCGGGACAGGCACTGCTGCAGGCCCTGCACGCGGCAGCCTGAAGGGCGCCGGCTCGCAAATCCGTACCATTTGTAGTGAAATGGTCACCTGAAGCGGGGGTGCCTGGATCTGCCAGGCTGAGAGAGTCCCTTGGAACCTGATCCGGTTTGCACCGGCGTAGGGAGCTTTGAGCCGCAGCCACACCCCCGTCATGGGCCGGTGCACCTGCGCGCCGTCGCTTCGTCTCCCTTGTTGTCCGAAGACGAATCGAATGAACCGCTGCCTTCGCCCCACCCTGCTCTCCCTCGCCCTCTGCGCCGCGCTGCCGCTGCACGCCAGCGAGGCCGAGGCGTCCCCTGATGCGGCTGCCAATGGCGCCGAACGCTCGCCGACCGAACTGGCAGCGGTGCGCGTGCAGGCCGGCAAACCGAAGGCCGATACCTCACGCGTGAACGCCTTCGGTGGCGGCAGCTGGAAGGACACGCCGGCCTCGGTGAACGTGCTCGAGCGCGACTACCTCGATCGCCGCCAGGTGCGTTCGCTGTCCGAGCTGGCCAGCAACGATGCCTCGCTGGGTGATGCGTATGCGCCGGTGGGCTACTACCAGAACATCGCCATCCGTGGCTTCGCGCTGGACGCCGCCACCGGCTACCGCTTCAACGGCCTGTCCATCGCCGGCGAACAGCGCCTGGCGCTGGAGAACGTGCAGTCGGTGGAGATCCTCAAGGGTGAAGCCGGCCTGGCCGCAGGCGTGATGGCGCCCGGCGGCATCATCAACTACATCGGCAAGCGCCCGGCCGAAGTGCGCACCGCCACGCTCGGTACCGATTCGGAAGGCTCGCGCTACGTCGCCGTCGATGTCGGCCACTGGATCACCCCGCGCTTCGGCCTGCGCCTGAATGCCGCGTGGGATTCCAGCAATTCCTATGTCGAGCACGCCGATGGCCGCCGCAATTTCTACTCGCTCGCGGCCGACTGGCTGATCGGCGAACGCGGCAAGCTGGAAGTGGATGCCAACTACCAGACCAGCTCGCAGCGTTCGGTGTCCGGCTACCAGCTGCTGGGCGCGCGTGACCTGCCGCGCGGCGTCGACCGCGAGCACCTGCTCGGCTACCAGCCGTGGCAGCGCCCGGTGGATATCGCCAGCACCAACATCACCGCACTGCACACCTACGACTTCAATGACGCCTGGCAGTCGCGCGTGTCGCTCGGCCACAGCCGCTCGGTGATCGATGACAACGTCGCCTTCGCCTACGGTTGCTACTACGCCACGCAGTGCGCCGACGGCAGCGTGCCGGGCAACTACTTCGCACCCAATGGCGACTACGACGTCTACGACTACCGCAGCCCGGACGACACCCGCCGCAACCAGCAGGCCCGTGCCGAGCTGCGCGGCCGTTTCGAGACCGGCAGCGTCGGCCATGAGCTGACCCTCGGTGCCGACTACTTCCGCCGCACCGTGGACAAGCGCCCCAGCGTCAACGAGTACGTCGGCACCACCAACATCCACGAGGCACCGGTGCCGGTGTTCGAGCCGTCGCCGAAGATGCCCGGCCCGTCCGCACGTCGCCTGGACAGCCGCCAGACCGCCTTCTTCGCGCTGGACCGGATCAGCTTCGGTGACGACTGGCAGTGGCTGGCCGGTGGCCGCTTCGTGCGCCTCGACGAGCGCGCCTACGACAAGCGCGGCACCCCGCAGCGCCACAGCCGCCTGTCGCGCTTCCTGCCGCAGACCGCGCTGGTGTGGAAGGCCACCGACCAGCTCAACGCCTATGCCAGTTACGTGCGCGGCATTTCGCTGGGCCAGGAAGCGCCGTTCTGGACCAGCAATGCCGACACCTTCCTGCCGTCGGTGCAGTCGCGCCAGCTGGAAGTGGGCGTGAAGTACGTACCGGTCGAGGCGTTGACCCTGGGTGCGGCCGTGTTCCGCATTTCGCAGCCGTACCAGTACGCCAGGCCGGACAACAGCGACGTGGGCTACACCTTCGTCGAGGAAGGCACCCAGACCCACACCGGCCTGGAGCTGACCGCCAACGGCCAGCTGACCGATGCATTGCAGATCGTGGCCAGTGCCAGCGTGCTGCAGGCGCGTGCGCGCGACACCGGCACGCCGGCTTATGAAGGCCATCAGCTGGTGAATGTGCCGAAGGTGCGGGCCAGCGTGCATGTGGCCTATGCGCTGCCGTTCGTGCAGGGCCTGGATGTCACTGGCGGCTGGCGTTATGCCGGTGCCAACGTCGCACGTGCCGACGGCGGCGTGCGCGCACCGGACTACTCGGTGTTCGACGCTGGTCTGCGCTTCCAGCATCGCCTGCACGAGCGTGCGGTGACCTGGAACCTGTCGGTGGACAACGTGTTCAACCGCTTCTACTGGCGCGATACCGGCAGCAGCGGCGGTGACTACTACCTGTTCCCCGGCGCACCGCGACAGGCCCGCCTGTCGGTGACGTTCGCGCTGTGAGCGGCGTGATGCTCGAGTGGACCGCCGCACTGTGCAGCATCCTTGGCGTCTGGCTGATGGCCCGGCGCCGGCTGGTGGCGTGGCCGGTGGGCCTGCTGTCGGTGACGCTGTACGGGCTGGTATTCGCCGAGGCCAAGCTGTACTCGGACACCCTGCTGCAGGTCGCCTTCGGTGGCTTCCTGGTCTACGGCTGGCTCAACTGGCGGCAGCATGCCGCCGATGAGGGCAGCATCCGCATCGTGCCGCTGGCGCGCGGCAAGCTGCTGCGCGACCTGGCCATCGGCCTGTGTGGTGGCGTGGCGCTGGGTGCGGCCATGCATACCTTCACCGATGCCGCACTGCCCTGGCTGGACGCGATGCTGACCGCGCTGAGCCTGGTCGGCCAGTGGTGGCAGGCACGCCGCCACGTGGCCTGCTGGTGGGTGTGGATCGCGGTGGACGTGGTCTATGTGGGTGCGTACCTGTTCAAGTCGCTGCACGTGACCGCCGCGCTGTACGTGTTCTTCCTCGGCCTGGCCGTGTTCGGCCTGCGCGCATGGAGCGCGGCCGCGCGTGAACCGCAGGTGGCAACGCAGTAGAGCCACGCCATGCGTGGCTGGGGGCCACCGGTAGTCGCCAACCTTGGTTGGCGTGCCTGCCGACCAAGGTCGGCATCTACCAGGCATATCCACGCATGGTGTGGATCTACTGGGTAAGCACCAGGCCCAGCCGCAGCGGCTGGCGCATGTCGGCCGGTGGCGCCGCCTGCAACGGCGCTGCCTGCAGGGTCGCGCGCAGGTCTGCGTCAACCTGGGCATCGCCCAGGCTATCGAATTCCAGCTTCGAGATGCGGCCATCCGCCGCGATCCACACGCTCACCGGCAGCGGCGTCGGTGCGTCCGGATGTGCCTGCAGCCATTCCAGCACGCGCTGCGCCTGCGGCTCCTGCTCCTGCTGCAGGCGCTGCTGCAGCTGGCCCCCCACGGCGGCGGCATAGGCCATCCAGTGCGCAGGGGCCTCCTGCGCGGACACCGCGGCGCTCCCCAGTGCCAGCGCACCGAACAACGCGGCCAGCGGCCGCCACCAGCGGCGCATGCCGGTTCTGTTCCCTGTCATGGCCATCACCTGCTCCTGCACTCGCATCCAACAGCAGATGGTCGGGGCGGTAGATGACAGGCAGATGGCGGTCGCCGCTGCCCGGCGCGATCAATCGCCCAGATCGGCCAGCACTTTGCGCGAGGGCGCGAAGAAGGTCACGCCGGTGGTGGCGGTGGAGAAATCGAGGATGCGGTCGTGCAGCGGCGCGGGATTGCCGATGAACATGCGCTCGAGCATCTTCTCGATCACCCACAGGCGGCGGGTGTAACCAATGAAATAGGTGCCGTACTCGCCACGGCCCGGGTTGGCGAACGGCATGTTGTCGCGCAGGATCTCGTGCTCGCCGTCGGCGTCTTCAATGGTGCACAGGGTCTTGTGCGACTTCTGTGCATCGGCCGGCGCATCATCCAGCTCGATGTTGTCGTGCTTGGTGCGGCCGATGATCGCTTCCTGCGCCTCGGTCTTCTGTGCGCGCCAGGCATCAAGGTTGTGCAGGTACTTCTGCACCACCACATAGCTGCCACCGGCATGTTCGGGATCTTCTTCGCCCACGATGGTGGCTTCCGGCAGCGACAGCCCTTCCGGATTGGCGGTGCCATCGACGAAATCGAGCAGATCGCGGCCATCGAAATAACGGAAGCCGGCCACGTCATCGACCGTCTCCACCGCATCGCCGAAGGCCATCAGCAGGTTGCGCTCGAACGCCACGATCAGGTCCATGGTGCGTGCGCGGATGTGATACAGCAGGTCGCCGGGCGTGGACACGGCGGTGTGGGTCGCGCCCTTGATCTCGCGGAACGGCTGCAGCTCACGCGGCGGCGTGGTGCCCACCAGCGGCTTCCACACGCGGTGACCAATGGCCACGTTGCAGGTGAAGGTGCGCTCGATCTCGCGGATGGCGGTGTTCTTGATCAGGTCATCGGTGCTGGCCAGGACCTCGCGTGCCTTCGCGATCGACGCCTCGTCGTCCTTCACCTTCAGCACCAGGAACGCCGCCGAATGGGTCAGTGGCGCAGTGATCTGCTGCGGCTCGTTGTCGAGCGTGTGGTTGAGGGCGGTGATCGGTGCGGGCTGGGAGTTCACGGCGGTTCCTGCTGGCTTGAGGCGGGCGCATCGCGTGGCGATGTGCGGGCGATCATAGCGGAACCACCTGACCGGGGACGGAGCGGTTCTCGTTCCGTCCACCAGCGAAGGTACGAAGACCTCAATCCACATCACTCCAGACCGCCAACTCGTAGCCATCCAGATCGCGGAACTGGAAGCGGCGGCCACCGGGGAACGCGAACACCGCCTGCACCACCTCGCCCCCAGCGGCAGTCACACGCTGCTGTGCATCGGCCAGGTCCGCGCAGTAGAGGATCACCAGCGGCCCGCCGTGGGCACGCACCGGCGCGTCGGCCACGAAGCCGCCTTTCAGGCGGCCATCGTCGAACTCGGTATAGGCCGCGCCGTAGTCGGTGAACTGCCAACCGAACACCTCGCCATAGAAGCGCTTGCTGCGGGCGATGTCGGCGACGTTGAATTCAATGTTGTCGATGCGGCATTCGGCATCGTGGGGTGCGACGTGGCTCATGGCGTGGCTCCGTGGTGGGAGCCCCAGCTTCAATCAACGTGGCATCGCGGTCTTGAACGAAACGGCCATCATTGGCCCCACTCCAGACGCAGTTCGCGTGCGGTCATGCCACCCAGCTCACGCGCCTCGCGACTGAGATGGGCCTGGTCGGCATAGCCGGCCTCGGCGGCCAGCATCGCCAGCGAGTGCTGTGGCAGCGCGCGGCTGTGGCGAAGAAAACGTTGCAGGCGCAGGATCCGCTCCAGCGTCTTCGCCCCATAGCCGAACTGCGACTGGCTGAAGCGCCGCAGGCTGCGCGGACTCAGGCTCAGGCGTGCCGCCAGCGTATCCAGCGTGGCGTCACCAATGGCGAGCGCCTGAAACAGGGCATGTGCACGCTGCGCCGGGGTATCGAGCGCGGACGCACCCATATGCTGTTGCAGGCAGTGCGCCATCCGCTGCAGGCGCTGTGCAGGCGCGGTGTCACCAATGGAGGCCGCCGCCTTGCTCGCCCACGCGCCCTTCAGATCGGCCAGTGGCACGGCCTGGCCGATGATCTCGGCCAGGGGCAGGCCCAGCGCGGCCAATGCCTGGCCGGGACGGAAGCGTGCCCCCAGCACCTGCGCACCGGGTGCCAGCGCCGGGTGCGCGGCCACGCGGTCCGGGCCGACCACGAACAACGCACCGTCGCGCCAGAGGATATCCACGCAGCCATCGGGCAGTACGGTGATGTGCCCATCGGCATCGTCAGGAAGCTGGCTCTGCCACAGCTGACCAAAGTGGCCGCGCAGCGGCGCAGGCGCCGGATGCTCCTGGTAGGCCGTGCCAGTACCTGCGAGGGGGGAAGAGTCGCCCATGCCGCATTGTCGCGCTACAGGGCCCATAAAAGTGAAGCCCGGCGCGAGGCCGGGCTTCGGTTGGCGTGTGGGAGAGAGAGAGTCACACGCCAGCACAACACGCACTAACGACAGGCGTTTGTTACCAGGTGAAGCGCGGGCCCACGAACCACTCGCGGTCGCCAGCCTTGGCCAGCTTCACTTCGCCGCTCAGGCCCCAGTTCTGGTTGAACTTGGCGGTGGCGCCGACACGGCCGTAGAACTCGCCGTCCGGGTTGTAACCGTGCTTCTTGCTGAAATCTTCGTAGCCGGCCATCACGTAGCCTTCCACGTACGGGTTGAACGCGGTGCGCACGCCCACTTCAGTGGAGTAGCCGTTGAAGTCCAGGCCGCGCTTCTCGTCGTACTTCTGGTACGCAACACGGGCCACCAGATCGGTGTTCGGTGCGATGCCGTAGTTGTAGCCGACACCCAGGCGCCACTGGTCGACGTCATTCTTGAACTTGTCGGTTTCCTGGGCGCTGTAGTCGCCAAAGACGTGGAAGTTCGGGTGCACCGCAACGGAACCCTTCACCTTCCAGCCATCGGCGTCGCCGCCCTTGGCATCGGTGTTCACGTAGCCGCCTTCAACGTAGTTGTACGACAGGCCATCGGTTGCCGATGCAGCGAACGGCAGGGCAGCCAGAAGACCCAGGGCAAGCAGCGAATTCTTGTTCATCGGGACACACCTTTAATTATTTTGGTTTCGTCGACCGCCTCCCGGGAGGGGGAGAGAAAGGAGGCGGTCGACAGGTGTGAATTATCCGTTAGGGGGTCTAATCAACCCTGAATATTGAACTGACTGGTGTATAAATAAGGCTGGCGTTCAGGGAACTCTGCATGGCACCGCTGCCGGCTTCTTATACGCACCACGCTCGATGCTTGATGTGGGCACTGATCCTGATCGCCTCGCCGGTCGCGCTGCTGCAGGCACAGGCGGCTGAGCGCATCGTTTCTGCCGGGCACATCGTCGTGCAGACAGACGATGTCACGCGCTTCTTCAAGGTGATGGACGCCAACCAAGGGCGCCCAAGCGCCGATGAACTGCAACACGGCTATCTGGATGCGGGTACGGATGCCCTGCGCAGCTTCACCGACAGCCGTATCGGCTCGATGGAGCGGCTGGCCAGGGCCATCCAGGACAAGCCGGCATTGTTTGCGAAAGCGGGAACCTGCGCGACAGCATTGCCATCGATCCGCACGCGCGTCGCCGCTGCCGTCGATCAGCTGGGCGCCTTGTTGCCGTCTGCGCGCTTTCCCCCGGTCACCGTACTGGTGGGCCGCGGCAACAGTGGTGGCGTGACCACCGAAGCAGGCGTGGTCATCGGCCTGGAAGCGCTGTGCAACGCCGACTGGATGCAGGCCGATGTGAGTGACCGCTTCGTGCATCTGATCGCCCATGAGTATGTGCACGTGCAACAGCCTGGTGCACGCGTGGAGGTCGAGCAGCCCACCCTGCTCTATCAGACGCTGCTGGAAGGCGGCGCCGAGTACGTGGCCGAACGGATCTCCGGGCAACCGGCCAACGCGCATCTGCAGCGTTGGACGCAGGGTCATGAGTGTGCGCTGGAGCGCGCGTTCCTGCAGGACAGCATGGGCACCGATCTTTCGAGGTGGCTGTACAACGGCCCCGGCGACGATGCGCGCCGTGGAGATCTCGGCTACTGGATCGGCTGCCGCATTGCCCATGCCTACGTTGCGCGCGCGCCCGACACGCGCAACGCCATCGCCGAACTGCTGAATGTCCAGCCTGGAAACGCTGCAGCGCTGCTGGAAGCAAGTGGATGGCAACCTGCGTGCGGAGCAGGCGAAAGCGCGCAGGCGCAGATACCGTGATGCCGGCTTCATGCTGGTGAATGGGTGATATTGAACAGGCACAAGGCGCTTGGCCGGCGCAGATCAGCTCGCCTGATCCCGCTTGTTAAGGTTTGTTGATTTACAGGCCTTCACAGCCCATCCACGTACTCAAATTCCAGCTGAAAGCGCTTGGTAGCGACGGGAACAAACGCCGCTATATTCCAGCTTCCCCAGACGAAGGAGGGAGTGCAATGAACCTGAACCCGCAACACATGAAGACGGCCCGCGCACTTGCTGTAGCGCTCATCGCCACCGTCAGCCTTGGCGCCTGCGCCTCTTACAAGAACGAGTTTGCAACCATCAACTCGCGTCTCGATCAGCTCGACGTCAAGGTGCAGGGTGCTGCGCAGAGTGCGGAATCCGCCAACCAGTCCGCACAGCAGGCCAACCAGCGTCTGGACCAGATCGAAGGCCGCGTGCAGCAGCTTGAAAGGGCACCGGCCGGCCGCAAGCCGCGCGGGTAATCGCTCCCTCACTGCTTGAATTGATCCATCTCTGTATCGGGAACCAGTGGCCTTCGCCGGCCACTGGCGTCCTTCCACCCAAGACTGCATTGCAAGGAGCCGTCTCATTCGTACCTACTCCTCCCCTGCACGCCGCGCCCTCCATGCCGCACTGGCCATGGCACTGGTCGTTGCGTGCAGCGGCGTAGCCAACGCCAGGGACAAGGACGCACCTGCATCACCGGTAGCCGCCGTTGATGAACTTCCGGCTGACCAGAGCGTGTCCGAAACGGTGATCGAACTGGCCGGCTGGGTCGTCGCCAGCAAGGACAACCAGGGCTATCCGTTTGCAGTCATGGACAAGGCGGCGGCGCAGGTTCTGATCTTCAGCGGTGACGGCAAGCTGCGTGGCGCGGCACCGGCGCTGTTCGGTTCGGCTATCGGCGATCATTCCGCACCCGGCGTCGCCAAGCTCGCACTGAGCGCGATTCCCGGCCACGACCGCACCACGCCGGCCGGCCGCTTCATCGGTGGCTACGGCCCCTCCGACGATGCCGGGCGCGTGCTGTGGGTGGATTACGATTCCGCGGTTTCAATGCACCCGCTGCCGCCGGGCAGCCCGAAGGAAAAGCGTGCCGAACGACTGGCATCGCCCACGCCGGACGACAACCGCGTCACCCACGGTTGCATCAATGTCTCGCCCGCGTTCTACGGGCAGATCGTGCAGCCCATGTTCGAGAAGGGCGGCGTGTTCTACATCCTGCCGGACAAGGATTCGATCGCGAAGACCTTCCCGGAGTTCGCGCAGAGCCGCGGGGATGCGAAGGACGAAGACGAGAAGGGCGCGCGGCGCGCAAGCAAGTAATACGCTCGTCGGCAGATTGGAATTCAGGAAGCCGCAGCCCCTGCGGCCCGCGCCAATACCGCGGCATGCGCGTCGCCCTTCCGCTCGCTGTAGCGGTCCACCAGGTAGTCCGACCGCCCTCGCGTCAGCAGCGTGAACTTCACAAGCTCCTCCATCACATCCACCACGCGGTCGTAGTACGGCGAGGGCTTCATGCGCCCATCGTCATCGAATTCCTGCCAGGCCTTGGCCACCGATGACTGGTTGGGGATGGTCAGCATGCGCATCCACCGGCCGAGCACGCGTAGCGTATTGACGGTGTTGAACGACTGCGAGCCACCGCTCACCTGCATCACCGCCAGCGTCCTGCCCTGCGTGGGCCGCACGCTGCCATCTTCCAGCGGCAACCAGTCGATCTGGTTCTTGAACACGCCGGTGACCGTGCCATGCCGCTCGGGGCTGACCCAGACCTGGCCTTCCGACCACTGCGACCACGCACGCAACCGCTGCACTTCAGGGTGGCTCGTGTCCACGCTGTCGAGCATGGGCAGCGCATGCGGATCGAACATGCGGGTTTCGCACCCCAGATGGCGCAGCAATCGCTCGGCTTCCAGCGCCAGCTTGCGGCTGAACGACTGCGGCCGCAGCGAGCCGTAGAGCAGGAGGATGCGTGGCGGCCCCAGATCTGCCGCGGCGAGCTGGTGATGATTGGGCTGGGGCAATGACGATTCCACCAGATTGGGCAGGTCAGGGCTTGTGATTGGCTTATTCATTCGATTATTCTAGAAATATGGAAACGTTAAATGCAATCACCGCCCTCACCGCGCTCGGTCATGCCACCCGCCTGGCTGCCTTCCGCCTGCTGGTGGAGGCTGGCCCGGCAGGGCGCATGGCGGGCGACATCGCCACGGCCCTGCAGGTGCCCCCAGCCACGCTCAGCTTCCACCTGAAGGAGCTGGTGCAGGCCGGGCTGGTGGAGAGTGAAAGCCAGGGCCGCCATGTCTGCTATCGGGCCAACTTCGATGCCATGAACGGCTTGATCGAGTACCTGACGCACAACTGCTGCGCGGGCTCGCCGGACGAGCGGTGCGCGGTGAGCGAACCGGCATGCAGGTGCTGAGATGAAGCCAGACCCCGTGATTCGTGCCGGCACACGCGACGACCTGTCCTCGATCCGGGACCTTCTGCAGCAGGCGCAGTTACCCGTGGCCGATCTGGAAAGCAGCAAGGTCGTGTTTTTCGTCGCGGACCTCGACGGCGTCCCCGTGGGCGCCGTTGGATTGCAGGTTTTCGGCGCCTCGGCGCTGCTCCGCTCCCTGGTGGTGTCTGATGACCGACGCGGCGCCGGCCTTGGACGCGCATTGCTGGCAACGGCCGAAGAGATGGCCCGCCGTATGCAGGTCAGGGAACTGGTGCTGCTGACAACATCGGCAGGCACGTGGTTCGCGCGGCACGGCTATGCCGGATGTGATCGCGCGCAGATAGCGGAGGCGATCCGCAGCTCTGCCGAGTTCACTTGTCTCTGCCCGGCCAGCGCGCTTTGCATGTCCAAGCCACTCACTGACCATGGAAGCCACATGACCCGCAATATCCTGTTCCTCTGCACCGGCAACAGCGCCCGCAGCGTGCTTGCCGAAGCCACTTTGCGTGCCTGGGACAGTGATCGCTTCACCGCGTTCAGTGCCGGCAGCCAGCCTACCGGCCAGGTCAATCCGTTCGCGCTGGTGCAACTGCAGGCCGAAGGCATGCCGATCGATGGGCTGCACAGCAAATCGTGGGATGAGTTCGTGGACGCGGCCCCGATGGACCTGGTCATCACCGTATGCGATTCGGCGGCCGCCGAAGCTTGCCCAGTGGTGTTCGGTGACTTCATCCGCAGCCACTGGGGTCTGCCCGATCCGGCGGCCGTCGCGGGTAGCGATGCCGACAAGGCCGCAGCATTCGCGCAGGCCCATGCCATCGTGAAGCTGCGACTGCGTGCATTGCTCGCGCTGCCCGAATCGTTGTGGTCCGACCGTACGGCGCTGCAGCACGCGCTGGACCGGATCGGCCGGCTGCTGCCGACCGACGGCGCGCAGTGACGGTGCCACTGCCATGAGCCTGTTCGAGCGACACCTGACGCTGTGGGTTGTGCTGTGCATTGCGATGGGCACGCTGCTGGGCCATGTCCTGCCCGATGCCTTCGCGGTGCTGGCCTCCGCCGAAGTGGCCAAGGTCAACCTGCCGGTTGCACTGCTGATCTGGCTGATGATCATCCCGATGTTGCTGAAGGTCGACTTCACTGCGATGCGCCAGTTGCAGCAGCACTGGAAGGGCATCGGCGTGACGCTGTTCATCAACTGGGCGGTGAAGCCATTCTCGATGGCGCTGCTGGGCTGGCTGTTCCTGCGCCATGCCTTCGCCGACTGGTTGCCCGCAGCACAGATCGACAGCTACATCGCCGGGCTGATCCTGCTGGCGGCCGCGCCCTGCACCGCCATGGTGTTCGTCTGGAGCAACCTGTGCCGTGGCGATGCCAACTTCACCCTGAGCCAGGTGGCGTTGAACGACGCGATCATGGTGGTTGCCTACGCGCCGGTGGTTGCACTGCTGCTGGGCCTGTCGGCGATCACCGTGCCGTGGGATACCCTGCTGCTGTCGGTGGGCCTCTACATCGTGGCGCCGGTGCTGGTGGCGGCGTTGCTGCGGCACTGGATCCTGTTGCATCGTGGCGAGGCGGCGTTGCAGCGGGTGCTTCGCAAGCTTGGGCCCGTCTCGCTGTGTGCGCTGCTGCTCACACTGGTGCTGCTGTTCGGCTTCCAGGGCCGACAGATCGTGGAGCAGCCGCTGGTGATCGCACTGATTGCGGTGCCGATCCTGATCCAGGTCTATTTCACTTCCGGCCTGGCCTACCTGCTCAATCGTCGCCTGGGCGTGGCGCATTGCGTGGCCGGCCCTTCGGCGTTGATTGGCGCCAGCAATTTCTTCGAGCTGGCGGTTGCCACCGCGGTGGGACTGTTCGGTGTGCATTCGGGGGCTGCGCTGGCGACGGTGGTGGGTGTACTGATCGAGGTGCCGGTCATGTTGTCTGTGGTGCGGATCGTGAACCGTACTCAAGCCTGGTATGAGAGACACGAAGAGCACTGACACACCGGAGTGCGCCGAAGTCGATTTACGTTCTTCGCCCCACACTGTCGTCATCGGCCTGGTGGGGTGCCCGTACGCCACGTCATCAACTTCGACCCATGTCGCATATTCCCCATGCCGCTACGGACGTTGCGGCGCCTGCGTCTGCGACGGCTTAACAGCATGCAAAAATGCCAAAAGCGTCTTTGATCCAGCGTTGAATGCAACTCTTCTGATTGGCGTTGCGCAGCGACGGCGGTACAGATGGTGGGCCGCCGGAAAATGGGTGGCCGGGCCTCGAAAACCCGTTAGATCACGAACGTTGTTTGCGCTTGCCAGCCGGCGTCACCCCGCGTGGCGCCGGCTGGCATTCCGTCTGCCGGCTATGGCGGGCGGAGCGTGGAGGCCTTGCGCCTGCCGGTCTTGTTCGTGATCTCCCGGTTTTCGAGCCACGTCTCCGCCCGCCACCTCTATGTGGCGGTTACCGTCTGTCCTGCACGGAGCCCTTGCCATGAGCACACCCGAATCCTCCCGCCTGCGCGCGCAGTACGTGCCCGCCAACGCGGACGCGCCCTCGGAAGCACTGCACCCGCACGATTCGCACGGTTTCATCGCCACGCTCGACCGCATCGGCAAGGGCGCGGCCGCCGACGGCCAGCCCTGGCCCGAACGTCATCAGATGCCAGGGCGCCGCATGGCGCTGGCCGACGCGGACTGTGCGTTGGCCGGGCTGCGCGTGGCGCTGGAAATGCTGCTGGCTGCCGAGCGCGTACGCCAGAACGGGCCCGAGGAGGAATACGTGGGCGACCGCGTGATGGAGGGCCTGATGATGGCCAGTCTGTCGCTGGCCGCACAGGTCAGCGCACGCATGCGGCCGGAAGGGTGATACGGGGAACAACGCTCACTGCAGCGCCGGGCACGGCCCGGCGCTGCAGAGCGCGCCACATCACTCGCAGAGCACGCTGTCTTCCTTCAACGCGGCATCCTGCAGTGGCTGGCGCTGTTCGATCTGCGCACGCTGTTCCGCCGTCGGCTCGCCCAGCCACCACACACGGCAGCGCGCGGTAAGACGGCCGACCAGCTTCGACTGATCGGGCGAGTACAACATCGCCAACGCGGTGCCGGGGCAATCGTGGGCCTGGCAGGCGGTGTAGAACCACCACGGCTCGCCCTGCAGCACCAGCAGCTCGCCAGGGCCACTGGGTCCGCTCAACAGGCGCTTGCGCAGCGACGGAATGTCCTTGTCGCTGGATTCGGCGTCCTGCGTGCCCTTCATCAACGCATCGAACGCGGCCAGCACCTTCGGGTCCTTGCGGCCGCAGTCATCCACGGTGTTGCCGCCCACCAGAGTAAAGAAGTGGGTCGCCAGCGGATTGTCCGCGCAGGTCAGTTCGCCGCCGGCGGCCGGGTCTTCCGGCTCGCCTTCGTTGTCCCACACCGCAGGGTCCACGCCTTCTTCGATGGACGGTTCCTTCTCGACCACGGTGGCCGTGGCGGCCGGTGCTTCGGTGGTCGGCGCTGGCGCCGCAGCAGGTGCAGTCCCGCCAGTCTTCTCCGGTGCCTGTCCGCAGGCTGCCAACAGCGCGGCCATCATCGCCATCCCTGTGATTCGCATCTTCATTCCGTGTCCTTGTCTGATCTGCGCTGCATCCGCCGAATCTGCGGCCGCGTGATTCTAACCAGCACCGCGCTAGGATGCGTTCGCAGCTTCCCGTCATCGCCTGGAGCCGGACGCATGCGCCGTAGACCACTCGCCATGATCTTCTGCAGTGCCCTGCTGCTGGCAACGCCGGCAATTTCCCACGATGCAGAAGGCACGACGTCTGCGCGCCTGCCCGATACCCCCCTGCCCGCACCGCTGGATCGCGTACTGCGCGATTACGAGCAGGCGTGGCGCACCGGTGATGCCAAGGCACTGGCTGCACTGTTCGCCGAAGATGGCTTTGTGCTGCAGAGCAACCAGCCGCCGGTGCGCGGCCGCAGCGTGATCGAAGCGGCGTATGCCGGCCAGGGCGGCAGCCCATTGCGGCTGCGTGCGTTGGCGTACGCGGTGGAGGGGAACACGGGCTACGTCATCGGTGCGTACAGCTACGGCAACAAGGTGGGGGATACCGGCAAGTTCACGCTCACGTTGAAGCGCGTGGGTGATGGGCCGTGGTTGATCTTCTCGGACATGGACAACAGCAACGCGCGGCCGCGCGCGCGGTGATGAATGCCGCCGGGCATGGCCCGGCGCTACCGGGCACCAACCAAGGTTGGCAGCTACCAGAAGCGGGTTCCGTCCTGGATCCACGCTATGCGTGGATGGGGCGCGCACAGAAAACCCCGGCGCGTGGCCGGGGTTTTCGATTCACTTGAACAGCGTGTCCGGGTATTCCGGTTTCTGTTCCCGCGCCAGCAGTGCGCGCAGGCCTTCCTCCGGCGTCTGCTCGCCGTGCAGCACGGCGCGCACGCGGTCGGAGATCGGCAGGTCGATGCCATGGCGGCGTGCCTGTCGCATCACTTCGTCGGCGGTCTGCACCGACTCGACCACCTGGCCGATTTCGCGCACGGCATCCTGCAGCGTCTGGCCACGGCCCAGGGCCAGGCCCAGGCGGCGGTTGCGCGACAGGTCGCCGGTGCAGGTCAGCACCAGATCGCCCAGGCCAGCCAGGCCCATCAGCGTTTCCGGCTTGGCGCCGATGGCGGCGGCCAGGCGCAGCATCTCGTTGAGGCCACGCGTGATCAGGCCGGCACGGGCGTTCAGGCCCAACTGCATGCCATCGGCCACGCCGGTGGCAACGGCCAGCACGTTCTTCATCGCACCGCCCAGCTCGGCACCGACCATGTCGTCGCCGGTGTAGGCGCGGAACGCTGGGCCATGCATCGCTTCGGCCACCGTCTGCGCGAACTCGGGCACGTCGCCGTGCACGGTGATCGCGGTCGGCAGGCCCTGAGTCACTTCCTTGGCGAACGACGGGCCGGTGACCACGGCCAGCGGCACGTCCTCACCCAGCACTTCGCGCGCTACTTCATGCAGGAAGCGGCCCGAACCGGGCTCGAAGCCCTTGGTGGCCCAGGCCACGCCGGCACCGGCCGGGCGCAGCGGCGCCAGCGCACGCACGGTTTCACCGAAGGCGTGCGACGGGGTCACCACCAGGATCCAGGCCGCGCCCTCCACCGCCGACGCCAGGTCGGTGGTGGCACGCAGGCTGTCCGGCAACGGGATGCCCGGCAGGTAACGCGGGTTCTCGTGGCGCTGGTCGATGGCTTCGACCACGGCAGCGTCGCGCCCCCACAGCACGGTCGGGTGACCGTGCCGTGCGAGCAGGCTGGCCAGCGCGGTTCCCCAGGAACCGGCGCCAAGCACGGCGATCTTGTCAGCGGGAGTGCTCATCCGTGACGTCGCGGCAGGAATCAGGCGTTGCCAGCCGGCTCGGAGTCAGCCAGCGACGGTGCGTCGCCCTGCTCCTGGCGCTGGCGCAGGGTTTCTGCGTACAGGCCTTCGAAGTTGATCGGCTGCAGGAAGAACGGCGGGAAGCCGCCGGCCTGGATCAGGTCGCTGACCAGCTGGCGCACGTACGGGAACAGGATGTTCGGGCACTGGGTGCCGAGCAGCACGTCGATCGACTGCGGGTCCAGGCCGACCAGACCGAACACGCCGGCCTGCTTCACTTCGGCCACGTAGGCGGTGCGCTCACCGGCCTGGCAGGTCAGGGTCACGGCCAGCACGACTTCGAAGGCGTTCTCACCCAGGCGCTGCACCTGCTGGTTCAGGTTCAGCTGCAGCTCCGGCTGCACCTGGTCATTGAAGATGGTCGGAGCGTTCGGCGACTCGAAGGAGACGTCCTTGACGTAGATCTTCTCGACGGTGAAAGCGGGGCCGGTGGCGGCATCGACCGGCGCAGCGGCGCCGTTGGTGATCTCTTCGGACATTTCCAGTAACTCCAATGAATGCAATGAAAACGATGGTCGAACTACTGCGATGGGGGCGGGATCAGGCCCATACAAGGTCGGATCCGCCACCTGCGGCAATCAGTTGCGGCCCTTGACCAGCGGCAGCTCGGCCTGCTGCCAGGCGGGAATGCCGCCGTCGAGCACGTAGACCTTCTCGAAACCGGCCTTCTTCAGCGCCTTGGCGGCGGTTTCCGAAGCGTTGCCGCTGCGGCACACCAGCACCACCGGCGACTGCTTGGCGTTGGCCACCAGCTTGTTGTCCGGGCCGAAGGCACTGGCCTGGGCGTTGCGGCTGCCGGCAATGTGGCCCTTCTCGAAGTCACCGCTGGCCGACAGGTCGACCACCACCGTGCCGCCCGCGTTCATCAGCTGGGTCAGTTCGGCGGGCTTGATGCCCTTGAAGCCCCGGAACAGGCGGCGGATCTCGGTGACGATGATGGCCACGGTCAGGCCGACCAGGGCCGCGGACAGCATCGGGTTTCGGCCTGCAAAGGCCAGCAACTCTTCGTAATTCACTCAGGTCACGGGTCGATTAAGCGGGCGCCGATTGTCGCACAAGCCGGACGCGGCCCGTCACTGCCCCTTCCACAGGTCCGGCAGGCCGGCCGTCTGCCACCAGCGCTTGGCCTCGGCATCCCAGCGCCAGCGCTCGACCACCACCACGGTGCGTTCGGCCTGGGTGTTCTGGTTGATCACCCCGATTTCGACCCGGCGCTCGACCAGGCCACCGTCCAGCGAGGCGCTGCTGCGCTCGCGGTAGGACGACACGCGCAGCTGCGCGTAGCGGTTGAGCTCGAACTCGGTGGGCGGCTTTTCCTTGCGCAGCTTGGGGTCCAGATAGCCGATCGCATCGTCCATGCTGCCCCAGCGGATGGTGGCGCCGTAGGCGATCTGGGTCTCTTCCAGCAGCTTGCGCTGCTTGCGGCTGAGGTCGTCGGCCGACGCCACGGCGCTGACCAGCAGCAGGGAACACATCAGGAACTGGATGAGGCGGCGCATCGGTGGTTTCCCCAGAACGTCAGCCTGCCATCCTACCCTTTGGCGAAGGCAACGAAGCGACCGCTGAACTCGGCGGCAGGCTTGCCATCGGCACCGGGCTGGGTGGCGATGATGCTGATGCGGGCCTTGCGGCGCTGCCGGAAGGTGTTCAGGAAAGCATCCCAGCCGGTAACCTCGGCCGCTTCGGCATGGGCGTGCAGGTCTTCGTAGACCGGCGCCAGGTAGCGCAGGTTGCTGTCGGCCACGTAGACCTCGGCATCGTGGCCGGCCAGGCGCAGGCGCAGGCTGACCAGCGCCCAGCCAGACAGGGTCAGCACCGAGGCCAGGCTGCCACCGAAGGCGTTGCCCTTGTCGTTGACGTTGGCGGCCAGCGGCGCGGTGATGCGCAGCACGCCATCGGCATAGCCGTCGAGCTGGATCTGCATGGCGCGGACCGCCGGCATGCAGTCCAGCACGTCCTGCAGGGCGGCCAGCGAGGAAGTCAGAGCATCAACGGACATCGGAGCAGAGACCACGACAACGAAGGGCCCGCATAATGCAGGCAATGGCCGACCATACGATACCCACTGGCGCCGCCGGTTCCGAGCCGGGCTGGACCTTCATTTCGCTGCGACCGCAGGGCCAGAATTCCGCGCTGCGCCGCGCCGTTGCTGGGCTGGGCGGGCATGTGGTGGCCCTGCCGCCCTGGCGTCTGCAGCGCCTGAACGGCACGCCAGTGGTGCGTCAGCTGCAACGCACGCTGAACTGCGATCGGGTGGTGTTTACCAGTCCGGCCGCCGTTACTGCGGCCGCCACCCTGCTGCCACTGGCCGAAGCACAACGCAGCCCGTGGCTGACCGTGGGCGAAGGCACCGCGCGCGCGCTGCGGGCGCAGGGCGTCGCCGAGGTGCATGCACCGCAGCGGATGGACAGCGAGGGGCTGCTGGCGATGCCGGTGCTGGCCAACGTACAGGGCCTGTGCATCGGCCTGGTCACCGCCCCTGGCGGACGCGGCCTGATTGCCGCGCAACTGCAGGCGGCGGGCGCCACGATCGAACGCGCCGACGTCTACCAGCGCCGATTGCTGCGCCTGCCGCCCCGCACATTGGCTCGATTGGCGCATTCAGCGCAGCCGTGGGTGCTGGCGGTGAGCAGTGGCGAAGCGCTGCAGCATTTCTGGCAGCAGCTTCCGCCGGCATTGCAGCAACGCTTTCAGGCGCACGCCACCGTCGTCGTGGCCAGCGAACGGCTCGGCGAACAGGCGCACGCATTGGGGCTGCAACGCGTGGTGCGCGCGGCCGGGCCCACCACGGCACAACTGGTGGCCGCTGCACACGCCACGCTCACCGTCCCGGCAGCGACCTGAACAGGGACGTGGGTCACGCTTGCCGCTGTGGTCGGCAACAGTGATGCTGTGCACAACGCGGCCTGCCGGAACCTGACCGGCGACGTTGCCGACAAGGAAGCCCCATGAACGAGACTCCGCCCGTTTCCCCGCCCCGTCGACCTGTGCGCTGGCTGTTGCCGCTGGCCGGGGTGGTCGTGCTTGGCGTGGGCGGCTATGCCGGCTGGTACGTCTGGCAACAACAACAGCACGAACAGGAAGCGCAGGCACAGACCACGGCCGTGCAGCTGCAGGGCCTGCAGGCGACACTGGATGCATTGCGCCGCGACCAGCGCGCGACCAGCCAGCGCCTGCAGGATGCGGCGACCACCAACCGCGTGCTGCGCGATGAGATGCTGGGCCTTTCGCAGCGCAGTGCATTGCTGGAAGAGAACCTGGCCAAGCTGGCCGACAGCGCCAACCAGGGCCGCCAGGCGGTACAGCGCGATGAGGCCGAGCTGCTGTTGACCCAGGCGGCACAGCGACTGAACTACGCCGACGACGTGGAAGGCGCACGCCGCCTGTATGCACAGGCCGCCACCGCGTTGGCCGATCTGCCCGACAGCGACGGCCTGAATCTGCGCCACGCCCTGGTGCAGGAGCGCGATGCACTGGATTCCCTTGGTGCCGGCCCGCGCGCGCAATCGCTGCAGCGCCTGGATAGCCTGGCCAAAGCCCTGCAGGGCCTGCCCTCGCAGGTAACAGGCGACAGCGCGCCCGACGCCGGCAAAACCTGGTGGCAGGCCACGCTGGCCCCGTTCGTGGACATCAGCCCCAGCCGCCAGAACGGTCCGCTGACCGCCGCCGAGCGCCGCAATGCAGACGATGCACTGCAACTGGAACTGACCCTGGCGCGCGCCGCGATCGAACGTGGCGACCGCACCGGCCGCGATACTGCGCTGGCACGCGTGGAGCATTGGGCGCAACGGCGCTGGCCGGATTCACCGGCCCTGCGCGCGCAACGTGCTGAACTGAAGGCCTTGCGCGAGCTTCCGCTGCAGGCCAGCAACGCTGTTCTTGGCAGCACCCTGCAGCAGCTGCGTACCCAGACCGACCGGAGGTAATCCCACATGAAACCCCTGCAATCCCTGGTCGTGCTGTTGCTGGCCGTGGCCATCGGCGTGGTTGCCGCGCAATGGCTCGGCGCCGATGACCTCAACCGCTTCGGCGAAGTGACACTGCGCTACGGCGGCTACGACTACCACAGCAACCTGCCCAAGGTGGCGCTGCTGTCGGTGATCGCGGTGCTGGTACTGTGGCTGCTGTGGAGCCTGATCGCTGCACCGTTCCGCGCCTGGGGCCGCTACCGCCGCAAGCAGGGCCGGGTGCGCCTGATCGACGGCCTGCAGGCCTATGAGCACGGCCAGTGGCAGCGTGCCGAGAAGCTGCTGGACGGCGCCGCCAAGGATCCGGAAGTGAGCGCGGTGGCGCTGGCCAACGCCGTGCGCAGTGCGCAGGCGCGTGCCGACGGCCCCGCCGGTGAAGCGCTGCTGCAGCGCCTGGGCGAAAGCGATGCCACCCTGCAGGCGCTGCTGCGCGCCGAACAGCTGCTGGCGCGCGATCTGCCGGTGGATGCAATCAACGCATTGGACGTGGCGGCGATCCAGCCGCTGCCGCCGCGCGGCCTGTGGCTGCGCACCGAAGCACTGGCACAGGCGGGCCGCGCCCACGAGGCGTATGGCCAGCTGGGTGCACTGCGCCAGAGCAAGGTGCTGCCGGCCGACGCCAACAGCGAACTGGAAGCACGCCTGGCCGCACAGGCGCTGCTGGAAGCGGCCGACGTCAACGCGCTGGCCGCGCAGTGGGAAGCCACGCCGAAGGCGCTGCGCCCCACCCCGGACGTGGTCGGCGCGTATGCCAGCCGCGCGGTGGCCCTGAACTGGGATGAGCCGGCGCTGCTGGCGCTGGAACAGGCCCTGGACCATCGCTGGGACGACGAACTGGTGGCGCTGTATGGCCGCCTGCCGGCCGAGCGCCTGGCCACCCGCCAGAGCAACCTGGCGCGCTGGCGCAACGTGCATGACGAGTCGGCCGCGCTGCGCCTGGCACAGGGCCGCGTGGCCCTGGCCCAGCAGCAGTGGGATGCCGCCGATGCGTTCCTGCATGAGGCCATCGCCGCCGGCGCTGGTGCTCCTGCGTGGGAAGCACTGGGTGAGCTGTTCGCGCAGCGTGGCGAGCACGCGCTGGCCGCGCAATGCCTGGCCAATGCGCTGCGACTGCAGCGCGGCGAGGACAGCGTGGAGCTGGTGCGCGGCATTGAAGCACCTGCACGCGCCACGGTGGAAGAGCAGCCCATCACGGTGCAGCCGCCGGTGTATGACGCCAACGAAGAGCGCGACGAATTCGGTAATCCGCGGTTGCCGTGAAGCGTGCCGACCAACGGTCGGCACTCACCAGAGCAAGAAAAAACGCCGCCCATTGGGCGGCGTTTTCATGTGTGGAACCCGGTAGTCGCCAACCTTGGTTGGCGTGCGGTCGCAACAATCAGCGTTCGACGATCGCCACCACGCCCATGCCGCCGGCGGTGCAGATCGACACCAGCGCGCGGCCGCCGCCGCGTTCGGCCAGCTGCTTGGCGGCCGTAGCAATCACGCGGGCGCCGGTGGCAGCGAACGGGTGGCCGGTGGCCAGCGACGAACCCAGCAGGTTGATCTTGTCCGGGTCGATGCGGCCCATCGGTGCATCCAGGCCCAGGCGGTTGCGGCAGTAATCCTCGCTCTCCCACGCACGCAGGGTGCACAGCACCTGCGCGGCGAAGGCTTCGTGGATCTCGTAGATGTCGAAGTCCTGCAGGGTCAGGCCATTGCGCTTGAGCATCTCCGGCACAGCCACGGTCGGTGCCATCAGCAGGCCTTCACCATGCACGAAATCAACGGCCGAGACGTGGGCATCACGCAGGTACGCCTGCGGTTCGTGGCCGTGTGCGCGGGCCCATTCCTCGCTGGCCAGCAGCACCGCGGCAGCGCCATCGGTGAGCGGGGTGGAATTGGCTGCGGTCAGGGTGCCGCGGCCGGAGACCTTGTCGAAGGCCGGCTTCAGCGTGGCGAGCTTTTCCAGCGAGGTATCCGGGCGCAGGATGTTGTCGCGCTCGACGCCACGGAACGGTGCGATCAGGTCGTTGAAGAAGCCACGCTCATAGGCGGCAGCCAGCTTCTTGTGCGACGACACCGCCCACTCGTCCTGCGAGTCGCGCGAGATGTTCCATTCCTTGGCCATGTCCTCGCAATGGTCACCCATGCTCTTGCCGGTGCGCGGCTCGGCCACGCCCGGGAACTCGGGCTTCAGTTCGGAGAACTTGAAGCCGGCGGTGAGCGCACGGATCTTGTCGCCGGTGCTCTTGGCACGGTTGGCGGCCAGCAGGCGCGCGCGCAGCTTCTTGCCGTAGACGATCGGCACGTCGGAGGTGGTGTCCGAACCACCGCCGATGCCCGATTCGATCTGGCCCAGCGCGATCTTGTTGGCGACGGTGATGATGCTGTCCAGCGAGGTGCCGCAGGCGCGCTGCAGGGTGATGCCCGGGGTCAGCGGCGACAGGCCGGAGGACAGCGTGGCTTCGCGGCCCAGGTTCCAGTCGCTGGAGTGCTTGATCACCGCACCCATCGCCACTTCACCCAGCTGCTGGCCGTGCAGGCCGAAACGTTCGACCAGCGCGCCCAGCGTACGGACCGACATGCCGAGGTTGCCGACATCCGAATACGCGGTGTTCTGGCGGCAGAACGGAATGCGGACGCCACCGAGGATGGCGACGGGACGAGCGTTGGGCATGGAGATACCTGGCATGGATGAGGGTGTCTGCAACATGGCCTGCACGGCGGAGCAGGCATAATGGAGCCAAGTGTAGCTGCCGCCCTGTGATGGGCCAACCGTGGAACCATGAGCAAACCCGACCCCGCGATGAATGCCCTTGGCGTGCTGGCCCTGGAACTGGCCGGCGGCGAAATCCCCCGCCAGGCGGTACTCAGCGCCGAACAGGCCGGTGAACTGGCCGATCGCGTCGGCCGCGACCTGTCCAAGCTGGTGCCGCAGGTGGCCGAGCTGGACCTGGTGTTCGCCGCCGCCCATTTCGACCCGGCCGAAGTGCTGCGCCCGGGCTGGCCGATCCATCGCCGGCTGGAAGAACTGCAGATGCGTGCGCCGGGCCGCAACCAGGGCCCGCGCCTGCTGGCGTTCGGTACCGACGCCCAGGGTGACGTGCCGCTGCCGTTCCAGGCCGATGCCAGCCTGGTGGGTGGTGGCCTGCGTGTGGTGCCGTTCCTGCTGGCCGGCAGTGACGTGGCCACCACCAATGCGGTGGCCGAGGCGCTGGAAGATACGCTGCTGGCCAACGGCATGGCCCATGCCGACACCGCGTTGATGGCGCAGAACACCTTTGGTGCCCGCATCGAGCACGCACGCTACTTCACCGTGAACGATCTGGCCGCGATGATGTCGATGCAGTACGACAACCAGGGCCTGGCCGCGCTGTGGCCGCTGATCGAGACGGCGATCATGGCGCCGGGTGAGGACGAATGGCTCAACGCCGCACCCGAGCCGCTGCTGCGTTACACCCACGGCGAGGCACGCATGGCGCTGTTCGACCCGGCCGGCTGGTGCGCGCACTACAACCACAGCAACAACGACTGCGATCGCCTGAAGGGCATCTACGAGCAGTTCCTGATGCGCCAGCGGCAGATGGCGGCGGTGCTGGAAGCGCACGGCGTGCCGGTGCTGTTCGTGCACTGCGAGGCAGGGCAGGACGCGCGCGAGCTGCTGGCGCGCTGATCTGCGGATGCGCGCCGCCGGGCATGGCCCGGCGCTACCGTGCAATTGCGTTTCGCCGGGGCGCGACCGCCGTGCGTATTGCTGTAGAGCCGAGCCCATGCTCGGCTCAGGCCGCCGGAAGCACAGCCGAGCATGGGCTCGGCTCTACAGAAAGCGATGCAAATAAAAACGCCGGCTTGCGCCGGCGTTTTCCGTTTCCAGCAAAAGCGCCCTTACGGGGCCTTCTGGATCACCGCACATGCCAGGCGCGCGCCGGCGTTGCCGGTCGGCTGGGTCTTGTAGTCGTCCGCGTCGGCGTGGACGATCAGGCCACGGTCGATGATGTCGAAGTCATCACCCTTGCCGATGTTGACGTTGCTCGACACCGGGCCGTCGATGGTGGCCACGCCCTTGTCGTCGGCCTTGATGTTGGGCATGTCGCCACCGTGGTGCGGATCAGCGGACACGCTGCCGTGATCCTGCTTGCCCGGGTTGAAGTGGCCACCGGCGCTCATGCCGTCCGGGGCGCTGCAGTCGCCCTTCTCGTGGATGTGGAAGCCGTGCTCGCTGCCCGGCTTCAGGCCGCTGATCTGGCCGGTCACGTGGACCTTGCCGTCAACCACCTTGAAGGTGACGCTGCCCTTGGTCTCGTTACCCTGGGTCGGTGCCAGTTCGGCGGTGGCGGTGGCATCGGTGGCCGCTGCAGCGGCCGGCGCCGGCGTTGCGGCCGGTTCGGTGGTGGCGCCGTCGGCCGGTGCGGCCGGCGGGGTTTCAGCCTGCGGCGCGGCCGGCTGCTGGTTGCAGGCCGCCAGGCCCAGTGCAGCAATGGCTGCGAACAGCGACGTGTGGATCAAACGCATGGAATCTCTCCCTGGATGATGCCTGCAGTGATCAGCGGACAACCCGGATCACGCCACAGGCGATGCGGACGCCGGCATTGCCGGCGGGCTGGCTGCGATAGTCGTCGGCGTTGGCATGCACGACCAGTGCACGTCCGGCGATATCGGTGGCGGCGCCTCCGCCAAGGGTAACGCCCTTGAGGTGGATATCGACGTTGGCGCGGCCCTGGGCGTCGGCACGCAGATTGTCCATGTCGCCCAGGTGGTGCTTGCCGGTGCCGGCGCGGCCATGCGCAGCGCCACCGGGATTGAAGTGATTGCCGGCACTGCTGGCATCCACCGCGCTGCAGTCGCCACGCTCATGGATGTGGAAGCCGGCCTGCTGCATCGGCTGCAGGCCACCGATCAGGCCGGTGATGTGGAGGCCACCGGGCTCCACCATCAGCGCGATGCGACCACTGACGATACTGGCCGAGGCCGGCGAGAGATTGGCCTCGGCCTGTTTCGCGGCGCTGACCACGGTCGGTGGTGGCGGGGTGGGCTCGGCCTTCTTCGGCGCGCTGCCACAGGCAGACAGCAGCACGGCGGCGGACAACGGCAGGATGGCAAAGGACAGACGCATCGAAGACTCCTTGCAGGTGACACTACGGACGGCATCGTCCATGAACGATCAACGGTTCGGCAAGCGGGCGCGAGGATCGCGTGCAGGGACCGTTCAATGGCCCCCGCGGCGGCGGCCAGCGCCCAGCTTGCGGGTAAGGGTATTGCGGCCCAGGCCCAGGCGGGCAGCGGCTTCGGCACGACGGCCATGGGTGATCTGCAGCGCGGCCTCCAGCAGGGCATGGTCGACCCGCTCACGCACCTGCGCGTGCAACCCTTCCACGCCTTCGGCCAGCTGACGGCGTGCCCATTCGGCCAGCAGCGCTTCCCACTGGCCGGGATCGGCACCGCTGGTGCTGCCGCGACGGCCGCGCGTGCGGTTCAGCGCGGTATCGACGTCTGCCACGCCGATGGTGTCGGCGGCGGCCAACGCCGCCATCCGCCAGCACACGTTTTCCAGTTCGCGCACGTTGCCCGGCCAGTCGTGTTCGCGCAGCGCCTGCAGTGCGGCAGCGGTCAGGCGCTTCGGCGGCGTATCCAGCTTGCGCGCGGCGGCGGCCAGGAAGGTGCTGGCCAGTTGCGCGATGTCCTCGCGGCGCTCACGCAGCGGCGGCAGCTGCAGGCGCACCACGTCCAGGCGGTGCAGCAGGTCGGCGCGGAACTTTCCCTGTGCAACCAGGCCTTCCAGATCCTGGTGGGTGGCGGCGACCACGCGCACATCGACGCGGATCAGCTCGCGGCCACCCACGCGGAAGAACTCGCCCTGCGCCAGCACGCGCAGCAGGCGCGTCTGCAGCGGCAGCGGCATGTCGCCGATCTCATCCAGGAACAGCGTGCCGCCGTCGGCCTGTTCGAAGCGGCCGATATGGCGGCGCTGCGCGCCGGTGAAGGCACCAGCCTCGTGGCCGAACAACTCGCTTTCCAGCAGCTCGGACGGGATTGCAGCGGTATTGAGCGCGACGAACGGCCCCTGCGCGCGCGGCGATTCGCGATGCAGCGCATTGGCCACCAGCTCCTTGCCGGTGCCGGTCTCGCCGGTGATCAGCACCGCCAGCGGCGCCTGCGCCAGGCGGCCGATGGCACGGAACAGCGCGCGCATCGGCGGGGTATCGCCCACCAGTTGCGGCGGTTGGTCGCTATGCGCTTCCGCCGCAGGTGTGGGCGCCGCCAGTGCCGGCGCAATTGCCGGCAGCACACGCTGTGCCAGCGCCACCGCGTCGTCCAGGTCGAACGGTTTGGACAGGAATTCATGCGCGCCACCACGGAACGCACCGGCCGTGCTGGCCACATCGGTATAGGCCGACATCACCACCACCGGCAGCTGCGGCAATGCGGCTTTCAGCTTGTCCAGCAGCACCAGGCCGTCGTCGCCGGGCATGCGCACGTCGGTGAACAGCAGCGCCGGCGGTGGGCCCTCGTTCAACGCCTGCAACGCGGGCGCAGCGCTGTCGAAATCGACGACCTGGTAGCCCGCCTCGCGCAGCGCGGTGCACAGCACGAAGCGCACGGCACGATCGTCATCGACCACCCAGATGCGCTGCGGGGACGAAGAAGACTCAGACATCGCGCGGGGCCTCCTCGGCCGGGGCGGTGCCACTGACGATCGGCAGCAGCAGGGTGAACACGGTATGGCCCGGGCGCGAGCGGTAGGTCAGCGTGCCGCGGTGCTCGCGCGCCACCTGCTGGGCCAGCGCCAGGCCCAGGCCAGTGCCTTCGGCGCGGCCACTGACCAGCGGCAGGAACAGGTGCTCGGCCAGTTCCTCGGGTACACCACGGCCGTCGTCGGCAATTTCCAGGCGCAACGCCAGCGTGTGCAGCTGCTCGGCGATGCGCACGCCATGCTCCACGCGGGTACGCAGGGTGATGTTGCCGGCACCGGCCTGGATCGCGTTGCGCACCAGGTTCCACACCGCCTGGGTGAGGCGGTCGGCGTCGCCATGGAATTCGGGAATGCTGGGGTCGTAGTCGCGCTGCAGGCGTACCGCCCAGCCGGCCTCGTTCTCGGCCAGTCGCAGCACGCGCTCAAGCGCGGCATGGATGTTCAGTTCGGCATGCGGCGCGGCCGGGGCCGGCGACAGCAGCTGGTCGAGCAGGCCGTTGAGGCGCTCGATCTCCGAGCCGATCAGTTCGATCAGCTCGCGTTCGCTGGCATCGCGCTGGGCCGCGCGGCGGGCCAGCAGCTGGGCCGCGCCCTTCAGCCCGGCCAGCGGGTTGCGCAGCTCGTGGGCCAGCCCCTTCAGCGCTGCACTGAGCGCGCTGGGCAGGGCCTGGGTCGGGTCCAGCCCGGGAAATTCATCGACCGGATGCGCTTCCAGCAGCCAGCCGCCATCGTCGCGGCGGCTCATCCAGCCCTCAGCGAAGCGCGGGGCCTCGCCGGGCACCGCCAGCGCCAGCCGGTTCAGGCGCAGGCTGTCGCGTTCATCGCGGGCCAGGAAATGGGCCAGTGCCTCGCCCTGGACTTCCAGTGCGGCCAGCGGCCGACCCAACAGGCGCCGGACGCTGACGCCCAGCCAGCGGGCGAAAGCCGGATTGCAGCCGGCAATGCAGCCATCGGCCCCGGCCCAGGCCAGCGGCGTGCCGAGGGCATCAAGGGACGGCGGGGGTGCGGGGTCGGACATTGCACCAATGTAGTGCAAAACGTGGGCTCTGACCCCTGCCGCAGGTCGAGCAGGCTCGACCACTACCGGGTGCGTGGCCGATTACAGCTTCATGTTCAGGCCGATGAACACGCTGCGGCCCGGGGCAGGCGAGAACATCGGGCGGGCGCTGTCCCAGAAGAAGCTGTCGTACCAGGCGTAGGCGTACTCGCGGCCGGTGACGTTCTTCAGCTGCAGGTCCACGCTCCAGCGCGGGTTGATCTGGTACGCGGCGCTGAGGTCGAGCACGGCGAAGCCTCCGAACTTGCCGGCCGCGTTGCGCTCTTCCAGGTAGTAATCGCCCTGTGCACGCGCCTGCAGGCCCAGCCGCAGCGCATCAGTGGCGCGGTAGTCCACGCCCAGATTGCTGATGTGGCGCGGGGTGGCGGCCACTTCGCGGCCCTGCAGGGAAACGCTGGCATCGCGGTCGTCGCGGGTGATCTTCGCTTCCTGGTAGGCGTGCGAGGCCCAGACCGTCCAGTCGTCGCCCATCTGCAGGCTCAGCTGCGCATCCACGCCGCGTCGGCGGGTCTTGCCCAAGGTGACCGTCGTACCGGTAGCCGGCATGTTGGATACCTCGTTCTCCGCATCCTGCTGCCACACCGCCAGGCGTGCCTGGCTGCCGGCAAACGGCTGGAATTTCAGGCCCAGCTCCGTGCCGGTGTTGGTGGACGGCTGCATCGGCGCCTGCCCCGGGGTGAGGTAGGCCGGTGCGGTGGAGCCGGTCAGTACCTGGAAGGTGCGGCCCCAGTTCGCGTAGACGTGGGTGGTCTGGCCCAGGCTGTGGATGACGCTCAGCTTGGGCTGGCCGATCGTGCCGTAGTCCTGCAGGCGGCCGCTGATCCCGCTCATCAGGTGCGTGCTACCACTGAAGCGGTCGATACGGTAGGCCGGCACGATCTTCCACGCCTCGCCGGGCTGGTAGATGGCCTGCACGTAGGCACCCCAGTTGTCGAAGCTGTGGCGGTCGTTGTTCTGCACGCGCGCCGGTGCCTGGCTGAAATCGGTGGGTTCGGCGTAGGCGTAGCGCTCGCGGACGTAGCCGTTGTCCTGCTGCTCGTAGTTCAGGCCGCCTTCGACGGTAAGCGCGGGGCTGGCCTGCCAGGTGAGCGTGCTGAGCAGGCCGGTCTGGCGCTCATCCCACACGCGGCGCTGGCGCGGCAGGTTGCCGGTGGGCAGGTCGCTGAATGTCACGCGGCGGTCGTCTTCGTAGCGGTTGTAGTACAGCCGCGTGCCGAAGGTGAGCGCGTCGGACAGCTTCAGGTCCACGTGCGCGGCGATCTGCCGCATGTCGCGGTCATCGCCATCGTTGCCGTTGCGCAGGTCGCTGCCACGACGATGCGTGCGCAGTTCGTCGGCCGTCATGAAGCCGGGTTCGTCCGCTTCGTGGTGGTAGGCGCGCGCGATCAGGCCCACGCGCAGGCCGTTGTCCAGCGACCCGTAGAACCATTTGCCACCCAGCGAATACTTCTTCGAGGTGTCGTGGTCGCGGTACCCATCGCTGGCCTGGGTGCCGACGAAGTAGTTCTGCGCGAAGCCATTGCTTTCGCGGCCGATCGCCAGCTGCGCATCGCGGGTGTTGTAGCTGCCGTAGGCCAGCCGCGCATCGGTGTAGTTGCCGCCCTGGCGCGTACCGAAGTTCACGTTGCCGCCGATGTTGTGCAGGCCGTAGCGCGGATCGTTGGTTCCGCGCACCACTTCGATGTAGCTGATCTCCAGCGGGAACAGCATGTCGATGAAGCGCTGGTTGCCGCTGTTGACGTTGCTGGGGATGCCGTCGATGAGGGTCTTGATGGCGTTGAGGTAGCCCTCGCCGTTGAAGGCGCGGAAGCTGACCTTGCCCGATTCGGCCCCCTGCCGGGTTTCGGTGAGCTGGATGCCGGGCATCTGCCCCAGCAGTTCCCAGCTGTGCGAGACGTTGCGGTCTTCGATCTGGTCCGCGCCCAGCACGTCCACCGAGGTCAGCACCTGGTGCGCGCTCAGTTGCCCCTCGCTGTGCTGGTGCACATCGACCTTGCCGAGGGTGAGCGCGGCGTCGGCGGACTGGGCGAATGCTTCAGGGGCGAACGGGGCGGCCGCGAGCGCGGCCACCAGCGTGGAGGTCTTCATGGGGGTGGAAGGGTGCGGATGAAATGTAATTCTATAACATTTCATGCGCCTGCCATGTAGAGTCGAGCCGTGCTCGACGGCTCCTGGCAAACAGCAGTCGAGCATGGCTCGACGCTGCAAAGGCGGGGGTGGAGCGGTGTTTACACCGGGTAGCCGGTGGCTTCCCTGGCCTTCTTCCAGGCGCTTTCGAATTCGCGCGCGGAGATTTCGTCGTCCTCGTCGAAATCCAGGAACGACACCGGCTGCTCGGCCAGCAGGAAGCGGTCGTCGCTGTGGGCATGCTCGTCGGCCCAGACCATCTTGGTGCCGTAGATTTCCACCTGGCGCACGATCTTCTCGCCGCGTGCTTCCATCAGCACGTTGCCCTTGCCCAAGCCCGATTCGGCCCAGTGCTTGTAGTACTTCTTTGCGGCGGATTTCGCGCCGGATCTTGCGTTGTGCTTTGCGTAGGTCATTGCGGAGGTCCTGGCCGCAGACGCGGCCGGAAAGTTCGGAATGGCGCCATTATCGCCCGACCTTGCAGCACGCAGGTGAGCGCTTCATTGGGCCGGCGCCGGCAACGCCACGCCCTTCGGCCACAGCATCCAGATGTTGCCCTTCTGCTTCATGTCACCGGCCAGCTTGCCGGCGGCATCGCCGCTGCCCCAGTACAGGTCGGCGCGCACTTCACCGGCGATGGCACCGCCGGTGTCCTGCGCGGCCACCGGGCGCACCACCGGGCTGCCGTCCGGGCGCGTGGTGGACAGCCACAGCAGGCTGCCCAGCGGCACCACGGTGCGGTCCACTGCCACGCTGTAACCGGCGGTGAGCGGCACGTTCAGTGAACCGCGTGGACCTTCCGGGCTGTCCGGGTTGCGCACGAAAAACACGTAGCTGGGATTGCTGCGCAGCAGTTCCGGCACGCGTGCGGGATTGGCTCGGGCCCAGGTGCGGATGGCGTCCATGGTGACGTCTTCCTTCTTCAGCTGGCCCTGGTCCACCAGCCAGCGACCGATGGCGCGGTACGGGTGGCCATTCTGTTCTGCATAGGCCAGCCGCACCTGCGTGCCATCGCCCAGTCGCACCCGGCCGGATCCCTGGATCTGCAGCAGCTGCAGGTCCATCGGATCAGTCAGCCAGGCCAGCACCGGCGCCTTGGCGCCCTTTGCCGCGATGGTGCCGGCGTCGTCATAGGGCTTGAGCACCTTGCCTTCGACGCGCCCGCGCAAACGCTTGCCCTTCAGTTCCGGGTAGAGGCTCTCCAGCTGCACCACCACCAGATCATCCGGCGTGCCGTACACCGGCACCGTGGCAGTGGCCGTGCGGGTGAGGCTGCCGGGATAGATCGGTTCGTAGTAGCCGGTAATGAGCCCGTCGGCCTGGTGGCCGCCGGCACGCAGTGCATAGACATCCAAATCGCGCTGCAGGAACTGGCGGATCGCGGCCGGGTCCTTGTCCGCCACCGTCGCGGCGGTGGCGCAGGGTCTGGCCCAGACTGCATCGTTCTTCAGGCGGGTGCAGCTGCTGCGCCAGGCAACGAAGCCGGCCTGCAGATCGCTGTCGGAGACCGGCGGCAGTGCGCTCCATGCGACCTTGGCGTAGGTGGCCGCCGGCGGTGTGACTGCCGTCGGCACTTCGGATCCGGTGCGGGGGGCGGTGGTGGAACAACCAGCAAGCACGGCAAGCGCAAGAAGACTCCAGCACGTGCGGTTGAAGGGGGCGATGAGGTCAGTCATTGCCCCAATGTAGTGCAATCGGGCGTGGCGCAGGACCGGGATCGCATCCTGCGCCACACGACGGCCTTATCGCTTGCCGCCCAGCGACTCACTGCTGTGGGTGGCGAACACCGGCGGCGGCACGTCCAGCACGGTGTCGCTCACGGCGCGGCCAGCGAGGAAGTCGACGATGTTGCGGGCGATGGCGGGGTTGCCGGTCCACAGCTCGTTGTGGTGGCTTGCATTGCGCACCAGCAGCGCGTGGCCGTTGCTGAACCCCGGCAGCAGTGCAGCGGCATTGGCCGGGGGCGTGCGTCCATCCAGCGTGCCGCTGATGAACAGCACCGGCACCTCACTGTGTAGCGGCCGGCGGAAGCCCTCACCCAGATCGGCCAGGCCGAGGCCTTCGCCGATGGCCGGGAAGGGGAAGTTCAGCCCGTCGCCGAACAGGCTCTGGCGTGCCTGTGCTTCGGCCAGCGCCCGGCGCTGCGGGCTCTGCCCGGAAGCAACGTCCATCGCCAGGCCCATGGCCGGGAACTGTGCGAACTGGGCGCGCCCGATCAGCACCAGGTCTGCCAGCGGATCGTAGTTGCCGCGCTCGGCCTCGCGCAGCACCAACGGCAGCCATTGCTGGGTGATGCGCTGCCCCAGCATGTTGGCGATGACGATCTGCGCGTCGTACAGGCCGATGGTGACCTGCTTGCCCGCATGCATGTGGCTGCGGCCCTGCCGCGGCTGCTCACGCAGCGCTTGCAGCACGCGGGTGACCGATCCGGCGAGATCGTCGAAGCCGTCTTTGCGCGCAAGCACTGTCAGCTCCTGCAGCAGCGCGTCGCTGCTCAGCGGCAGCTTCAGCGTATCGTCGGGCCCTTCGGACCCCATCAGCACCACGCGCTCCAGACCGGCACCATGCAGGCGTACCGTGGCCAAGGCCAGATGGGTGCCGTAGCTCATGCCCCACAGGCTGATCTTCGGCACGTCCAGCGCGCGCCGCAGGTCGTCGAGGTCACCGGCACTCTCGGCCGTGGTGTAAGCGCCGAGATCGACGCCGGCCTGACGCCAGAACGCTACACACTTCGCCGCCGTGGCCTGCACTGCGGCCAGGGCCGTATCGCGCTGCAGGGGTTGGGCGTCGTCGAAACGTGTTTCATGCGGACATTCCGGCGGCGGCTCGGACTGGCCGGCGCCGCGCTGGTCGAGCAGCAGCACGTCGGATTCGCGCCGCACCTGGTCGAACACAGGCCAGCGCGGACCCCGTGCAGTGTCGATACCGGAACCACCCGGACCACCCGCCAGGTAGACCACCGGTGCCGCGCGGCCATTGCCGGCCGTCGCGCGCAGGCGCACCACATTCAGGTGCAGGCGCGGACCGTCCGGCTCGCTGTGCCGACGCGGCACCTCCAGCGTGGCGATCTCGGCGGGAATATCGCCATGGCCCTTGGTCTGCAGTGTGTAGGGCTCGAATGTCAGCGCCGCCGGACTGGCCTGCGCGGGAAGGGCCGCGGCCAGGGCCAGGCAGAGCACGGCGAGGGTGGCAGCCACGACAGGGCGACGAACCTGGAAACGGCCGGCGGAGGTAGAGGCGCTGCGGGTCATGTTGGGCTCCGATGGAAGGATGTGCACCGCCAGCATCTGCTCCCTCGCCGCGCTGCGGGCGCGTCCATCTGCCGAACGTCTCCAGACGGCAGCCCAATGTCTCCGCGCAGCCGATACGATGGCCGCCATGCAGATCCTACGAACCCTGGCTGTCCTCGTTGTATTGCTTGCGGCCGTCGCCGCGTGGCTGATCGCGACGACGCCCCCGCCCGGAATGGTGCAGCTGCGCGGGGCGGAGATGGCACCTGCGAACCTCGGAGCATCCGGCCCCCTGCCGACGCGACCGGCGCAGGACCTGGCTTGGCAGCCACTGGACCAACGCGCGCTGGCGCGCTGGCGCGGCCCGTACTGGCTGCGCTGGCATGTGCCTGCGCCGGCTGTCGCCGGTGATCACGGCCGCGCCCTGCGACTGTCGCTGCGCGCGGCCAGCCAGCTGTACTGGAATGGCACACCGTGGATCAGCAATGGCGTGGTCGGCCGTACCGCCGAAGAAGAGCGGCCGGGACGCATCGACATCGTCCGCGTGCTGCCGCCTCCTTCGGCCAACGCCAGCGATGAGCTGGTGGCGCTTGCGTCCAGCCAACAGCAACGCTTTGCTCTGCATGGTGCCGATGCGATGGTACTGATCGCGCCTGCCGCCGTGCTGTACGGCCAGGTGATCCTGCCGTGGCTGATCGCCGCGTTCGCCACCGGTGCGCTGGCGGCAGCGTGCCTGTACTTCCTGGCCGTGCTGCGGGGACAGGCGCACAAACCCGGCGCGCGGCTGCTGCTGGCGCTGGGGGTGGTGGGACTTGCACTGCCCGCGGTCGAGGCGTGGCGATCACTGCTGGGCTACACCTACCCGTGGCACGGCGTTCGCCTGGTCGCGCTGCTTGCACTGCATGTCATCGCGGCCGTGCTGCTGCCAGCCTATCTTGCGCGTCGCTTCGAGGTGGTCGTGCCCAAGGCAAGTGGTTTCATCTATCTGGCGCTGATCATGGCCGCGGCCATCGCATTGCCCGGCTTCGACACCCGCTCAGCGGCGGTGCTGCTGTTGAGCCTGCTCGCCTCGGTGTGGGTGCTGCTGCGCACGCCTGCGGGGCAGGAAGACCGATGGCCGATCCTGGCGCTGCTGTCTGCCGGCCTGCTCGCGCTGCTGGTCGCACGCGGCGCCTTCCTTGATGGCCCTTACTTCCTGCTGCTGGCGGTGCTGATGGTGTTCCTGCTACTGCGCCACGCTGCCCAGTTGCAGGCGCTAGACCGGCACAACGCCCGGCTGCGCGAAGAACGCGCGCAGCTGTCGTTGCAGTTGTTGCAACGGGGTATCCAGCCGCATTGGCTGATGAACACGCTGACCTGCCTGCAGGAGCTGATCGAACAGTCACCGATGCGCGCCAGCCGCCTGGTGGAGTCATTGGCTGATCAGTTCGATCGCCTGCGCGACAGCAGCAGCCGCCAGAGCGTACCCCTGCAGGACGAGTTGGCGTTGTGCCGCAGCCATCTGGATATCGTCGGTCTTGCTCTGGACCGGCGCATGATGCTGGACGTCGAGGGCGAGGATGCGGCGATTTCGTTGCCGCCCGGCATCCTGCATGCGCAGGTGGAAAATGCACTGACCCATGCCGGTGCTGTCGCCTGTGCACTGCACCCTTTCCGCCTGCGCGTGCAGCGCGACAACGCGCGCTGGATACTGGAACTGCACAGTGCGCGAGGCTCGGCCCCGCATCGCGGACGTGGCACCGGCACGCGCTACATCGAGGCCAGTCTGGCGGCAGCCAGCCCCGCCGGCTGGAGCTTCGTGCAGGGCATCGACGGTGACCACTGGTGTGGCCGGATCGAGCTGACATGCGCATCCTGATCGTCGAGGACGAGCCGCTGGTGCGACAGCGCCTCCTGCGCCTGTGCGGCGAGGTGGCCGGTGCACGGGCGCGTTTCGATGCGGTGGCCGATCTGGAAGCGGCCGGCGACCGCTTGCAGCGCAGCGTCTACGACGGCCTGCTGCTGGACCTCAACCTTGGCGGCGACGATGGCTTCGAGCTGCTGCGCCGCGCCGTGGCCGGGCGCTACCAGTGCGTGGTGGTGTCGGCACACCGCGAGCGCGCATTGCAGGCGTTCGAACACGGCGTACTCGACTTCGTACCCAAGCCCTTCTCACGCGAGCGCCTTGCCCAGGCGCTGGAACGCCTGCTCGATACCGGTGGCGTCCGCGCCGGTCGCGCGCGGTATCTGGGCATCTGGCGTGCGCAGGGTACAGCGACCGTCGAACTGGCGGACGTGCTGTGGATACGCGCCGACGGCGACTACAGCCAGGTGCGCCTGCGCGACGGTGGCAGTGAACTGCATGACAAATCCCTGGCCGCGCTGGCCAGCGTGCTGCCTGCGGATTTCGTCCGCTGCCATCGTTCCTACCTGGTCAACCTGCGCCAGGTGCGTACCCTGCATGCGGCCTCGGGCAGCCGCTACTGGCTGGTGCTGAGCGACGGCAGCGAGTTGCCTGTTGGGCGCGCGCATGTGGCGGCACTGCGCAGCGAGCTGGGGATGGAGTGAGGCTGCCAGCCATGGGCTGGCACTACTGGCTCATGGGGTCTGCAGCAGCAGTGAATGCAGGATGCGGGCGTCCTCGGCATCCAGCGTCTTCGGCAAGTCGTCGCGGCCACGGAAACGTCGGTGGAAGGCGGCGACGGTGGCTTCGCGGTTGTCCAGCGGATAGCCGAAGCGGGCCAGTGCATTCCACGCATCGAAGCCTTCCGGCGCAGCACCATCCGCAGCGCGCGGCCAGACCCCGAACCCGGCCTCGGCCAGCTGCTGCCAGGGGAAGAAGCGGCTCGGATCCTGCTTGCGCGTCGGTGCCAGGTCGGCGTGGGCGATCACCTGGCGCGGCGGGATGTTCAACCGGGTGGTGAGATCGCGAAGCAGCACGATCAGCGATTCGATCTGCGCCGCACTGAACGGGCTGCGGCCATCGTTGTCGAGTTCGATGCCGATCGAGGCCGAATTGAGATCGGTGATGGTGCCCCAGCGTCCGGCCCCCGCATGCCAGGCGCGGCGCACATCGGCCACCAGCTGGTAGCGATGGCCATCGGCGCCGATCAGGTAGTGCGCGCTGACCGGTCCACCACTGTTGGCCGTGCGCAGCGTGTGCAGGCTCTGCTGCACCGATTTCTGCTCGGTGTGGTGGATGACGATGATGACCGGCGTGCGCGCGTTCTGGTTGGGCGATGGCACCCAGGTGGCGAGCGGGTTGCGGGTTTCCTGCGGCGTGGAGGCGCAGGCGGCCAGCAGCAGGCAGGCCGAGAGCATCAGGGACGTGCGGATCGGGTGCATGGCCTGATTGTGCGCGATCGGGCGCGATGATGCATGCCGCCGTGCCGAGCAAGCTTGGGACCCACCAGAGAGGATGCGGTAGATCCACGCCATGTGTGGATGGGCTACCGGCTGTGCCGACCAACGGTCGGCACCCACCAGAGCAGACCCAGACCCCGTGCCAAGCAAGCTTGGCACCTACCAGAACGAGGACAGTGGAAGTGCCGACCAACGGTCGGCACCCACCTCGTCCATGCACCGCTACTTCAGGCCTCGTAGGCCGATTCGCCGTGCGAGGTCACATCCAGGCCGGTGCGCTCTGCCTCTTCGGTCACGCGCAGGCCGACCACGACCTTGACCACCAGCAGGATGACCGCGGTCACCACGGCCGACCACACCACGGTGAGACCGACACTGACCACCTGCACCCAGACCTGGTGCGCGATATCCAGATCGGCCTTGGTGCCACCCAGCGACTGTGCACTGAACACGCCGGTAAGGATCGCGCCGACGATGCCGCCGACGCCATGCACACCGAACACGTCGGCGGTGTCGTCCACCTTCAGCAGGCGCTTGAGGCCGGTCACGCCCCACACGCAGACCACGCCGGCGACGAAGCCGATGACGATCGCGCCGAGCGGACCGACGGTGCCGCAGGCCGGGGTGATGCCGACCAGGCCGGCCACCGCGCCCGAGGCGGCGCCCAGTGCCGACGGCTTGCCCTTGCTGATCGCTTCCACCAGCGTCCAGCCGAGTACAGCCGCAGCCGTGGCCAGCACGGTGTTGAGGAAGGCCAGTGAAGCTACGGTATCGGCTGCGGCGGCGGAGCCGGCGTTGAAGCCGAACCAACCCACCCACAGCAGCATCGCGCCGATATAGGTGAACGGCACGTTGTGCGGCTTCAGCGCGGTCTGGCCATAGCCCAGGCGCTTGCCGACGAACCATGCGGCCACCAGGCCGGCAACGCCTGCGTTGATGTGGACCACGGTGCCACCGGCGAAATCGATCGCGCCCATCTCACCCAGGTAGCCGCCCCCCCAGACGATGTGCGCCATCGGGATGTAGCTGAGGGTGAACCACAGCGCCGAGAACAGCAGCACCGCACGGAACTTGATGCGTTCGGCGAAGGCACCGACGATCAGCGCAGTGGTGATGCCCGCGAAGGTCGACTGGAAGGCGACGAACAGGTAATCCGGCAGGCCCTTGATCGGCGTGTTGCCGACCGACTCCGGAGTGAAGCCCTTGAGGAAGGCGAATTCGGTGAACGAGCCGAAGAATGGGTTGCCGGCGCTGAATACCGCACTGTAGCCGTACGCCACCCACAGCAGCAGCACCAGCGAGAACACCACCAGGATCTGGCTGAGTACCGACAGCACGTTCTTCGAACGCACCAGGCCGCCGTAGAACAGGGCAAGGCCCGGCACCACCATCAGCAGCACCAGCAGGGTGGAAGTGAGCATCCAGGCCACGTCACCGTGGTCGAACGCCGGGGCCGTTGCTTCGGCAGCGGCAGGTGCTGCGGCCACCGGGGCCTGCAACGGTTCAACCGCTACGGTTTCGCTCGGCAGCGGCGACACCTGTGCCTGGGCATGGGCGCTGCCCGGCCACGCACCGGCGGCGAACGCGCTGAGCAGCATCAACAGCCACACGACATGGAACCGGGCTTGCCACCCGGTGAGAAGGCGCATCTTCATGGGGGAGTCTCCGGAAGGGGGGTTACAGCGCGTCGGCACCGATTTCGCCGGTGCGGATGCGGATGACCTGTTCGACGGCGGTGACGAAGATCTTGCCGTCACCGATCTTGCCGGTGCCTGCCGACGACTGGATCGCTTCGATCACCGCGTCGGCACGCTCGTCGGTGACCACGGTTTCGATCTTGATCTTGGGCAGGAAATCGACGACGTACTCGGCGCCGCGATACAGCTCGGTGTGGCCCTTCTGGCGACCGAAGCCTTTCACTTCGGTCACGGTGATGCCCGACACGCCTGCGTCGGACAGGGCCTCGCGGACCTCGTCGAGCTTGAACGGCCGGATGATGGCGGAGATCAGTTTCATGCGCATGTCCCGATGGTGGATGGGGCCAGCGCGCAGACGCGCGTTGGCATCAGGCAACCCGCGGCCATCAGATGATGGCCGTGGCTGTTGCACCGGACACATACAGGGCCGGGACGGCCGTGCCTCTCTCCTTGCACGACCGACGCGGGAGGGAGGGCGGCCCTGGTCGCGTATCCGGTCTTTCTCTTGCCCCTGGATAAGCGGGCCAAAGGCCCGCGTTCCAATGCAGCGGACCGACAGTCCGCTCTACAACGGCGGGCCTGCGCCCGCCTTGCGGCTCCCCAGCCGCGAGAACGGAAGCGATGGCGGCGGGTGGGAGGGGAAGCCCACCGCCATCGCATCCGGTCAGCTGGCGTAGTACAGCTGGTATTCCAGCGGGTGGGTGGCCGCGCGGAACTTGGTCACTTCCTGCATCTTCAGCGCGATGTAGCCGTCGATGAAGTCATCGCTCATCACGCCACCGGCCTTCAGGAACTCGCGGTCCTTGTCCAGCGCTTCCAGCGCCTGGTCCAGCGAGGAGCAGACCTGCGGGATCAGCTTCTCTTCTTCCGGCGGCAGGTCGTACAGGTCCTTGTCGCTCGGTGCGCCCGGGTCGATCTGGTTCTTGATGCCGTCCAGGCCGGCCATCATCAGCGCGGTGAAGGTCAGGTAGCCGGACTGGATCGGATCCGGGAAGCGCATTTCGATGCGGCGCGCCTTCGGGTTGGAGACCCACGGAATGCGGCACGAGGCCGAACGGTTGCGGGCCGAGTAGGCCAGCATCACCGGCGCTTCGAAGCCCGGCACCAGGCGCTTGTAGCTGTTGGTGCCCGAGTTGGCGAAGGCATTGATGGCCTTGGCGTGCTTGAAGATGCCGCCGATGTACCACAGCGCCAGCTGGCTCAGGCCACCGTAGCCGTCACCGGAGAACAGGTTGGTGCCGCCCTTGGACAGCGACTGGTGCACGTGCATGCCGCTGCCGTTGTCGCCGACGATCGGCTTGGGCATGAAGGTGACGGTCTTGCCATTGCGGTGCGCGACGTTCTTGATGACGTACTTCATGCGCAGCAGTTCGTCGGCCTTCTGCACCAGGGTGCTGAACTTGGTGCCGATCTCGCACTGGCCTGCGGTGGCCACTTCGTGGTGCTGCACTTCCACTTCGATGCCGACCTGTTCCAGGGTCTTGCACATCTCGGCGCGCAGGTCGTGCAGGGTGTCGGTCGGCGGCACGGGGAAGTAGCCACCCTTCACGCCCGGACGGTAGCCGCTGTTGGCGCCGTCGTACTTGGCACCGCTGTTCCAGGCGGCTTCTTCGGAATCGACCTTGAAGAAGGTATTGCCCATTTCATTGGCGAAACGGACCGAGTCGAAGATGAAGAATTCCGGCTCCGGGCCGAAGAACGCGGTTTCGGCGATGCCGGAGGACTTCAGGTAAGCCTCGGCGCGCTTGGCGATGCCGCGCGGGCAACGACCATACGGCTGCATGGTGGCCGGGTCCAGGATGTCGCAGCTGATCACGATGGTCGGATCGGCGTAGAACGGGTCGACGTAGGCGCTGGCAGTATCCGGCAGCAGCACCATGTCCGACTCGTTGATGCCCTTCCAGCCGGCGATCGAGCTGCCGTCGAACATCTTGCCTTCTTCGAACAGCGACGGCTCGATGATGCTGACCGGGAAGGTCACGTGCTGCTCGACACCACGCATGTCGACAAAGCGCAGATCGACGAACTCGATCTGGTTGTCCTTGATCAGCTTCTCAACGTTTTCCACGGACATCGGTACGACCTCGGATGGGGATGAATGCCTGCTGAGGTAGAGCAACGACCGTGCCAACTTTTCGCAGGCTGCAAGTCATTGATTTCAAAAAGGGTGCCCTGAACCGGTGCAAATCGGTGCGCACCAATTGGGTGCACCCAGCACCAGACGCACCCGTTTGGTGCAGCAGGGATCGTCTATCCTCTCGACCTTCTTCCTACCTGCCGCGCGTGCCCGCACTGTCCATGTCCGACCTGCTCTCCGCCCTGCTGCTGGGCATCCTCGAAGGCTTGACCGAATTCCTGCCGATCTCCAGCACCGGCCACCTGCTCATCGCCCAGCACTGGCTGGGTGCCCGCTCGGACTTCTTCAACATCGTCATCCAGGCCGGCGCGATCGTGGCCGTGGTGCTGGTGTTCCGCCAGCGCCTGCTGCAGCTGGCCACCGGCTTGAACCAGCGCGAGAACCGCGAGTACGTGTTCAAGCTGGGCGCGGCCTTCCTGGTCACCGCCGTGGTCGGCCTGGTGGTGCGCAAGGCCGGCTGGTCGCTGCCGGAGACGGTCAGCCCGGTGGCCTGGGCACTGATCATCGGTGGCGTCTGGATGCTGCTGGTGGAGGCCTATACCGCGCGCCTGCCCGACCGCGACCAGGTGACCTGGACAGTGGCGATCGGTGTGGGCCTGGCGCAGGTGGTGGCCGGCGTGTTCCCCGGCACCTCGCGCTCGGCCTCGGCCATCTTCCTGGCCATGCTGCTGGGCCTGAGCCGCCGCGCCGCCGCCGCTGAGTTCGTGTTTCTGGTCGGCATCCCGACCATGTTCGCCGCCAGCGCCTACACCTTCCTGGAGATGGCCAAGGCCGGGCAGCTGGGCAGCGAGAACTGGGCCGACGTGGGCGTGGCCTTCCTTGCCGCGGCCGTCACCGGCTTCGTCGTAGTGAAGTGGCTGATGGGCTACATCAAGTCGCACAGGTTCACCGCCTTCGCCATTTACCGCATCGCGCTGGGCGCGGCGCTGCTGCTGTGGTTGCCGTCCGGCAGCTGAACAGCGCCGGGGCACGGTAACCCCGTTGTCGGCCCTACCCCGTTTCCCCCACGGTTCCCCAAGGAGAATCACCATGAACCGCAAGCTCACCCTGCTCCTCCCGCTGGCCCTGATGGCCGCCTGCAGCCAGACCCCGGCCCCGGCCGGCACCGGCGGCGACGACGTGGCCCCGGCCGCGGCAAAGGCAGCAGACCAGCAGACGCTGGCGCACCTGGACGCGCAGCGCCTGCAGAGCCAGCACTGGCTGCTGCAGCAGGCCACCGCCGCCGACGGCAAGCGCATCGACGCGCTGTTCGCCCGCGAAGACAAGCCGGTCACCCTGGACTTCGCTGATGGCCGCCTGTCGGTCAGCAACGCCTGCAACCACATGGGTGGCGGCTACACACTGGCCGACGGCAAGCTGACGGTCAGTGCGATGGCCTCGACCATGATGGCCTGCACCGACAAGGCGCTGATGGCGCTGGACGAGGCCGTGTCGAGCCGCCTGCAGGGCGAGCTGAAGGCCGAGCAGGATGCCGATGGCAAGCTGACCCTGACCACCGCCAAGGGCGACGTGCTGGTGTTCAACCCGGAACCGACCGCTGAAACCCGCTATGGCGGCGCCGGCGAAACCGTGTTCCTGGAAGTGGCCGCGAAGACCGAGAAGTGCTCGCACCCGCTGATCCCGGACTACCAGTGCCTGCAGGTGCGTGAGGTCAAGTTCGACGACAAGGGCCTGAAGCAGGGTGAGCCGGGCAAGTTCGAGAACTTCTACGGCAACATCGAGGGCTACACCCACGAAGACGGCGTGCGCAACGTGGTGCGCGTGAAGCGCTACGAAGTGAAGAACCCGCCGGCTGATGCGCCGTCGCAGGCGTACGTGCTGGACATGGTGGTCGAGTCGGCCATCGAGAAGAAGTAAGAAAACAGAAGGGCGGCCGCGAGGTCGCCCTTCTTCCATGGGACACCTTGAAGTAGAGCCATGCTCGGCTGGGAAGAAGGCAGTCCAGCATGGCTCGACTCTACATACCCAACCGCCAAGGAGACAGGCATGATTCTTTCCCGCATTTTCGCGCTCCTGCTGGCCACAACGCCTGCCGGCCTCGCGGCAGCCAGTGATGCCAGCGATCTGCAACGCCTACAGGCATACGAGTGGCATCTCACCCACGCAGTCGACGGCAACGGCAAGCGCCTGGATGCACTGTTCATCGCCAGTGATCCGCCCGTCGGTCTGTTGTTCCGCGGCACCAGTGCCAACGTGCTGAACCTGTGCAACGGCATGGGCGGCCCATACACGTTGAAAGACAGCCAGCTCACGTTGGGCAGCATGGAACAGAACCTGAAGGGATGCTTCGGTGCCAAAGGCGAACAGGAAACCGAAGCCAAGCGCAGGATTCTGGGGGCCTCCACACTGATCATGGGTCGCGCGGGGCCGTTGACCCTGCATACCGCACGTGGCGACACGCTGGTGTTCGCGCCGGTGCCACTGAAAAACAGATGAGAAGTGCAGCCGGCAAGGTCGAGCCGGCTCGATCGGGGCTTTATAGAGGCCAGCCATGCTCGACTGGGCGAAAAGCAGGCGAGCATGGCTACAGAAAGCAAAGTCGGGTTTGGCCCGGCCCTGCAGACGCGCTCAACCCAGCGCAGGATTCAATGTGTAGGTACCGTGCAACGCCGCTTCGGCCAGCACGTGGCCGTGCATGGCACGGTACGCATCTGCGGCGGTGAAGCGTGCCGGAAGCTCCAACGAAGCCACGTCCAGCGCAAACACGCGGAAGAAGTAGCGGTGCACGCGTTCGTCGTTGAACGGCGGATACGGGCCGTCGTAGCCCAGATAGTCACCGGCCATGTCCGGATTGCCGGCAAACCAGCCGGTGAAGTCGTTCAGGCCCTGGCGGCTGCCGGCCGGGCCCGCCGGTGCGGTCTTGCCCTTCACCACGAAGGCATCGCTGCAGCTGCCAGCGGCGATCTCCTGCACCGAGGCCGGAATGTCGGCCATCACCCAATGCACGAAGTCGCAGCGCGGCTGGTCGCGCGGCACGGTCATGTCGCTGCGGCCGACCATTTCCGGAACGGTCGGCACATCCGGATCCACGCACACCAGCAGGAACGAACGCGTGCCTTCCGGCGCGCCGTTCCAGGCCAGGTGAGGGTTGCGGTCCGGCGCGAAGCCTGCGGCATCGCCAGCGGCGAACTCGCGGTCGATCGGCGCGCCGTTGGTCAGGCTGTGGCTGCTCAGTTGCATCGGCTTCTCCTTACTCTTCCGGGTAACCCAGGCGCACCGCAATCGGGGTGAGCTTGGCAAAGGCGGCGCTCATCACGTCGCGATAGTTGCGCCAGTGGCCCGGCGGGAAGCGCGGTGCGCCCAGCTGTGCGGCCGGCGGCATCTGCCGCTCGAACAGGCGTCCCAGCAGCTCGGCCATCGCATGCGGATCGTTGCCGATCTGGTCGATGCGCAGCAGCACGTGCGGGTACAGATCTTCCTCGTGCAGGGTGGCAACCTGCGCCAGCGCGCGTGCCAGCCATTCGCTGGCTTCAGCCAGCGAGGTCATCGCCAGCGGTGCGGCGGCGCCGTAGGCCACCCAGTCCAGCAGCATGTCGCGCGGATCACGCAGCACCAGCACCAGGCGCCCCTGTGGCAGCTGCGGGCGCAGCGCCCACAGCAGTGCGTTGTCCCACCACAGCAGCCAGTCGATGACGGCATCACCCTGCAAGCCGCGCACGGGCAGCTGCTCGCGCCAGCGCTGCACCAGGCGCTCCGGGGTCAGCACGCCGGAGGCGAGGTCCTGCAGCGTGTGGTAGTTCTGGAATGCATCATCCGGCGGATTGCTGGTGTAACGGTCGCTGCGCAGCACCGGGCTGGCGGCGGCCAGGCCGGTCGCAACCCGCTCCACGCCCGAACCCGGCGCGCCCCACAGGAAGATCGGCGCGGAGCTGGCATCAGCGTCGATCTCGCCCTTGTCCGGCCAGCTCGGCGGCGCCTTGGCCTGCGGCGGCAGCGGCAGGCGCTGCGGCGCCTGGTCGGCCTGCAGCGCCATCCACGTCTGCAACGCCTGTTCCGGCTGGCCAGCGCGATCCTGGATTTCACCCAGCCAGGTACGCAGGTCGGCGCGATGGCCGTCCGGCGCCCTGTCGATCAGCGCCTGCACGCGGGCGATCGCGGCGACCGGATCACGCTGCAACAGGCCTTCAACCAGGCGGGTTTCGCCGCTGACGCGGCCCGGTTCGAGACTGACGATACGCTCGGCGATGGCTTCAGCCTGTTCGTGTTCGCCCACCATGTCATGCAGGCGCAGGCGCGCTTCCAGGGCCGGCAGATGACCTGGCATCGCGTCCATCCAGCGTTCCACGGTCGCGGCGGCGGTCGGGCTGCCCACTTCTTCCACGGCCAGGCGCGCCAGCCACAGGTCGTGCAGCTGCGGGTGCTGCTCCAGGGCGGCGTCCAGGCGCGCGCGCGCCTCGTCTTCGCGGCCCAGGCGCTGCCAGGACATCAGCAGCAGCTGCAGCACCTGGCGGTCGTCGGGGATCGATTCCAGCAACGGCAGCAGGTGGTCCAGCGCCCGCAGCGGCTGGCCACCGCGCAGCGACAGTTCACCGGCCAGGCGGCGCATCGACGGCGTATCCATGCCTTCCTGCTGCAGGGCGATCTGCATCGCTTCGGCAGCCGCCTCCAGGTTGCCCTGGCGCAGCGCCAGCTGCACCACCAGGCCATGCAGCGAGCTGATGGCCGGGTTCAGTTCCAGCACGCGGCGGAACGCCTGCTCGGCGAAGGCCAGCATGTCCTTGCCCAGGTAGGCGAAGCCCAGCGCGTACAGCACGCGGGTGTCGTTGGGCTGCGCCTGGTTGGCCGCCGACAGCAGCGTCAGCGCACGATCCGGATCGTCACGGCGCAGCGCGATCATGCCGTCGATGGTCAGCAGTTCCGGGTGATCCGGCTCAACGCGCGAGGCCAGCGTGGACAGGCGCTGGGCTTCATCGAAGTCGTTGCGGCCGATCGCCAGGTGCGCCTGCATCAGGTAGGCGGAGAAGGAGTTCGGGTCGAGCCCGGTAGTGCGCGCCAGCGCTTCGTCGGCGCCTTCGTACTGGCGCAGGGCCAGCAGCAGGCCAGCATGCTGCAGGTGCAGCTGGGCGTCGTCCGGTGCCAGCTGCAACGCCTGCTGCAGGGCTTCCATGGCATCTTCGGCCTTGCCCTGCTGCTGCAGCGCAAGCGCCAGCCAGCGGTGGGCGCCGGCCTGGCCGGGTTCATCACGGGTCCATGCCTGGGCCAGCTGCACGGCCTGGTCGGCCTGGTTCTGGCGCAACGCTTGGATGATCTGGTCTTGCATGGCGGTCCGGTTCAAGTGCAAACCCGCATTGTAGCGGTCCGCGCACCGGTGCCGGTTCAGCCCGCCAGCACCTGCTGCAGGCGCTGCGCCACCCAGCGCTCGGAGAAGCCGTCACCCCGCCAGTTTTCCAGGAAGCCGCAGTGGCCTCCCCAGCAGGCGGTTTCCAGGTGCGCCTGGCGCGGCAGCTGCCAATCGCTGAAGGTCGCGTACGGGATCACCGGGTCGTCCTGCGCCATCAGGATGTCGGCCGGCACCTGCAGGGTGGACAGGCGGTCACCGGCAATCGAGTAGCCATCGAAATAGGCCTGCAGCGAGCCGAAGGTGGTGTGCCGTTCGACCAGCCAGGCGGTCAGTGCACGGATGTCCAGTTTCAGCACGCGGTCGTCGCAGTCGCTCAGCTCGGGGAACAGATCGCGCTTGCGGCGCAGCGAGCCGGCCCACTTGCGGCGGAAGTACCAGTCGTACATCGCCGGGCCGTTCTCGATGTTCTCCATGGTCAACGCCGGATCCAGCACCGGGCACACCGAGGCCACGCGCAGCAGCGGCACGCCGGCGGCCGGTGCACGCAGAGCCAGGCGCAGCACGAAGTTGCCACCCAGCGAATAGCCGGCGGCCACCAGCGGCAGCTGCGGCCAGCGCTGGGCGATGTCGCCTGCGGCGTGCACCACTTCATCGATGAGATTGGAGTGGAAGATGCCGGGATTGAGATGATGGGTGTTGCCGTGGTCGCGGAAGTTCAGCCGCACCACGTCGAAGCCCTGCTCGATCATGCGCGCGGCGGCCATGCGCATGTAACTGGATTCGGCACTGCCTTCCCAGCCATGCAGCAGCAGCGCGACACCCTTCGGCTCGCGGCCTTCGACATGACTGTGCCAGCCCTGCAGGCGCACGCCATCACCGCCATCGAGGATCAGCTCTTCGCTGACTGCACCGGTGGCCGCCAGCAGCAGCAGGCCGCGCTGCAGGCGCATGCGGCTGGAACTGAGCATCGACTGCAGGTGCGGATTGCGCAGCCAGCGCGGCGGCTGATAGTCAGCCGCATGCAGCGTCGGCGTACCGGCGTCCAGGACAGGTGGCGGTATCAGGGCCACCGCACCCTCACTGCGTGCTCATGGCCGCCACGATGCGCGCGCGCGAGGTTTCCGCGATGCGTCGACGGCCTTCCAGGTCCTGGGTACCGATCGGCTCCAGGAAATGCACTTCGGTATGCCGCGCCGGCTCACCCAGCAGGCGCAGGAAATTGGCGGCGAAACTCTCGCCCGGGCCGAACGCGACGATGGTCTGTGCGTCGCCCTTCATCCCGTACACCAGCGCCACCGGCTGCACCGGCACGCCGGTTTCAACCGCGGCCTGGAAGATGCGGGCATGGAACGGCCCCACTTCGTGGCCACCGCGGGTGCGCCCTTCCGGGAACACACCGACCGCCTTGCCGGCACGCAGGCGATCGGCCATCACCTGCATCACCCCACCGAGCGATTCGGTGTTGCCACGCTGATGGAAGATGGTCTGGCCGCGCGCGGCGAGCCAACCCACCAACGGCCAGCTGGCGATCTCGCGCTTGGCAACGAAGCCCATCATGCGCTGGCTGTGCAGGATGGAGATGTCGACCCAGCTGACGTGGTTGGCGACGAACAGAACGGCACCGGGCAAGGGCTGGCCCACCCGTGACAGGCGGAAGCCGAAGATCCACATCAGCCCGCCCTGCCACCAGTTCACCACCTTCGCGCCGAAGGTATCCTCGCCCACGCGCAGCTCGCCCCACGGCGGAAGCATGCCGAGCAGGATCAGCGGCAGGAACACGGTGATGTGGACCAACAGCAGCGGTACGCGGTACAGGTAACGGCACACACGCGCCACGCCGCCACGGGGGGCCGGAGTGGGGGAAGTCATCCGCGCACGATACCGGAGCGCCGCGGCAGCTGCCAGCCGATTTAGGCCATAACCGCCATTGACCGGGGCAATCGGCGGGGAACGCTGGGTTCTGCCGCCGTCAACACGCCCGATGGGGGCTCAACCGTGGCCGGCGGCCACCACCGCCAGGGTCAGCCGCGAGATGCACACCAGCCGGCCCTGCTCGTCCTCGATGCGGATTTCCCACAACTGGGTACTGCGGCCCACGTGCAGCGCGCGCGCGGTGCCGGTGACAGTCCCCGAGCGCACCGCACGCACATGGTTGGCGTTGATTTCCAGGCCCACGCAGATCTGCTTTGCGGTATCCACGCACAGGTTGCCGGCGCTGCTGCCCAGGGTCTCGGCCAGCACCACCGAGGCACCGCCGTGCAGGATGCCGTAGGGCTGCCGGGTGCGCTCGTCCACCGGCATGGTGGCCTGCAGCCAGTCTTCGCCCGCGGCGCTGAAGACGATGCCCAGCGACTCGATCGCCGTATTGCGGCTGAGCGCATTGAGCTGCTCGATGGAAACAGCTTCGCGGAACACCTGGGTCATGCGGGCACCTTCAGAGAATGGGAACGAGGCCGGCACCGAATGCGGTCAGCATGCGCACCAGCAGCCACTTCGGGCCGACGTTGACTTCGGGGAAGTCGCCGACGGCAACGTAGCAGCGATGGAAATCCGGGTCCTGCCGTGGCAGCGGCTGCGGGCAGTCCGGGCCGGGCTTGAACTCGTAGTCGGTGGCATAGCGCCACGGCCAGAAGTCGAGAATCGGCAGCGCTTCGGAGGCCTTGCCGACGCTGTAGTTCAGGCCCGACAGCACCGGCGGCTTGGCCCGCGGCGCCACCGTCCACGCGTTCTGCGGATGGGTATCGCGCAGGATGCTCTCGGCCAGCTGCTCGGCGAAGACCGGATCGTCGATGATCACCGCGCCTTCGGTGTTGTAGTTCTCGCTGCGCGGATCGAAGTTGTGGGTGCCGACCACGCCTATGCGGCGGTCGACCACCAGCGACTTGGCGTGCAGGCCCATGCGGGCACCCTTGCGGGTGACCGGCAGCGGCTTGTTGACCGCCTTGCTGCCCAGGAACGACGGACGCGTCTCGGTACGCAGCAGGCGCGTTTCCACTTCGCTGCCAGCGGCACGACGGCGTTCGCGGGCGTTCTGGTAGGCGCTGCCGGTACGCGGATGGTTCACCGGTACCTGCCTGCGGGTCGCGGCCAGATCCCCATCGCTGCCACCGCCGGCATTGCTGCCAGCGGCGCTGCCGCCAATCAGCGGATTGCGCCCGCCGTCGTCGTCGCCTCCGGGCGCGGCGATCGGATCAGGCAGCAGGTTGCGGTAGTCGACCGGCGCATCCAGCGGGAACGGCTTGTATTCGAAGATGTTGAAGCCCAGTTCGCGCATGTTGCGCCGCTTGTACTTGTACGACAGCGCATACACGATCGGGTTGTCGGTGGCCGCCAGGCTGTTGCTCGACACCACCACGCGCGGCGGCTGCGGGCGCTTGCGCAGCTCACGGAACAGCTTCTGCGCCGGCTTGGACAGCACCAGGTACGGGGTCTGCAGGATCACTTCCTTCTGCGCACCGGCAATGAGTGCATCCAGCTGTGGCTCGGTCACGTGCTGGCCGGCCAGCGGGGCATCGGCTTTCTCGCGGCGGTGCTTGCGCGGCAGGTCGGCGACGTAGCGCACCGAGGCCACCGGCAGCGCGGTATCCACGAAGGAACGGGTGACGAAGTCCATGTCATTGGCTTCGGCGCTGACCCGCTGCACCCGCTCGGGGCGGCGGAAGGTGGCCGGTGGCAGCACCGGCACGCCCTCGCGCAGCAGGGTGCGGCCCACGTCATTCAGGCGCTCGGCCGGCACGCTGCGGTGGGCGCGCCAGAACGCATCGAAGTTGGCCGCCATCGCGCGCGCTTCCGGGCCGGCGATCATGACGTCGCGGTCGCGGAAGTTGTACTCGCGGTCCCAGTCGTAATAGTCGTCCTGGTAGTTGCGGCCGCCGACCACGCCGATCGCATCGTCGATCACCAGCAGCTTGTTGTGCATGCGCTGGTTGAACCGGCGGAAGCAGCACAGCACGCTGCCGGCGTAGTCGAAGTAGTTCAGCCGGGCCTTGCCGAAGGTCGGGTTGTAGACCCGCAGCTGGAAGTTCTGGTGGGCACCGGACAACGCGCCGAGGATCTGCAGGTCGGAAATCGCCGAGAGCTGGTCGATCAGCACCCGCACCTTCACCCCGCGCCGCGACGCGGCCAGCAGTTCGTCGATGACCAGCCGCGCGCTGTCGTCCTTGTCGAAGATGTAGGTCTGCAGGTCGATGCTGCGGGTGGCACTGCGCAGCAGGTTCAGGCGCGCCACCAGGGCGCCCTCCCCCTCGTCCAGCAGGGTGGCGTAGTGGCGCGGCTGCTCCGGGGTGGATTCGGTGAACGCCCGGCCGGCCAGCGCACGCAGCGGCGAGTCCTGCGCGCAGCGGTCGGCGCGCTGGCAGTCGACCTGGGTCGATCGCGCCTGCACGGCGATGGCCTCGGCACGGTCGCGCTCGGCAGTGGACAGCGATGCACAACCGCTGCCCAGCAACACGGTTGCCAGCGCCAGTACACGCAGCAGGAGGTTCACGGTTTCGGCGCCTCGCTCAGGCGCGCTCGCAATACGAAGGTCACTCGGTCACTCAAGGCAAGCTGCCAGCTGTCCATTCCATACCGGCCTCGCTGCACGGTACCGCGGCTGACGACGTCGCAATCATAGCCGGGTCGGGCGCACTCCGCCTTCTCGACCTTCAGTGTCTCGGGGTGGCTGATCCCGCGCAGGGTCAGCCGCCCGTTGATGTCGCCCCCGTCTTCCACGGTCTCCGGCCAGTACGGCAGCGAGTCGAACTCGACCACCGGGTGGCGGCCCGCGTCGAAGAACTCCTCGCCGCGCATCCAGCCGGTGTAGCGCGCCTTGCCGGGGATCTCGACCGAGCGCGTGAACATCTTCAGGTGCACCTGGTGGCGGCCATCGGAGAGGACCTCGATGCGACCTTCGAAGTGCGGGAACAGGCCCTCGATGCGCTGCCCGAAGCGGGTGCGCACCTCGAAACCGATCTGCGAGCGTTGGGTATCCAGGCGCAGGACCCGGTGCGCTTCGGCAACCACCGGCGGCAGGGGCGTTGGCGGTGGCGCGGCAGCCCAGGCCGCGCCGGAAACCAGCAGCACGGGCAGCAGAAAGCGGCTGCGCCGCGCCAGACTCATTGGATCACGGCCACCAGAACGCGTTCAGGCTGGCCACGCCCGGCTCGATCGAGGCCTCGCGCGGGAACCCGAGCACGGCAATGCCAGCCGGCGGCATGCCGCGGTAGTCGCTGCTGGTGCCTTCCGTCATCAACGCCACCAGGCGCTCCAGGCCGGGGTTATGGCCGACGATCAGCACCCGGTCGAGGTCACGGCGGTCGTCCACCAGCGCCGCAAGGGTGCCGGGGGTGGCCTCGTAGATACGGTCTTCCAGGCGCTTCTCGACGTAGCCGATGGTGCCGAGCACGGCTTCCAGGGTTTCCCGGGTGCGCCGCGCCGGTGAGCACAGCACGCAGTCCGGCAGCAGGTTTTTCTCCTTCAGCCACTTGCCGGCGGCTTCGGCTTCGGCGAGCCCCACCGGCGACAACGGCCGGTCGAGGTCGGCCTGGCCGGGGGTCGCCGGTTCGGCATGGGCATGGCGCAGCAGGATCAATTCACGCATCGCGGGTTTCCATGAAGAAGAGGATGCAGCAGAAAGAGTGATGCAGGCATCAAAGCTTGAGCCAGGACAGCAGCGGCTCCCAGTCGGCCTGGTGCTCGCGCACCTGGGCCGAGCGGTAGTCGAACAGGCTGCGGCCAAGGCCGGTCATGACCACGTAGCTCTGGCTGTCGCGCAGCTGCGCGACCACCGGGTACGGCCATTCACCCAGCATCTGCAGCGCCTGCTGCGAGGTCTGGGTCCATGGCTTGGTACGGTTGAGCACCAGCCCCACCGGCAGCTTGCGGCTGTGCACGCGCGGGTTCCGGGCCAGGCTGTTGAGGAAGCCGACGATCGCTTCGATGTCCAGCGCCGAGGGCAGCACCGGTACCACCACCGCGTCGGCAGCGTCGAGGAAATGGGGAATATCGTCAGCCAGGGCACCGGCCGGCGCGTCGATGATGACGGTGTCGGTGCCATCGGGCAGCTTCTGCGCCCACTGCTTCTTCCGATACACATCGATCGGCAGCACCGCGCTTTCCAGCCCGGCACGGCGTTGTGCCCAGCGGGTGCTGGAGCCCTGCGGGTCGGCATCGGCAATCACCGTGGCCTTGCCCTGCAATGCCGCGTACGCGGCCAGGTGGGTGGCGACGGTGGTCTTGCCCACCCCGCCCTTGGAACCGGCCACCAGGATCGTCTTCATGCCAGCCTCGCTTCCGGGTACGTGCCCCGAGCGTACACCGGCGATGGTGACGGGAGGTAGCGTCGTGCTGAACCAGCGGCCATCGCCTTTGCTATCGTGGCGCCCCCGAAGGATCGAACCGGCATGAGCGAACTGCAGGATCTGAGCGCGTTGATCCGCGCCAACACCCCACTGATCGTCATCGAGACCCAGGACGAGGGTCGCATCGTCGAGCTGTTCCGGCAGACGCTGATGCACGTATGGCGGGCGCTGCACCGCTGGTCGATCACCGAGGGCCTGCGCCGGATCGACCTGGACAGCGAAGACCCGCCGGTCGGGCCGCCCGACGCCAGCGCGGCCCTGCAGATGATCCGCCAGGCGGAGCAGCGCGGGGTCTACCTGCTGCTCGATTTCCATCCCTACCTGGGCTATGCCAGTCACCAGCGCGCCCTGCGCGACCTGATCCAGCGCCGCCACAGCGAGCCGCATGTGCTGGTGCTGATTGGTGCCAAGGTGGAGCTGCCGGCCGAGCTGGAAGCACTGGCGGTGCGCTTCAACCCGCGCCTGCCCGATGCCAACGCCCTGTTGAAGATGCTGCGCGAAGAGGCCGACGCCTATGCGCGTGAGCATGGCGGCCGCCGGGTTGAAGTCGACAGCGAGGCGGTGAAGAAGATCCTGAAGAACCTTCAGGGCCTGAGCCTGGTCGATGCCCGGCGCATCGCCCGCCAGCTGATCTACGCCGATGGCGCGCTGCGCGACGACGACCTGCCACAGCTGGCACGGCTGAAGTTCGAGCTGCTCAACCGCAGCGGCCACCTGTTCTTCGAGCACGACAGCGCGCGCTTCGGCGATGTGGCCGGTGCCAACCGGCTCAAGCGCTGGATCAACCAGCGCCGCGTGGCCTTCATTGCCGGTTCGGCCCCGGCCGGGCTGGACCCGCCGCGCGGCATGCTGCTGCTGGGCGTACAGGGCTGCGGCAAGTCGATGCTGGCCAAGGCCACCGCCGCCGGCTTCGGCGTACCACTGCTGCGCCTGGACGTGGGCGCGCTGTACAACAAGTACCACGGCGAGACCGAGGCGAACCTGCGCCAGGCGCTGGCCTCGGCCGAGCAGCTGGCGCCCTGCGTGCTGTGGATGGACGAGATCGAGAAGGGCCTGGCCAGCGGTGGCGAGGACGGCGGCGTGTCACGCCGCGTGCTCGGTTACCTGCTGACCTGGATGGCCGAGCGCAAGGCGCCGGTGTTCATCGTCGCCACCGCCAACCAGGTGCACGAACTACCCGCCGAGCTGCTGCGCAAGGGCCGCTTCGACGAGATTTTCTTCGTCGACCTGCCCTCGCCTGACGTGCGCGTGGAACTGCTGCGGCTGCACCTGGGCCGGCGCCAGCTCAACGCCGACGACTTCGCGCTCCCCGCGTTGGCTGCAGCCGCCAATGGGTTCTCCGGCGCCGAGATCGAGCAGGCGATCGTCGCCGGCCTGTATGCGGCGCATGCCGAGGGCCGGCCGCTGGACACCGAGCTGCTGATGACCGAGATCCGCGCCACGCGGCCACTGTCGGTGCTGATGGCCGAGCAGGTGGAGGCACTACGGGCGTGGGCGTCGGGGCGCACGGTTTCCGCGGACGATTGAGTTTCCAGCGAACGGCGCAGCCCCTCGTGGTTGTTCGCTGAAGGCGAATGCCGGGTGGGGCCGGGCGGGCAGGCCGCGCAGGGGACGCTGCAAGTACGTCCATGTAAGCTCGATCGCCGCATCCATGCGGCTCACGCCCCTGCGCAGCCTACCCACCCGGCCTCTGCCAGTTTCCGTTGGCGATCAGCCACGTAGAAGAAAGAAGAAGAGCAAAAGTAAAAGCGCTTGGCCGGCCGCTCTTTGTAGAGCCGAGCCCACGCTCGGCTGCATTTCGATCAGATATCGAATAATCGATTCCGATGCACATTCATCCACGCATGGCGTGGATACCGTGTCGACCAATGTCAACACCTACCCACAGCTGCGAAAATCTGTCGAAGGCGGGGCACTGTGGGTTTGCGGGGTGTGAGCCGCATGGATGCGGCGACCAAGCCCCCATGGATGGGTTTACGGCGTCCCCGCAAACCCACAGTGCCCCGCCATCCCGCAGGAAGCCCGCTGTTGCTTCGGCTCTGGCCGTTGCCTCTGCGGGTGCCGGGTGCAACCCGGCCGAACCCCTCCCTCAGGGCCAGGCAGGCGGCGCGGCAACCCACGCCTGCTGCACCTCGGCCAGCGACGCACGCTCGTCCTCCCGCCACTGCGGCAGCAGCTGCCCATAGTTGGCCGTGGTATTCCACTGCGTCGGCTCGGTGCGTACCGCAGCCGCATACCACTGCACCGCCTCCTGCTTCTGCCCCATGCGCCACAGCGCAAGCGCATAGGTCGGCGGTACCCAGCTGGGCTTGCTGCGCGCATTGCCGGCCGAAGCCAGCCACTGTTCCAGCGCTGCCTCCGGCTTGCCCTGGCGCAGCAGGTCCCAGCCGTAGTTCCAGCGCACGCTGCGGCCACTGCTGCTCTGCGCCGGGGCCTCTTTCAGAGCTTCGCCGTACAGCTGCTCGGCCAGTTCACCGCGACCCTGCGCCCCGGCCACCGATGCCAGCTGTACCGTCGCCTCGACCGCGCGGCGGCCGCGTTCACGCAGCTTGACCAGCTGGGCCACCAGGTCATCGCCCTCGCCGTGCACCGCCACCATCGGCGTGGCCGCCGGGTCGTTGTCGAAGTAGAACTCCTGTGGTGCCGGCACGACCGGCGCGGCCCACGCAGTGACCACTCCCGAGGCCAGCAGCATGCTGGCCAGGATCTTTCCTGGAACTGACATCCCTTCTCCCCAGGCCGCAACTGCAGCCTCCCTCTCTCTTCCCGATCCTAACCCCAGCACCGCCACGGGCGCGAGTGCCGGGGCCTGCGCGGCCCCGCTGCTACAATTCGCGCCTTTCCCGCCGCGTGCCTGCACGCGGCCGGTGCCAGCCGATCCTACCGGGCCAGCCATGACCAGTACCGCGCAACTCACTTCGCCCTCTTCCGCCGACCTGATCGACCGTGACTACACGCTCGACCACAAGTACACCCGCAACGAGGGGCGGATCTACCTGAGTGGCGTGCAGGCGCTGGTGCGGCTGCCCTTGATGCAGCGCCTGCGCGACGCCGCCGAAGGCATCGAAAGCGCCGGCTTCGTCAGCGGCTACCGCGGCAGCCCGCTGGGTGGCTTCGATCTGGAGCTGTGGCGCGCGCGCAAGCATCTTGAGGCCGCCAAGGTGAAGTTCACCCCCGGCCTGAACGAGGACCTGGGCGCCACCATGGTGTGGGGCACGCAGCAGACCAACCTGTTCCCCGGCGCCAACGTGCAGGGCGTGTTCGGCATGTGGTACGGCAAGGGCCCGGGCGTGGACCGCTGCGGCGACGTGTTCAAGCATGCCAATGCTGCGGGTACCTCGCGCTACGGCGGCGTGCTGGCGCTGGCCGCCGATGACCATGCCTGCCGCAGTTCGACCCTGCCGCACGGCAGCGAAGACGAATTCGTCAGCGCGATGATGCCGGTGCTGAACCCGGCCGGCGTGCAGGACATCCTGGACATGGGCCTGCTGGGCTGGGCGATGAGCCGTTACACCGGCCGTTGGGTCGGCTTCAAGACGATCGCCGAGACGGTGGAATCGTCGGCCTCGGTGGAGGTCGATCCGATGGCACGCCGCATCGTGCTGCCGGAGGACTTCGAGATGCCCTCGGGCGGCCTCAACATCCGCTGGCCGGACCCGCCGCTGGACCAGGAAATGCGCCTGCACCGCTATGCGGTGAAGGCCGCGCAGGCCTTCGCCCGCGCCAACGCCGTCGACAAGGTGGTGATGGACGCGCCGCGTGCGCGGCTGGGCATCGTCACCACCGGCAAGAGCTACCTGGACGTGCTGCAGGCGCTGGAATACCTGGGCCTGGATGAAGCCGCATGCGCTGACATCGGCATCCGCGTGTACAAGGTCGGCATGACCTGGCCGCTGGAGCCGGAAGGCATCGCCCGCTTCGCGCAGGGCCTGGAAGACATCATCGTGGTGGAGGAGAAGCGTGCCTTCATCGAGCGCCAGATGAAGGAACAGTTCTTCAACTGGCCGACCAGCTGGGGCCAGCGCCCGTCCATCGTTGGCAAGTACGACGAGAGCGGCGAATGGATCCTGCCGTCCACCGGTGAACTGACGCCGGCCACCATCGCCGGCGTGATCGGCCGCCGCATCCAGAAGTTCTTCAACAACGAATCGATCGAGCAGCGCCTGCAGTGGATGCAGGAGAAGGAAGCCGAGCTTGCGCTGCCGCGCGCCAGCTTCCCGCGCGTACCGCATTACTGCTCGGGCTGCCCGCACAACACCTCCACCCAGGTGCCGGAAGGCTCGCGTGCGCTGGCCGGCATCGGTTGCCATTACATGGTGACCTGGATGGACCGCAGCACCGATACCTTCACCCACATGGGTGGCGAAGGCGTGACCTGGGCCGGGCAGGCGCCGTTCACCGACACCCCTCACGTGTTCCAGAACCTGGGCGACGGTACCTACTTCCACAGCGGTTCGCTGGCGATCCGCCAGGCGGTCGCCGCCGGCGTCAACATCACCTACAAGATCCTCTACAACGATGCGGTGGCGATGACCGGCGGCCAGCCGGTGGACGGCCCGCTGAGCGTGCCGGACATCGCAAAGCAGATGCGCGCCGAAGGCATCCACACCATCGTGGTGCTGTCGGACAACATCGGCAAGTGGACCGGCCAGCGCGAGCACTTCCCCAGCGATGTCGAGTTCCACGACCGCAGCGAACTGGACGAAGTGCAGAAGCGCCTGCGTGAAGTGAAGGGTGTTTCGATCCTGATCTACGAACAGACCTGCGCCACCGAGAAGCGCCGCCGCCGCAAGCGCGGCAAGCTGGAAGACCCGCAGAAGCGCGTGCTGATCAACTCGCTGGTCTGCGAAGGCTGCGGCGACTGCGGCAAGAAGAGCTTCTGCGTGTCGGTGCTGCCGAAGGAAACCGAGTTCGGGCGCAAGCGCGAGATCGACCAGTCCAACTGCAACAAGGACTATTCCTGCGTGAATGGTTTCTGCCCGAGCTTCGTCACCGTGCACGGTGGCCAGCCGCGCAAGGGCAGCAAGCGCGATGCCTCCACCCTGCTGGACAACCTGCCGGCGCCGACCATCCGCGGCACCCTGGAACAGCCCTGGAACATCCTGATCACCGGCGTGGGCGGTACCGGCGTGGTGACCATCGGCGCGCTGCTGGGCATGGCCGGCCACCTGGAAGGCAAGGGCGCGACCGTGCTCGACCAGACCGGCCTGGCGCAGAAGGGTGGCGCGGTGACCACGCACATCCGCATCGCCCGCCGACCGGACGACATCCACGCCGTGCGCATCGCCGCCGGTGAAGCCGACCTGGTGCTGGGCTGCGACATGGTGGTGGTCAACGACTACTGGGCGCTGTCGAAGGTGCGTGCCGGCCGTTCGCAGGTGGTGCTGAACACCTACGAAGCGATGCCGGGCACCTTCACCACCCGCCCGGACATGCAGTTCCCCGCCGCCGACATCGTGGCCGGTGTGCGCGTGGCGCTGGGGGGCGAGGAACCGCTGCTGCTCGATGCCACCCAATTGGCCACCGCGCTGCTGGGCGACGCCATCGCCGCCAATCTGTTCATCCTCGGCTATGCGTGGCAGCAGGGCCTGGTACCGTTGTCGTTCGAGTCGCTGATGCGCGCCATCGAACTCAACGGCGCCGCCGTGGCGATGAACCAGCAGGCCTTCGCCTGGGGTCGCCTGGCCGTGGTCGACCCGCAGGCCGTGCAGCAGGCGGCCGGCCTGGTGCGCAACCGCCACACCGATACCGAATCCACCCCGGGCCCGCTGCACCCGCTGCCGCCGGGCGAGTGGGAAGGCAACGAATGGGGTGCCACCGCCGCACCGCGCAACACCGGCGACGAACGCGAACTGCGTGGCCTGCCCTCGCACGGTGGCGACGTGGCGTTCCTGCCGCTGGACGATGCGCGCCTGTCGCGCTCGCTGGACGAAATGATCGAGCGTCGCGCCGCCTTCCTGGTCGAGTACCAGGATGCCGCCTATGCCAACCGCTACCGCAGCCTGGTCGAGCGCGTGCGCGCCGCCGAAGCCGACCGCATCGGTGGTTCCACCGCGCTGACCGAGACGGTGGCCCGCTACCTGTTCAAGCTGATGGCCTACAAGGACGAGTACGAAGTGGCCCGCCTGTACACCAGCGGCGACTTCCAGCGCCGGCTGCAGCAGCAGTTCGAGGGCGACTACCAGCTGCGTTTCCACCTGGCACCGCCGCTGTTCGCCAAGAAGGACGAGCAGGGCCGGTTGCTGAAGAAGGAATACGGCCCGTGGATGTTCAAGGCCTTCGGCCTGCTGGCGAAGCTGAAGTTCCTGCGTGGCGGCCGACTCGACGTGTTCGGCCGCACCGAGGAACGCCGCATGGAGCGCAAACTGATCGGGGATTACGAGGCGACCGTGCAGCTGCTGCTGGATGGCCTCGATGACGACCGCCTGGCGCTGGCGGTGGAGATCGCCAGCGTGCCCGAGCACATCCGCGGCTTCGGCCACGTCAAGGAAGCGCATTTCGCGCAGGCCAAGGCACGGGAAGCGGCGCTGCTGGCGCAGTGGCGCAATCCGAAGGCGCTGCATATCGTGCAGGTGGCTTGACTCGTCGCTGCATCACGGAAAGGCAACCTATTGATTGCATGGCGATATAGCAATCGATAGGTTGCCTCCTCAACGAGAAAGCGATAGGTTGCTTGTCGTAAAGCAACCTATCCTTTGCGTACGCGTTGGCGTACGGTCATTTTTCCTGGGGACTGCCGGTATGGACAGGCCGCTGCACACGGTGAGGACAGCACAACAACTTGCGCCTCTGATGCGCGCTTTCCGGCGCCAGGCGGGCCTGAGCCAGGCTCAGTTGGCGGAGCAACTTGGCATCAGCCGCCAGGCAGTGGGCGCGCTGGAACGCGACCCTGCATCAGCAAGCTTTGAACGCCTGATGCGGATCTGGGCTGTGCTGGGTCTGGAGGTCAGCCTGCAACAACGAAGTCCCCAGGAGAACCTGTCGTCATTGGAGTGGTGAGCCATGGGTACGCTGCGGGTCTGGATGAATGGTGTGGAGGTCGCGCTTTGGGATGATGTCCGGAATGGGTCATCCCGGTTGTCGTACGTCAGCCAATGGGTCAGCTCGCCCCAGTCCCGACCGTTGTCGCTCTCGCTCCCCCTGCTCCCGGATGGCGAGAGCCATCGGGGCAACGTCGTCAACGACTACTTCGATAACCTTCTCCCCGACAACGTCACAATACGCAACCGGATCCGCGACCGGTTCGCCACGCGCAGCAGCGATACGTTCGATCTTCTTGAAGCCATTGGTCGGGATTGTGTGGGCGCAGTGCAATTGCTGCCGCCTGCGCATCCACCCGGGGACATCCAGCAGATTCCAGCGGTTTGACCGTCGCCTGTCTGCCGACCGCCAGTGGTGGCTGCGACTGCCACAGGAAGACATGTGCCAGGTCTTTGGTCTGCCCGCTGCCAGAAAGTATGACTCCGATGGCGGCCCCGGCATCGTTGCGATCATGGATCTACTTCGACAGCCCGAACACCCCAAGGATCGCGCGATCTTCTTCAAGACGCAGTTTCTCCTCTGGATGCTGGCCGCAACCGACGGCCATGCCAAGAATTTCAGTGTTCACCTGGAAGCCGGTGGACGCTTCCGCCTTACGCCCGTCTACGACGTGCTGTCGGTGTATCCCATCCTCGGTAGAGGACCCAATCAACTCGACCCACGAAACGCACAGCTCGCCATGGCCGTGCAGGGCAAGAACCGCCGCCGGAAACTGCACCTTGTGCGACGCCGGCACTGGAACGAAACCGCGCGCGCCTGCGGTGTTGCCGATGGTGCAGAACCGTGGATCGAAGCACTGATTGCAGCCGTCGAACCCGCCATCGAGCACGTCACCCATCAGCTCCCAAGCAACTTCCCAGCGAGCGTGTCCGAACCGATTTTCAACGGACTACGTGCTGCAGCCGCTCGACTTTCCAGCATGGCCTCCGACGCATGATCACCCCAGCCGCCACAGCAGCAGCCGGTTGTTGGCCGGCATCGCCACGTCGCGCAGGCGGGTGAAGCCATTGTCCGCAGCCAGCGCATGCACGGCTTCCACATCGCGGATGCCGCTGCGCGGATCACGCGCCTTCAGCCAGGCATCGAACTGCGCATTGCTGTCACTGGTGTAGCGGCCACCGTAGTTGAACGGCCCGTAGACCGCCAGCAGCGCACCGTGACGCAACAGTGGCGGCAGCGCGCCGAACAGTACCTGCACGTACTCCCAGCCCATGATGTGCAACGTGTTGGCGCTGAATGCGGCATCGAACGAGCTGCCCTCCGGCAGGGTCAGGCCCGCTGCCGGCGGCAGTTCCACCTGCAGCGCCACGGGCGGCAGCAGGTTGAGCAGCGCCGCCTCGGCGCGCCACGCCTCGATGCCAGGCAGATGGTCCGGATGATCGCTGGGCTGCCAGCGCAGCCACGGCCAGCGCTCGGCGAAGAAGGCGGCGTGCTGGCCGGTGCCGCTGCCGATCTCCAGCACCCGGTGCCGGTCGCCCATCCACGGATCGAGTGCGGCGGCGATCGGTTCGCGGTTGCGCTCGCAGGCTTCTGAATACGGCTTGCTCGACATCAGGGACGGTGTCCAGGCGGGGTCAGCCCCATTGTGCACGAGGGGGTGTTGCTCGACAGGGCGGCGCCCTGCACCCGCCGAAGCAACGGCAACAGCAACAGCGGGCTTCCTGTGGGATTGCGGGGTGGGTCCGGTTGCGGGGGACGCCGTAAATCCGTCCATGGAGGCTCGGTCGCCGCATCCATGCGGCTCACGCCCCCGCAACCGGACCCACCCCGCCTTCGACGGTTTCCTGCGGTCTGTTGGAACGGCTCTTGGGGTCAGATCCGTTTTCCACAGGAAAACGGATCTGACCCCGGATACATTTCGATATCTGACAGATTGTGTCGACCAAGGTCGACACCCACCAACAGCACACGAAATCTGTCGAAGGTGGGGCGGTGTCGGAGTGCGGGGTGTCAGCCGCATGGATGCGGCTGCCAAGCCTCCATGGACGGATTCACGGCGTCCCCGCAATCCGACACCGCCCCACCCACCCACGGAATGCCCGCTTTTGACGTTGACGTTGCCCTGGCTTGAAGCAGGTGCAGGGCTGCAAGCCCTGCCGAAACCCCCACCAACCATGACTGCAGTCACTTGCCCGGACGCGCCGCGCTGGCGAAAGTCGAGGAGTTGACGTGATCGGTCCGGCCCGTTGCCAACCGCACGCAAGCGAGAGAGAGAAACGCTGTGCAACGACGTGAGTTCCTGGCTTTTTCCGGTCTGGGCCTGGCAGGCCTGCTGCTGCCGCATTCCCGTGCCATCGCCGCAGAGCAGCTGCTGGCGCCGGTCGATACCGCCCAGCGCCGGCGCCTGGCCGAGGTCGCCCTGGCCACCGCGCGCAGCGCCAAGGCCAGCTACTGCGATGTGCGCATCGGCCGCTACCTCAACCAGTCGGTCATCACCCGCGAGCACCAGGTCGGCAATGTGACCAACCGCGAGTCGTCCGGCGTGGGCGTGCGCGTGATCGTCAACGGCGCCTGGGGATTCGCCGCCACCCATCAGCAGACCGAAGCCGCCGTGCGCGCTGCGGTCGAGCAGGCTGCGGCGATCGCCCGTGCCAACGCCACCATCCAGACCCGGCCGGTGCAGCTGGCGCCGACGCCCTCGGTCGGTGAGGTGCGCTGGCAGACGCCGGTGCGCCGCAACGCGATGGCGGTGCCGATCCAGGACAAGGTCGAGCTGCTGCTGGCGCTCAATGCCGCCGCGCTGAATGCGGGCGCCGACTACATCAATTCCACCCTGTTCCTGGTCAACGAGCAGAAGTACTTCGCTTCCAGCGACGGCTCGTTCATCGACCAAGACATCCACCGTATCTGGCTGCCGTTCACCGCCACCGCCATCGACAAGGCCAGCGGCAAGTTCCGCACCCGCGCCGGCCTGTCCTCGCCGATGGGCATGGGCTACGAATTCCTCGATGGCGAGGCACGTGGCAAGGTGCAGCTGCCCGGCGGCATCACCGCCTACCGCGATTCCTACGACCCGGTCGAAGACGCCATCGCCGCCGCGCGCCACGCGCGCGAGAAACTGAAGGCGCCGTCGGTGAAGCCCGGCAAGTACGACCTGGTGCTGGACCCGTCCAACCTGTTCCTGACCATCCACGAGAACGTCGGCCACCCGTTGGAGCTGGACCGCGTGCTCGGCTACGAAGCCAACTACGCCGGCACCAGCTTCGCCACGCTGGACAAGCGCGATGCCGGCTTCCGCTGGGGCAGCGACATTGTCACTTTCTTCGCCGACAAGACCCAGCCGGGCAGCCTCGGTGCGGTCGGCTACGACGATGAAGGGGTGAAGACCCAGCGCTGGGACCTGGTGCGCGACGGCATCCTGGTCGATTACCAGGCCACCCGCGATGAAGCCCACATCCTCGGACGCGATGCGTCGCACGGCTGCAGCTATGCCGATTCCTGGTCCAGCGTGCAGTTCCAGCGCATGGCCAATGTCTCGCTGGCGCCGGGCAAACAGCCACTCAGCGTCGAGGACATGATCAAGGACGTGGAGAACGGCATCTACATCCATGGCCGCGGGTCGTATTCGATCGACCAGCAGCGCTACAACGCGCAGTTCGGCGGCCAGCTGTACTACCAGATCAAGGACGGGAAGATCGCCGGCATGGTCGAGGACGCGGCCTACCAGATCCGCACGCCGGAATTCTGGAACGCCTGCACCGCCATCTGCGATGAACGCGATTTCCGCCTGGGCGGTTCGTTCTTCGATGGCAAGGGCCAGCCCGGCCAGGTCTCGGCGGTCTCGCACGGTTCGTCCACCACCCGCTTCAACGGCATCAACATCATCAACACCGCGCGCAGTCTCGGCGCTTGAGCCACCCATCCTTCGACATGGAGAGCAGCCTTGCAAAGACGTGACTTCCTGGCCCTGACCGGGCTTACCGCGGGTGGGCTGATCGTGCCCTCCTTCTTCGGCAAGGCGATTGCCGCCGAACAGCTGCAGAGCACGCTGGACCTGGGGCTGAAGAAGCGCCTGGCCGACGCCGCCCTGCAGGCCGCACGCAGCGCTGGCGCCACCTACTGCGACGTGCGCATCGGCCGCTACCTGCGGCAGTTCGTGATCACCCGCGAGGACAAGGTGCAGAACGTGGTGAACACCGAGTCCACCGGCGTGGGCATCCGCGTGATCGTCAACGGTGCCTGGGGCTTCGCGGCTACCAATGCGCTGGGTACGGCCGACGTGGCCAGGGCCGCGCAGCAGGCCGCGGCGATCGCCAAGGCCAATGCCGGCGTGCAGACCGCACCGGTGCAGCTGGCCAAGGCGCCGGGCGTCGGTGAGGTGAGCTGGCGCACGCCGATCCGCAAGAATGCGATGGAGGTGCCGATCAAGGACAAGGTCGGCCTGCTGCTGGACGTCAACGCTGCGGCGATGGGCGCCGGTGCCAGCTTCGTCAACTCGATGCTGTTCCTGGTCAACGAGCAGAAGTACTTCGCCTCCACTGATGGTTCCTACATCGACCAGGATGTGCATCGCATCTGGGCACCGATGACAATCACCGCCATCGACAAGTCCAGCGGCAAGTTCCGTACCCGCGAAGGCCTGTCCTCGCCGATGGGCCTGGGCTACGAGTACCTGGACGGCGCCGCCAGCGGCAAGGTGCTCACGCCCAACGGCGTGGTGAACTACGGTTCGTCCTACGACATGAAGGAAGACGCCATCGCGGCGGCCAAGCAGGCGCAGGAGAAGCTGAATGCGCCGTCGGTCAAGCCCGGCAAGTACGACCTGGTACTCGATCCGTCGCATACCTGGCTGACCATCCATGAGTCGATCGGCCATCCGCTGGAGCTGGACCGCGTGCTCGGCTACGAGGCCAACTACGCCGGCACCAGCTTCGCCACCCTGGACAAGCGCGAGCAGCGCTTCCAGTACGGCAGCGAGTTGGTCAACATCTTCGCCGACAAGACCCAGCCGGGCAGCCTCGGCGCGGTGGCGTACGACGATGAAGGCGTGAAGTGCAAGCGCTGGGACCTGATCAGCAATGGCAAGCTGGTGGATTACCAGACCATCCGCGACCAGGCGCACATCCTCGGCAAGACCGAGTCCGACGGCTGCTGCTACGCCGACTCGTGGTCCAGCGTGCAGTTCCAGCGCATGGCCAACGTGTCGATGGCACCGGGCAAGAAGCCGCTGAGCGTGCCGGACCTGATCAAGGACGTGGAGAACGGCATCTACATCATCGGTGATGGTTCGTTCTCGATCGACCAGCAGCGCTACAACGCGCAGTTCGGCGGCCAGCTGTTCTACGAGATCAAGAACGGCCAGATCACCCGCATGCTGGAAGACGTGGCCTATCAGATCCGCACGCCGGAGTTCTGGAATGCCTGCACCGCCGTGGCCGACGAGCGTGACTACCGCCTGGGCGGTTCGTTCTTCGACGGAAAGGGCCAGCCGGGCCAGGTCTCGGCGGTCTCGCACGGTTCGTCAACCGCGCGCTTCAACGGCATCAACGTCATCAACACCGCACGCAGCCTCGGCTGACCGGTCAGGAGCCCTTACACCATGAGTATCTTCACCGAAGCCCAGGCCAAGGCCATCCTCGACAAGGTCATCGCCCTGTCCAAGGCCGACGAGTGCACCGCCGTGCTGGCCGGCGCGATCAGCGGCAACATACGTTTCGCGCTGAACAATGTCTCCACCAGTGGCATCGTCGACAACACCGAGCTGGCGGTCACCGTCGCCTTCGGCAAGCGCGTCGGCACGGCCTCGATCAACGAGTTCGACGACGCCGCGCTGGAACGCGTGGTGCGCCGTGCCGAGGACCTGGCCCGGCTGGCGCCGGAGAATCCGGAGTTCATGCCGGCCATCGGCAAGCAGAGCTACCGCGCCAGCCCGACCTTCAGCGAATCCACCGCTGCCATCGATCCGGCCTTCCGCGCCAAGGTCGCCGCCGATTCGATCGCTCCTTGCCGTGGCCACGGCCTGATCGCCGCCGGGTTCCTTGAAGACGGCCAGGGCTTCCAGGCCACCGCCAACAGCAACGGCAACTTCGCCTACCAGCGCACGACCAACTTCGACTACACCTGCACCGTGCGTACCGAAGATGGCCGTGGTTCGGGCTGGGTTGGCCGCAACCTGAAGGATGCCGCCGACTTCAAGGCCGACCAGGACATCCGCATCGCCATGCGCAAGGCCACCGAATCGGCCGAAGCCAAGGCGCTGGAACCGGGCAAGTACACGGTGATCCTGGAGCCCGCCGCGGCCGCGGGCCTGATCAGCTTCATGATGAACTTCTTCAGCGCACGCTCGGCCGATGAAGGCCGCAGCTTCCTGTCGAAGAAGGGCGGTGGCAACAAGCTGGGCGAGCAGGTCTACGACCCGCGCGTGACCATGATCGCCGACCCGTGGCATCCGGACGCACCGGTGCTGCCGTGGGACGGCGAGGGCATGCCGCGCGAGCGCATGGCCATCATCGAGAACGGCAAGATCGCCAACCTGGACTACTCGCGCTTCTGGGCACAGAAGCAGGGCAAGACCGCCAAGGCCACGCCGGGCAACCTGCTGATGAGCGGTGGTGACAAGAGCACCGCCGAACTGGTGCGCGGCACCCAGAAGGGCATCCTGGTCACCCGTACCTGGTACATCCGCATGGTCGATCCGCAGACCGTGCTGCTGACCGGCCTCACCCGCGACGGCACCTTCTACATCGAGAACGGCCAGATCAAGCACCCGGTGAAGAACTTCCGCTTCAACGAGTCGCCGGTGATCATGCTCAACAACATCGAAGAGCTGGGCAAGCCGGTGCGCGTGGCCGGTGATGAATCCAGCTACGTGATGATGATCCCGCCGATGAAGCTGCGCGATTTCACCTTCACCTCGCTGTCCGACGCGGTCTGATGGATCGCCGGGCCTGCCTGCGCTGGTTGGCCGCTGCCGCTTCGGCGGCGGCGCTGCCGGCCTTCGCGCAGGCGGGCCCGCGCAGTTCGCGCTACGACTTCTGGTTCACCCGCCTGCAGTACGACTCCGGTGACTGGGACGTGGACGCGCGCATGCCGTCCAACCTGATCACCTCACTGATCGACTACACCTCGCTGCGCGTGGACCCGCAGGAACACGTGGTGGCGCTGGCCGACCCGCGCATGCTGGAGGCGCCGTTCTGCTACCTGGCGGGGCACACGCTGGTGGAGTTCAACGCCGCCGAACGGCAGAACTTCGTGCGCTATGTTCGCAATGGCGGCTTCGTCTTCGTCGACGACTGCAACCATGACATCGACGGCCTGTTCGCCACCTCATTCGAGGCGCAGATGGGTCGCCTGTTTGGTCCGAAGGCACTGCAGAAGCTGCCCAACAGCCACGCGCTGTACCGCAGTTTCTTCCGTTTCCCCGACGGCCCGCCCGCCACCAGCTTCGAGCTCAACGGCTGGGGCGACGACCTGGTGCACGACTACCTGAAGGGCATCGAGGTCGACGGCCGCCTGGGCCTGCTCTACAGCAACAAGGACTATGGCTGCGAGTGGGACTACGACTGGCGCAACAAGCGCTTCCTGGCCGAGGACAACACCCGCTTCGGCGTCAACATCGTGATGTACGCGTTGAACAATTGATAGGACCTGCACGCCCATGACCTCCCCCGACCTCGATTCCCTGCTGCCGCGCATGCACGATCTGCGCGCTGCGCTCGCACGCGCCGTGGTGGGCCAGAACACCGTGGTCGAGCAGCTGCTGATCGGCCTGCTGGCCGGCGGCCACTGCCTGCTGGAAGGTGCGCCCGGGCTCGGCAAGACCCTGCTGGTGCGCTCGCTCGGCCAGGCACTGGAGCTGCAGTTCCGGCGCGTGCAGTTCACCCCGGATCTGATGCCCAGCGACATCCTCGGCACCGAGCTGCTGGAGGAAGACCACGGTACGGGTCATCGCCATTTCCGCTTCCAGCAGGGCCCGATCTTCACCCACCTGCTGCTGGCCGACGAACTCAACCGCACCCCGCCCAAGACCCAGGCCGCGCTGCTGGAGGCGATGCAGGAACGCACGGTCAGCTACGCCGGTACCACCTACGCGCTGCCGGCGCCGTTCTTCGTGCTGGCCACGCAGAATCCGATCGAGCAGGCGGGTACTTACCCGCTGCCGGAAGCACAGCTGGACCGCTTCCTGCTGCATGTGCTGGTGGATTACCCCAGCGAGGACGAGGAGCGGCAGATCCTGGAACAGACCACCGGCGGCACCACCGACGCGGTACCGAAGGTGATGGACGCCGAGGCGGTGATCGCGCTGCAGGCTGCGGTACGCCAGGTGCATGTCAGCCCGGATGTGCTGGCCTGGATCACCCGCCTGGTGCGCGCCAGCCGCCCCGGCGACGGCGCACCGGCGGCCATCAACCAATGGGTGAAGTGGGGCGCCGGCCCGCGCGCCGGGCAATCGCTGGTGCTGGCGGCGAAAGCACGCGCACTGCTGCAGGGCCGGTTCGCCGCCACCCGCGAGGATGTGCAGGCACTGGCCGCGCCGGTGATGCGCCATCGCCTGCTGCTCTCGTTCGCCGCCGAGGCCGAGCAGAAGCGTGCCGACGACGTGGTCGCTGCGCTGCTGCAGGCCGTGCCGTTCCCGGGTTGATCCTCGCGTGAACGCCGGTACCCCGCTGACGTTGCCACCGGAACTGCGTGCGCGCCTGCGCATGCTGCGGTTGCGGCCGCGCCTGGCCAGCGGGGCGAGCGGCATCGGCCAGCACGCCAGCCGCAGCCGCGGTGCCGGTCTCGAATTCGCTCAGTACCGAGCCTACGAGCCCGGGGACGAACTGCGCCAGATCGACTGGAAGCTGTACGCGCGCTCGGACCGCTTTTTCGTGCGCGAATCCGAACGCGAAAGCCCGATCACGGTCTGGCTGCTGCTCGATGCCACCGCCTCGGCCGGCCAGGCCGATCGCGCGGCGCCGCAACGCACGCGCCTGGACCACATGTGCGGCGTGGCCGCATGCGCGGTTGAACTGGCCCTGCAACAGGGCGACCGCTTTGGCCTGCTGGCAATCAGTGGCGATGGCCTGCAGCTGGTACCAGCAGCGAACGGCGCGCGCCAGCGCGACCGTGTGCATCTGCAACTGAACGCCCTACAGGCCCGCGGTGGGTGGCCTGCGGCCGAACGCCTGCGCCCGCTGTGGGAACGCGTGCGCCCGGGCGACCTGCTGCTGGCAATCGGTGATGGCTTCGACGACGCCGGCATCGTGTTGCTCGAACAGCTGGCCAGCGCACGCCGCGAAGTGGCACTGCTGCAGATCCTGACCGCCGACGAGCGCGACTTCCCGTTCGACGCCGGCCACCGCTTCCGCGACCCGGAAACCGGCGAGGAACTGTTGGGCGACGGCGCGGCGATCCGCGCCGATTACCTGCAGCGCTTCGCTGACGCACGCAGCGCATTACGTGCGCGCCTGCAGGCCAGCGGCATCGCCAGTGCCACCGGCTGGCTCGACCAACCGTTGGACCAGCCGCTGCAGGCGCTGTTCGGCCGTGGGGGCGCTGCATGACCCTGCTGTTCCCGCTCGGCCTGGCCGCGCTCGCCGCAGGGCTGCTGCCGCTGCTGATCCACCTGGCCCGGCGCCATCCGTACACGCCACTGGATTTCGCTGCACTGCGCTGGCTGCGTGCACAGATCCGGCCGCGCCAGCGCATCCGCTTCGATGACTGGCCGTTGCTGCTGGTGCGTCTGCTGCTGCTGGCCGCCCTGGCCCTGCTGTTGGCACGACCTGCGTTGACCGGCCCCTCTCCCGCCTCCGATGCGTGGACGGTGGTGGCCCCTGGGCTGGACGCTGCTGCACTGCGTGGTACCGCTGCGGACCGCAACTGGCACTGGCTGGCACCTGGCTTCCCCGCCATCGAACAGGCGCCACCCGCAGCCAGGGCCTCCCTGCCCAGCCTGTTGCGCGAACTGGACGCACAGCTGCCCGCGGGCACCGCGTTGGTCGTGCACGTTCCCGAACCCCTGCCCGGCCTGGATGGCGCCCGCCTGCAGCTGTCGCGCGACGTGCAATGGCACACGCAGCCGATGCCGGTCACACCGCCGCAGACTGCAGCGGCATTGCCGCAGCTGCGCGCGCACGGCGAGGCATCCGCCACTGCCCAGCACTGGTTGAACGCACTGCAGCGCGCGTGGGGCGTGCAGGCACCGCTCGCTCCGCTGTCGGTGGATGCCCTGCCCGAACGCGGCGAGATCGGCGTGTGGAGCCGCAGCGATGCACTGCCGGCGAACTGGCAGGCGTGGCTGCGCGACGGCGGTCGTGTCATCACCGCCGGCAAGCCCGCTGCCGACGCCCGCATCCTGCTGCGCGACGCGGAGGGCGCACCGCTGCTGTGGCAACAACGCGTCGGCCACGGCTATCTGCTGGCGCTGCCGGGCGACTGGAATACCACGAGCAACGCCGCGCTGCGCGATCCGAAGTTGCCGCGTGCCCTGCTGCTGGCGCTGCAGCCACCCACGGCTCCGCGCCTGGGCGATGCACGTGACCAGGCACCGCAGCGGGCCGCATTGCCTGCTGCAACACCACCGCTGCGTGAGCCGACGCCTTGGCTGTTGCTGGCCATCGTGCTGCTGTTCGCGCTGGAACGCTGGATGGCCAGCAGCGCCCGCCGCAGGGTGGCCGCATGAATACCTTGCAGCACGCCTGGCAACGTGCGCGCCGGCGCCGTGCGCTCATCACCCTGCTGCTGGGCCTGCCATGGGCGCTGGCTGCGGCGGTGCTGGCCCTGCGTCTGGCAGGTTTCGATATCGCCTGCGTCGTCGGTACGATCAGCCTGCTCGCGTGTGCGGGCTTCGCCACTGCGCATGCCCGCCAACTGGACCGGCAGTGGCTGCAACGCCACCTTGATGGCAGCGGTGCCAGCGAGGACAGTGCCGATCTGCTGTTCGCCGATGCCGCCACGCTCAATCCGCTACAGCAGCGCCAGCGTGCGCATGTGCTGGCCACGCTGGAACGTGCGATGCCGGAGCTGCGTCCACACTGGCCGCCTGGGGCATTGGCGCTGTGCTGGATCGCGGGCCTGGCCATTGTTGTGCTGGCAGTCGGCTGGCCACGTTCGAACCCCGGTTCCGCGCCAGTCCGCACGTCGGCGCCAGGCAGCACGGCCGCCGCAGGCCCGCTACGCCTGCAGTCCACCCGCCTGCGCATCGACGCACCGGTCTATACCGGCCAGGCCACGCTTACCCAGAATGCGCTGGACGCCAAGGTCGCCGCAGATAGCCGGCTGTCCTGGTCGCTACGCTTCGACCGTGCACCGGACAAGGCATGGCTGCAGTTCCACGATGGTCGCAGGTTGCCGCTGAGCGAGCACGAAGGACAGTGGCAGGCGCAGGATGTGGCACGCGCGCCGGTGCTGTACCGCGTGGTGAGCGAACCGGCACTGGCAGAGACCCGCCTGCATCGGCTGGATGTGGTGGCCGACCGTGCACCCAGCGTGCGCGTACTGGAGCCCACGGCCAGCCTGGTGCTGGGCACGCCGGGGCAGCGACAGTGGGCACTGCGCTTCGAAGCCAACGACGATTACGGTGTCGCGGCGCAGGCAACGCTGTCGATCACCACCACCCAGGGCAGCGGTGAGAACATCACCTTCGTGAAGCGCAGCGTCACGCTTGCCGGCAGCGGCGAAGCCACCGCGCGGCGTTTCGCCCACACCCTGGATCTGGCGTCGCTGGGCGCGCAGCCCGGCAACGACGTGATCGCCCAGCTGGAGGTGCGCGACAATCATGCACCCACGCCGCAGACCGGGCGCAGCAGCAGCGTGATCCTGCGCCTGCCCAGCGCCGAAGTCGCGCTTGGTGCAGAGCTCGAGGGCCGCATCAAGAAGACCCTGCCTGCGTACTTCCGCAGCCAGCGGCAGATCATCATCGATGCCGAAGCGTTGATCCGGCAGCGACGCGGCCTGGCCGCCGAGGACTTCGTGAAGCGCAGCGATGCGATCGGTGTCGACCAGCGCATCCTGCGCCTGCGCTACGGCCAGTTCCTGGGCGAGGAAAGCGAAGGCGCACCGAAGCCACCGCCGACCAGCGACCTGCCCACCAGCGATACGCCGGCCGCAGACGACCACGACCACGACCATGACGACGAGCACGAGCACGACCATGGCGCCGATGCAGGCGCGCACGACGCGCATGGCCACGACCACGGCGGCAAGCCGGCCAATGCCGATACGCCACCGGTGTTCGGCAGCGACACCGACGTGCTCTCCGAGTATGGCCACACCCATGACCACGCCGAGGCGGCGACTCTGCTCGATCCGCAGACCCGCGCCACGTTGAAGGCCGCGCTGGACCAGATGTGGTCGGCCGAAGGCGAGCTGCGCCAGGGCCGTCCGGAACAGGCATTGCCCTTCGCGTACAAGGCGCTGGGCTTCATCAAGCAGGTGCAGCAGGCCGAACGCATTTATCTGGCCCGGGTCGGGCCGGAGCTGCCACCGATTGATGAAGGCCGTCGACTCGGCGGTGATCGCGCCGGACTGGCCAGTCGTGAACTGCCGTTGGCCGCGCGCACGCCGCCGGACCCGGCCATTGTTGAAGCCTGGCAACGCCTCGGCGATGACAACGGCGCACCGGATCTCGATGCGCTCGCGACCTGGCAGCAGCGCAACGCCGCCTACCTGCCCGATGCACTGGATCTGGCCGCCGCCATCGAGCAGCTGCGCATCGAGCCCGGTTGCCACGACTGCCGCCTGCGCCTGCGCGCACAGCTGTGGCGGGCACTGCAACGTCCACTGCCGCAGGCGATGCGGCGCAGTGCGGCCGATGCGATGGGCCAGCGCTACCTCGACGCGCTGGAGGCGCAGCCATGACCCCCTCCAGCCCGAACCTGTGGATTGCGCTGGCACTTGCTGTGGTCGTGGTCATCGCCAGCGTGCGCCTGTTGCGTGGAAGCACAACGCACCCAGGCCGCCGCTGGATCGGCATTGCGCTGCAGATCGCCGCTGCCATGCTGCTGTATTTCTGCCTCGTACCCCCCAATCGCCAGCAGCCCGCAGGCGGGTTGGTCGTGCTGGGAATCGATGCCGACCGGGCTGGCGCACTCCCGGCCAGCGAAGGCCCACTGCTGCTGTTACCCGAAGCTGCCGATGTGCCCGGCGCACAGCGCGTACCCGACCTGGCCACCGCGCTGCGCCAGCATCCAGCCTCCACGCTGACGCTGGTCGGTGCGGGCCTGGCCGCACGGGACCGCGACGCGCTGCTGCCACCGGATGTACGTTGGCAGGCTGCACCGGAGCCGCGCGGCTGGATCGCGCTGCAACCACCGGCCGATGTGGCTCCCGGTGCACGCTTCGAAGTAGTGGCCCAGGCGCGTGGCGCGGCAAAGGCGAAAGCAGAACTGCTCGACCCGGCCGACAGCGTGGTCGATCGCACGGACGTTGCCGACGACGGCCGCGTGCAGCTGAGCGGCATCGCCCGAGCCGAAGGCCGCAGCGTGTTCAAGCTGCGCCTGCTCGATGCCGACGGCCATGTGGTGGACAGCGTACCGGTGCCGCAGCAGACCCTGCCGGCCGCACCGCTGCGCCTGCTGGTGCGCGCCAGTGCGCCGGGCCCAGAGCTGAAGTACCTGCGCCGCTGGGCGGCCGATGCCGGCATCCGTGTGCAGGTGCAGGCGGATACCGGGGCCGGACTCAGCGTTGGCGATGGCCCGGTGTTGATCGATGCAGCATCGCTGACGCGCAGCGATCTGCTGCTGCTGGACGAACGCAGCCTGGCGGCATTGAGTGCGGGCCAGCTGGCCGCCGTGCGCCAGGCCCTGCGCGATGGATTGGGCGTGCTGGTCCGCAGCGCGGGCGCACCTTCGGCCAGTGCGCGCCAGCGTCTCCGCGATCTGGGCCTGCCCGTGCAGGGCGATGGCAGCAGCCGCACCCTTGAACTTACCGGCGATGGCGAGAGCGCGATCCTCGCCGCACGACGTGGCCCGCTTGCCGCCGGCACGTTGCCGACCGGCTACGGCGAAGAGGCCGATCGCAGCTCGCACAGTGCCGCGCTGCCTTCGCTGGAAGCACTGGCGTTGCAGCCGCCGGGCAGCAACGCGCTGCTGCACGATCGTGCCGGCAATGCCATCGGTGGCTGGCGCGCGGTTGGCAGGGGCCGCATCGGCCTGCTGCCGCTGACCGACAGCTGGCGCTGGGTGCTGGCCGGGCGCGATGACCGCCATGGCGAACTCTGGAGCAGCGTGGTGGCCACGCTGGCGCGCGCACAGAGCAGCGATGATGCGCTGTGGTCACCGCAGCCGATCAGCTGGGCAGGCGAACGGCAGGCGCTGTGTGGCGTGCAAGCGCCGCTGCAGGTCTTCAACAAACGTGGTGACGCCGTACCCCTGATTGTCGATGGCGCGACATCGGCGCTGCGCTGCGCCGGCTGGTGGCCCCGTGAGGCAGGCTGGCAGCGCCTGCAGCGTGGCGACAGCGTTGTCTGGCGCTATGTGTTCGACCCGAAGGATGCACCGACGCTGCATCGGCAGGCGATGATCGATGCGACCACGCAGGCGTTGGCTGCCAGCACGCCTGCAGACGCGTCGGTGATGCACCCCGTGCCGGGCTCGCGCTGGCCGTGGTGGCTGGCGTTCGTGTTGTGCGCATCATTGCTGTGGTGGCTGGAGCGGCGGCGCTGAGCCTGGGGTCGGATCCCTTTCGTTCGCGAAAGGGCTCCGACCCCGCGGTTGGATCGCGCACAGCATCCACGCGTGGCGTGGATCTACCGGCCCCATCCCTCATGCGCCCTTCAACGTTTTCCGGCTCGCCGGTACACACCGTTGAAACGCACGTTCATGCCACCGCATTCGCTGTTATCGGCCACGATCAGCACCTCACCCAGCGAATGCACTCGCACCCTGCAGGTGTCCTCGACGAATTCCACATCAGCACCACGCGGCGTCGCCCGCGCTTCCACCTGGCCCATGTTCGGCCCGTAGGGACGCTGTTCCGGCGTGGGGTTGGCTGAGGGCCAGTAGGCGTCACCCTCCACATGAAGTTGCCCGCCCTGCACGCGGATCTTCAGGCCGTTGTCGCCATCCTTCCACTCGCCCGCCCAATCCTGCAGCGCTGGCACGACCACCGGCAACGCCCGCAGCTTGCTGCGGTCGACCCAACCGGCGCTGCCACCCACCTTGTTCGGGAAGAACGCGCAGCGATAGCGGCCCAGGTCGCGCCCGGTCACCACGGTATCGCCATTGACCACATAGCTGCGCTGGCGGCAGGCCGGCTCGCCCTTGGCCGGGCAGCCGTCCATGTCGCCAAGCAGGTACAGACGTGGTGCATCGACCACCCGCGCCAGGGCGAACCGGCTCTGTTCGGAGGGAAACGCGCCATTGCGGCAGGCGCCATCATCGGCAATGCCATCCGCGAAGGCGGAGACCGGCAGCAATGCGGCCAACAGGCAGATCGAACGCAGGAACATGGCAGCCCTACCGGTGGGGGAGCCAGCAGGATATACCGGCCTACTTCACCGGCGGTGCATCACCGGCATCCTGCTCCTGGGAGAACCGCAGCGCACGCTGCTGCTGCTCGGCACTGAGCTCGGGCGGTGGCCGCGCCACGGCGGCCTGGATCTGCGCAGGTCCGCCGGTGAGTTTGTTGATCCCCTTGGCCGCCGCCATCACCCCCTTGACCACGCCCATCATGATGTAGCCGCCGCCCATGCTGACCTGCTCCGGCGAGGGCGGTTCGCTCCAGTCGCGGCTGAAGCGGTTGTCGCCGAACTTCACCGGATTCTTGAAGCGGTACAGGTCCAGCGGCTCGTCTTCCGGCTTGAGCGCACGCACTTCGCCGAGGGTGGTGACATTGTCCTGCGGCAGGGTGGTGGAGATCGGCGCGGCAGGTGCTGCCGGGGCATCAGCAGGGGGAGCGGGCACAGGATCGGACACCGCTACCGGCGCTGCCTGCTGCGCCTGCGCGACGCCCGCCAGCAACAGGCTGGCCAGCAGTACTCCCTGCGTTCCACGTCGTGCCACAGCCATCCACCCTGTTGGTTGCGTCCAGTGAACAAGGATACGGATGCGGGCTTCAGATTTCGTTGGCATCGGCGGGGGCATTCAGGGTGTGTCACGCATCATCGCTGCGCGGCCTGGGCGCCGAAGTTTGCAACGAACTTCATTCCCCTCGGGGCGCGGGGACGGCATCCTGCGATTTTCCCGGTAAGGCCCATCCCTGATGACAGCTCCCTCCACACGCCCGCCGCGTCGGCCAGTCGCCTGCTGATGTCGCGCGCGGCAGTACTGGTGGGTCTGGCGGTCGTGTGCCTGGTGGTCACCGCGACCGCCGCCGAATGGACATCGCGTGTCCGCGCCGGCATCGCCTCGCTGCGCCGCAGCAGCACGCTGCGGACGCTGGGCGCGGACGAACACATGGCACTGGCACCGGTGCGCGCGTTGACCGGCTGCGACCACGACGACCAGGTAAAGCGGCTGCATGGCGCCTTCACCGGTGGGGCGTGGCGGAACAGCTTCCCGGTCGGTGACGGCTTCCTGGGTGGCATTCCCGTGCTGGTGCCAAGACAGGCATGGCCCTACCTCTCGGAAGACAATGAAGCTGACGTGGTACTGGGTGATCACGTGGCCATGGTGGTGCGTCTCAATGGCTTCAGCATCGCTGCTGCACGGCCGGATGCAGCCACCAGCCGCGTCTGTGGCGAGCGCCTGGAGACACCCGAAGAAATCTCGATGCGACGGGGTCCCGGCCTGCGCCCGTCCCCGCTGCTGATTGCCGCACTGGCGCTGTGGGCCGCCACCGGCGTCCCGGGCCTGCTCGCCATGCCGTTGCTCGCCATCGCCGGTCTTGCGGCCTGGCAGGGCTTCCCTCGCCGCAACGGCCCTGCGACAGCGCAGCGCGTGCTGCGGGTACGCGGGCGCCTGCGCGCGTACCAGCGTACTGCCCAGACATCACGGGTGTGGTTGCTGGGCAATGACCGGCGTGTGCAGCTTCCAGAGAATTGGGAGCACGCTGCGGCATTCTCCCGCGGGCGCTCGATGCTGCTGGATGTGCGCGCCTGTGACGGCGCAGTGCTGGGCGCTGGCACGGCGTGGTGCCTGGCCAGCGACCGACGGCGCTATCCGCCCACGGGAGCGTTCTGGCAACTGGCGTGGCTGGGCCTGCTGTTGTGCGTGCTGGTCTTCGGCGCCGCCTGGATGCCGTGGTCGCAGCGCCTGGAGCCGGGCTGGCCGCTTGCGTCTGGCTGGCAGGCGGTGGCATTGCTGGCGTTGGGCTGGCACGCGGTGCGGTTTGTGGTCTGCATGGTGCAGTTCCTCCGCCGCAGCGAGGCGCTTGACGCGGACATCGCGCAGCGTCCGGACCCGTGGCACTGAACGGTTCACGCCCTTCGCGCGCGATGTCTCACATCCTGAGACGTGGATGTGGTGCCATGTGACCCCTCGCAATCCGTCCCGGCTCCACTTTCCATGGCCTACGAACTCGCCAAGCGCACCGCCGACGCCGAGCAGAAGCTCGCTACCCGCGACGGCCTGCCCGCCCGCGACGGCGCCCTGCTCAGCGCGCGCCTGCAGCGCCGCTACCAGGACCGCATCACCGGCAGCTTCGCCATTCCCGGCCGCGAAGGACGCTACGCGCCGATTCCCGCGTCGGTGCCGCCGGCGCTGGCCGCCGCGCTGAAGGCGCGTGGCATCGAACAGCTCTACAGCCACCAGGCCGAGGCGTGGGAGGCCAGCCAGCGCGGCGAACACGTCGCCATCGTCACCCCCACCGCCAGCGGCAAGTCGCTGTGCTACACCCTGCCGGTAGTCAGCGCGGCCATGCAGGGCAAAGCCAAGGCGCTGTACCTGTTCCCGACCAAGGCACTGGCCCAGGACCAGGTGGCCGAGCTGCTGGAACTCAACCGCGCTGGCGACCTCGGGGTGAAGGCCTTCACCTTCGACGGCGACACCCCCGGCGATGCACGCCAGGCCATCCGCCTGCACGGCGACATCGTGGTCTCCAACCCGGACATGCTGCACCAGGCGATCCTGCCGCATCACACCAAGTGGGCGCAGTTCTTCGAGAACCTGCGCTACATCGTCATCGACGAAGTGCACACCTACCGCGGGGTGTTCGGCAGCCATGTCAGCAATGTACTGCGGCGGCTCAAGCGCATCTGCGCGTTCTATGGCGTGCAACCGCAGTTCATCCTGTGCTCGGCCACCATCGGCAACCCGCAGGCACATGCCGAGGCGCTGATCGAAGCGCCGGTCACCGCCATCACCGAATCCGGTGCGCCCAGCGGGCCGAAGCAGGTGCTGCTGTGGAACCCGCCGGTGATCAATCCGGACCTGGGCCTGCGCGCCTCGGCGCGATCGCAGAGCAACCGCATCGCGCGCATCGCGATCAAGTCCGGGCTGAAGACCCTGGTGTTCGCGCAGACACGCCTGATGGTGGAAGTGCTGACCAAGTACCTGAAGGACATTTTCGACCACGACCCGCGCAAGCCGCCGCGCATCCGCGCCTACCGCGGTGGCTACCTGCCCACCGAGCGGCGTGAGACCGAGCGCGCGATGCGTGCCGGCAACATCGACGGCATCGTCAGCACCTCGGCGCTGGAACTGGGCGTGGATATCGGCAGCCTGGACGTGGTCATCCTCAACGGCTACCCCGGCAGCGTGGCCGCCACCTGGCAGCGCTTCGGCCGCGCCGGTCGCCGCCAGCAGCCCGCGCTGGGGGTGATGGTGGCCAGTTCGCAGCCGCTGGACCAGTACGTGGTGCGACATCCGGACTTCTTCGCCGAAGCCTCGCCCGAGCACGCGCGCATCGCGCCGGACCAGCCGCTGATCCTGTTCGACCACATCCGTTGCGCAGCCTTCGAGCTGCCGTTCCGGGTCGGCGATGGCTTCGGCCCGATCGATCCGGAAGTGTTTCTGGAAGCGCTGGCCGAGACCGAAGTGATCCACCGCGAAGGCGAGCGCTGGGAATGGATCGCCGACAGTTATCCCGCCAATGCGGTCAGCCTGCGCGCGGTGGCCGACGGCAACTTCGTGGTGGTCGACCGCAGCGATGGCCGCCAGCAGATCATCGCCGAGGTCGATTATTCCGCCGCCGCACTCACCCTGTACGAAGGCGCCATCCACATGGTGCAGTCCACTCCGTACCAGGTGGAGACGCTGGACTGGGACGGGCGCAAGGCCTACGTCACCCGCACCCACGTGGACTACTACACCGACAGCATCGACTTCACCAAGCTCAAGGTGCTCGACCGCTTCGATGGCGGCGTGGCCGGCCGTGGTGATTCGCACCACGGCGAAGTGCACGTGGTACGCCGCGTAGCCGGCTACAAGAAGATCCGCTATTACACCCACGAAAACATCGGCTACGGGCCGGTGAACCTGCCCGACCAGGAACTGCACACCACGGCGGTGTGGTGGCAGCTGCCACAGGCGCTGCTGCTGCGCGCGTTCGCCAGCAAGCAGGATGCGCTGGATGGCTTCCTCGGCGCAGCGTATGCGCTGCACATCGTCGCCACCGTGGCGGTGATGGCCGATGCGCGCGACCTGCAGAAGTCGGTCGGCAACGGCGATGGTTCCTGGTTCGCGATCGCCGACCAGAGCGGCCGTGGCCAGCTGCGTGGCAGCGAGGGTGATCCTGGCGTTGTCGAGCTATTGCAGGAGTTCGTGCCCACCGTGTACCTGTACGACAACTTCCCCGGTGGCGTGGGCCTCAGCGAACCGCTGTGGCAGCGCCAGGCCGAACTGGTGCAGCGCGCGCGCGAACTGGTGCAGCGCTGCGACTGCAAGGCCGGCTGCCCGGCCTGTGTCGGCCCCGTCCTGGCCGCGCAGGAAGAGGATGAGACTTCGCCGCGCGCGCTGGCACTGCGCGTGCTCGACCTGTTCGATGCCGATGCCTGCCAGCATGTACCCGACGTGGTGGTGCCCGTGCGCGATCCGATGGAGCTGCTGGCGCCGTGAGCCTGAGCCTGGACAAGCTGCGCCTGCTGCGCAGGCAGGCCGGCGACCCGAAGGCGAGCACACCGGCTGCGGCCGACGTGCCCCCTGCGCCACCGGCACCCGTGGCCGCCAACGATGCGCGGCAACCACCGGCCGAGCGTTCGGTGTTCGCCTGGGTCGAGCAGGAGATCCGCCACAAGCCGACCGGCGCTGCGGCACCTGCCACGGCACAGCCCGCGCTGCGTCGGCCCGAAGTGGGCAGCCTGCATCGCCTGCTCGGCCTGCGCACGCGCGGCGGCCCCGCACCGGCTCGCGCCAGCGCACAGGACCGTCAGTTGCCAGGTGAGGAGATCGCACCGGGCCTGTTCCTGATCGAATCGCTGCAGCCGCAGGCGATCCCGGCGCAGCCGCTGTCGCTGGATTTCGCCCGTCGCGAAGGCCAGCACGTGGCCGCGCGCGACCTGCTGTTCTTCGATACCGAAACCACCGGCCTGGCCGGCGGCACCGGCACCCGCGCCTTCATGATCGGCGCTGCGGACTGGCATGTGTGCCCACAGCGTGGCGAAGGCCTGCGCATCCGCCAGCTGCTGATGGCCACGATGGCCGCCGAGGACGCGATGCTGGCCACTTTCGCCGGCTGGCTGCAACCGTCCACCGTGTTCTGCAGCTACAACGGCCGCAGCTATGACGCACCGCTGCTGAAAGCGCGTTACCGGCTGGCCCGGCAACGTTGCCCGATCACCGCACTGGATCACGTCGACCTGCTCTATCCCACGCGCCGCCGCTATCGCGGCACGTGGGAGAACTGCAAGCTGTCCACCATCGAACGCCAGCTGCTGCGCGTGGTGCGCGAGGACGACCTGCCGGGCTCGGAAGCCCCGGGCGCATGGCTGCGTTTCCTGCGTGGCGGCGACGCGGTGAACCTGCGCCGGGTGGCCGACCACAATCACCAGGACGTAGTGACCCTGGCCCTGCTGCTGCAACGGTTGGTACGCGAGGAGCAACGCGAGCGCGAGACGCTGGCACTGGTCGGGCAGTAACGGCGCAGGGCCGCGTTGACATGCCCTGACGGTGACAGCGGTGACACTGCCGCCACCATCCACGCCTGGAGCCCGACGATGCGCCTCAGTCCCCTGGTCCTGCTCGCCATCCTGCCCTTGGCCGCCTGCAGTCACGCTGGCAGCAGCACCTCCCACGATCCCGCGCCGGCGCCCGTGGCCGATGCCGCGCACGAATGCAGGCCGGAGGCGCTGGACGCCTTCACCGGCAAGACCGCCGACGAAGCCACGATCAAGAAGCTGGTGGCTGACAGCGGCGCGCGCGGTGCGCGGGTAGTCAAACCCGGCATGGCGGTGACCATGGACTTCCGCCAGGACCGCGTGACCGTGCAGGTGGACGCGCAGAACAGGATCGAGCGCGCCAGCTGCGGTTGATGTCCCAAGGTAGTGCCGGCCGCTGGCCGGCACTACCGATCAGAGGCGCTCGGCCTTGCCGCTGGCCAATGCGCGGGCGATCACCAGCTGCGCCTGCTGTGCCGCCCGCGCGTGCACCTGCGCCTGGCGTTCGCCCAGCGCGGCCTGCTGGCTGCCCAGCGCCGCCTGGCGGCTGGCCAGTTCGGCCTGCTGGCTGGCCAAGCGGTTCATGTCGCGGGTGCGGCTGGACTGTGCGGCCTGGCTGCGGGCTTCCTGCATCGCACGACGTGCCTCGGCGGCCGCCTCACGGGCGGCTTCACGCGCAACTGCGGCGTCGCTGGTCGCCCCGCGTGCCGCCTTCGCGGCTTCGGCGGCGGCTTCGCGATTGATGTCGTGCGCGCTCATCGCACTGCGCGCAGCCTCGACCGCCACCAACGCGATACGGCGCGCCTCCTCACCCTGCAGCCGGCCCATCTCGCCCATCTGCTTGCCGAGTGCGCTCTGCTGGCGACCAAGCGCGCTCTGCTGGCGGCCCAGTGCGCTCTGCTGCTGCCCCAGGTCGGACGCACCCGCGTAGGCACGCTGCAACGACTGGATCAGCATCGGGTCACGCACGATGTAGCGCTCACTGCCCTGGCGGAACCACAGCGCCGGTCCCTTGCCGAGCTGCTTGCGGGCCAGCGTCACGTCGTCGATGCCGCCGTTGGCGAAGGTTGAATCACCATCGACCAGCACGAACGCCTGCGGCGGCGACGTGCCCAGATCCAGCCGCCCGTAGGTGGTGATGGAGGAACTGCGCGAGGTGCTGCGGCCGCCGTCGATGCCGGGGTCGACGTCGACATCCACGTCGACTGCCACATCCGCATCATCCGGGCCGGACAGCTCCTCGACGTCGGCGGGCTCGGCGGGCGGCGCAGGGGCCACCGGCACCGCCGGCGCGCGCGCCGACATCGGCGGTGCAGGCGGAACCTTCGGCGCCGGCGGCGTGGGCACCACGGCCTTCGGCGCAGCCGGCGGCGCGGACGGTGCAGGCGGCACCGGCGCTGCGACCAGCCGCATCGGCGCCACGCCCACCACCACCACGATGGCCGTCAGGGCCACCGCCAACAGGCGCGGGCAGGACCGGCGCGACTGCAGCGAGAGCAGGCGACGCTTGAGGCTGGTGGCGCTCGGTGCGGCACTGGCCACACCCAGGTGCGGCTGCGGGGCCACGCCCAGCTGCAGCAGCAGGCGGCCATAAGCCTGGCGGCTCGCGCCGTGCTGGCCGACCACGGCCGCATCCACCGCTTCCTCGCGGGCCTGGGCGTATTCGCGCACCGACAGGCGCAGCAGCGGGTGGAAGAAGAACAGGTGCTGCGCCAACGCGGGCAGCAGGCCCCACTGCAGGTCACGCCGCTGCAGGTGCTGCAGTTCGTGGGTCAATGCCAGGTCCAGCGCGTCACCCTGCAGGGCATTGTCGCCTGCCGGCAGCAGCAGCACCGGGCGGAACGGCCCGACCAGCTGCGGCGAGTCCACCTGCGTGCTCATCCACAGCCGCGGTGCAGGGCGCACGCCGTGTGCGTCGGAGGCCAGCTGCAGAGCCTGCACCAGCGCTTCGTCCTCGCAGGGATAGGCGGCAGCCAGCAACGCGCGGCAGCGGCGCCACTCACTGAAAGTGCGCAGGGCCGTCAGCAGTACGCCCGATGCCCATAGCGCAGCCAACGCGACGGCCCACCACGCCACTGCCGGCACGTCCGGTGCAGTCATCGGCATTGTCGCCAGCAGCTGCGCCGAGGCTTCCGGCACCAGTGGGTAGACCAGATCAGCGGCAACGTCAGTGGCGGTCATCGCCACCGCCTGCGGTGCCGGCAGCCAGGCCAACTGCAACGGCTGGCTCCAGAACAGGCCGAGCACGGCCTGCAGCGAGACCAGCCACCACAGGCGGCAGCGGGTGGCCGCCGACAGCGACGGCAGCGCGCGGCACAGGCCATACACCAGGGCCACCAGCAGCACGGTCTGCAGGCTGGTCCAGCCCAGCCGTTCCAGCATCGGGATCAGCATCGTGGTGTCCATGGCTCAACCCTCGTGGCGACGCGATTGGAGTTGGGCAACCAGCGCTTCCAGCTCGGCCAGCTCGTTGTCGCTGACCTGCTGGCGCTGCGACAGGTAGGCCACGAACGGCGACACCGAGCCCTGCAGGGTGTTGTCGACGAACTGGGCCACGGCACCCTGCAGCACGCTCTGCGGGCCACGGGTGGCTTGGTAGCGGTAGACGCCGTCCTGCTGCCGGCGCTGAAGATAGCCCTTCGCCCGCAGCCGTTCCATCATCGTCAGCACGGTGGAACGGGCCAGGCCACGGGCCTCGCCGTAGCCGCTGGCGACCTCGCCCACGCTGGCCGGCGCATGTTCATCGATGTACTGCAGCAGGGCCAGTTCCTGGTCCCCGATCGTCTTGCCACGCATGACACCACTCCCTTGACTACACGTGTCGTCACTGTCAGCTTGACGACAACTGTAGTCAACCCCCCGGAAGTCATGGGCCGACGAACGGTAGGACCATCCGGGGCGGTTAAACCTTTTCCGCCGCCGGTGCATCCGACCCTCGACGCCTTTCCGGAATCCCGCATGTTCCGCCCAACGCTTCGAGTCGTGCTCATGCTCATCAGTGCCCTGCCCTTCGCCGCGGTGTCTGCCAACCAGGACCAGGCCAACGACCAGACCCGCCGGCTGATCCGCCAGATCATGCTGGACGAGCGCATCCCCGGGCTGCAGCTGGCCGTGGTCAAGGACGGCCAGATCGTGCTCTCCGAAACCTATGGCTTGGCCAACGTGGAGAACGGCGTGCTCGCCTCGCGTGACACCCGCTTCCCGCTCAATTCAGCCACCAAGGCTTTCACCGGAGTCGCCATCGCACAGCTGGCGGAGCAGGGGCGACTGGAACTGGATGCACCCGCCTCGCGCTACCTGCACGATCTTCCAGCAGCATGGAAGGATGTACGCGTGCGCCAGCTGCTCGACCATACCTCGGGCCTGCCGGACATCCTCGATGCGAATGGCCTGCTGGGCGGTGGGTCCGAAGCGCAGGCATGGGCGGCGGTCACCGTGCGCCCTGTCGAAGCGCCACCCGGGCAGCGCTTTGCCTACAACCAGACCAACTACGTGCTGCTGGCGCGGATCATCGCGCAGCAATCGGGCATGTCCTACGAGCGCTTCCTCACCACGGGCCAGTTCAGCGGCGCACGCATGGCGCGCACGACCTTCGGCGACAGCTACGACCTGATTCCGGATGTGGCGACGATGTACAGCCTGGCGCCGCGCGCGACCGATGCCGCCGACGCTCCGCCGCGCCTGTCGCACTGGTTCTACGACATCCCGCCGAGCCTATGGGCCGGCGGCGGCATCCTCACCACCGCCGACGACACTGCACGCTGGCTGGTCGCGCTGACCGAAGGCCGCCTGCTGCAGGACCACTCACGGCGGCGGATGTGGTCGGTCGAGCCTCTGGCCGATGGCCGCGCCGGTCCGTGGGCCGGCGGCTGGCCGGTGCTGCAGGCAGCGCCCGACCTGCAGGTGGCCGGCATCGGCGGCGCGCGCTCGGCCTTCGTGGTCTACCCCGCGCGAGGCGTGGCGGTGGTGGTGCTGACCAACCTGGTCGGTGCCAATCCGCAGCGCTTCATTCCACGCATCGCCGATTTCTACACGCCTGCCGCAACGGCTGCGGGCCTCATCCCCGCGGCCCGCCCATCACCGGCAGGATCACCCCGCTGATGTAACTGGCACAGACCGGCGAAGCCAGGAACACATAGGCGGGCGACAGTTCTTCGGGTTGTGCGGGCCGCCCCATGTCACTGTCCTTGCCGAACTCCGCAACATCTTCGGCCTGCTTGTCGGCGGGGTTCAACGGCGTCCACACCGGCCCCGGCGCCACGCAGTTGACCCGGATGCCACGTGGCAGCAGCTGGCTGGCCAGCGCCTTGGTGAACGCATGGATCGCGCCCTTGGTGGCCGAGTAGTCGATCAGCGCCTTGCTGCCGAAGATTCCCGTTTCCGATCCTGTGTTGATGATGCTGGCACCCTCGCCCAGGTGCGGCAGCACCGCGCGCGCCATCTGGATGTAACCGCCGATGTTGGTCTGCAGGGTTTCCTGCAGATGCGCGTCTTCCAGGTCTTCCAGCCGCTCGCAATGCAGCTGGAACGCGGCGTTGTTGACCAGGATGTCGATGCCGCCGAACGCCTTGGCCACCTGCTTGACCGCCTTGTTGCAGAAGCGCGGATCGCGCACGTCACCGGCGATCACCACGCAGCGACCGCCTTCGCGCTCCACGTGCTGGCGGGTGATGTCCGCGTCCTCGGCCTCGTCCAGGTGCAGTACCGCCACATCGGCGCCTTCGCGGGCGAACAGTACTGCCACCGCACGGCCGATACCAGAATCGCCACCGGTGATGATCGCGCGCATCCCCTGCAGCTTGCCGCTGCCGGCGTAGTCCGGTGCAAGGAAACGCGGCGCCAGCTCCAGTTCGTGTTCATGCCCAGGCTTGGCCAGCTGCTGCGCCGGCATCGCCTCCGGTTGCCGGCGCGCACCGGCCTGGGTCGCGGTCTTCTTCGTTGCTTTTTTTGCCGCGCGCACGTCCTTGGCCTTTTCTTGATCCTGCAGGCGCCGCTGCCGGGCCGCGACGCGCGCTGCGCGTGGATCGCTGGCGGCCGCCTTGCGGGTGGCAGTCTTCACCACGCGCGGGCGATCGGGGGCGGCGACAGTCTTGCTTGCGGTGCTGCCTTTGCGCACCTTGGGCGAGGCTTTGCGGCGGACGGGGGCTTTCTTGGTGGTGGCCATGCAGGTCTCCTCGGGAGGGAAAGGGGCTGCCGGCCAGCGGCCGGCACTACCGGGGGCGGCCCTTGCCGCTCCTGCAGTGTCTCCACCCACGCTGTTGGCGGCGGTGAGCGCGCCGTGTCCACGATGTGCACGGCATTCATTCCGCCACCACGTCTGACGTCGCACCCTGCACGCAATCACACAAGGAATGCCTCCATGAAACATGCCATCGCCACCGCCGCCGCCTGCTTTGCCCTTGCCGCCTGCAGCAGCACGCCCATGGCGCAAGTGCAGCCGATCGACGGCGTCATTTCCGGGCAGTGCCACAGCGACATGGTGCGCGGCGCACTCGGCCTGGCCGCTTCGGACGCCACCGTGGCCCGCGCACGCGTGGACAGCGACAGCCTGCACGTGCGGGTGCTGCGCCATGATGGTCCGCGGGTGCCGCCGGCCAGCGAAGGCGGCGACCGCCTGACCATCGAGAAGGGCCGCACCAACAACATCACCGCGATCTACTGCGGCTGAGCCGGCGCGCCCTGCGCAGCACGCGCAGGGTAGCCTGTTCCCACTGGCGCGGCCCGCGCAGGCCGGCCAGTTTCGCCAGTTCACCGCGCTCCCAGCCGGCAAACACGCAAGGGTCGATGTAGGCCTTGCGGCACACCGCAGGCGTGTTGCCCAGCAGCGCTGCCACCTCGCACACCACCGCGCGCTGCGCCTGCGCCAGCGCGCGCTGGCTGGCCGGTTCCGGCAGCTCGGTGGCGGCAAACGCCTGCACCGCCGCCACGGTGCCGCCCCAGGTGCGGAAGTCCTTGGCAGTGAAGTCCTCGCCCATCACCTCGCGCAGGTAATCGTTCACCGCGCCGGAATCCACCGGCTGCAGCGCACCGTCGTCATCGCGGTACTGGAACAGCGCCTGCCCCGGCAGCTGCTGCAGGCGCCGCACCAGCAGCCCCAGCCTGCGGTCGCCCACGGTCACCTCCTGCAGCTGCCCGGACTTGCCGCGGAAGCGCATGCGCACCCGGCCCCCCTGCAACAGCTCCAGATGGCGGTTGCGCAGTGTGGTCAGACCGAACGAACGGTTCTGCTGCGCATAGGTTTCATTGCCGACCCGCACCAGCGTGTCGGCCAACAGCGCGACCACCATGGCCAGCACTTTTTCCTTCGGGAACCCCGGCCGTTTCAGATCCCGCGACAACCGCCGCCGCAGCGTGGGCAAGGCCTCGCCAAAGGCGATGATGCGGTCGAACTTGCCGGCATCGCGCTCCTTCGCCCAGTCGGGGTGGTAGCGGTACTGCTTGCGCCCGCGTGCATCGCGGCCGGTGGCCTGCAGGTGGCCGTTGGCGTGCGCACAGATCCACACGGCGGTGTAGGCGGGCGGAACCGCCAGCGCACGGATGCGCTGCAGGGTGGTGGCGTCGCGTATCGCGTGGCCATCAGCATCGCGGTAGCTGAAACCCTTGCCGGCGCGGCGCCGGCTGATGCCCGGCTGAGTGTCGTCGACATAGTGCAGGCCGGCCGCGCGCGCGGCCTGTCGTTCGGGGGTGGAGGGGGTTGGCATGCCTGTAGTGTCGCTGTCGCCATGCCGCGATCCTGTCGATAACACAAGACAAACACGTGAGGGCCGGTTCGCCGCTATGCTCGGGTCTTCACAACCCCTTCCGGAGTCATGATGTCGTTCCCGATTCGCGCCCGTTCGCTCTCCGCCCTGTTGCTGCCGGCCGTGCTGGCCCTGACCGCCTGCCAGGCACCGGCGCTGGATGAACAGGATTCGGCCACGGCCCATGCCCAGCAGGCCGCCGAAGCCGCCAAGGCGCCGGCCGACGAAGCCGGCAAGGCCACCGAGGCACCGCCGGTCGGTACCTGCGATGCCAGCCAGGTGCAGAGCCTGGTCGGCCAGGCCTACACCGATGCACTGGGCAAACAGGCACAGGAAGATGCAGGTGCCAGCCAGGTGCGCGTACTGAAGCCCAACGACGTGGCCACGATGGAGTTCCTCGGCGACCGCCTGAACATCGAAGTGGACGCCAAGGGCGCCGTCAGCGGCGCGCGCTGCGGCTGACTCCGGCCCCGCGCCGGCACTGGGTTGCCGGCGCGTTCTGTTGCACCTGCAACCGTGTATTGCGGCGTTGCAGCAACCTGTGATCTAGTCGAGGCATCCGGTGGCCTCACGATGCGCTCCAGGGAATGAGCGGGGACGAGTGTCGCCGCCAACCCTATACGCATCGAGGTAGAGATGGCCCCCCGCAACCGCCAAGGGCTTTACGACCCGCGCTCCGAGCGCGATGCCTGTGGATTTGGCATGGTCGCCCAGCTCGACGATCAACCATCGCGCCTGTTGGTTGATACCGCCATCGCCGCGCTTTCGCGCATGACCCACCGTGGCGGTGTCGCCGCCGATGGCCTGACCGGTGATGGCTGTGGCCTGCTGCTGCGCCGCCCCGATGCCTTCCTGAAACTGCTGGCCAGCGAAGCCGGTATCGCGGTCTCCGCACGCTTCGCCGCCGGCCTGGTCTTCCTGCCGCACGACGCCGACGCGGCGCAGGCCTGCCGCGCGCAGCTGCAGGCGCAGGTGGAAGCGGTGGGCTGCAAGGTTGCCGGCTGGCGCGAGGTACCGACCGACGACAGCGTCTGCGGCCAGCTGGCGCGCGACACGCTGCCGCGCATCGAACAGGTGTTCGTCGACGCCGGCGTCGGCCAGGATGATGCCGGCTTCGCGCTGGCGCTGTTCCTGGCCCGTCGCCGCAGCGAGCAGCTGCTTCGCGAACACACCGACTTCTACGTCACCACCCTCACCCCGGATGCGATCAGCTACAAGGGCATGGTGCTGCCGGACAAGCTCAGCCGCTTCTTCCCGGACCTGCAGCGCCGCGAACTGGCCTCCAGCGCCATCGTGTTCCACCAGCGCTTCTCCACCAACACGCTGCCGCGCTGGCCGCTGGCCCACCCGTTCCGCATGCTCGCCCACAACGGCGAGATCAACACCATCGAAGGCAACCGGCGCTGGGCGCAGGCGCGCAGCAAGGTGTGGAAGACCCCGCGCTTCGACATCGCCGAATTCGATCCGGTCATCTCCATGCACGGTTCGGATTCGCAGAGCCTGGACAACATGCTGGAGCTGATGGTCGCCGGTGGCATGGAGCTGATCCAGGCGCTGCGCATCCTGGTGCCGCCGGCCACGCAGTCGCTGGAATTCAAGGACCCGGACCTGGCCGCGTTCTACGAATTCCACGGCCTCAACAGCGAGCCGTGGGACGGCCCGGCTGGCATCGTCGCCTGCGACAGCCGCTACGCCGTGTGTACCCTCGACCGCAACGGCCTGCGTCCGGCGCGCTGGATGCTGACCGCCGACCGCCACTTCCTGGTCGCCTCCGAAGCGGGCGTGTGGGAAGTGCCGACCGAGCGCGTGGTGCGCAAGGGCAAGCTCGGCCCAGGCGAAATGGTGGCCATCGACCTCAAGCGTGGTGACCTGCTCGACTCCGACGCGGTGGACCGCATCAACCGTGGTCGCGCGCCGTACAAGCAGTGGCTGCAGCAGGGCGTGACCTACCTGCAGACCGAACTGATCGACCCTTCGCTTGTGGAAGAACCCTTCGACGAAGGCACCCTGCGCAGCTACCACAAGCTGTACCAGCTCAGCAGCGAGGAAGTGGAACAGGTGCTGCGGCCGCTGGCCGAGACCGAGCAGGAAGCCACCGGCTCGATGGGCGACGACACGCCAATGGCGGTGCTGAGCCAGCGCAGCCGACCGCTGTACGACTATTTCCGCCAGGCCTTCGCGCAGGTCACCAACCCGCCGATCGACCCGCTGCGCGAGGACTGCGCGATGTCCCTGTCCACCCAGCTCGGCAGGGAGACCAACATCTTCCATGCCGGCCCGGAGACGGTGAACCACGTCATCCTCAACTCGCCGGTGCTGAGCCAGCGCAAGCTGCGCCAGCTGCTGAAGATGGACCAGTACGTGCAGGCCAATCGCCTGCTCGACCTGTCCTACAGCGAAGACGAGGGCCTGCGTGCCGGCATCGAGCGCATCTGCGCCGAAGCCGAGCAGGCCGCACGCGACGGCATGGTGATGCTGCTGCTGTCCGACCGCTACCCGGTGGCCGGGCGGCCGATGGTGCATGCCCTGCTCGCCACCAGCGCCATCCACCACCACCTCTCGCGCCTGGGCCTGCGCTGCGACGTGAACTTGATCGTCGAGACCGGCACCGCGCGCGACCCGCACCACATGGCCTGCCTGCTCGGCTTCGGCGCCACCGCGGTGTATCCGTACCTGGCCTACCAGACCCTGTTCGATCTGGGCCGCCGCGGCATCCTCAAGCTGAGCAAGGGCGGTGAGCAGTCGCAGATCGGCCGCCGTTACCGCAAGGGCGTCTACAAGGGCCTGTCGAAGATCATCTCGAAGATGGGCATCTGCACCGTGGCCAGCTACCGCGGCGCGCAGCTGTTCGAGATCATCGGCCTGGAACCGGACGTGGTGGACCTGTGCTTCCCGGATACCGCCTCGCGCATTGGCGGCGCCGGCTTCGCCCGCCTGGACGCCGACGCGCGTGAGCTGTGCGCGCAGGCCTGGGACGCACAGCAGGACGTGGATGTTGGCGGCCTGCTGAAGTACGTGCACGGCGGCGAGTACCACATGTACAACCCGGACGTGGTGACCACCCTGCAGCGCGCGGCGCGCAGCGGCGACCCGCGTGCGTGGCAGCAGTACTGCGATGCCGTGCATGCACGGCCGCCGTCGGCGCTGCGCGACCTGCTGGAACTGGTTCCAGCGGCCACGCCCGTGCCGCTGGACGAGGTCGCCCCGGCCAGTACCCTGTTCCCGCGCTTCGATACTGCTGCGATCAGCCTGGGCGCACTGTCGCCGGAAGCGCACGAGGCGCTGGCCATTGCCATGAACCGCCTCGGTGGCCGCAGCAATTCCGGCGAAGGCGGTGAGGATCCCGCCCGCTATGGCACCGCAAAGCGCAGCAAGATCAAGCAGGTGGCCTCGGGCCGCTTCGGTGTCACCGCTGAGTACCTGGTCAACGCCGAGGTGCTGCAGATCAAGGTCGCGCAGGGCGCCAAGCCCGGCGAAGGCGGCCAGCTGCCCGGCCACAAGGTCAACGAGCTGATCGCCCGCCTGCGCTATGCCAGGCCGGGTATCGGCCTGATCTCACCGCCGCCGCACCACGACATCTATTCGATCGAAGACCTCGCGCAGCTGATCTACGACCTCAAGCAGGTCAACCCAACCGCGCTGGTCTCGGTCAAGCTGGTCAGCCATGCCGGCGTCGGCACGATTGCCGCGGGCGTGGTCAAGGCCGGCGCGGACCTGATCACCATTTCCGGCCATGACGGCGGCACCGGCGCTTCGCCGGTCAGCTCCATCCGCTATGCCGGCGTGCCGTGGGAACTGGGCGTGGCCGAAGCGCACCAGGCGCTGCTGGCCAACGACCTGCGTGGGCGCACCCTGCTGCAGACCGACGGCGGCCTGAAGACCGGCCTGGACGTGGTCAAGGCCGCACTGCTGGGTGCCGACAGCTTCGGCTTCGGCACTGCGCCGATGATCGTGCTGGGCTGCAAGTACCTGCGCATCTGCCACCTCAACAACTGCGCCACCGGCGTGGCCACCCAGGACGAACGCCTGCGCGAGAACCACTTCACCGGCCAGCCCGAGCGCGTGGAGAACTTCTTCCGCCTGCTGGCCGAAGAAGTGCGCGGCTGGCTGTCGTACCTGGGCGCGCGTTCGCTGGAAGAGATCGTCGGCCGCACCGACCTGCTGCGACAGATCGAGGCAGCGCCCCGTGATGGCGTGCGCGTGGACCTGTCACGCCTGCTGGCCGACAGCCGCTACGAGGGCAGCCATTGCGCCGCGCAGCGGCTGTACGAATCGCCGGACAGCCTGGCCACGCAGATGGATGGCCTGCTGGCCCCCGCCATCGAGCACAAGCGCGGCGGCGAACACCGCTTCCTGATCCACAACACCGACCGCAGCATCGGCACCCGCCTGGCCGGTGCAGTGGCGCGCGCGCACGGCAACCAGGGCATGGCCGAGGCGCCGCTGGAACTGCGCTTCCGCGGCAGCGCCGGGCAGAGCTTTGGCGCGTTCAACGTCGGTGGCCTGCACCTGGAAGTGGAAGGCGAAGCCAACGACTACGTCGGCAAGGGCATGGCCGGTGGCCGCCTGGTGGTGCGCCCGCCACGTGGCGCCCGCTTCGAGGCACGCAGCACCGCCATCATCGGCAACACCTGCCTGTATGGCGCCACCGGGGGCGAGCTGTTCGCCGCCGGCCGCGCGGGCGAACGCTTCGCGGTGCGCAATTCCGGCGCACTGGCGGTGGTGGAAGGCGCCGGTGACCACTGCTGCGAGTACATGACTGATGGCGTGGTGCTGGTGCTGGGCAAGGTCGGCCTGAACTTCGGCGCCGGCTTCACCGGCGGCCTGGCCTACGTGCTGGACGTGGACCGCGATTTCGTCGATCGCTACAACCACGAGCTGATCGACATCCATCGCGTCTCCGCCGAGGGCTTCGAGAACTACCGCCAGCATCTGCATCGCCTGATCGGCCGCCATCGCGAGCTGACCGGCAGCATCTGGGCGCAGCAGATCCTGGACGAGTTCCGCGATTACATCGGCAAGTTCTGGCTGGTCAAACCGAAGGCCGCCAGCATCGAGTCGCTGACCGAAACCCTGCGACGCGCTGCGTGATGTTTTCCGGTAGTGCCGGCCGCTGGCCGGCAACGTTCCCCCTCGCATTCCAGAGCCCGCCATGAGCCGCAAGCACGCCTTCCAGTTCCTCGACCTGCCCCGCACCATGCCGCAGCGCATTCCGGTGGAACTGCGCACGTCCGGCGACTGGGGCGAGCTGTACGGCAAGTTCGGCAAGGAAGATGCCCAGTACCAGGCCGGCCGCTGCCTGGACTGCGGCAATCCTTACTGCAGCTGGAAGTGCCCGGTGCACAACGCCATTCCGCAGTGGCTGCAGCTGGTGCAGGAAAACCGCATCCACGAGGCGGCCACGCTGTGCCACAGCACCAATCCGCTGCCGGAAGTGTGCGGCCGGGTGTGCCCGCAGGACCGGCTGTGCGAAGGCAGCTGCACGCTGGAAGAGTTCGGTGCGGTGACCATTGGCGCGGTGGAGAAGTACATCGTCGATACCGCGCTGGCCAGCGGCTGGCGCCCGGACCTGGGCGCGGTACAGCCCACCGGCCACAGCGTGGCGGTGATCGGCGCCGGCCCCGCCGGGCTGGCCTGTGCCGACCGCCTGGCACGCGCTGGCATCACCGCCGTGGTCTACGACCGCTACGAACAGATCGGCGGCCTGCTGCAGTTCGGCATTCCCAGCTTCAAGCTGGACAAGGACGTGATCCATCGCCGCCGCGAAGTGCTCGAAGGCATGGGCGTGCAGTTCCGCCTCGGCGTGGAGATCGGCCGCGATGTCAGCGTGCAGCAGCTGCTGGACAGCCACGACGCCGTGTTCGTCGGCACCGGCGCCTACCGCTACACCGATGGCGGCCTCGACGGCCAGGACCTGAAGGGCGTGCTGCCGGCGCTGCCGTTCCTGGTGCAGAACAGCCGCATCGTCAGTGGCGATGACCCTGAGGGCCGGCCGATCGCCGGCTGGGAAGACACCATCGCCCTGCCCGATCTCAACGGCAAGCGCGTGGTGGTGCTCGGTGGCGGCGATACCGGCATGGACTGCGTGCGCAGCGCCGTGCGGCTGGGCGCAGCCAAGGTCACCTGCGCCTACCGCCGTGACGAAGCGAACATGCCGGGCAGCGCGCGCGAAGTGGCCAATGCACGCGAGGAAGGCGTGCGCTTCCTGTTCAACCGCCAGCCGCTGTCGATCGAGGCCGGTGCTGATGACGAAGTGATCGGCGTGACCGTGGTCGAGACCCGGCTGGGCGAACCGGATGCCAACGGCCGCCAGAACGCGGTGCCGATCGAGGGCAGCGAATCGCTGCTGGAAGCGGACGTGGTGATCATCGCCTTCGGCTTCTCGCCGACCTTGCCGGCATGGCTGTCCGAGCATGGCGTGGAAGGCCAGTCCAACGGCCGCATCGTGGCCGGCGGCAAGGACCGCCTGCCGTTCCAGACCGCGCATCCGCGCCTGTTCGCCGGTGGTGATGCAGTGCGCGGTGCCGATCTGGTAGTGACCGCCGTGGCCGAGGGCCGCGACGCCGCCGCCAGCATCGTGCGGCTACTGGCCCACTGAGTCCGGCACCAGCAGTACCGCCAGCAGCGCACGCAATACGTGCGGCTCCACCGGCTTGGCCAGGAAGTGGTCGATGCCAGCCACACGACAGGCTTCGCGGGTGCTTTCCATCACGCTGGCCGTGAGCGCGATGATCGGCACCTGCGCGCGCGCCGGGCAGGCATCGGCGCGGATCGCCCGCGCCAGCGCAAAGCCGTCCATGCCCGGCATGTGGCAGTCGGTAATCACCAGCTCGAACGGCTGCGCCTGCCATGCTGCAAGCGCCGACCGTCCGTCGGTACAGGCGTGGACCTGCAGCCCGAGCGCACACAGGCGTTGCTCCAGCAGATGCAGGTTGGTGGGATGGTCTTCAGCCACCAGCACGCGCGACGCCGGCAATGGACGCTCGTCCGCAACCGCCGCCGAAGGTGCAGCCACGGGTGCCTCGCAGGCATCCAGGTCCAGATCCAGCCAGACCGTGGTGCCTTTCCCGGGTGAGCTGCGCAGCTGCAGCTCCGCGCCCATCGAGGTCGCCAGCTCGCGGCAGATCGCCAGGCCCAGCCCACTGCCGCCGAAGCGCCGTGTGGTCGAGCGCTCCGCCTGGGTATAGGCGGCGAACACCGCCTGCTGGCGTTCCTCGCTGATGCCCACGCCGCTGTCGCTCACCTGCAGGCGCAGCCGCTGGCCGCCGTCACGCTGCTGCAGTACCTGCACCTGCAGTTCCACGTGGCCCTGCCGGGTGAACTTCAATGCGTTGCCGGCCAGGTTGAACAGGATCTGGCGCAGGCGCAGGCCGTCGGCCAGCGATCCCGGCTGCATCTCCGGATCCAGCACCACCTGCAGGTGCAGGCCGCGGCTGGCGGCCACCGGCATCAGCAGTTGCTGCACCGCGCGCACCAGTGCCGCCAGATCGATGGGCCGCAGCTGCAGTGGTGCGCCCTGCAGGCGCTGGCTGTGCAGGACATCGTCGAGGATCTGCCGCAACATCCGCGCGGCATCATCGACCGTGGCCAGCACCTGCTGCTGGTGTGCTTCCAGCCTGCTGCCCGCCAGCCGTTCGAGCATGTCCAGCAGCGTGCTCATCGGGGTGCGGATCTGGTGGCTCATCGTTGCCAGGAAGTGCGCCTTGGCCTGTGCTGCCTGTTCGGCCTGGCGGCGCGCGTCGGCCAGCGCGCGGGTACGTGACTGCACCTCGCTGACGTCGATCCAATAGCCGCTCCACTCGACGTCGCTGTCGTCGCAGGGCAACGGCCGCCCATGCGAACGCACCCATCGCCACCCTTGTGGCGAACGGGTGCGGAAAGTGACGTCGATCGGGCCACGCGCCAATGCAGCCGTCTCGACACAGGCCATCACCTGGTTGCGGTCGTCCGGATGGACCGCGGCCAACAACCGCTGGTGATCGATCCGCGCGGTCTCCACGCTGATTCCGAACAGGGCCTGCACGTCACCGGCGATCTGCGGAAAGCTGTAATGGCCGCCCGCCGACCGACGCGCCTGGTAGACCACCGCCGGCAGGTTCGCAGTCACCTCCTGCAGGCGCTGCTCCACGACTCGGCGGCGCACGCTCTCGCGATGGACCCGCCAGTAGCCGAAGGCATGTACCAGCGCCAGGGCGAGCAGGATCAGCGAGGCCGGCACCAGCCAGCGCAGGGGCGACGATGACGGGGAATTACGCGGCCGGTCCGGCAGCCAGTCCGCGCGGATCTGTTCGCGCTCGGTATCGGTCAGCTGCGACAGCGCCTGCTCGAAGCCGACGATGACATCGGCGCAGGCGGGCGTGGTCGCCAGCACCAGGGCATCGTCGAAACCGGCCGGCGCAGCGATCAGCAGTGGATCGCCCTGGTAGCGGCGCAATGCGGCCTCGACGTCGCCGAGGTTGGCGACGACCGCATCGATCAATCCGGTGCCCAGCAGCGGGAGTGCATCGTCCAGCGCTGCCGGTGGCAGCAGCTGTGCACCCACGGCCTGCTCGGCCAGCAGCCCCTGCAGCGGCATCCGGCTGGGGCTGGCCACGGTGCGTCCACGCAGATCTTCCAGGCCCAGCACCGGCGACGCGTCTTCCCGGCGCACGATCACCTGTGGCAGCTGCAGGTAGGGCGTACTGACCACCCATCCAGCGGGCAATTGCGAGCGGGGCCATCCCAGCAGCGCCTGGGTGCCGGCCGGCAGCTCGTCCCGGTCCACGCTGTCGGCCGGCACGGGCAGCAGCTGCAGTGGCCGTTGCCCGCCCAGCAGCTTCAGGTACGCCGCGCCCAGCCCCCGGGCCTCGCCCTGTTCGCTGGACGACAAAGGTGCGCGGTCGGACGGCCAGGCGATGCGCAGCGGTGTCCTGCAGCCCGTGGCGGAGGCCGTGGCAGGCAGCAGCAGGCTGGCCATGACAGCAATGGCTGCCGGGAAGCCGGCGACATTCACGGTAGGCATCCTCATCTCGCGGGCGGAAGGAACGGCCGCGCTGCGGTACCGCTGCCTGCCACGCTATCGACGTGCGGACCGACGGCAATGAAGAAAGTTGTAAAAGCATCCAGATAGGGGAATGCCGACATACACTGCCGCCTTCACCCGTAACTGCGGAGCGTTCGATGCGCATCGGCCTGGCTGCCAACCGTCTTCATCACCACGACGCGCGCGCCGCGCTGTTCCGTTGGCTGCGCAGCAGCGAGGCCGGCCTGCGCGAGCTGGGCGTGTCGCTGCATGCGGTCGGTCGCACCCATGACGCGATCGAACGACAGGGCTTCCTGGCCGGGTACGCGGGCCTGCACCGTTATCCCTACGGTCGCGAGGGTGGACTGATGAAGCTGGTCGCCGAAGTCGTTGGCATGGGTCCGGATCGGACACTGGATGGCGCGATCTACCTGATCGACCCGGTCGATCCGTCCTCGGTATTTCCGGAAGCCACGGCGCTGAAGCGCCAGTGCGTGATTCACGGCAAGCCGTTCATTTCGACCGTGGCCACCGCACGCGACTGGGTCGAAGTGGAGCGCGTCCACGCCGGGCTGGCGGCAGACGGCGGCGCTGACGACCTGCATGCGTTCGAAGGCCAGACGCTCGCGCTGATCGCGCACGATGCGATGAAGCCGGCGATGCTGGCCTTCGCCGATGAGCACTTCGATGTGCTGGTCCGGTTCGGTGAGCGGGTGGCGACGGGCACCACCGGCCAGCGTTTGAACGAACTGGCCTGGAGCCGGGGCTGGCCACGTGATACGCCGTGGGTGACGCGCTACCAGAGCGGCCCGATGGGCGGTGATGCGCAGATTGCCGACCGGGTGCTGGAGGGGCGCTGCCAGCGTGCGATTTTCTTCGAGGATCCGCACGTGGCGCGCCAGCATGAGGCGGATATCCAGCTGCTGGAGCGCGCGGTGACGACGGTGACCGATCAGGCGGTGTGCATTACGGCGCCGCGGGTGGCGGCGCGGTGGGCGGCGGCGGCGGCGCTGCGGGCGGGGTGAGGGTTTCGGCCAACGGCTGAGCCCTTCGTGGTCGGTGGGTCTGCACGATCATGAGGTTGGCCGGGATGGGTGGAATTGCGGGGGACGCCGTAAACCCGTCCCTGGGGGCTTGGCCGCGGCATCCATGCCGCGGACACCCCCGCAATCCCACCCATCCCGTCCTTCGACAGTTTCCGGTGTGCCCACCACGGAAGAAAGAAGGAAGAGCAGGAGCGGGTCGCGCGCTGCGCGAGCTCCATGGCGCGTTGCCGAAGAATGCGTGGGCAACTGCTGTAGCGCTGGTGCTACAGCAGTTGCCTGAGCATGGCCTTCAGGCGTCGCCCTTCCAGCTGGAAGTAGTCGCGCTGCTCGCGCCAGGCGGGGAAGCGTTGTTCCACTTCGTGCCAGAACGCGGGCGAGTGGTTGGGCTGGATCAGGTGGCAGAGTTCATGCACCAGCACGTATTCGAACGCTTCCGAGCGGCCCAGCACCAAGGCCAGGTCCAGTGCCATGCTGCCGTCGGGGGCCAGTGAGCCCCATTGCGAGGACATCACCTTCAGCCGCAGGCGGCTGGGTGCGCGCGGCAGGGTGGGCAGGTACTTCGGCAGCCAGCGCCCGACGTCGGCGCGGGTCTGGGCTTCGTAGAACTCGCGCAGCAGACGGCGCAGGGTGGCGTCACCACCACGGGTGGGCCACTGCACGCAGGCGCCGTGCGCGTCGATCTCCAGGCGCGCATAGCGGCCTTCCTGCCAGCGCAGTGGCAGCAGTTCGCCGCGCAGGGGCAGCACGCCGTCTTCGCCGGGCTGCAGCGGCGCCGGCAGGCCCTGGCCCTGGTACTGGCGCAGCTGCAGTGCAAGCCAGTCGCGGTGCTGTTCCAGGAAGCGTTCGCCCATCGCCAGGCTTGCCCGCGGCGGCAGGGTCAGGCGCGCGCCGCGCTCGTCCACGCTCAGCTTGATGCGCCGTGCACGCGGATCACGCACGCGCAGTACCTCGATCTCGGCATCCTCCAGGCGCAGGCGAACGGTGTCGCGCTGTACGGTGGCGGGCGGGGTCGGGCTGATCAGGCGGCGCAACAGACGGCTCATGCACCCAGCATAGCGCTGCTTCGGGCCGCCGGATGACCGGCGGCCGTCGGGCTGCCTGTTCAGTCAGCCTTGCTGAGCTTGAAGGCTTCTTCCAGCAACAGGAACAGGCGGCGGATCTCGGCGCTCTGCAGGGCGAAGCGGGCGTCGAACTCGGCGCGGCGGCCATCTTCGTCGGCATGCTCCAGCTGGTCCAGGGCACCGTCGAGGAACTTCAGCTTGCGCACGATCAGGTCGTCGCCGATCACGAAGGACAGGTTGTCCTCGAAGATCAGCGCCAGCTTGGTCACCTGCTTGCCGGCGTCCAGGTGCTTGTCGATCTCGTCGCAGCGCAGCTCCTGGTGCTGGCACTTGACCACCGCGCCACCTTCCACCGGGTCCTTCATCTCGCACTCTTCGCCCAGGCTCAGCCCGGTCGGCAGCGGCTCGCCGGCGATCCAGCCGGTCAGGATCGAGCGCGGCGCGACTTCGGCGTTCAGCGGCATCGCCGGGAAGCTGCCGAGCAGGCCGCGGATGTCGGACATGAAGTACTCGCCGGTCTTGCGGCTGGAGGTGTCCACCGCGACGTAGCCGTGCTGCAGGTCGATGAAGGCGTCGTTGCGCGAGGATTTCACGAAGGCGCGCGGCAGCAGTTCATGCAGCAGGTCGTCCTTCATGCGCTTGCGCTCGCGGCCACCCGGGCGGCGGCCTTCCTTCTCCTCGATCTCCTCCAGCTTGCGCTCGAGCAGGTCGTTGACCACCGCCGCCGGCAGGATCTTGTCCTCCCCGCCCACGGTCAGCCACAGGTGCTCCGCGATGCGGTGGGAGAGCAGCTCCTTCTCCTCGCGGCCGAACGGCGAGATGAAACCGCGCGAGTTCATTTCCAGCGCGCCGACCGGCTTCAGCAGGGCGTGCGGCAGCAGGGTGTCGACTTCGGAAAAATCGGTGGTGGTCGGGAAACGGAAGAACGTCAGGTTGCGAAAGAACATGGAATTCCGGATGGCAAAGAGGAAGGGCGGCCGACCTTAAACGGCGGGCGTCTCGGGATCTGCGTCGGCGTCGGCCGGGGAGCCGGCCAGCCAGGCATGGGCGTCGGGCAGCGGCGCGTCGTCGCGACGGCCCAGCGCCATGAAATCGAACAGGGTGGTGTCAGCCAGCTGCGAGGGCCGGACTTCACCCATGGCGCGCGCGATCTGCTCGATGCGGCCGGGGTGGTCCTTTTCCCATTGCTTCAGCATCAGGCCGACCTGGCGGCGCTGCAGGTTCTCCTGGCTGCCGCACAGGTTGCAGGGAATGATCGGGAACTGGCGCGCCTGCGCGTACTCGACGATGTCACTCTCGCGCACGTAGGCCAGCGGCCGGATCACCACATGCTTGCCATCATCGCTGCGCAGCTTCGGCGGCATGCCCGACAGCTTGGCGTGGTGGAACAGGTTCATGAAGAACGTGGCCACCATGTCGTCGCGGTGGTGGCCCAGCGCGATCTTGGTGAAGCCATGGATTTCGGCGTAGTTGTACAGCGCACCACGACGCAGCCGCGAGCACAGCGAGCACATCGTCTTGCCTTCCGGAATGACCCGGCTGACCACCGAATAGGTGTCCTGCTCGATGATGTGGTACGGCACGCCCAGCCCTGCCAGGTACTCCGGCAGCACGTGCTCGGGGAAGTCTGGCTGCTTCTGGTCCAGGTTCACCGCCACCAGCTCGAACGGCACCGGCGCCTTCTTCTGCAGCTGCAGCAGCACGTCCAGCAGGGTGTAGCTGTCCTTGCCGCCGGACAGGCAGACCATGACCTTGTCGCCGGCCTCGATCATGCCGAAGTCGGCAATCGCCTCACCGACCTGGCGGCGCAGGCGCTTGGCCAGCTTGTGCTGCTCGCGCTCGGCCACGCGCGGATCGCGGGCGGCGCGCGGCTGGGAACGCGGCAGGGGATCGGGAAGGGAAATCACGGCACTCATGGGTTCCATTCTAACGGCTCGGAGCGGCCACGGCCGGGGGTCGGGATTCCCCTCTCCCGGCAGTCATCATCGCTGTGTATGCTCGGAGGCTGTGGACACTTACAGCCCCGCCGAGATCGTCGAGCACCTCGCCGCCCTGCGCGCCGAGCACCGCCTGCTGGATGAACAGATCACCCGCATGGCCGCCAATGGCGAGGACGAACTGGAAGCCAAGCGCCTGAAGCGGCGCAAGCTGCAGTTGAAGGACTGCATCGCCAGGCTGGAAAGCCTGCAGATTCCCGACGAGCCGGCCTGAGCGGTGGCCCATCCACGCATGGCGTGGATCTACTGCTTCGCCCCTGGTAGATGCCAACCTTGGTTGGCATGCCGTTCGCCGGGCATGGCCATGCCCGGCGCTACCTTCAATCCTGCGGCGCCGGCTCGTCCGGGCGTGCCGCTTCCGGGCTGACCCGTTCGATGGTGTGGCGCAGCTCGCGGCCGAGGATGAACTTGGCGTCCTTGGCCCAGGCATCCAGGCGCTCGTCGAACAGCAGCTTGCTGTTCTCGTCCGGCCACACTAGGCGCAGCTCGCGCAGCTTCTGGATGAAGCCACGGAACAGGGTGCGGTCGAAGAACTCCGGCGCGGCCGGTGCATAGAGCAGGCTCAGACGCTGCGCCGCCTGCTGGCACAGGCTTTCCAGCTCGGCCGCACCCAGCACGCCCGGGCCGTTCTTCACCAGCACCGAAATGGCGATGTAGTAGCGCTCGAACGCCTGCTGCAGTGAATGGCCAATCGCACGCAGGCGGAATACTTCGTCGGTCTGCCCGGTGTTGCGCGCCAGGATTCCACCGTCGTCATCGTTGACGTTCTGCAGCAGGCCCTCGCGCACGAACACGTCGATGGTCTGGTCGATGCGCTGGGCGAACTCGTCCTCGCTCCACGGCAGGAACAGCTCGGCCTGCAGGAACGGGTACACCGTGCGGCCCAGCTGGACCAGGCCGGTGCGGCTCATGCGGCGGTTGTTCTGGAAGCAGCAGGCCACCCACGACGAGGCGGTGAACAGGTGCAGCACGTTGTTGCGGAAGTAGCTCAGCAGCACCGCGGTATCGCCGCTGACGCTGAGCACATCGCCCAGGGGGTGCTTGACGCGGGTGAGGACGTTGATTTCCTCGGCATGGGCGATGATCCGCTCCGGCGAATGCGGGGTCACCGTCACCCGGTCCGAATACGGCATCTCGACCAGCAGCGTCTTGCACAGCTCGATCTGCGCGATCAGGTCGGCCTCACCCATCGCGTGCTTCGGCGTGGACAGCAGGGCCAGCGCCAGCAGGTTGATCGGGTTGACGTCGGCGGCGCCATTGATGCGCACCTGGATGCGTTCGGCCAGCGTATCCACCGTGGTCGACAGCCACGCCGGCTTCTCGTCCTCGGACACCGCCTCGCCCTTCCACTCCGGGGCCTTCTCGGCCAGCACGTCGTTCAGCGCGATCGGCTCGCCGAAGTTCACCACCACCTGGCCGTAGTTCTGCTTGAGCACCTTGGGGATGCCCCACAGCAGCGACCAGATCGATTCCTTCTCCTTCGGCCGGCCGGACAGTTCGTCCAGGTAGCTGCCGCCCTCCATCAGCTTCTCGTAGCCGATGTAGATGGGCTGGAACAGCACCGGCTTGCGCGGCTGGCGCAGGAACGCACGCAGCGTCATCGAGATCATGCCGCCCTTGGGCTGCAGCAGGCGGCCGGTACGCGAGCGGCCGCCTTCGACGAAGTACTCCAGCGAGTAGCCACCGGCCACCAGCTGCGCGACGTACTCACTGAGCACGGCCGAGTACAGCGCGTTGCCACGGATCGAGCGGCGGATGAAGAACGCACCGCCCTTGCGCAGCAGGGTGCCGACCACCGGCAGGTTCAGGTTGATGCCGGCCACGATGTGCGGCGGCACGATGCCACGGTCGTACAGCAGGTAGGACAGCAGCAGGTAGTCCATGTGGCTGCGGTGGCTGGGCACGTAGACCACTTCGTGGCCCGGTGCGGCGGCCTTGAACTTGTCCAGGTGGTGCACCAGCACGCCCGCATAGATGCGGTTCCACACGTGGCTGAGCATGAAGCTGGCCGAACGCACCACCGGGCTGGAGTAGTCCGCGGCGATTTCCCAGGCGTAGGCGTGCGCCTTCTTCCAGGCGTCGGCCGGCTTCGAGTTGTCGCGCTTGGCCTGCGAGGCGATCGCTTCGCGCACCGGTTCGGCCGCCAGCACCTGGTCCACCAGCAGGCGGCGGGTGGACAGGTCGGGGCCGATGACCGATTCACGGATGCGGCGGAAATGCGTACGCAGCACGCGCTGCAGCTTGCGTACCGTGCGCTCCGGCTCCAGGCCTTCGTCCACGGTACTGCGCAGCGAGATCGGCGGGGCGAAGCGGACGATGGTACTGCGGCCGTTGAGCAGCACCGCCAGCAGGCGGCGGAAGCGGCCGACCAGCGCCCAGTTTTCCGAGAACAGCACCGCGAACCAGCCGCTCTGCTTGTCCGGCGCGCGGCCGACGAAGATCGACACCGGCACCAGATGCACGTCCAGGTCATCGCGCACGCGATGGGCCTGCAGCACCTTGGCCAGCGAATCGGAATGGGTCTTGGCACCCCGCTGTTCGGGGATCAGCGAGTTGCTGGAGCTGCGCCGCGACAGCGCCAGGTAGGCGCGCTTGCGGCCGGTCGGGTCACCGGCCAGCGGCACCAGCGGCGACGGCAGGCCGGCCTGACGGCAGGCCTTGTCCAGGATCAGCGCGTTGGACAGGCCGTAGTCTTCCAGCACGTACATGACCGGGCGGCCATCGTTGTACTGGCCCGGGTCTTCCGGCTCGATCTTCAGCGACAGCCACGGCTCGACCAGGCGGCCCAGCAGGCGAGCCCACAACGGGCGGCGGCCGGCCGGACGCGCGTGCGCGGGCGGCGGTACCGGGTTCGGGCCGGTACCGGTCGAGGGGGACGCCGGCACCGTATCGGCGGGCGTCGACTGGGATTCTTCGCCGGGGAACGGCAGCGGGTTCTGTTTCGACATCGGCGCCATTATGGCTTAGGCGGCGGCGTTGCCGCTTCCCCGCCCTCGGTGGGGGCTTCAACCGGTGACGGCGACGCAGCGGCGCGGGCCGCATCGGCCTTGCGCAGCAACGCGTCGGTGTCGGCGAGGGTGCGGGTCAGGTACCAGTGGCCCTCGCGACGGCTCAGCGGCAGCTGCAGGGTCATTTCGCGGCCAGCCAGGTCGTAGTGCAGGCGTACCAGCGCATTGTCACCCTGCACCGAGAGCAGCTCACCGCGCACGCTGCGCAGCGCATCGTCCACGCCCAGCCCGTAGCTGCCCAGCACCGCCTTGAGGGTGTGGATGAACGGCGCCAGCTGCTGCAGGCTGCCTTCCATGCCCGCGGCCTGCATGCCGGCCTCATCGTCGAAGCCGACCTTGCTGGCTGCGCCGACCAGCGCGGCGATGGTGCTGCGCGCGCGGGCGCGGTCACTGATCGGTGCCCCCTGCGCCCAGCTGGCGAGGGTTTCGACGAGTGCGATGTAATGCGCCTGCTGGCCCGGTGTGTAGCCCTTCTGATGGCGCAGGTACTGCACGCCGAAGTTGCCCATCGACTGCGCGGCCTGGCGCACGGCACCGGCCTGGCCGGCCAGCTGGCGGTCGAAGCTGTGTTGCAGTTCGGCGCTGGCATTGGGCGCGCGCAGCGCGGCCAGCATCGGCAGCAGCTGGTCACCCAGCGGCAGCTCGGTCAGCGGCCACTGGCTGTGGCCCTCGGTCCAGGCCTGCTGCAGGCGCTGGTACTGGCTCGGCGGTACCGACAGCTTCGCATAGCCGACCAGATCGTCCTCGGCCAGGCGTAGGGCCATCGCCTGCACCGCCGCAACCGGTTCGGCCGCCGGCCTGGCCGGATCGTTGGCCGGTTCACGGCACGCCGCCACTGCCAGCAGCAGCATGGCTGCCAGCCCCCATCCACGCGCAGACCTTCCTCGCACTGCCACGCTCATGCACTCGGACTCCCCGGACCGGTCCGCATCTTGCGGCCTGCGACGTGACAGCGGCAAGCCGGGACGTCACGGTTTCCGCTGTTGCTTGTGCAAGTCACTGATCGGAATAAAAAAAGAGCCGGGATCACGGGGATCACAGGCTCTTCAAGCCGGCGCGGGGCCGGTGGACAGTGTTGTGGCACATGTCCGGTCCGAGGACCGGATGGCGGCGATCCTACGCTGCCGCTCAAGTTAAGGCAACACTTCACGTAGTTCCGTATAAGACATTGATTTTATTGATGAACCCGACGCTTCGCATGGAGGCCATGAAATCTACGGCAGGATTTGCGGCGATTCGGGCACAACCGCTGGTGGACGGATGCAAAAACGCCATCCCGCGCGGGTCGGGTTGGCGTTCGGGCCTGCAGCCTGCGCAGCGGAATCTCAGCGCGCAGCCAGCGCCGACGTGATTTCCTGCTGGATGGCCCGGGCCGCGGCCTGCGGATCGGCCGCCAGGCGGATCGGGCGACCGACCACGATGGCATCGGCGCCATCGGCAAAGGCCTGGGCCACGCCAACGGTACGCTTCTGGTCATCGCCGACCGGGCCACCGGGGCGGATGCCCGGGCAGACGATCGAGAACCCGGCGCCGGTAGCGGCACGGATCGGGCCGGCTTCCTGGCCCGAGGCGATCACGCCATCGATGCCGGCCGCCTGCGCGGCCAGCGCGCGCTCGACCACCACGTCCACCGGCTCACGGTCGATGCCCATCTGGGCCAGGTCCGGACGGCCCATCGAGGTCAGCACGGTCACCGCCAGCAGGCGCATGTCGCTGCTGTTGGCGGCGGTGCAGGCTTCCATCATCGCCGGGTGCCAGCCATGGATGGTGGCGTAGCTGACCGGCCACTGCGACAGGCGCTTGATCACCGCCGCGGCGGTGGCCGGGATGTCGAAGAACTTCAGGTCGACGAACACGCGCTTGTCGCGGCGGGCCAGCTCGTCCAGCACCTGGAAGTACTCGCCGGAGGCGAGCAGTTCCATGCCGATCTTGTAGAACGCCACGCTGTCGCCAAGGCGGTCGACCCACTCCAGCGCCTGCACGCGGTCAGGCACGTCCAGCGCGAAGATCAGGCGCTCGTCGTCGCGCAGCGGCAGCGGCGCGCGGCTCACGGTGCGTAGTCCAGGGCAGCGCGCTTGGCGTCGTGGCGGGCCTGGCGCGACTGGCTGTAGTCGTTGTTGAACTGCGCCGGCTCGAAGCCGCCGTAGGTCGGGTTCGGCAGCATCCACCAGCGCTCGCCGAACCAGTCGTGGTACTGCTGCAGCAGCGCGTCACGGCCGTCGTTGGTGTTGGCGGTCACTTCGACGAAATCGCCCAGCTGGTCGCCGAACTGCATCAGCACGCGGTATTTCTGCCCGGCCAGGCGGCGGCGGCAGTTCTTCTCGCTGCCGGCCTGCTCGCAGCCTTCGACCACGGTGCCCAGGCCCAGGAACACGCTGTCGTCGGCCACCGGCAGGCCCTGCTCGCGCAGGTTGGCCAGGGTCGCGTCCTTCAGGTGCACGGCGCGGTTGGAGATGTACAGCAGGGTCACGCCCTTGGCGTTGGCGGCCTTGGCGAAATCGACCACGCCCGGAATGGCCTTGGCCTTCTTTTCGGCCACCCACTGGTCCCAGGTCAGCTCGTCGTATTCCTTGCCGTCGCGCACCAGGCGCGCCTGGTAGGGCGAGTTGTCCAGCACGGTCTCGTCCACGTCCAGCACCACGGCCGGCTTCAGGCCCTTGGCCTCGTTGCCGCGTTCTTCCGGCACCAGCGCATCCCAGTGGGCTTCCTTCAGCGCGGCGTCCAGGTGGTCGGCGGCGGCGCGGTAGGTCTGCTCGGTGATCGCCTTGTACTCCTGCGCGCGCTGCATCCACAGCACTGCATTGAGGTTGTCATTGGCAGTGGGATCGAGCGCGCCGTCCGCCTTGGCAGCGGCGGCCGGGGCCTCCGGTGCAGCGGCTTCAGCGGCAGGCGCATCCACGCGCTTGCAGGCAGACAGGCCCAGCGCCGCAGTGGCGAGCAGGGTCAGGGACAGGGAAACGGGACGACGCATGGATTCACCGGCAATCAGATATACCGGCGCATTTTACCGGCAAAGGCGGTCCCGGGACGGCTATGCTTGGCGGTTGACCCGTTGCCCTTCCGGAGGCCGCCATGACCGATTCCACCCAGACCCCCGACGTCCCCCTGCTCGACGCCGTGCAGGCCCGCCTGCTGGGCTGCCTGGTGGAGAAGGAGGCGACCACCCCGGACACCTATCCGCTGACCGTCAATGCCGCCCAATCGGCCGCCAACCAGAAGACCGCCCGCGAGCCGGTGATGAACGTCGATGCCGGCAGCGTGCAACATGCGCTGCGCCAGCTGGAGGCGCTGGGCCTGGCCCGCCAGCACTTCTCCTCGCGCGCGGACCGCTACGAGCACCGCCTGCAGGCCGCGCTGGACCTGACCCGGCAGCAGACCGTGTTGCTGGCGCTGCTGCTGCTGCGTGGGCCGCAGACGCTGGGCGAGCTGGTCACGCGCAGCGAACGCCTGCACCGCTTCGCCGACACCGACGAGGCCCGCCACGCCATCGATCGCCTGCAGCAGCGCGCGCTGCTGGTGGTGCTGCCGCGCGCCAGCGGCCAGCGCGAAGACCGCTACATGCACCTGCTGTGCGGCGAAGTGGACGGCGCGGCGCTGGCGGCGAAGTACGCCAGCAGCGGCGGTGGCAGCAGCGATGCGGCCGACCCGGGCCTGGCCGAGCGCGTGGCCCAGCTGGAAGCGGCGGTGGCCGAACTGCAGGCACAGTTGGCCGAACTGCGCGGTTGAGGGGGTGGGTGCCGACCGTTGGTCGGCACTGCATCTGAATAGTGCCGACCAACGGTCGGCACCTACCATCAGCCGCTACTGTGCCGGCCAGCAGTCGGCACCTACCAACATCAAGGGTCAGACCTGCGCCGCACCGGGCGTTGCATACAACCGGCTCGGGCTGTCCACGCCCGGCAACTGGATCACCCCGCGCGTCTGCATACCCAGGCCCTGCAGGATCTTCCCGGACACCACGTTGTCCAGATCGGTGATGCCATACAGATCGTGCAGGCCCAGCGCTCCACGCGCATGCGCGAACACCGCGCGTGCCGCCTCACCGGCATAGCCCTGCCCGGCGAATTCCGACAGCACCGCATAGCCGATGTCCGGCCCCGGCAGGCCATCCCGCCGCACCAGCCCGGCGTTGCCCAGCCAGGCACCATCGGACAACCGCTCGATGGCATACATGCCGAAGCCATTCAACGCATAGCTGTGCAGCACCCGCAGCGCAATGTACTCGCGTGCCTGTTCTTCGTCGCGCACGTTGCGGTCGCCGATGAAGCGCACGAAGCCTGGATCATTGAGCAATGCCAGCATCGGCGCAGCATCCCGGTCTGGTTCCAGGCGGCGCAGCCGCAGGCGTTCGCTTTCGATGGGATGCATGGGTGGGCTCCGGAAGGAATACCTCGATTTTGCAACGCCAGCGCCCGCCGTGCAGCACGCTCAGGCCACGTGGGCCACTACGATGCCCAGCCTAGCCACATGCCCCGTCACGCTGGCCGAACAGGATCGGCCAGTAGCGCACGCACAGGCGATGGACGCATGCGGCGATCAGGCAGAACCCCATGCCCATCAGCGCCAACAGCAGCGGTGCGCCCCAGCGCAATCCCGGGTGCTGGATACGAGCCTTGGAAGGCATGCCGCCGGGATATAGCACCTGTACCTGTTCGCCGACCACGTACAGTGGTGCCCCGGTAGCAAAGGACGCGGTGAACTGAATCATCTGCCCCTGTGCGGTCTGGAACCTCACCACCGGGCGATGCAGGGTGATGTCACGTGCGGGCATCCCCTCCATTTCCGACCGGGCATCCTCTGCCTGGACGGCCACCACCGTTCCGGTTACGGAAACGGCCTTGCTCGCGAAACGCTGGACGTCCACGAACAGCCAGGCGGCGGCCAGAAGGATCAGCAGGCCCACGGCAAAGAAAAACAGCAAAAAACATCTGAGGAGGGTGGGCATGGTGCTGGCCGGGTTGATCGATCAGCGTGCAGGTGCTGGCGCTGATCGAATGAAGGAGATATCGACATGGTAGTAGCGCGGTTTGCCCGGCATGACATGGACATCCAGTTCACGCCCACTCACCTGTGCACGGGGATCGGCCCAGAGATACGCACTGTGGAAGACATGCCATCGAGTGGTTTCAGGATCGCGCCAGGCGCAGACGATGACGAACGGATGCCTTCCCCCCGAAAATACTCCGCGATCGCGCTTGATCGCCCGGACCTTGGCTTGCACCCGTGTCCCGTGGCGAAGGAGCTGCCTGCGCCGCCATGCCCTCGCCGCCTGCGGCAGGTGCAGAATTCCCACCCCCAGCAAGAATGGGCCGCCGGTCACTCCCAGTATGACGCTCAGGCCCCAGGGTGATGAGAGCGAACGCACCAGGGCCTTGTCCGGGCGGTCCGGCAGGTACAGCACATCTACATGATCGCCCGTCATGTAGGCACGATGGCGGGTACGACCTGCGAAGAACCGCATCACTTGCCCGCTGCTGGTAGTGAAGTCCACCCAGTACAGGAACTTCACCCCTGAAGTGCGCGAACCACCGCGATCAACGCTGACGGCATCCACATGGGTGATCCTGCCATCGGCAATGACCGCCGCATCGAGGAAGCGCCTGGCCCCAACGTAGGCCAGAAGCGCTGAAACAAGCAGGACCAGGCCCAGCCCGAGGAAGGTACGGGTGAGAACAGCAGGAATATCGTTGGACACGATGAAAGACACGGCGCGCACTTCGGGTGCGCTCACACTAGGCCTTAACCCGATGCAGGCTCAAGGCCAGAAGCGTCAATCGGACGGATTGGAATACCACTTTAGTGGCTTTTCGATCCTCAATCGAACAGCGCCTCGATCGCGGCCAACCCCGCCGTCGCGCGCTCCTTCTTCCGCGCCGCATCCGCCACCGGGTCCGCGCCATCGCGCTGGATCTCCTCGGCCGGAATCTCCTCGAAGAACCGGCTCGGCTTCAGCCGCACATGCTCGCCGAACTTGCGCGTCAGCTTGCTGTAGCTCATCCACAGCTGGATCTTGGCGCGGGTGATGCCCACGTACAGCAGGCGCCGTTCTTCCTGCAGGTTGCCTTCGTCCAGGCTCACCTGGTGCGGCAGCACGCCGTCTTCGCAGCCGACGATGAACACGTACGGGAATTCCAGGCCCTTGGAAGCGTGCAGGGTCATCATGCGCACCTGGTTGCCGCCCTCGTCCTTGTCGCTGCGCGACAGCAGCGCCAGCTGGCCGGCCAGGTCGGCGGCGGTTGCACCGCGCGGGCCGCCCTCGAACCACTGCGCCAGTTCCTCGATGTTGTTTGCGCGACGCTGGTAGCTGGCCTCTTCCTTGGCCTGCTGGCGCAGCTCGCTCAGCAACCCCGATTCCTTGGCCACCTTGCGGATCATGTCGCCGGACGTCACCTGGCGCATCTGTGCACGCAGGTCGCGCAGGATGTCGGTGAAGCGCGCCAGGCTGTTGGCCGCGCGCGGCGGCAACTGCTGCAGGGCGCCGATGGTCTCGGCCACATGCGCCATCGGCATGTCCTTTTCCTGCGCCAGCTCGGCCAGCCTGGCCAGCGTACCGGCACCCACATCGCGCTTGGGCGACTGCACCGCGCGCATGAACGCGGTGTCGTCGTCCGGGTTCACCAGCAGGCGCAGCCAGGCCAGCGTGTCCTTCACTTCCTGGCGTTCCAGGAACATGGTGCCGCCGGTCAGGTGGTAGGGAATGCGCAGCAGCTGCATCGCCTTTTCCAGCGGGCGCGACTGGAAGTTGCCACGGAACAGGATGCAGAAATCACTCCACGGCACGTTGCGCGACTGCGCCACGAAGGCGATTTCGGCGGCGACCTTTTCCGCTTCGTGTTCGCTGTTGCGGCATTCCCACACGCGGATGCGTTCGCCGTCGGCCTGGTCGCTCCACAGCTTCTTCAGGTGCTCATGCGGATTGTTGGCGATCAGCGCGTTGGCGGCGCGCAGCACGCGGTTGGAGCAGCGGTAGTTCTGCTCCAGCTTGATGATTTCCAGCGCGGGGTAGTCACGCCCCATCTGCTGCAGGTTTTCCGGGTTGGCGCCGCGCCAGGCGTAGATCGACTGATCGTCATCGCCCACGCAGGTGAAGTTGCCCTTGTCACCGGCCAACTGCTTGAGCAGCCGGTACTGCGCGTCGTTGGTGTCCTGGCATTCGTCCACCAGCAGGTAGCCGATGCGCTCACGCCAGGCCAGCGCGATCTCCGGATTTTCCTCCAGGATCTGCACCGGCAAACGGATCAGGTCATCGAAGTCGACCGCGTTGAACGCCGTCAGGCGCAGCTGGTAACGCTCGTAGACACTGGCCGCTTCTTTCTCGCGGTTGCTGCGCGCGGCGGCCATCGCCTGTTCGGGCGACAGGCCGGCGTTCTTGGCGCGCGACACCAGGTTCTTCATGTCCTCGATGTCGTCGGGCTTGGCCCCATACATCAGGTCCTTGATCTGCGCAGCGGCATCGTCGGCATCGAAGATCGAGAATCCACGCTTCAGGCCCACGGCGGCGTGTTCGATCTGCAGGAACTTCAGGCCCAGCGCATGGAAGGTGCAGATGGTCACCTCGTCGGCATCCTGCTCGCGCAGGCGCTTGGCCACACGCTCGCGCATTTCCTTGGCCGACTTGTTGGTGAAGGTGATCGCTGCGATGCGGCGCGCCGGATAACGGCCACAGCCGATCAGGTGGGCGATCTTTTCCACGATCACGCGCGTCTTGCCGCTGCCCGCGCCGGCGAGCACCAGCAACGGACCTTCGATGTGCAGGACGGCGGCGGCTTGGGGGGGATTGAGACCGTGCATGGGATGGGGATTGTAGCGGGGCCGGGTGACGACCACAGCGGGCCGCCGGCGGGGTTGCTGAACGGCTTCGGCGGAGCGGAGCTGCGGCGTACAATCCGTCGATGGCCAAGCTCTACTTCTACTATTCGGCGATGAACGCCGGCAAGACCACCACCCTGCTGCAGAGCGCTCACAACTACCGCGAGCGCGGCATGCGGGTGGCGATCCTGACCCCGCGCCTGGACGATCGTGCCGGCGCCGGCGTGGTCGCCTCGCGGATCGGCCTGCGCGCCGAGGGCATGGCCTTCGATCGTGACACCGACCTGCAACGCTGGGTCGAGCAGGACCTGGCGACGAACGGGCCGATGGGCTGTGTGCTGGTGGACGAGGCGCAGTTCCTGACCCGCGCCCAGGTCTGGCAGCTCAGCGAGGTGGTCGACCAGCTGCGCATTCCGGTGCTGTGCTACGGCCTGCGCACCGACTTCCGCGGCGAGCTGTTCGAAGGCAGCCAGTACCTGCTGGCCTGGGCCGACGAGATGCAGGAGATCAAGACCATCTGCCACAGCGGCAAGAAGGCGACGATGACCGTGCGCGTGGACGAGCATGGCCACGCGGTACAGGACGGCCCGCAGGTGGAGATCGGCGGCAACGACCGCTACGTGTCGGTCAGCCGCGCCGAGTTCAAGAAGATCACCCGCGGCGAAGGGCGGATCGATCCGGCGCAGGCGCCCCTGCCGCTGTAAGGGGTGTTCTTTTGCAGGGCTTGCAGCCCTGCACCTGCTTCAAGCCGAAGCAACGGCAACAGCGGGCATTCCGTGGGATGGCGGGGCGGTGTCGGAGTGCGGGGACGCTGCAAGTACGTCCCTGTAAGCTTGGCAGCCGCATCCATGCGGCTGACACCCCGCACTCCGACACCACCCCACCTCTGACAGATTTCTGCGGCTGTTGGTAGGTGTCGACCTTGGTCGACACATCTGTTGTCAGATATCGAATGAAATTCCGTGGGGTCAGATCCGTTTTCCTTCGGAAAACGGATCTGACCCCATGAGCTGTTCCGACAGATCGCGGAGGTCTGTCGAAGGCGGGGTGGGTCCGGTTGCGGGGGCGTGAGCCGCATGGATGCGGCGACCGAGCTTACAGGGACGTACTTGCAGCGTCCCCCGCAACCGGACCCACCCCGCCATCCCACGGAATGCACGCATTTGACGTTGCCTTGGCTTGAAGCGGGTGCAGGGCTGCAAGCCCTGCAATCCCAAACCACTCAGTACAGCGTGCGCTCCGGCGCACCGGCCGGCGGCGGGGTGTACTGGTACAGCCAGGTCTCGGTGAGGGTCTTGCCGCCACTGCGCAGGAACAGGCGGATGTCGATCTGCTCGGTGCTGCCTTCCGGCGGCACCAGGTCGAACATCGCGCGGTAGCCGTTGATCTCGCGCAGCGGGCGCGCCGACACGATCTCGACCCGGCCACGGTTGGCTTCAACCACCGCCTCGACCTCACCCTTGTCGATCAGCCCGGCCAGTTCGCCGCCTTCGAAGTCCACCGCAAAGCGCCAGCTGAAGTACTCGCGCTTCTTGCCGACCACGCCGCCCAGGCCGGTGCGGCTGGCCACGCAGTGCGCCAGCGGCGGCCGTGCCGGCGGTTCGGCGCCCCAGTACAGGCGATAGCCGACCAGCAGCTCCTGGCCCGGCTGCGGCTTTTCCTTCGGGTTCCAGAACGCCACGATGTTGTCGAAGGTCTCGTCCACGGTGGGAATCTCCACCAGCTGCACCGAACCCTCGCCCCACTCGCCCTTCGGCTCCACCCACAGGCACGGGCGCTTCTCGTAAAACACGCCGTCGTCCTGGTAGTGGTCGAAGTTGCGGTCGCGCTGCAGCAGGCCGAAACCGCGCGGGTTGCGGTCCACGAACATGTTGAAACGCAGGTTGCGCGGGTTCAGCAGCGGCCGCCAGATCCACTCGCCGGCACCGGTCCACAGCGACAGGCCGTCGGTATCGTGGATCTCCGGGCGCCAGTCCCATGCCATGCGACGGTCGTTCTCACCCACCTGGTACATGCTGGTGCACGGGGCGATGCCCAACCGCTCGATCGCCTTGCGCGGGTACAGCGCACTGTCGATGTCCATCAGCAGCACGTCGCCATTGGTGATCGCGAAGCGATAGGCGCCGGCCACGCTGGGCGAATCCAGCAGGCCGTAGACCACGATCGTCTCCGAATCGGCCGACGGCTGCTCCAGGTAATAGGCGATGAAGTCCGGGAATTCCTCCGGCTTGCCCATGCCGGTGTCGATCGCCAGGCCACGCGCCGACTGACCGTACTGGCCCTCCTTGCCAACGGCGCGGAAGTAGCTGGCGCCGAGGAAGGCAGCGAAGTCGCGGTCGGTGTCCTTGCGCGTGTTCAGGCGGAACCCGGCGAAACCGAGGTCGGCCGGCAGCTCGCCGTCCTTGATGCCGCTCTTGCCGTAGTTGAACGCTGCGCCGTCATAGGCCAGCTCCTGCGCCTTGCCGTCGACCACGTCGAACATGCGCACCGGCGAGTGGAAGTACAGGCCCAGATGGAAGAACTTGGCCTGGAACTTGCCCGGCTGGTCGGCCCACAGCGCATGATCCTGGCGGTAACCGATCGACTGGTACTGGTCCCAGTCCAGCCCTTCCAGACGGCCCGGCAGCACCCGCTTGTGGCTCTTGTAGGGCGCCTGTGCCAGCGCGCGCGCCTGGCCCTTGAGGGTGGCGAAGTCGAACGGCTGCGGCTGGCCGAGGCGGCGCAGGCCCATCTGGCCGCTCTTGCTGGCCGCGCACGCGGGCAGGGACGGCAGGCCGAATGCAGCCAGGGCGAGGGAGGCATTGCGGATGAAGTCGCGTCGTTGCATGCAGGCGCGTCAGGCACAGAGGGAAGGTCGGCCATCATAGGCAGACAAACGTTAACGGGCAGCGGAGACGCGCCCTGCCCGTTCAGCTGCCGCTGGCCACCCGGCTCAGCGCTGGCAGTGGCTGCACCAGACGCTCGCGCGCTGGCCGATGGTGGCGTGCTTCAGTGCGCGGCCGCAGTTCGGGCACGGCAGGCCATCGCGGCCGTACACCAGCAGCTCCTGCTCGAAGTAGCCCGGCGCGCCATCGGGGCTGATGAAGTCGCGCAGGGTGGTGCCACCACGGGTGATGGCGTAGCCGAGGATCTCCTTCACCGCGTCAGCCAGCCGCTGGTAGCGCTCGCGCGAGATCTTCCCGGCTTCGCGCAGCGGACTGATGCCAGCCCTGAACAGGCTTTCGGCGGCGTAGATGTTGCCCACGCCCACCACCACCGCCTGGTCCATCAGGAAGGTCTTCACCGGCGCGCTGCGGCCGCGGCTGCGGGCGAACAGGTAGTCCCCGTCGAAGGCATCATCCAGCGGCTCCGGGCCCAGCCCCTGCAGCAGCGGATGGATCTCACCGGCCGGCTGCCACAGCAGGCTGCCGAAGCGGCGCGGGTCGTTGAAGCGCAGCAGGCGGCCGTTGTCCAGGCTGATGTCGACGTGGTCGTGGGCGCGCAGCGGGGTATCGCCCGGCAGCACGCGCAGGCTGCCGGACATGCCCAGGTGCAGCACCGCGCTGCCGACGGCGGTGTCCAGCAGCAGGTACTTGGCGCGGCGACGGATCTCCTCGATGCGCTGGCCCGGCAGCAGCTCGGCCACTTCCGGCGGAATCGGCCAGCGCAGATCGGCCCGGCGCAGGATCACGCCATGCACGCGCCGACCCTGCAGGTGCGGCGCCAGGCCGCGGCGGGTGGTTTCGACTTCGGGCAGTTCAGGCATGCGGTGATTCTACGCCGGGCCATGCGAAGCCGCCGGGCATGGCACCGGCGACGGTGCAGAGTCAGCGTGGCGGCGCCGCCAGTTCACGGGCATCCAGGACGCCATCACCGTTGGCATCCTGCGTGTGGAAGCGCTTCACGATCACCTGCCGCTGCTGCTCGCGGCTGATCGCCCTGCCCTTGCCACCGGGCAGCTCCTCGGCCGTCAGCACGCCATCACCATTGCGGTCCATGCGGTCGAAGGCATACAGCATCCACTGCACGTACTCGGATTCACTTACCCGGCCGTCGCCATCGCTGTCCATCCGCTGCAGATAGCTGGCGGTATCGGTGACCTGGGCCAGCGCCGCACCCGGCAACAGCGCCACCAGCAGAAGTCGGTACCTTGCCCTCACGCGCCCACCAGGCTGTAGCCCTTCAATCGCGCGGCGTAGGCCTGCAGCGCGGCGATGCCACTTTCCTCGGCCTCGTGGCACCAGGCCTGCAGCTGATGCAGGCGCTCGGCCGCATCGTGGCCGCGCGCTTCCAGCAGCGCGGCCAGGCGCCCCCGGTACTCGACCAGGGTGCGGATGCGCGGGCGCTGTGCCACCCATGCGCTGAGCTGGGCACGACTGTCCGGCTTCAACCAGCGACCGTCGTTGACCAGGCCACGGCGCAGCCGGCGCGGCAGCAGGCGGCGCAGCTTGGCCCCGGCCTGTGCCGCTTCCTCGCGCAGGGCCGGCATGAACACGTTGCGCTGGTAGTCGGTCATCGCCTGGAAGCGGTGCGACAGCAGCGCCTTCAGGGTTTCGGCATCGGGCACCGCGATGTTCGGGCGTACGTCCATGGCCGGTGCAACGCGAAGCACCTTGGCCAGGCGCAGCGCCTGCAGCAGGCGGATCGCACTCCAGCCAATGTCGAACTCCCAGCGCCGCATCGCGAAGCGCGCCGAGCTGGGGAAGGCATGGTGATTGTTGTGCAGCTCCTCGCCACCGATCCAGAACCCCCACGGCGTCAGGTTCGTGGAGGTATCGGCGGACTCGTAGTTGCGGTAGCCCCACCAGTGGCCCAGGCCATTGACCACGCCGGCTGCCCAGAACGGGATCCACGCCATCTGGACAGCCCACAGGGCCACGCCGGGCAGGCCAAACAACACGGTATTGATCGCGAACAACAGCACCGGCCCCAGCGTGGCGTGCGGGGTGTACAGGCGGCGCTCGATCGCATCATCCGGGGTGCCACGCCCGTACTGCTCGATGTCCGCGCGCATGCCGCGCGCTTCGCGGTACAGCTCCACGCCATGCCAGAACACCTTGCCGATGCCACGGGTGACCGGGCTGTGCGGGTCGTCCTCGGTCTCCACCTTGGCGTGGTGCTTGCGGTGGATGGCCACCCATTCGCGGGTGATCATCGAGGTGGTCAGCCACAGCCAGAAGCGGAATACATGGGCCAGCGCCGGGTGGAAGTCGACCCCGCGATGGGCCTGGCTGCGATGCAGGTACAGGGTCACCGAGAAGATGGTGATCTGGGTGAAGACCAGCAGCACCGCCAGCATCGCCCACCCGCCCAGGCCGAGCACACCACCGGTCAACAGGGACATCAGGGCATCAGGCATGGCAGCGCTCCGGATCGACGCGGGGATGGCAGACATCATGGGCGCTTGCGTTGCAAACTGCATCCCTGCGGCGGTGCTTCGCATCGCCATCCGTGGCACCGTTCACAGTTGGGGACCTGAGTTGTCGAGCCTTGATCCACGCGCCAGCACCATGACTGCGGCCCCGCCCATCGCGGAGCTGCCCCCGTTGATCGAACTGGACCGCGCCACCGTGGTGCGCGGCCAGGTGAAGGTGCTGCACGGGCTCAGCCTGCGCATTGCACAGGGCCAGCACACCGCCCTGCTCGGCCCCAACGGCTGCGGCAAGTCGACCTTCATCAAACTGATCACCCGCGAGCTGTACCCGCTGGCGCAGGGCGACGGCTCGGTGGCAGTGAAGGTGCTGGGCCAGAACCGCTGGCAGGTGGACCGGCTGCGCTCGCAGCTGGGCATCGTCACCGGCGACCTCAGCAGCAACCTGGCCGACATGCCGGGGCTGACCGTGGAACAGGCCGTGCTGTCCGGCTTCTTTGCCAGCTACGTGGTGCCCGCCTTCCGCGAGGTGACCGCCGACATGCGTGCACGCGTCGGCGAGACACTGGCGATGACCGGCGCGCTGTCCCTGCGCGAGCGTGCCTACGCCGAGCTGTCGGCCGGCGAGACCCGCCGCGTGCTGATCGCGCGCGCGCTGGTCAATCGGCCACAGGCACTGCTGCTGGACGAACCGTCCACCGGGCTGGACCTGGTCGCCCGCGAACAGCTGGTGGCGACCATGCGGGTACTGGCCCAGCAGGGCATCACCCTGGTGCTGGTGACCCACCACATCGAAGAGATCATTCCCGAAATCGAGCGGGTGGTGCTGCTGCGCGATGGCCGTGTGCTGGCCGATGGCACCCGCGCCGAGCTGCTGCGCAACGAACCGCTGTCGGCGGTGTTCGGTGGCGCGATCACCGTATGCGAGCAGGAAGGCCGGCTGACCGCGTACGCGGGATAATCGACATGCCACTGTAGAGCCGAGCATAGGCTCGGCTCTACAGAAAACGGTACAGCGGGCCGGAACCCGGCCCGCTGCACCCTTGCTCAGAACTTCAACGCCAGCGCGCGCGACTCGATCGGTGCCATCCGGCTCTGGTCCTGCAGCTGCAGGTCGCGCAGCTCGTACGGCGCACCAAAACCAGCCGGCAATGCGGCCTGGCCGAACGGCAGCACCAGCTGGCCTGCGCCCGGGCCATCGAACCACGCCGCCGCGTGCGCCTGTGCAACCGGCTTCAGCTGGCCATCGCGGGCAGTGGCATACAGCGTGCCACGCGCCTCGTAGCGGCCCGCTGCAGCCACCTGCAGCGGCAGCGCCACCTGGCGGCTGGCCGGGTCCGATACCGCCTGGCCACTGAAGCGCGCGGTCGGCCGTGCCACCGCGAAGGCCACCTTGCCATCGCGCAGCACGCCATCGGCCTGGGCGAACACCTGCAGTTCCCACAGCCCCTGCACGGTGCCGACGTCGGCCGGGATCCGCACCTGCGCGCGCAGGCTGCCATCAGTGGTGCGCAGCAACCGCTGCGGCCAGCTGCGTCCATCCGGTGCGACCAGCAGGGCTTCACCGCCCAGGCTGCCGCGGCGCGAGGCCATCTGCGCGGTGGTGGCACCGTCTTCCAGCAAGCGTGCCTGCAGCTGCACGTTGCCACCGGCCAGCACCTGCGCCTGGTTGGCCTGCACTTCCAGCCGCAGCGGGCTGTTCGGCTCCAGCACCTGCACCACGTAGCGGCCCTGTGCCTGCGTGCTCTGCAGCGTGTACGCACCGGCCGCACTGGTCGCGCCGGTGCGCAGCATGCTGCTGCCATCGCTCACCGGCATGCCGGCCTGCTGCAGCGCGCGCGCGTCGACACTGCGCGCCACGCTGCTGCGGCCGGCCGGGTCGCGCACCTGCAACGTGTTGGCCGGCACTGCACGCGCGCCTTCGGCCGGACTCAGCTGGATCACCGCATCGGCAGCGGTCAGCGGCAAGTCCACGCCGCGCTGCAGCTGCGTACCATCGACCTGCTGCCAGTAGCTGCGGCTGACCGAGGCATACGGCGTGGCCGCCTGCAGCGGTTGTGCCGGGTCCAGCGCCCAGGCAAAGGACAACGGCGCGTGTTCGCTTTCATCGGCGGGCAGCGGCGCGGCCACCAGGGCGGCAGGCACCTGATCGCCTGCACGGGCGGCCTGCAGCAGCTGCGCGGCCTGCGCTGCGGGAAGGGACAGCACTGCCAGGACGGCGCCGGCCAGCAGGGTGGAATGAATCGTCATGGTCGTCTCCCTCACTGGGTCAGGTCGTTGCGCAGCAGGGTGCCGAGGCCGAAGCACTCGCGGCGACTCTGGTTGTGGCTGAGCGGTTCCGCGCCCTGGGTACGCGCCTTGTCGGTGAACCAGGTGGTGCCGGCGGCCTTCTGGCTGCTGCACTCCAGGAAGCCATCGGAGCAGGACGACAGCCAGTTCTGGGTGAACTCCAGGCCGACATTGGCGGCGTAGCCACCGCAGTAGCTGTTGCTGTCCCACACCGCCGATTCCACGTCGCTGCCGACCACCGCACGGAACGGCTTGGGCAGGGCGGGACGGCCTGCGGTGCCGTACAGGTTCTGCGCATTGTAGGTAGCCATGCTCGCCACCTGCTGCTGGCGCACCGCGTCGTTCTTGTAGCCCAGCAGCCAGCCCAGCGAGGTTTCGAAGGTGTTGCCGTTGAGCACCGCATCGGCCAGCGGCGTGCCGGCCGAGGACGGCGCCAGCGCGGTGACCTTGCGCACCGTGCGGATGATCTTCGGGTAGCGGCTGTCGTAGGTCGGGTTGGACAGGATCCAGCGCACCACGTTGCCGCCGTTGGAATGGGTGATCACCACCAGCTGGGTGATGCCGCGGCTGTCGATGAAGCGGGTCAGCTGGTTGGCCAGGCAGCCGGCGGCCTCCGGCTTCCACATGTACTGGGTGAAGTCGCAGTTGATGACCACATAGTTGCTGCTGTTCGGCAGGCCCTGGCGCACGGTGTCGATGATGGCCGGCTGCCAGTAGTCCTGGGTGGCGTTGGTCTGCGCGCCGGTGCCATGCACGAAGGCCACGCCGACCACGTCGGCGGCCTGCGCCGGGGCGGCTGCCAGCCCGAGGAGCAGGGCCAGGACGGTACTTCCTGTTGCGGTGCTGCGCATCGCTTCTCTCCCTCTGTCTGCGGATCCCCCCGACCCGGCTGGAACTGGACGGCTCCTGGTGCGTGCCGTTGTGCCGATGCTCGCGGCGCAGTCGCGTGAAAGTCCGTGCGCTGCGCCCGGATTCAGAAGACTGACGTCACTTGATGACGCTTTTGATACTGCTGCTGATACTGCTGCGATGACCATGCCGGGTCTGGCCATATGACCGATGGCCACTGCGGTGTCGTATTCGGGCTGCGATCATGGCGCGTTGTTTTCTCTCCCGGAGCCTGTCCATGTCGCTGATTTCCCACCCTGCCCGCCCGCTGCTCGGCCTTGCCGTCATCGCGGCCCTGGCCGGTTGTGCCGCCACCGTCGCCAAGCCGACCGCCGTCGAAGCCAACACCACCACCAAGGCGGTGGGCTATCTGGACAAGAGCGCGGTACCGGCCAGCCTCGACCTGGTGCCGGCACCGCCGGTGGCCGGTTCGGCCGCCCTCGCCCTGGACGAACAGGTCAGCCGTGAAGCCCGCGCGCTGCGTGGCAGCCCGCGCTTCGCCCAGGCCGGTGTCGATGCGGAACTCGGCTTCCCCGAAGGCGCCAACCACTTCTCCTGCGCCGCCGACATCGACATCGATGCTGTGAAGACACCGGCGCTGTACCGACTGCTGGAGCGCAGCCGGATCGACGCCAGCGCGGCGACCAAGGCTGCCAAGAATCACTACCAGCGCCCGCGCCCATTCATGGTCAATGGTGAGCCGACCTGCTCGCCGAAGGACGAGGACGGCCTGCGCAAGAACGGCTCCTACCCCTCTGGCCACACCTCGATCGGCTGGGCCTGGGCCCTGATCCTGTCGGAGATCGCGCCGGATCGCGCCGATGCCATCCAGGCGCGCGGCCGCAACTACGGCGAGAGCCGCCTGGTGTGCAACGTGCACTGGCAGAGCGACATCCTCGAAGGCCGCTTCATGGGCGCCGCCGCCGTGGCCCGCCTGCACGACAACGCTGCGTTCAACAAGGACCTGCTGGCCGCACGCAAGGAGATCGAGGCGGCGCGCAAGGCTGGTCGGCACTCCAGCCGCGACTGCGCCACCGAGAATGCGGTGCTGAAGGTGCGCCCGCAGAGCGCGCTGTAAGTGATGCTCCGGGGTCGAATCCCTTTCCGCAGGAAAGGGCTCTGACCCCATACAGCAGAAGGGCCGGCATTGCGCCGGCCCTTCTTCATTGCATTACCGCAGCCACCGCATCAGAACTTCGCGGTGAACTCCACGCCCCAGGTTCGCGGCTCGTTGAGGAAGCCGGTCAGGTTGTTGAAGTCGATCGCACCGACCACGCGGGTCTGGTTGGTCAGGTTGCGGCCGAACACAGCCACGTCGTACTGGCCGTAATCCCAGTTGTAGCCCAGGCGCAGGCCGCCTTCCAGCGAACTACGGCCGCGGAACTCCGGCGACTCGTAGATGAAGAAGTTCACCGCGCTGCGGTAGGCCCAGTCGGTGTAGGCATACAGCTCGCTGCCATCGCTGAGCGGGAAACCGACGCGCAGGGTCGCATTGTGGATCCACTTCGGCGCCTGCGGCAGCGGATTGCCGTTGACCAGCGCATAGGTGCCGCCGTTGATGACGGTGGTCGGGTCGTTGATGGTGCAGCCACCACCGCAGATCGCCACCGCCAGATCCTTGTCCTTGATCTCGGTGTCGTTGTAGCTGCTGCCGAAGGTCAGCAGGACGTTGTCGGCCAGGTAGGCTTCCAGGTCCAGTTCCACGCCCTGGCCGATGGTCTTGTCGGCATTGAGCAGGGTGGCGGTGTTGTTGGTGCCACCCACGGCGATCAGCTGCTGGCCGTCAACGTTGTAGCGGAACACGCTCAGGCCCAGGCGCGCGCGACGCTCGAACAGGTCGGCCTTGATGCCGGCTTCGTACGAGATCACCTTCTCCGAATCGGCCTGCGACAGGCCGGGCGCGAAGGCCAGGCGGCCCTGGATCGACGGCGCACGGAAGCCCTTGGCCACGCGGGCGTAGGCATTCACGTTGTCGGTCAGCTTGTAGACGCCGCTGACATCCCAGCTGACGTCGTTGACGTCGGTGTTGGCCACATACGGGCCACTGACCGGGGTACCGAACGGCACGGCCTGCAGCACGCTGGCGTTGAAGTCCTTCTTGTCCTGGGTGTAGCGCACGCCGGCACGCAGCTTGAAGCGGTCGGTGACATCGAAGTCACCCGAGGCAAACACCGCCCATGCCTTGTTGCGCTGGTTCTGCACCACATGGCCGGTCTGCGGGTTGCCCGGCTTCAACGAGTTGTAGTTGAAGTTGTTGATGGTCACGTCTTCGTCGAAGTAGAAGACACCGGCCTGCCAGTCGAAGCGGCCCCATTCGTTGGATTCGACGCGGAATTCCTGCGTCCACTGGCGGTGGTGCGGCAGGCCGTCGGCCGACTCGGACGAGAACGGGATGAAGCCCGGCCCATAGTTGCCGGCGCCCAGCGATGCCTCGCCGTAGCCACCGTCGATGTCGCCGCGGTTGAGCGATTCAGCGGTTTCATAACCGGTGATCGAGTGCAGGGTCACCGAGCCGAGGTTCCACTGCAGGCGCGCGCTGCCGCCCCAGGTTTCCAGATCGGAGAAGTTGACGCCGTCGTTGGCCACCTTGTCGCGGTCGAAGTTCTCGACCAGGCCGTTGCCACCCTTCTGGATGATGTTGGCGCGGAACAGGCGGGCGGTACCGTTGAGCTTGCGCTTGTGCAGGTTGAACAGCGCTTCGAAGTCATCGCCTTCGTACAGGAACTGCACGCGGCCGGCGGCTTCGTCATAGCCTTCGAAACCGCTGTTCGGCGCACCGGCGCGGGTGTTGTCGACCCAGTCATCGCGGCGCTGGTAGATGGCCGAGACGCGTGCCGACCAGCGATCGGTCAGCGGGCCGCCGTAGGCACCCTGCACGTTCCAGCTGTTGTAGCTGCCATAGCCCACGCGCACGTAACCGTCGGCATCCTGCGACGGGCGCGCCGAATCGAACTTGACCACGCCGGCCGGGGTATTGCGGCCGAACAGCGTGCCCTGCGGGCCGCGCAGCACTTCCACGTTGGCCAGGTCGAACAGCGGGAAGCCCTTCAGCAGCGGGCTTTCCTGCACCACGTCGTCGTACACCAGCGACACCGGCTGCGAGGCATTGAGGTCGAAATCGGTGTTGCCCAGGCCGCGGATGTAGAAGCGCGGGAAGGCACGGCCGTAGGACGACTCGATGTTGAGGCTGGGCACGCGCGCGGCCAGGAAGCGGATGTCATCGCCGGCCGAACCGAGCACATCCAGCTTCTCGCCCTGGATCGCGCTCAGTGCGACCGGTACGTCCTTGGCGTTCTCGACGCGGCGCTGCGCGGTCACCTGCAGGGCATCGAGGGCAACCGGATCCTTGGCAGCGGGAGTTTCCTGGGCGGCTGCTACCAGCGGCAACAGGGCGGAAAGAGCGGCAACGAGGGGGCGCGCGACCGGAAGGCGGCCACGGGAAGTGCGGGTCGGGGACATGGCGGTAGGCTGTGTTTGGAGGGGTGGTAAAACGGCGCTACCAGATAATTGTTGCAATACAGCACCTGCCCCGCAAATGCCTGCCGTTCATGGCCCCGTCGCCCCGGCCCCCCGCGTGCTCGCTAGACTCGCGGTTTACCAGCCCTGCGGAGCCGCCGCGATGACCCAGTGGTACTTCCATGCCTCCGCCCAGGCCGAGCGTATCGGCCCGCTTGATGACGAGGCCGCGCGCCGCTACGCCCAGGCCAACCCGCGCTCCCTGGCCTGGTGCCAGGGCATGAGCGGGTGGACCTCGATCGCCGAGGTGCCCGAACTGCAGTCCGCGGCCCCGGGCATGCCGAACACCCCGCCGCCGGTCCCCGCCGCTGCCAGCAGCCGCGCCGACGACATCGAGTTCCGCATCGTCGGCCATGAAATGCAGTTCGTGGAAATCGAGCTCGACCCCGGTGAGAGCGCCATTGCCGAGGCCGGCGCATTGATGTTCAAGGACGCCACCGTGCAGATGGATACGGTGTTCGGCGCCGCCAACGGCGACCAGGGCGGCGGCTTCATGGGCAAGGTGATGGCCGCCGGCAAGCGCGTGCTGACCGGCGAGAGCCTGTTTGCCACCGTCTACACCCAGAGCGGCCACGGCAAGGGCAAGGTCGCCTTCGCCGCCCCCTACCCCGGAACCGTACTGGCAATGAAGCTGGACCAGCATGGCGGCCGCCTGATCTGCCAGAAGGACAGCTTCCTGGCCGGCGCGCGCGGCGTGCAGATCGGCGTGCAGTTCCAGCGCAAGATCATGACCGGCCTGTTCGGTGGCGAAGGCTTCATCATGCAGAAGCTGGAGGGGGACGGCTGGGTGTTCATCCACGCCGGTGGCTGCGTGGTCGAGCGCGAGCTGGCCGCAGGTGAGCGACTGGACGTGGATACCGGCTGCGTGGTGGCCTACCACCCGACCGTGGACATGGACGTACGCCGGGTCACCGGCATCAAGAGCATGCTGTTCGGAGGCGAGGGCGTGTTCCTGGCCACGCTGACCGGCCCGGGCAAGGTCTGGCTGCAGTCGCTGCCGTTCTCGCGCCTGGCCGGGCGCATGTGGATGGCGGCGCCGCAGGGCGGCGGCCAGAGCCGCGGCGAAGGCTCGGTGCTGGGCGGCCTGGGCCGGATGCTGGACGGCGACAACCGGTTCTGAGCCCCTCGCCCGGGCGGTGCCGACCAAGGTCGGCACCGCCCGCGCTCCTTTTCCTGAATAGGCCACTCCCCCACCCTGCCCGCCCCGCCACCGCTTCGGTATGCTGGCGCCCTTTCCCGAATCCGGCGCCGCGAGCGCACTGCCGATGAGCCTGTTCCGCCCCCGCATGCTGCTGTCCCTCGCCCTGATCGGCCTGCTGGCCGGCTGCGGTGGCGACCCGGTCCGCCCCACGCCGCCGCCGGCACCGACCGTGGTGCCGCAGGCCAAGCCAGTGAAGATCGGTATCGCCCTCGGCGGTGGCGCGGCCAAGGGCTTCGCCCACATCGGCGTGATCAAGATGCTGGAGGCCAATGGCTTCGAACCGGCCGTGGTGTCCGGCACCAGTGCCGGCAGCGTGGTCGGCGCGCTGTATGCCAGCGGCATGGATGCGTTCCAGATGCAGAGCAAGGCAGTGGCGCTGGATGAAGCCAGCATCCGCGACGTGCGCCTGTTCTCCGGTGGCCTGGTGCAGGGCCAGAAGCTGCAGGACTACGTCAACGAGCAGGTCGCCAACCGCCCCGCCGAGCGCCTGAAGAAGCCGTTCGCCGCCGTCGCCACCCAGCTGGAAACAGGCGAGCGCGCGATCTTCGTGCGCGGCAACGTCGGCCAGGCGGTGCGCGCATCGAGCAGCATTCCCGGTGTGTTCGAGCCGGTGAAGATCGGCGGTCGCAACTACATTGATGGCGGTGTGGTCAGCCCGGTGCCGGTGGATGCCGCACGCCAGCTCGGCGCCGACTTCGTGATCGCCGTGGACATCTCCAGCAAGGCCAGCGGCAAGGCGCCGACTGACATGCTGGGCATCGTCAACCAGTCCATCTCGATCATGGGCCAGCGCCTGGGCGAGCAGGAACTGGCACGCGCCGACATCGTCATACGCCCGAAGGTGCTGGACATCGGCGCCGCCGATTTCAGCCAGCGTGGCACCGCGATCCTGGAGGGCGAAAAGGCCGCAATGGCCGCGATGCCACAGATCCGCGCCAAGATCCAGCAGCTGCAGCGTGCACGCGCCGCGGCCGCCGCACCGGCACCCGTGGCCGCGCCGAAGTGCGAGGAAGCCTCGCGCCTGGGCAAGTTGATGGGCCGCAAGGACAAGTGCTGAGCTAAGCCGGCGTGTCGCTGCCAGACAGCGACGCGCGCGTTCTAGCGCGCAGGCCGGTAACCGCTGGCCTGCTGCCGCTCGCGCCTGCGCGCCTGACGGGCCTGCTCCTGCAGTGTCGCCGTGTGCTGCAGCTGTTCCATGCCATCGGCCGGCACATGCAGCTGGCGTCGCGCACGGGTGAGTGCCAGATAGACCGCGCGCACCGGGTTGTGCCAGATGCGCCCGCCCTGCCCCGCACTGAAGCAACCGGGTGACAGTGAGACCACGTCGAACTGCAGGTTCTTCGCGTGTTCGGCCAGGCACAGCGCCACCCGCCCTTCAGCAGGCGTGTCCTGGTCGTCGAGCGCCTGCAGCAGTGACTGCACCCGATCGGCAGACGCAAACAGTTCCACCAGCGCGCCCTGCCCTTCGTCGGCCTGCGTGGCCAGGAAGCGCTCCTGTGCCGGGTCCGAGGCGCTGTCGCGGCGCCGGCGCCACGCATCCAGCGGCCGCTGCAGCACGCTGCGCAGCGCGCGCAGCGATGCCGGATGCAGATAGGGCCGCAGCCCGAGCGCGTGCAGCTGTGCCGCATCCAGGGCCAGATCGGCGACGCTGCCATGGATGCGCAGGCCCTCGCTCGGCACCTGCGCCCAGTGGCGGTAATGCAGCACACCGGTGGCGCGGTCGGCGGCACCGACGAACGGCCCACTGTCCTGGCCCAGTCCATCCAGTGCCAGGGTCTGGTTGACCAGGCCCTCGACCTGGTTGCCCTGGCGCACCGACTGGTGCATTTCCAGCACCTTCGACGCGGCCCAGCGCGGCACCGTACCGGTCAGGCACTGGTGCGGATCACCCAGGCTGACCACGCCAGGCGCATGGCCGGCCAGCAACTGCTTCCACGACGGGCTCAGGTCATGCGCCTCGTCCACCAGCAGCATGCCCATGTCCAGCGGCGGGGTAACGCCGCGCAGTGCCAGCCACTTGCCGATGTGCGCCGGGCTGAGGCTCAGCAGCGTGCCCCGCTGCAGGTCGGCGTCGAACATGCAGCGCCAGACGTGCTCGGCGGCCGCCATGTACGGCGACACGTCGAGCATCGCGGCGGGCACCGAACGGTCGAAATGCTGGAACGCCAAGCCCGGTGCCGACGACGCGCACCAACGGTTGATGGCCTCGAACGCAGTCAGCAGCACCTGCTCCGGGCTGCGCCCACCGATGCCCTGCAGGCCGATGCGGCCGGCAATCTCGCGCGGCGTGCGGGTGCTGCGCCGGTAGCTGGCAACGAAGCCCCCGGTGTGGCCGCTGCGCGCGGCATGCTGCGCCACGCGGTTGGCGAACTCGATCTGGGTCAGCAGGCGCACCGCGGTGCTGGCCGGCACGCGGCTGCGGAAGGCTTCCACCTGCCCACGCGAGGGCGCCACGTAGGTGTAGCGGCCGGGCCGCGCCTCCATCAGCGCCAGCACCAGGTGGCCCTTGCCGGTGCCGGCATAGCCATCGAGGTCGATCAGCTCATCGGGGTTGGCGGCGATGGCGCGCAGCACGCGGGCCTGCTCGGAGGTGTACAGGCCATGGTGTTCGACCGCACGCGCGTCGCTGGCAACGGCCTCGTCCTGGTCGTCGTCCTCATCGTCGCTGGCGAAGGCGGGCGGGAAGCGGATCTCGTGTTCGGCCAGGGTTTCCTGGCAGGCCTGCTGCAGGGCCAGGCCGGGGTACTCGCTGGGCGACTGCACGATGAAGTCCTGCAGGATCTCCGCCGGTGCCAGCAGCACGCCATGGGCGGCCAGCGCGGCCAGCCAGGCATCGAGTTCCGGCTGGCCACCGCCGCCGGCGCCGGCAAGCTGCGCGGCCGCGCCGTCATGGCTGGCGAACAGCGCGCAGGCTTCGTGCAGCAGGCGCTCGATTTCCGCTGGTGTGTGCAGGCGCGCGCGGCACAGCTGCGCAGCCATCAACCCGGCCTGTTCCAGCGCGGTCTGCGGCGGCGTGCCATGGGCGATGAAGCGCGCCAGCGACTTGCGCTGCAGCGGCAGGAAGGTGGTGGTGGGCACCGGGTGCTGGAGTTCGGACATGCGTGGAACCGGAAAGGAACGCTGCGGCGAGCGCAGGGCGGTGATGCTCAGCTACCCGCCCGGCTGCGTCAAATCGCGGCGGCGCGCTTATTCCAGCTGTGAAAGCGGCAATGCCTGGAATCCCTTCACCGTGCGCAGCACGAAGCTGGAATTGGCATCGGCCACGCCACCGGCGTTGAGCAGCCGGTCCAGCAGGAAGTGCGAGAAGTGCTCCAGGTCGCGCACGTAGACGTGCAGCAGATAGTCCATGTCGCCGGTCAGTGCATGGCAGGCCACCACTTCATCCCAGCCCTGCACGCTGTCCACGAAGTGGCCGATGGCGGCCTGGTCGTGCTTTTCCAGCTGCACGCGCACGAAGGCCTGCAGGCCCAGCCGCAGCTGCCGTGGCTCCAGCCGCGCGCCATAGCCGACGATCACGCCCTCGCTTTCCAGCCGCTGCAGGCGGCGCAGGCAGGCCGAGGGCGAGAGGTTCACCCGTGTTGCGAGCTCGGCGTTGGTGGCGCGCCCATCCCGCTGGATTTCAGCCAGCAGACGTATATCCGTGCGATCGAACTGGACTTCTCCGGCCATTGTTGCCCCGCAACATGGTGAGTACGCAAGGATATTGCGCCAACAAGGCCAATCGGCGCAACTTTTGCAACCCTGTTGCGCGCACCCTGCCCTAGCATCGTGGGTATCCCATCCAGAAGTGCCCCATGGACCTCGCCCAGCCCCGCCGCGTCGAACACCAGCAGACCGACAAGGGCTACGTGCCGGTGTATACCACCGCGCTCGTCGAGCAGCCGTGGGACACCTACAGCGCCGACGACCACGCCACCTGGAGCACGCTGTACCAGCGCCAGCGCGAACTGCTGGTCGGCCGCGCCTGCCAGGAATTCCTGGATGCACAGGACGAGATGGGCATGAACGCGCACATGATTCCGCGCTTCGACCAGCTCAACGAAGTGCTGGGCGCGGCCACCGGCTGGACCCTGGTCGGCGTTGAAGGCCTGCTGCCGGAACTGGATTTCTTCGACCATCTGGCCAACCGCCGTTTTCCGGTGACCTGGTGGATCCGTCGCCCCGACCAGATCGACTACATCGCCGAACCGGACCTGTTCCACGATCTGTTCGGCCACGTGCCGCTGCTGATGAACCCGGTGTTCGCCGACTACATGGAGGCGTACGGCCGTGGCGGCGTCAAAGCCCACGCGATCGGCCCGGACGCGCTGCAGAACCTGACCCGCCTGTACTGGTACACGGTGGAGTTCGGCCTGATCGACACGCCCGACGGCCTGCGCATCTACGGTGCCGGCATCGTGTCGTCCAAGGGCGAGTCGCTGTACTCGCTGGAATCGGCCGCACCCAACCGCATCGGTTTCGACCTGCAGCGGATCATGCGAACGAAGTACCGCATCGACACCTTCCAGAAGACCTACTTCGTCATCGACAGCTTTGAACAGCTGATGCAGGCGACGTCGCCGGACTTCACCCCAATCTACGCGGCACTGGCCGACCAGGCGCACCTGCCTGCCGGTGACGTGCAGGCTGACGATCACGTGTTCCAGGCCGGCACGGGTGAAGGCTGGGCGGACGGCGGTGACGTGTGATGCGCTGTCCGACGAAGACCAGCAGCTGGTGGCGCTGTGGCGCATGGAGGCCGACATCAACAACGGCGGCTTCATGCAGTTCCTGTGCAACTGGGGCGACCCGACCTGCCAGCTGGCGTTACGTGCGCTGCAGGCGATGGGCGCGGCGAAGACCCACGCGATCCTGGCCGGCATGCGCGGGCTGGTCGACCGGCTGGAAGATGACCCGGCGGTCAAGCAACTGACCGACCTGTACGGCGCGATGACCGAACAGGAGCAGGAGGCGCTGCACGCCTTCGACGAAGCCTATTTCGAGCGACCGGAAGACCTGGCCAGGTTGGGGCTGAAGCACTTCGGCCCGGAGCCTGTCGAACGACGATGACCATGCACGCCGGCGCTGTTCTGTAAAGCCGAGCCCATGCTCGGCTACGTTTCAATCAGCGCGGGTACACCAGCAGCACCACCAGATCCTCCTCACCCACCTGCTGCAGCGCATGGTGGCTGCCCTTGCGGGTCAGCAGCGCGTGCCCGGCGTGCACGTCGTACTGCCTGCCATCCAGCACATAACTGCCCTGCCCACTGACGATGTAATAGATCTCGTCCTTGTGCTGCGGATGCAGGCCGATGCCCGCGCCTTTGTGCAGCACACGCTTGCGCAGCACGAACGGCAGCCCTTCGGCATCGGCGAAGAACGGATACGCCGTGGTCGGGCCGGCACCGCCGTGCGGGCCTGCTTGCGTGCGCACAACACTGTCTTCGTGCACCACCTGCGAGGGCAGGGCTGGGTCGCTACCCTGCCCTTCCGCCACCACGTCGCAGTCGATATCCCGCACCAGCGCCGGCTGCAGCGCGGGTAGCAGCGGCACCGCCTCGCGCAATACCAGGCAGGCCACCGCATGTGCGCCGGCCACGCTGAAATGGGTGCCGTCGGCCTTGTTCTGTTCGGGCACGAACAGGAAGTAGGGTCGCGCGCCCTCCTCACCCAGCGCGCGGACCCAGCGCATGCTGCGGTCATTCAGATCAATCAGCGCAATCTGCTCGCGCGCGGCCAACGCCTTCATCGACTGCGTGTAGCGGCCATGCGTATCCAGCAGTGAACCGAAGTCGTACAGCAGCCGCGCCACCGGCGTGACCAGCACCGGCGTGGCGCCCTTTGCGCGGGCCACCTGTACGTAACGCATCAGCAGGCGTGGGTAGTCGCTGTCCGGATCGGTGTAGCGCGTGCGGTCTTCGAACTTCGCATCGTTGTGGCCGAACTGGATCAGCAGCACGTCGCCTTGGCGCAGCTCGGCGGCGATGGCCTCCAGGCGCCCTTCCTCGATGAAACTGCGCGTGCTGCGCCCGCCCTTGGCGTGGTTGTGCACCTCCAAGCGCGCCGGGTCCAGGTAGCTCTGCAGCGCCTGGCCCCAGCCGGCCTGCGGCGCGCGCTCGGGGCCGTATGCGGCCGCAGTGGAGTCACCGGCAATGAAGACCCGCACGGGCGCCGCCTGCGCGGTGGTGCACGACAGCAGCAACAACAAAGGCAACAGGGTGCGCATGTCCGGTCTCCGGTAGTGCCGGCCGCTGCCCGGCAACCTCATGAACGGCGGAAGCATTGCCAGGACGCCGGCCAGCGGCCGGCACTACCGCGGATCACGCGTCAGCGCGCCAGCCAGCCACCATCGACCGGCAGCACGGCGCCGTTGATGTAATCCGACGCCGACGAGGCCAGGAACACCGCCGCACCGGCCAGGTCATCCGGCGTGCCCCAGCGACCGGCCGGGATGCGCTCCAGGATCGCCTTGTTGCGCGCTTCGTCGGCGCGCAGCTGGGCGGTGTTGTCGGTCGCCATGTAGCCCGGGGCGATGGCATTGATGTTGATGCCCTTGCCCGCCCACTCGTTGGCCAGCAGCCGGGTGATGCCGGCGATGCCGCTCTTGCTGGCGGTGTACGACGGCACGCGGATACCGCCCTGGAAGGACAGCATCGAAGCGATGTTGATGATCTTGCCGTGGCCCTGTTCGATGAAGTGGCGGCCGGCGGCCTGCGAAATGAAGAACGCGGACTTGAGATTGACGTTCATCACGTCGTCCCAGTCCTGCTCGCTGAAGTCCACCGCATCGGCGCGGCGGATCAGGCCGGCGTTGTTGACCAGGATGTCCAACCCGCCCAGGCCTTCGATGGTCTCGCGGACCACGCGCGCCACCGGCTCGATGCTGATCAGGTTGGCTTCGATGGCCAGGCAGCGGCGGCCCAGCGCGGTGATCTTTTCGATGGTATCGGTGGGCGGGGCGATGCCGGCCACGGCGACGTCGGCACCAGCGGCGGCCAGTGCCACGGCGATGCCCTGGCCCAGACCGGTATTGCCACCGGTTACCAGAGCGACCTTGCCTTCCAGGCTGAAGGGATTAGCCATTGCGTATGCGTTCCTTGATAGAGACGAGCGGTGTCGACGGCCGGCACACGGTGCGCGGCGGCCAGGCGGGCTTACTTGAGCTGGCAGATGTCCAGCACGTGCATGTCGGTGTAGTCCAGGTTCTCGCCACCCATCGCCCAGATGAAGGCGTAGTTGCTGGTGCCGGCGCCCATGTGGATCGACCACGGCGGCGACACTACCGCTTCGTTGTTCTGGATCACGATGTGACGCTGCGCGGCCGGCTCGCCCATGAAGTGGTAGACGCGGTCGCTGTCACCCAGGTCGAAGTAGAAGTAGACCTCGCTGCGACGGTCGTGCAGGTGCGGCGGCATGGTGTTCCACACGCTGCCCGGCTTGAGCACGGTCAGGCCCAGCAGCAGCTGCGAGGACTGGCAGGTGGCCGGCACGATGTACTGGTAGATGGTGCGCTCGTTGCTGGTTTCCAGCGCGCCGCGGTCCAGTGCAACGGCGTCCTTGATGGACAGCTGCCTGGTTTCGAAGCGGGCATGGGCCGGGGTCGAGGCCAGATAGAACTGGGCGGGGTTGGCGGCGTCCTGCGAGGCGAACACGACCTCCTTGCTGCCCATGGCCACGTACAGACCGTCCTTCGGACCCAGCGTGTAGCCGGTGCCATCCACGGTGACCGTACCAGTGCCGCTGCCGACGTTGATCACGCCCAGTTCCCGGCGCTCCAGGAACGGGTGGCCTGCGGCCGAAGCGGGTTCGGTCTGGGTCGGCAGCGCAAGCGGTGCGTCCACCGGGGCGGCGCCACCAATCACGAAGCGCTCGTAGTGGGTGTACTTGAGGGTCACCGCACCGGCGTTGAACAGGCCATCGAGCAGGTACAGGTCACGCAGCTGGTCGTTGCTGGCACCGTGGATGGCATCGGGATGGGTGGCGTAATGGGTCTTGCTGTACATGGCGTCTCCAGAGCGGGGGGCGGGCCGACGGGTCGGCCCCGGCGCGGTTCACGGTCGATTCTAGCCAGACAGGAAACCGGTGTCATTTTGCGTCGCACGATGCCGGGATGGCCCGGGCAGGGCGCGGTGGATCGGGTGGATGGGGCAGGGGCGTGTCACGACCAGAGGTCGTGACCTGCAGGATTGATCCTTGGGGATCAATCCTCCGGCGGCTGGCAGGAATCGCGGACGATCAGGTGCGGCCGCACGCTGGCAATGGGCAGCGCGGCCTGGCCTTCGGGCTGGATCAGCATCGCCGCGGCGGTGCGTCCGGTATCGCGCGTGTGCCGGCGCACCGAGGTCAGCGAGGGCCACAGGCGCGAGGCAAGCGGGCTGTCGTCATAGCCGACAATGGACAGCTGGCGCGGAATGTTGATGCCCGCGCGCAGCGCCACCTTGTAGATACCGGCGGCCATTTCATCGTTGCCGGTGAAGATGGCGGTCGGGCGGCGCTTGCCCAGCAGCAGTTTCTCGGCAGCGGCGACACCGGATTCGAAGGTGTAGCCGGCCTCGATGATGCGGTCCTTCGGCAGCTCGATACCGCGTTGCGACAGTGCGTCGATGAAGCCGGCGGTACGTTCATGGGCCGAACGGTAGGCGCTGGGACCGGTCACCAGGGCAATGTCACGGTGGCCGAGCGAGAGCAGGTAGTCGGCGGCTTCGGCCGCACCATCGCGGTCATGGGTAACCACCATCTGCGAGCTTTCGTCCAGCGGCAGCGCTGCCACGCGGGTAAACCGGCAGCCGATCTCATCGAGCATGTCCGCCAGCGCCTGGTCTTCCGAGGCACGCGGCACTAGGATGACGCCGTGCAGCTTCTGCTGCTGCACGAAGCGACGCACGCCTTCGATGTAGCCGGGGCTGCGGCTGTCACAGGGATGCACCACCAGCTCGAAACTGGATCCACGCAATGCATCCAGCGCGCCGTACTGCATGTCCACGATGTACTGCGCGGTGGGGTTGTCGTAGACCATGCCGATCAGGAAGGAGCGGCGGAACGCCAGCCCGCGGGCCAGTGGATCGGGCGTGTAGCCCACTTCACGCATCAACGCTTCCACCTTGTCGCGCGTGTCCTTGCGCACCAGTGGCGAGTTGTTGATGATTCTTGAAACCGTTTTCTTGGATACACCCGACAGTCGCGCGATGTCGTTGATGGTGGCTGCCTTGCCCTTCGCCAATGCCGGCGTAGCGGCATCGTTCTTGTTGCGCACTGACATGTTTTGAACCCGGTAAGTCTGGGGATTCCGGCTCCGCGCTCAGTCCAGCGCGCGGTAGCGGAAGTTGCGGAAGGTTACCGCACCGTCGCCGGCCGCATACAGCGCCGGCTTCAACGCCAGGAACCTGCCCGCGACATTGTGATGGTAACCGGACACTTCCATCTGAACCGGATACTTCTGCCAAGTGTGCCCGTCGGTGCTGGAGTGGAAGGTGACGATGTGGCGGTTGTTGGTCACCCGCAACCACAGCCGGCCGCCGCGGCCCGGGGCCGGTCGGGCAGGGCGCTCCTCGCCGTAGCGATGCATGATGAACGACTCGCCGTTGCTGCCCACGCCCGCGTACAGCCGGTCGCTGTAGAACAGCAGCGCGCCGCCCACGGCACCGGGGGCGATCTCCATCTCCACCTCGAACTGATAGGCCCGGTCGCCGGCGATGGTGGTCAGCGGCGAGGCGTCGCGCGGCGTGCTGCCCTTGCCCTGCAGGACAAGGCCGTTGCCACTGAAACCCAGCCGGCGGTACTCATCCTGCGCCGGGTTGAAGAACGCCCACTGCGGGCCAAGCGTGCTGCCGCGGAAATCATCCGACAGCGCCATGCCATGCGGCGACAGCGCCTGTCCGGCCGGCTTGCGCAGTGGCTGACCAAGGTCTCCGCCCGTGGCCCGGAACCAGCCGTCAGCGGTCCATTCGATCGGTTCGAGCAGGGCCTGCCGACCCAGCGTCCAGAAGCCGTTCTCGTACCCGTGGTACATCATCCACCAGCGTCCATCGGTCCCTTCGATCACCGTCGCGTGGCCGCGTGACCACCAGGGCTCGGCCGCCGACTGCGTGCGCGTGATCGGGTTGTTGGGCGCGTTCTCCCATGGTCCGTGGATCGAACGCGAGCGCGCGGTGATCACCATGTGCCCGGTCGGCGGACCGGCGGTGCCGCCCACTGCCGTGGTCATGTAGTACCAGCCGTCGCGGACGTGGATCTTCGGGCCTTCCTGCGCGTAGGCCTCAACGTCCCAGTCCTGCGGGTAGCGCCAGCCGTCATAGACGTGTTTCGGCGTGCCGACCACGCTCAACCCGTCGTCGGCCAGCTGCACGTAATCACCGCCACTGAGGAACAGGTAGCGCTTGCCGTCTTCACCCACTGCATGGCCGGGATCGATGTAGCCACCCAGGCCGATGTCGATCGGCGCGCTCCACGGGCCCTTGATGTCATCGGCCCAGACCACGAAGTTGCTGCGGCGCTCGCCGGTGCGGGCCGGGAAGTAGATGAAGTAGCGCCCCCGATGCTTGACGATGTCCGGCGCCCAGATCGCCCCCACGTTGCGGGTGACCGCATGTCCCAGCGGCTGCCAGTTCACCAGGTCGCGCGAGTGCCAGATCGGGAGCCCGGGGTAGGCGTCGAACGACGACAGCGTGAGGTAGTAATCGTCCCCGTCCTTGAGCACCGAGGGATCCGGATGGTCACCGGCCAGCACCGGATTGAGGAACGTGCCATCGCCCCGGTCCGCCTGGCGCTGGTGTTCCAGCCCCCGCGCCCACTGCGCCGGGGCGCGCGCGGGCTCCGCCGCGGGTGCAGGCCGTGCCGGCAGCAACAGCACGAGCAGAGTGATGGTGGCGGCGATACACAGTGCACGCATGGCAGTCTCCTTGTGGCTCAGCCGCGCAGCGCGGCGGGCAGCCACAACGACAGTGAGGGGAAGAAGGCCACGACCAGCAGCACGGCGAGCGCGGCGAACCAGAACGGCCAGATCGTGCGCATGCTCTGGCCCACGCTGATCTTGCCGATGGCCGTGCCGATGAACAGCACCGAGCCCACCGGGGGCGTGACCAGACCCAGGCCACCGGTGAGCACCAGCACCAGGCCGAAGTGGATCGGATCGATGCCGTAGGCGCGGGCCACCGGCAGGAAGATCGGCGTGCAGATCAGGATCATCGGCGCCAGGTCCATGAAGGTGCCCAGCAGCAGCAGCATCACCACGATCATCAGCAGCACCATGAACTGGCTGTGCGCGAACGACTGCAGGAACTCGACGGCGGCCGCGGGCACCTGCAGGTAGGCCAGCAGCCAGCCAAACACGGCGGCGGTGGCGATCACGAACAGGATCACGCCCGTGCTGCGCGCCGCGTGGATGACGGTGTCGAAGAACTCGCGCCAGCGCAGTTGCCGGTACAGCACGGTGGTCACCAGCAAGGCGTAGACCACGGCGATGGCTGCGCTTTCCACTGCGGTGAAGATGCCGGCACGGATACCGATGAAGATCAGCGCGACCAGGCCCAGGCCGGGCAGGGCGGAGACGATGCGCAGGGCCACGGCGCGCCAGCCGGGAAAGACCTCCACGCCATAGCCGCGGCGGCGCGCCACCGCATAGCCGGTGACCATCAGCGCCAACGTCATCAGCAGCGCGGGGACAATGCCGGCGGCGAACAGATCGGCGATGGACAGGCCCCCACCGGCAGCGGCCGAGAACAGGATCAGGTTGTGCGACGGCGGCACCAGCAGCGCCACCAGCGCGGCGGTGATGCTGACGTTGACGGCGAAATCGCGGTCGTAGCCGCGCTTGACCATCTGCGGGATCATCGTGCCGCCGACCGCCGAAACGTCGGCAATGGCCGAGCCGGACACGCCGCCGAAGAACAGCGAGGACAGGATCGAGACCTGGCCGAGGCCACCGCGCAAGCGCCCCACCAGCGACGAGGCCAAGGCGATCAGGCGCTCGGAGATGCCGCCGCGCATCATGATCTCGCCCGCGAAGATGAACAACGGAATGGCGATCAGCGAGGCCGAGCCGGTACCGGCCGAGATCTGCTGCACCAGCACGATGCTGGGGATATCCAGGTAGAGCAGGGTGGCCAGCGCGGCAGCGGCCAGCGCGTAGGCCACCGGCACGCCGAGCAGCAGCAGCACGGCAAACACGGAGAACAGGATGGTGATACCCATGGATCAACGATCTCCTTCAGCGTCTTCGGCGCCGGTGGCGCGGGCCTGCAGCGCGTTCCACGCACGGTTCAGCGCGAACAGCAGCATCAGCCCGCCGCCCACCGCCAGTGGCAGGTAGTTGATGCTCTGCGGCAGATCGGCGCCGGCGGTCTTGATGTCCAGGCCGTCGAGCAGCAGATCACCCGACCAGAAGGCGATGAAGCCTCCCAGCACCGCCACCACCAGCTGCACCAGCACGTCCACCGCACGGCGCAGGCCGGGGCCCAGGTAGGCATGCAGCAGGAAGAAGCCGAAGTGGCGGTTGGTGTGCACACCGCAGGCGGCACCCAGGCTCATCGCCGTGGCCAGCAGCAGCAGCGTGACCGGCTCAGTCCAGCTGGGCGAATCGTTGATCACGTAGCGCGCGAACACCTGCCAGCCCTGCACCACCACCAGCCCCAGCAGGGCAGCAACGGCGCCGTAGATGGCGATGTCGGCGATGCGGTCCAGCAGGCGCTGGCCAGGCCCGGTGGCGGGCGTCGTCGTCTCGATCATGGCAGTGTCCTCAGGCGGCGCGGATGCGGTCGACCAGCGCGGCGATCTCCGGCTGCTGCAGGTACTGCTGCAGCAGCGGCTGGGCGGCGGTGCGGAAGGCGGGCATGTCCACCTCGTTGGCTTTCACCCCATAGGCCAGCACGGCGCGGCGTGCGGCGTCCTCCGACGCATCCCACTGCTCGCGCATCACCTTCACCGACGCGCGCGCGATCTGCAGCAGCAGCTGGCGGTCGTCAGGCGACAGGCGTTCGAAACTGGCACGCGACATCAGCAACACATCCGGCGCGTACGAATGGTCGCTCTGCGACCAGTAGTGCGCCGCTTCGAAGTGGCGGCTGGAATGGAAGCTGCGCATGTTGTTCTCGGCGCCGTCGATCATGTGGGTTTCCATCCCGGAGAACGTGTCGCCCAGCGACATCGGCGTCGGGTTGGCGCCGAGCAGGCGCATCAGCTGGATGAAGATGTCCGATGAGGCGACGCGCAGCTTCAGGCCGTGCAGGTCCTTGGGCGAAACGATGGGGTGCTTGGTGTTGTAGAAGCAGCGTGCACCGGAATCGTAGATCGCCAGGCCGACCAGGCCGCGGCCCTGGAAGCCGCGCAGCACGGCTTCGGCCACGCCGTCATCCAACGCGGCACGCTGGTGCGCCACCGACGTGAACACGTAGGGCAGGCACAGCGCCTGGGTCAGCGGAAAGGCATTGTTCAGCGCACCGGCATACACGCGGGTGATATCGATGGCACCGAAGCGCGCCATGTCGATCGCCTCGGATTCGCGGCCCAGCTGGCCGGAGTGGTACTGGCGCAGGCGCAGGCGACCGTTGGTTTCGCGCTGCAGCGTTTCGCCGATCCACTTCACCGCGGTGACGGTAGGGTAGTCGGCCACATGCACGTCGGTGGCGGTCAACAGCGCGCCACCGGCCATATCGCCGCCCGGCCCGCGGCCACAGGCGGCGAGCATCGGGGTGGCCAGGGCAGCAGCGCCCCCGGCCAGGAAGTTACGTCGTGTGATCATCTGCGCCCTCCCGCGCGTGTTCACCAGGGCAGCCCCGCGGTCATCCCGCGGGCACGGCCCGGCAGGCAATGTCACCGAAGCCGGCAAAGCGCACCAGCGCCGTTTGTCCTGCCTCGATATCGTGGATGCCGGTGGCATTGCCGGTGGCGATCAGGTCGCCCTTGCGCAGCGGCCGGCCACGCAGGGCCGAACGGGACAGCGCAAAGGCATAGGCCGCGCGCAGGCCACCGGGCAGGCGGGTGGCGCCACCGGTGCCGACCACCTCACCTTCGATCAGTGTCTCGGCACGCAGCGAGTTTTCGTCGCGTGCGGTCCAGTCGACGATCTCCGGGCCCAGCACCAGGCCGTTGTTGTTGCCAAAGTCGGACACCACCACGCGCGGACCAAGTTCGTTGATGGTGGCCAGCGGGCTGCTGGCCACTTCCACGCCGATATAGAGGCGCGCAGGCAGCGCTTCGGCCTGTTCCGGGGACCAGTCCAGCTGTCCGGCCGGCGCGTCCTCCAACAGCTCCAGCACGTACTCTGCTTCGACTGCGCCGAAGCCCCCGACGAAGACCGGGATGTCGGTTGTTCCACCGGTATCATTCCAGAGCTGACGTTTGAAGATCGGCCCCAGCAGGCGCTCATCGCCGGAGCCGTCGCGGCGCTCGGCAGCGATGTAACCCACCTTCCAGCCGACCACTGTATCGCTCCACAGGCCAATGGCCTGGTCCTGCACTTGGTAGGCAGCCACCAGATCGACGGGGATCTCTCCGGGGAACGCGGGCAGGGCCTTGCCTGCGCGGCGTGCATCGGTGAAGGCGCGGGCGATGGCGGCTGCACCGTCCGGCGCCGGCCTCTGCCCCTGTGTGCCGTGTTCGTTGCTCAAGAACGGTCTCCCTCTGCGTTGTTGCACTGCCCATCGACAGCGTCTGCAGGAGGTGTATATGGTAAACCGGTGTCATCACGCAAGCCGCAGCGCATCACACCCGCTTCCGGGGCGCCTGCGGCACGCTGCCCACCCTTCGCTGGAGCCCGGTCCGCCATGCGTCTGCCCCCTCTTGTGCTGTTCCTGTGCGTTCTGTTGACGCTTGCCCCGGCACGTGCCAGCGACGTCCCGCTGCGCGACGGCCAGCGGCTTGCCGGGGAGGTGGCGGGCGAACGCCTGCCGCTGTGGCCGGACGGCCAGGTACCTGGCCAGAGCGCTCCGGCGCGGAAGGCGCGGGTGGTTGAGCGCAGCCCCGATCCGGCCCATCCGGACCGGTTCGTGGACGGGATCGATGCGCCATACATGATCGTGCACGCGCCGCCACGTCCGAACGGGCAGGCGGTGCTGGTCATTCCGGGCGGCGGCTACCAGCGGGTGGTAATCGACAAGGAGGGCAGCGCGCTGGTGCCGGACTGGGTGCAGCGGGCAGGCTTCACCCTGTTCGTGCTTCGCTACCGCCTGCCGCAGCCGGGCAGGGACCGCCAGGCGGCGCTGGCCGATGCCCAGCGTGCGCTGCGGGTCGTGCGCGACCAGGCCGCGCGCCGCGGCCTGGAGGCGGACAATGTGGCGGTCATGGGCTTTTCCGCCGGCGGCCACGTGGCTGCGCGGCTGGCCACCGGCTTCGATGCGCCGGTCTATCCCGCACGCGATGCGATCGATCAGCTGAGCGCGCGCCCGGCACGGGCGGTGCTGGTCTACCCGGTCATCGACATGGGCGCGCATGCGCACAGTGGTTCGCGCGGGCGATTGCTGGGCGAGCGCCCTGACCCCGCATTGGCGACGCAGTACTCGGTGCAGGAGCACGTGCATGCGGACATGCCGCCGACGATGCTGATCCATGCCAACGACGATCGCGTGGTCAGCGTGCACAACAGCGAGGTGATGGCGCAGGCGCTGGCCAGGGCGGGTGTCGAGCACGAACTGCATGTGTTCGCCCATGGCGGCCACGGCTTCGGCATGCGCCTGCAGCCCGGCTCCACCCTGTCGCAGTGGCCAGCGCTGGCGCAGGCATGGCTGACAGCAGGAAAGGATGCGGAGGGCAGCCGATGACGAGAGCACCCGACGATCTGCAGCGCCGCCGTTTCCTGCGCGACAGCGCGCGCTGGGCGCTGGCCACGGCCACGCTGGTGGCACTGCCGGCAGCCGCGATGCCCGGTGCGCGCGACGAACGCCTGCCGATCGTCCGCGTGCGCGGGGGGCGCCTGCGCGGCCAGCATGAACAAGGCGTGCTGGTATTCCGCGGCGTGCGCTACGGCGCCGATACCGGCACCCATCGCTTCCAGCCACCACGCCGGGAAGCGGCATGGAACGGGATCGCCGATGCACTGGACTATGGCGCGGCCGCACCGCAGGGCGGCGCGGAAGGCCCCGGCAGCGAAGACTGCCTGTTCCTCAACGTCTGGACCCCCGCACTGGGGGATGGCGGCCGCCGCCCGGTGCTGGTCTACATACACGGGGGTGGGTTCAACAACGGCTCCGGCAGCGATCCGCTGTACGACGGCAGTGCGCTGTGCCGCCGCGGCGATGTGGTGGTGGTGACCCTCAATCATCGGCTGAACACCTTCGGTTACCTGTACCTGGGCGCACTTGGCGACGCACGCTACGCCGCGTCGGGGAATGTCGGCCAGCTCGACCTGGTACAGGCGCTGCAGTGGGTGCGCGAGCACGCGGCGATCTTCGGCGGTGACGCTGGAAACATCACCGTGTTCGGCCAGTCCGGGGGCGGCGCCAAGATCGCCACGCTGATGGCGATGCCGGCGGCACGCGGCCTGTTCCAGCGCGCGTGGACGATGAGCGGGCAGCAGGTCACCGCGGCCGGCCCGCGTGCCGCCGCGCAGCGCGCTGCCATCGCAATGGAGGCAGTGGGTGCAAAGGACCTGTCTGCCCTGCTGCGGCTCCCGGCCACGGATCTGCTTGCAGCCACCCGTGCCCGCGATCCATCGCGGGTGGAAAGCACGTCGCTGTACTTCGGGCCGGTACTGGACGAAGTCTCCCTCCCGGTGCATCCGTTCTGGCCGCAGGCGCCGCGGCAGTCGGCCAGCATTCCGATGGTCATCGGCAATACGCGCGACGAGACCCGTGCCTTCCTCGGCAACGATCCGGCCAACTTCACCTTGACCTGGGAGACGCTGCCGGCACAGCTGCAACGCCAGCAGTTCGTGGATCTGCTGCCGCAGACGGTGATCGCCGAGTACCGGCGCCTGTACCCGCATTACACGCCTTCGGAGGTGTTCTTCGCGGCCACTACCGCAGGACGTTCCTGGCGCGGCGCAGTGGAGGAGCTGGAAGCGCGTGCGCGCCAGCCCAGCGGGGCCGCGCCCACCTGGGCCTACCAGCTGGACTGGGGCTCACCGGTGGAGCAAGGCCGGCTGCGCGCCTTCCACACGCTCGACATCCCGCTGGTGTTCGACAACGCCGGCCTGCCCGGCGCACGCACCGGTGGCGGCGCGGACGCGCATACGCTGGCGGCGACAATGAGCGACGCACTGATCGCCTTCGCGCGCAACGGCGACCCCAATCATCGCGGAATGCCGCAATGGCCCCCCTACGCGCTGCCCCGGCGGCAGACCATGCTGTTTGATCGCCAGAGCGGCGTGGTGGACGATCCTCGTGCCGGCGAACGTGCGCTGTACGCGAAAGTACCGTTCGTGCAGCGCGGCACGCAGTGATGACACCGCGGTGCAAACATTCTGTTAACCCCTCTCGGCTAGAGTCGGGGCATGGGAACGATGTCCTTGCCACCGTCATTCACCGGCCGGGAGCGGCTGTTCGCTGCGATCGATGCCGCGGTGATGCTGGGCACGCCGGAGGCCATCACCGGTGCGCTGCAGCAGGTGCTGCGCGAGGCCATCGTCGATCCGTCCATCCAGCTGCCCCCCTGCGTGCGGCGCCCGGTCGAAGGGCATTACGCACGCCGTGAACTGCACCGCAGCCCGACCTTGGGCTACAGCGTCATCGCCATGTGCTGGGGCCCGGGCCAGGGCACGCCGCTGCACGACCACGATGCGATGTGGTGCGTGGAAGGCGTCTGGCAGGGCGAACTCATCGTCACTCCCTATGCGCTGATTGAACAGGATGGCGAACGTCATCGCTTTGCCGCCCAGCCCACGCTGTACGGCCACCGCGGTAGTGCCGGCAGCCTGATTCCGCCGCACGAGTACCACACGCTGTGCAACGCCAGCGAAGCGGACGTGGCCGTGTCGCTGCATGTCTACGAGGGCGTGATGGAACGCAGCGCGGTGTTCGAGCCGTTGGATGATGGCTGGTACCAGCGCCGGATGAAACGGCTGGAGACCGAGGCGTCCTGACCCACGCCGGATCACGCCCGGCGTAATGCAGGCATCATCGCGGCACGCCGACCACGTTGTTGAGCCGGGTCACTTCCTCGCCACCGTCGGCCAGCGCCACGCGCACGCGCAGGCCGCTGCGGTCACCGGCCGGCAACGGCAGCCAGACCTGCACGGTCTTCGGCTGCAGGTCACTGGGTGCCCCCAGCGCCGGCACGTCCGTGCGGGCGATCTCGCGACCGCGCGCGTCTTCCAGCATTGCTACGGCCACGCCGGTGCCGACATGGCCCAGGCTGTGCACGGTCACCTGCAGCTGGCTGCCGTCGATGCGTACGTCGCCGCGACCCACGCCCAGGTCCGGCCGTGTTTCCACCGGTGTTCCCTCGGACACGCGTTCGAACTCGAACACCTCGGTACGCCCGGGACGGAACTGCAGCGCCACCGAAGCGCTGGTTTCCAGCTGTACGCGGCGTTCGGCGGGCGTGCCGTCGATGTGGCCATCGCCATCGGCATCCACGCCGCTGCGTATCCGCCAGGTCCCGCTGGCCACGTTCCAGCCGGTCATGTCGGCGCCGATGGTGCGCGTGCCCAGGTTGTAGCTGGTAACGGTGAAACGTTCACGCGACGGCGCATGCACCAGCAGGGCGACCTGTTCGGCCGCTCCATCGCGGTCGAAGCGCCAGCTGACGGTGTGGCCGGGCCAACTCTGGTTGCGCTTCAGCGCGATCCCACCCAGGCGTGCGCGCTGGAGGAATTCACTGGGCGCTTCCACGCGGTCGGACCACCAGTGGCCCTCGGTGTTCATGTACGCGCGCTGCACTTTCGCCTGCAGGCCGTCGGCATGCAGGGCGGCGATGTATGACCTGTCGCCGCTGGCCTGCCAGGCCATCAGGCTGGCGAAGCCGGTTTTTCCCGCGTCAGCCTCGGCGCGCAGCAGCGGATACCAGTCCTGTTGCCGGCCCAGTACGTCCACGACGTTCTCGCCCAGGTTGGCCAGTGCGCCCGGACCGCCACGGGCCACGCGGTAGTCCAGTGCCTGCAGGTACTTCGCATCGCCGCTCCAGCGCCACGCCGCCCAGAAGGTGTGCATCGTGTCGCCACTGCCGGAGCCGTTGTTCAACTCGCCGCCGCGGGTGGCACCGCTGGCCCAGTTGATCTCGTTGGGCAGGGTGAAGCGTCCCTTGTCGTCCTTGCCTGCGTGGGCCAGATAGCCATCGGCCAGGCCGATCACCAGCCCGCGGCCGGTGGGGTCGGCGTTGTACTGGCCCAGCAGGAACGCCGGGTGCAGCACCGGGAACGAATACGGCTTCTGCCACTGCCAGTTCGGTTCGCGGTAGACCTTGTTGCCACCGAACCAGTTGCTGGAGAACAGCAGGTGGCCCTGCGGGTTGCGCAGGATGATGCGCTCGTCGAAGGCCTTCACCGTTTCCATCAGGCGTTCCAGCGTCAGCGGATCGCCCCAGTTGAGGTAGAGCATGGCGCTGTTGGTGTTGATGCCTTCCTCATAGGAATGCAGCTCGTCGGTCTCGATGGTACTCAAGCCGTTGCTGAACATGCCGTTGCGGTACACCGCGTCGGACAGCGCGGTCAGCGAGGCGTTCAATCGATCCGGCTGCACGCCCATCAGGGCCAGCCCCGGCCACTGCTGGGTCAGGTCGGAATCGTCCGAAATGCCACCACCGAAGTCACCGTAGGCCCCCTGCCGTTCGTCGATCCACCAGTCGACGAACTGCCGCACCTGCGCCAGGTCCTGCACCTGGTTGAATGCCCACGCCGGCACGCCCCTGGGCACGGCAGGCGCCGTGTAGGGCGGGCGGCCCTGGCTGTTGTAGCTGATGTAGTTCCAGTACAGGCGGCCGAGTTCATGGTCCGGGTCCACCCGCAGCAGGTCGCTCAGGTCCGCGTACACGCGCGCGTACAGGCGCTGGCGCTTGGACGTGGTGTGCTCTTCCACCAGGAAGCCCCAGTTGTCGCGGACTTGGTTGAAGCGGTCGGCCACGTGCTCCTTCAGCGCGTCGGCACGCGGCTTGAACACCAGCCGGACCTGCGCACCGTCGAGGGCATCGGCATCGAAGCCTGGTGCGGCCGAGGCGATGCTCAGCCACAGGCTGTCCGGGGTGAGGATGCGATCGCGCAGGTCCAGCCACAGCGTGCGCGCCTGCCGTGGCGGCACCGACACCGATACATCGATCATGTCGCGCGCCGGCCAGATCGGATCCTTGATGCGGATGTTCAGCGGGATCAGTCCATCGTGGGTGGGCGGCAGGTCCAGCGCGGGAAGGTCGATGGCCACGCCGTCCAGGCCGTCGTGCATGTTCTCCCAGCTGTAGGCCCAGCTGCGGATCAGCGGCTGGTTGGCCGGCGCGTCACCCACCCCGGAAGGAATCAGCACGTGCACGATCGGCTGCGGATGTGCGGGCAGGGTGCCGGCATCCCGGCGGCGGGAACCGGCGCCCTTCGGCAGCGCCATCACCGTGCTGCGTTCGGCGGCCGGGAAACGTCCGTCGATGTAGCGGCGCAATGCGTCCAGGTTGGTGTAGTCGGGCAGCGCCCGGCTGTCGATGATGTAGGTCTGCTTCACCGTGCCTTCCGGCTCGGTGCCCTTGCTCACGTGGTAGGCCCAGATTTCCTGGATCGGTGTTTCCTGCTCGACGTTGCTGAAACGCAGCACGCCGCCGCGCTGCGCGGCAATGTCGTCGACGCTGCGCACCACGCCGCGCGGGCGCGTGACCAGCACGTCGGTGGCATGTTCGGCGTCGGGCCCGTGGGAAAGGGTGCCGAAGGCCGCACCACGGATCTCCACCCGGTTCACCGTTTCGGTGGCCGGCAGGGTCAGGTCCAGGTGCTGGCCGCCTTCCACATAGGTGTTCCAGTCCGGAAGCTGGAAGTAGTCATTGCGGCCGGGCAGGCGCGAGCGGTTGTACACGCCCGGCCAGGTGGTTTCGGCGATGCCATCGGTGGCCTTCCACATCCACGCCTTCAGGTCGCGGGTGTCGGCGAATTCGATCTTGCGGATGCGGGTGCCGGCCGACGCCAGCGCAGGCGGTGCCGCGCCTTCCCACCCGAAGCGATGGCGCCACGCGCGCTCGTCGCTGGCCGGCGCCACCGCGCTGGCCGGCGCCTTGCCGCCTGCCAGTGCCTGCACGGCGGGGGCGTCGAGCATGCGGTCGTACACCCGGATGTGCTGGAAGTCGCTGCCACGCAGGAAGTTGTAGCGGCTCTGCACCTGGTAGGGCGCCATCACCCGCCCGGCCAGGCCGAGCTGGTCCAGCGCCGCATCGTAATCGCCTGTGGCTTGTGCACGCGCCACTTCGCGGCCATCGATGAACAGGCGCACGCCGTGGTCCTCATCCCAGGCGAAGGCCAGGTGCAACCACTGGTCGGGACGCGGCAGTGCATCCATGCGGAACGACACGCGTGTGCGTGCCAAGTTGGCATCGGTGACGAAGGCATCGAAGCCGTGCCCGTTCCAGTCGATGCGCAGCCAGGCCATGTCCCAGCTGCTGTGGTCGGCGTAGCCGACGCGGAAGATCACGAACGGCGCTTCACCCACCGCATAGCGTGAACGCCAGTCGAAGGCCAGCGTGCCGCGCTGGGCCAGGATGTTGCCCGGCGCGTCCCAGGCAAGCACGCCGTCGTCTTCCCATTGGATGGCCTTGCCATGCTCGCCGTCGTCGACCACCGCGACCTTGTCGCGAAAGTTCGCTACGGCCTCACCGTGAGCGGTCACGGCCTGCAGGCCGTGATTGGCATCCACATCGAAGAGCAGGGTGGGGACATCGGCGGCGGCCGTCGCGGGGCCTGCAGCCAGGGCCACTGCCAGCAGCAGGCAGCGGGACACGGTCGTGCGGTGCGGCATGGAGACATTTCCTTTCAACGGGCGACGGCCGGCGGCGGGCCGCCGGACCGTAGCAAGGCCACGCCGCAGCGGCACCTTGCGGCGCAGCAGCGGTCATGGCGAACCGCGGCGCGTATCGGTACGCGCCGCCGGCGTTGCTCAGAACTTGTAGCGCACGCCCAGCAGGAACTGGCGGCCGGTTTCGGTGTACTGGAGTGGCAGGCGGCCGGTGGCGGGCGAGTACACCCATTCATCCGAGGCTTCGTTGGTCAGGTTGATGCCTTCCAGGCTCAGTTCCAGCTGGTCGCTGATCTTGTAGCGGATGGACGCATCAATGACCGTGGTGCCGGTCATGCCGTGGTAGCCGTCCAGGTTGAAGCCGGTTTCCTGACCGGGCACCTGGGTGAGGTAGTCATCGCGGTTGGTGGCGGAGACGCGGCCAGCGAAGGTCTCGCCTTCGTAGAACAGCGTTGCGTTCCATGACGATTTGGACAGGCCCAGCAGATCGTTCTTCATCACCGGCTGGCCAGCCGAGTTGATGTACTGGATCTTCGATTCGACCCAGGTGTAGTTCAGCTGCACGCCCAGGTTCGACCACTTGCCCGGCAGGAAAGTGAAGGGCTGGGTGTAGTTCGCCTCGGCGCCGTACAGCTCACCGCCGGGGGTATTGACTGGCCGGGTGAAGGTGAAGTCGTCGGTGGGCGAGGCGCCGGTACCGGTCAGCAGTTCGGCAGGCAGGCCGCTGTCGGTGTACGGGCGGTTCTCGCGCAGGGTCTGGACCGAGGTCTCGATGTCCTTGTAGAACAGGCCCAGGCCCGCCATCGCGCCTTCGGCGAAGTACCACTCGAAGCCCAGGTCGACATTGGTGGCGCGCGTCGGGTCCAGGTTGGGATTGCCGCTGGAGATGGTGCGCGCACCACCGGCCACGGCCACGGTTGCACCTGGCGTCAGGCTGCCCAGGCCCGGGCGGGTCATGACCTTGGCCGCACCCAGGCGGATCAGGAAATCGGGCGTGACCTCGGCCACCAGGTTGAACGAGGGCAGGGTGTCATCGTAGGTGCGGGTGGCGGTGGTGGAGGTGGTACCACTGGCCAGCGTCGACAGCCCGGTGGAGGTCTGCCTGGTGCGCACGTAGCGCACGCCGAAGTTGCCCGACAGCGGCAGCGAGCCGATTTCGGTGCTGAACTCGCCCATCAGGTAGGCACCACGGTCCTTCTCTTCCACGCTGCGCACGTTGTTGGCGCGCGGCGCGACGGCATAGATGCCGCTGTTGCTGTAGATGTCGAACTGGTCGGCGATTGCATCCAGGTTCGGCACCACCCAGTTGGACGGATTGCCATTGATGCCCTTCAGGCCGGCCTGGTTGATCATGTCCACGGGCACGATCCTGCTGCCGCTGGCGAAGGTCGGCACGGCCAGTTCGCTGGCACGGCGCAGTTCGGTGGTCTTGAACGTGTAGTCCTTGGCAAGCACGCCGCCCTTCAGGCGGAAGCCGGGGCTGATGTTCCAGTTGAAGTCGATCTGGCCGGTATCGAAGTCGTTGTCCACGTACTGCGGGCGCAGGCGGATTTCCGCCAGTTCCCAACCGTTGGGGTCGGTCGGGTCGATGCCGTAGTTGAGGATCGGGAAGCGGCTGTTGCCACGGTAGTCGTAGCTGTAGCCCTTGACGTCGTACTTGTCCATGATGACGGTGGTCTGCACTGGATTCTCGTGCCTGGAGCGCGAGATGCCCAGCTTGCCGGACACGGTGAAGTCGTCGCCGAAACGGTGCTGGCCGTTCAGGCTGATCTGCTTGAACTCGGTGCTCCACTCGTCGTGGCGGTTCTCGGTACGGATGTCGACGTTGTCGAATTCACCGTACAGCAGCGCGCCGTTGCGGATCTCGCCGTTCCTGACGATGGTGCTCGGCTTGCCGACCAGGCGCGGGGTGCTGCTGCTGCCACGGCTGAAGGAAATCGCTTCGATGTACTGCTCGTCGCGGGTGGCATCGATCTTCGAGTACAGCATGTCCAGCGATACTTCACTGGCATCGCTGGGCTTCCACTGCAGCGAGCCGGTCACGCCCAGGCGCTTCTGCTCGTGTTCCATCTGCACGTAGCGCGGGAAGCGCGGGTGGAATACATCAGCGGCGCGTGCGGCGGCGAACGGCGATGACGCAGCGAAGTTGCCATTGCTCGGGCCGTTGGCCCAGCGGCCGGTGTTGGAGCCTTCCTCCAGTGCCTGGCGCTCGGAGTAGGCCACCGACAGGAGGGCGCCGAAGGTACCATCGGCGAAGGTGTTGGAGACCAGCGCGGCCAGCCGCGGGTCGGCCTTTTCGGCCATCTGGTTGTAGCCGGCCTGGCCGCTTGCGGCGAAGGTGAAGCCGTCGTAGTCGAACGGGCGCGCGGTGCGCAGGTCGACAGTGGCACCCAGCGAGCCTTCCTCGACGTCGGCCGAGGCGGTCTTGCGCACCACCAGCTGCGAGAACAGGTCCGAGGCAAACACGTTGAAGTCGAAACCGCGGCCGCGGTTGGTACCACCGCTCTGGTCACCGGCGCCGACGGTGGTCAGCGCTTCCATCCCATTGATGCGCACGCGGGTGAAATCCGGGCCCAGGCCGCGCACCGAGATGTTGCGGCCTTCGCCGGCTTCGCGTGTGATCACCACGCCCGGAATGCGCTGCAGCGATTCAGCCAGATTGAGGTCGGGAAACTTGCCGATGTCTTCGGCGACGATGGCATCGACCACGCCGGCCTCGCCGCGCTTGATGTCCAGCGCCTTTTCGACACTGGCGCGATAGCCTGTGACGTTCACCGTGTCCAGGTCGGTAGCGGTCTGCTGCTGGGCGGCCGCGCTGGTGGACAGGGCGAGTCCCACCCCCAGGGCCAGCAAGGTAACCGGTGTCTTTTTTCCATGGATCCGAGATTGCATGCCTTTCCCCTCTCCCAAAGGTCTGGTATCGCAGCTGCGCGGCGAAATGACACCGCTAGTCAAAACCGACGTTAGCAGCACCACCGGGATCGGGCATCTTGCACCGCAACAGATTTGCAATGTCTCCAAGACGCTTGCAGGACAAAGGTTTCGACATATAGCCCAAGCGCTCTCAAGGCGTCTTCGGTCTAGAATGACACCGCTAGCCAATCGCCACGCCCCTCGCGTGGTCCACTTACACGCCATGCAGTGTCCCATGCTGGTGGCACGCGTGAAGGAGCTGAGATGGGTCGTATCGTGTGTTTTGGAGAGTTGTTGCTGCGCCTGGGTGCCCCCGGCAACGAACTGCTGCTGCAGTCGCCGCAACTCCAGGTCCATGTGGGAGGGGCCGAAGCCAACGTGGGTGTCTCGCTGTCCCGGCTTGGACATCAGGTGGCCATGGTCAGCACCGTGGCCGGCAATGCGCTGGGGGCGCATGTACTGGGTGAACTGCGGCGGCACGGCGTGGATACGCGCGGTGTGCGCGAGGACGCCGAGGGCCGCATGGGCCTGTACTTCCTCACCACCGGCGCGGTACAGCGCGCGAGCGAAGTGGTCTACGACCGCGCGGATTCGGCGTTCGCGCGCAGCACTGCAGCCGACTACGACTGGCCAGCGCTGCTGCAGGACGCGCAGTGGCTGCACGTCTCCGGGGTCAGCCCGGCGTTGGGCCCGCACGTGGCGGCGGCCACGCTGGCGGCGGCGCGCGCGGCAAGACAGGCCGGTGTCCGCGTCTCCTTCGACGGCAATTTCCGGCCCCGCCTCTGGCAGCGCTGGGGAGGCGATGCGCAGGCGGTATTGCGCGAACTGTTCGCGCAGGCCGACATCGTGTTCGCCGACTACCGCGACATGGAGGTCGTACTGGGCACCCGCTTCACCCAGCCGGACCTGATGGAGCGGATCGACGCGGCCGCTGCCGCCGCGTTCGGTGCCTTTCCGCAACTGCAGTGGATGGCCTGCACGCAGCGGCAGGTGCTGAGCGTGGACCACCATGTGCTGGGCGCTGTGTTGCTGGGTTGCGACGGAACCCGCGCACAGGCCCCACTGCGTCATCTGCAGGGCATCGTCGACCGCATCGGTGGCGGTGATGCCTTCGCGGCCGGCATCCTGCATGGCATCCTGTCCGGCCTTGATGCCGACGCCACCGTGCGGTTCGGCCTGGCCGCCGGGGCGCTGAAGCACTCCATCCCCGGCGATTTCAATCCTGTCAGCGAAGCTGACGTGCTGGCCCTGATGGGCGAGGAGCGATTCGATGTCCGCCGCTGATCCGCGCGTACGCGCGGTCCTGAAACTGGCACCGGTGATTCCGGTGTACACCCCCGAAGACGTGAATGACGCGGTCGAAGTGGCCCAGGCCCTGTTCCGCGGCGGCCTGCCGGTGATCGAAGTGACCCTGCGCACGCCGCAGGCGCTGGACGCGATCACGGCCATGGTCGAGGCCGTACCGGACGCGGTGATCGGTGCCGGCACCGTGCTTACCCCGGCGCAGATGCAGGCGGCGAAGCAGGCCGGAGCGCGTTTCGCGGTGTCCCCCGGCGCCACGCCGGCACTGTACGCGGCCGCGCGCGATGCCGACCTGCCGTACCTGCCCGGTGCGGCCACGGCCTCGGACCTGATCCTGGGCCTGGAGCACGGCCAAGACACGTTCAAGTTCTTTCCCGCCGTGCAGGCCGGCGGTGCCGCGCTGCTGGCGGCCTGGCACGGTCCATTCGCCGACGTGCGCTTCTGCCCGACCGGTGGCATCAGCGCGCAGACCGCGCCGCAGTTCCTGCACCTGCCCAACGTGCTGTGCGTGGGTGGCTCGTGGTTGACCACGCCGGCACTGCTGCAGACCCGCGACTGGGAGGCCATCGAGCGCCTCGCCCGCGAGGCCTCGGTGCTGGCCAGCTGAACCCGGCGCACGGATCTTCAAAGGTTTGATCGTGATCAAAGCGCCGGCCTCGTGCCGGCGTCATTCTGTGGGCAAGCGCACTACGGAGATCCGAACATGAATTCCACCATGAAGGCCGCTGTCGTGCGTGAGTTCGGCAAGCCACTGGTCATCGAGGAAGTCTCGGTACCACGCCCGGGGGCGGGCGAGGTACTGGTCAGGATCGAGGCCTGTGGTGTCTGCCACACCGACCTGCACGCCGCCGAGGGCGACTGGCCGGTCAAACCGAACCCGCCGTTCATCCCCGGTCACGAGGGCGTGGGGCACGTCGTGGCCGTGGGTGGCGGGGTCGGGCACGTCAGGGAAGGCGACAGGGTCGGCATCCCCTGGTTGTACTCGGCGTGTGGCCATTGCGAACACTGCCTGGGGGGCTGGGAAACGCTGTGCGAAACGCAGCGCAACACCGGTTACTCGGTCAACGGCGGCTTCGCCGAGTACGCACTGGCCGATGCCAACTATGTCGGCCTGCTTCCAAAGGACGTGGGCTTCGTGGAGATCGCGCCGGTGCTGTGCGCCGGCGTGACCGTCTACAAGGGCCTGAAGGTCACCGACACCAGGCCCGGTGACTGGGTGGCGATCTCCGGCATCGGTGGCCTGGGCCACATGGCCGTGCAGTACGCCCGCGCAATGGGCCTGAACGTGGCGGCGGTGGACGTGGACGACAACAAGCTGGCGTTGGCCCGGCAGCTCGGCGCGCAGATCACCGTCAACGCGCGCACCACCGACCCCGCTGCCTTCCTGAAGAAGGAAATCGGCGGCGCGCACGGCGCCCTGGTCACGGCGGTGTCGCCGAAGGCGTTCGAGCAGGCGCTGGGCATGGTCCGCCGTGGCGGTACCGTTTCGCTCAACGGTCTGCCGCCGGGCAACTTCCCGCTGGACATCTTCGGCATGGTGCTCAACGGCATCACCGTGCGGGGCTCGATCGTCGGTACCCGGCTGGACCTGCAGGAGTCGTTGCAGTTCGCCGCCGAGGGCAAGGTCGCCGCCACAGTCAGCACCGACCGCCTGGAAAACATCAACGACGTGTTCGCGCGCATGCACGCGGGCACCATCGAAGGCCGCGTGGTGCTCGACTTCGCCGCCTGACCGCCTGTGCATGGCCGCCGTCGCTCCGTCCCCCTCTCCCACGGACGCGGCGGCCATGCCGATCCATCGGTAGTACCGGCCGCAGGCCAGCAACCCCAGGCACTTCGCGCAGCCTTACAATGCGCGCATGCCCGCACTGCTCAAGACCCTGTTCCTGTCCTTCGTCGCCCTGATCGGCGGCGTGCTGTCGCTTGCGCTGGTCAGCAGCGTCGCCAGCTGGCTGCCCCCGCTGGTGGGCATGTCGCCGGACAACAACAGCGTGCAGCTGGGGTGGGATCTGGCCTTCAGCGTGCTCGGTGGCATCGCCGGCATTTCCTTCGCCACCTACTACGCGCCCTGCTGGCCGCGTTCGCATGGTTTTTCCATCTGGTCACTGATCGCGCTGGGCTGCGGCTACGCGGTGTGGGCCGCAGGCGCTGATTTTCCGCTCTGGTTCGTCATTTCGCTGCTGGCATCGCTGCCGTTGCAGCTGCTGGCCGGCTGGTGGTTCGGCCGACGCGCGTCGCGCGACGCAAGGTAACGCCGCCCCTGTAGAGCCGGGCCCATGCTCGGCTCTACAGGTCCATGCGCGGCAGCGTCTGCTTCAACCGCGCGATGCCCTGCCATGGGTCACCCTTCAGCCGCTTCGCGCGCGCCAGTGCCTTGGCCATCGGAAACGCGTCGGCCGCACTGACGCGTGCAAGCTCTTCCCATCGCAGCGGCACTGCCACGCCGGCGCTGTCGCGTGCACGCAGCGACCACGAGCACACGCTGGTAGCACCCCGTGTGTTGCGCAGCCAGTCGATGAAGATCACCCCGCCGCGCTTGGCCTTGCTCATCGTCGCCACGTAGCGATCAGGCTGCTCCAGCGCCATTGCCTGCGCGAACGCCTCGCAGAACGCCTTCGCCTCGTCCCAGCCTGCCTTGGGCTGCAGCGGCACCACCACGTGCACGCCCTTGCCACCGGACAGGCGTACGAAGCTCTTCAGGCCCACCTGCTGCAGGCGGTCGCGCACATCGCGTGCACCGGCTTTCACCTGTGCCCAGCTGACGCCTTCGCCGGGGTCGAGATCGAACACCAGACGATCCGGATGTTCGGGATCGGCCACGGTCGCGCCCCAGGGATGCAGCTCCAGGGTGTTCATCTGCACCAGCTGCAGCAGGCCGCGCGTGTCGTCGATGTAGACGTAATCCTCGCGGCCGCTTTTCTGCTGCAGGGGCACCGCATGTACCGCATCGCCCAGGCCGGGACCATGGTGCTTCTGGAAGAAACAAGCCTTGCCTACGCCGTCCGGGCAGCGCAGCAGTGACAGTGGACGTCCGGCGATTTCGGGCAGGATCCAGCGCGCCATGCGCTGATAGTAGTCGGCCACGTCGCCCTTGCGCAGTTTCTGCTTTGGAAACACCACCCGCTCCGGATGAGTGATCTGGACCTCACCTCCGGCTTCGGCATCTGCGGTGCTCATTCCCAGGTCCTCCTTCTGCTTGTCGCTGCGCAGCCGCTTGAAACTGGCCTGGCGCAGCAGGCCTTCCTTGCCCCAGCCACGGAACGCCACCTCCGCCACCGCCACTGGTGTCACCCAGCGTACGCTGGCAGCGCGGAACGGCACATGCGCCGGCAACTGCAGCACGGGCGTCTTCACTGCCAATGGCCGCAGTGCCTTGAGCAGCGCACGCAGGCTTTCATCGTCGAAGCCGGTGCCAACGCGGCCGACATAGCGCAGGCCAGCCTTGTCCGGCGTGGCCAGAAGCAGCGAACCGAATCCCACCCGGGAACCCTTGGGTGCCGTGTAGCCGACAATCACGAACTCGTCGGTGTCTTCGTGCTTCACCTTCACCCAGCTGCGCGCGCGGGTATTCACGTACGGCGCATCCACCTGCTTGCTGACGATGCCTTCAAAGCCGGCCTCGCCGCTGGCATCGAATACCTGCGGCCCATGGTCGATCACGTGTTCGCTGAAGGCCAGGGTGCCGGGCGCGGGCCCGATGAGGTCCTTCAGCAGCGCCTTGCGCTCCACCAGCGGTGCACGACTGATGTCCACGCCGGCCACACCCGGAAGATCGAACACGATGTAGCGCAGTGGTTGTTTCGAACTGCCGTCGATCACGCGCTGCAACGCTGCGAAGTCACTGCGTCCTTCCTTGTCCAGCACCACCAGCTCACCGTCCAGTCGCGCATCACGCACCGGCAGCGCCCGCACGGCCTGCACGACCTCGGGAAAATCGGCCGTCCAGTCCAGGCCGTTGCGCGAGCGGAGTTTCACCTCGCCATCGTGCAGGTCGGCCAGCAGCCGATAGCCATCCCACTTGATCTCATGCAGCCAGCGCTCGCCGTCCGGGGCACTGTCGCGATGATCGGTCAACTGCGGTTTGAACCCGCGGGGATAGGGCGTATCACGTGCGCCGTGCAGCTGCAGTGCGCATGCATGCCAGCGCGCATCGGCCTTGCGTGTGGTCGTCCGTGCGGCGGGGACCGAGCGCACCGCCTTCCCTGCGGAACGCTTCTTCGCCGCAGGTGCTCGTTTCGGCATCGGTGCCGTCAGCAGGTCATCCGCCTCGGCGTCGCGCCCTTCACCATCGTCGCGCTTGATCAGCAGCCATTGCACCTGGCGTCCTTTCATCGCGGTGCGCACCAGCTTCCAGCCACCGGCCAGGCGTTGCCCATGCAGCACGAAGTCGATCTTTCCTGCCGCCAGTGCCTGCAGAGGATCACCTTCGCAGGCCCAGGTACCCTGATCAAACACCTCGACGTGGCCCGCGCCGTAGTGGCCTTCGGGAATGTCTCCTTCGAAGGTGGCGTAGGACAGCGGGTGATCTTCCACTTCCACGGCCAACCGCTTCTCACCGACGCGAAGCGAAGGACCTTTCGGCACCGCCCAGCTCTTCAGCACGCCGTCCATCTCAAGGCGGAAGTCGTAGTGGCGCGAGCTGGCATGGTGCAGCTGGATGACGAAGGTCGGCCGCCGCCTCGGATCACCGCGGACGCGCGTGTCGTCAGGCTCCGGTGTCTGCCCGGCGCCACCGCCAAGTCGGCGTTTGCGCCGGTACTGGTGCAGCGACATGGTCAACCTGCCTTGCGCCGGGTGGTTTTCTTCACGGCCTTTTTGGCGGTCTTCTTCGCAGCCTTCTTCGCCGGTGCCTTGCGCGTCGCCGTCTTCTTCGCCGGCGTGCGCGTGTTCGCATCCAGGCTCTTCTGCAGCAGCGCCATGAAATCGACCACGTTGGTACTGGCGTCCTCGCGCGGTGCCGGCTCATCGTCCACCCGCGTGGTGCCGCCCTTGGACTTGATGCGCTTGTTCAGCACCTGCTGCAGGCGCTCGCGGAATTCATCGTGGTACTGCGACGGATCCCAGTCGCCGGCCATCGACTCGATCAACTGTTCGGCCATCGCCGTTTCCTTGCTGGTGATGCGGTAGTCGGACAGCTTGCCGGTGGGCAGCTTGTAATCCTCGGGATCCACCAGTTCCTGCGGATAGCGCAGGATCATCAGCACCAGCGCGTCCTCATGCGGCATCACCGCGCACAGGTATTCGCGCGTGCGTACCACCACCCGCGCGATGCCCACCTTGCCGGTGCTGCGCAGCGTTTCGCGCAGGAGCACGTAGCCCTTTTCGGCCTTCTTGCCAGGTACCAGCAGATAGGGTTTCTCGTAGTAACGCGGGTCGATCTGCGCCGCATCCACGAACGATTCCACTTCCACCGCTTCGTGGCTCTCCGGTGCGGCCGAGCGGATGTCGCCTTCCTCCAGCACGACATAGCTGCCCTTGTCGTACTCGTAGGCTTTGACGATGTCCTTCCAGGGCACTTCCTCGCCGGTGTCGGCGTTGACCCGTTCGAAACGGATCGGCTTGCGATCGCGGGAGTCGAGCATGCGGAACTGCAGATCGACCTTGCGTTCGCCGGACATCAGCGACACCGGCACATTGAGCAGGCCAAACGACAGCGTGCCGGTCCAGATCGGGCGGGCCATGGGCGTACCTTTGGCGGGGCAGGGTGCCCAGCGTGGGCCGGAGGGCGTAAACCAACCGTGTCCGTGCCGTGCACGTCAGGTGGCGCGACCACTTGGCTGTAGAGCCGAGCCCACGCTCGGCTGCTTCAAGTGCCCGCCACTACTGCAGCAACGGCCTCACCGCCGCCGCCGGAATATGGTCCAGTGCGCGCCAGGCGTCCTCCACCACCGGCCGTGCCTGCGACCAGCTCAACCGCGACTGCCCGCGCATCTGCTCCCAGTGCTCGGCCAGTTCCTCGCAGGTATCGGCGGCATCACCACGTGGCCAATCCGCGGCATGGGTGGTCAGCGCGAAGGCATACACCGGGCACAGATCACGCCAGTTGCGGTGGCTCTGGCCACGCCTCTCCTCGTAATCGCTGAGCATGTACTGCAGGTAATCCTGTGCCACCGCCTGCGGATCTTCCTGGCGGCGCGTGCGGCGCTGGGCGGTGCGCTGGCCAAGCGGATCGAGCAGGGCGTTGAACACGGACGGTGCGGGTCGTTCAAGACGGGGCATGGCCGGCTCCTGCAGCGGGGCGGGTGGGCAGGAATACGCGCGGTGCCGTTACCGGGGGGTGAGCGAGATGTTCATGACGCCAGGTTCGCAGTGGCTTTACCTGCAGGGCGGTGTAGTGGGAGCCCCGAGTGCAGGTACCAGACCATGAGCCGAGAGACCTCACGAGACCCGATGCGGGAAAACCACCCGCCCCTTCCCGGTGAACAGCGCGGCAAGCGCGATGCCGACAACGCCGACTACCGCGGCACCGGTGCGCCGTTCTTCGATGCCGAGCACGGTGACGACCATCTGCCGGTGAGACATGTGGCTGAACAGGCGGCCCAGGACCGCAAGGATGGCGGTGACCGCCATCGCGGTGGCCAAGAGAGCCCGCTCAAGCGCCGCGAGCGCAAGCAGCGCGCCAGCGACAACCAGGACGAGGCGCTGGAGGAAACCTTCCCCGCCAGCGACCCGACCTCGCCGTTCGTACCGGCCAAGGCCCCCGATTGACGGTAGCGCCGGGCCCTGCCCGGCGCGCGCAGCGGTCCCGCGCTAGCGCCACGACCACTGCACACCCACGCTGGCCCGCCGTCCCGGCCCGGGCTCGTAGTAGCGGCCATTGCCATCGTTGACGATCACCGAGCCGATGTAGGCCTGGTCCAGCACGTTCTCCAGCCGCGCGAAGGCACGCAGTTCACCGCCGGGCAGGGTCCAGCGGCGTCCGCCCTCCACGTGCAACAGGGCAAAGCCCGGCGCCCGTTCGGTGGCGACGTCGTTGACCACGGTATCGCTGCTGGCCGTGGCCTCCAGTGCCCATTGCCAGTCGGCGGGGCTCCACTGCAGGCGTGCGAACGCCTGCTGGCGCGGCACACCCGGCAAGCGACTGCCCGCCGCGACCACGTTGTTCGAGGTCAGGTAAGGCGAGCGCACCTGCGCCTGCAGCCAGGTCCAGGCCAACTGCAGTTCCAATTGCTCGGCCAGCGGCTGTCGGTACTGCAGTTCCACGCCCTGGCGGCGGGTGCGGCCAATGTTGCGATAGGTGCTGCGCCCTCCGGTGTTGCTGGCAACGGCCAGCTCATCGTCGGTATCTGCACGGAACAGGCTGATATCGAGCTGGATTCCGCTCTGCGCGTGCCACTTGCTGCCAATCTCCAGATTGCGGCTGCGGGCGGCCGCCAGGTCCAGTGCCAATCCCGCCTGCCCGTCGGCGCGATAGCCCAGTTCGTTGAAGGTGGGGGTTTCGAAACCGCGGCCGATCGCAGCATGCAGCCGCCACTGCGGGCTGGCCTCAAAGCTGATCCCGGCCACCGGCGTGGTGGCCTGGTAGCGCCGGCGGCCACTGTCATCCGGGTTGCGGCCGATGATGTAGCGGTCGTCGGATTCGAAGCGCACGGTGCTGTGGCGCAGGCCAGCCAGCAATGACCAGCGTGGACTCCACTGCCACCACGCCTGCGCGAACTGATCGACGTTATGCACGGTGTCGATCTGGTCTCTGCGCAGGCGCCCACGTACGCCCAGCGTGCTGCCGATGAAGTTCTCGTAGCCGGTCCGATGCTGGCGCTGGCGGTCGGCGCTGAGTCCGGCCACCAGGTCCAGCGGTCGCCCGGCCAGATCGCCGTGCCAGCCCCAGCGCGCGTCCAGCCCGCCGTAGCCGGCGTCCAGATCGATCACGCCGCCGGCATGCAGCGGATTGGCCTGCGCCGTGGGCGGAATGGGCAGGAACTGGGTCACCGCGCGCTGCCCGGCATAGCCCATCAACTGCCAGCGCTGCGCTCCCGTTTCACGGGTCCAGCGCAGGCCAGCCTGCTGCTGGCGCACCGATTTGCGGGTGTTGTACGGGTGCGCCACCGCCGTGGCCTGGCGCGGATCCGCCGCCACCTGGGCACGGGTCAGGCCCAGCGGATCCTGTGCATCGGGGGCATCGAGCGCATTGAGCAACAGCTCCAGCCGCCCACCGCCCAGCGCACCACCGATGCGTGCGTTGAGCGATTCACGGCGCGCACGGCTGTGGTCCCGCCAGCCATCGGTGCGGAGGTGATTGGCGGCGATGTTGTAGTCCAGCAGGTGGCCGGCACCCTTCAGCTGCGCGCCGACACTGAGCGTGTTGTCGGCGCCAGCGTTGAGCCGCAACCGCCACGGGTCGCCGGCCTGGCCCTGCGCGCTCCAGACCTGCAGCACGCCACCGGAGGAGTTGCCGTACAGCGCCGAGAACGGCCCGCGCAGCACCTCGACGCGTTCGGCGCCCAACAGGCTGGCGTGTGACAGCTGGCCCTGGCCATCGGGCATGGTGGCCGGCACGCCGTCGATCAACACCCGCACCCCGCGCACACCGAAGGTCGAGCGCGCGCCGAAGCCACGGATCGACAGCTGTGTGTCCTGGGCGAAGTTCTGCCGGTCGCGCGCCAGCAGCCCTGGTACCCCGGCCAGCGCCTCGGACAGCTGCGCGCCGGTGCCGGCGCGGCTGGTATTGATCCAGACCGTGTCCTGGCTGGCCGGCAGCGCGAACGGGTCGATGCCCGGCACCCGTGCGGCCTGTACCTGCACCGCAGGCAGGGCGGTGGGCGCAGGCTCGGCCACCGCTGTCCAGGGCGACAGCAGCAGGGCAGACAGCGGCAGGCAACAGCGTCGTGCGGCGGGATTCATGATTCAGGTTGATGGATCGGGCGGCAACGCACGCCATGGTACGGGGCCGCGGATGACGATGGCGGCGGCCAGCCCCGGCAGGCTTTGTTACGATGGGCTGTTTCCGGCCGAAAAGCCGCGAACCGCGTGGCGCAATTCCTCCCCCTTTCCGTCTACCGAACGAGTACCGCCGTGTCCTTCTTTGCAAACGTGGAACTGGTCCCAGGCGACCCGATCCTGGGCCTGACCGAGGCGTACAACGCCGACAGCCGCCCGACCAAGGTCAACCTGGGTGTGGGCATCTACTACGACGAGAGCGGCCGCATTCCGCTGCTGCGCGCCGTCAAGCAGATCGAGCAGCAGCTCGCCGCTGAAGCCAAACCGCGCGGCTATCTGCCGATCGATGGCCTGCCGGCGTACACGCAGGCCACGCGTGAGCTGGTGTTTGGCAAGGACTCGCCGCTGCTGGCCGCCGGCCGCGTCACCACCGCACAGACCGTTGGTGGCAGCGGTGCGCTGCGCGTCGGCGCCGACGTGCTGAAGAAGCTGCTGCCGCACGCCACCGTTGCGCTGAGCAACCCGAGCTGGGAAAACCACCGCGCCGTGTTCAGCGCGGCCGGTTTCGAGGTGCTGGACTACACCTACTTCGACCCGACCACCCATGGGGTTGATTTCGACGGCATGCTGGCCGACCTGGGCAAGCTGGAAGCCGGCACCGTGGTGCTGCTGCATGCCTGCTGCCACAACCCCACCGGTGCCGACCTCACGGTCAGCCAGTGGAAGCAGGTCGCGCAGCTGCTGAAGGACCGCCAGCTGTTCCCCTTCATCGACATGGCCTACCAGGGCTTCGACAAGGGCATCGAACAGGACGGCGCCGCGGTGCGCATCATCGCCGAAGCAGGCATCGACAGCTTCATCGTCGCCAACTCGTACTCCAAGTCGTTCTCGCTGTACGGCGAGCGCGTGGGTGCGCTGTCGATGGTGGCGCCGACCGCCGCTGACGCCAAGGCCGTGCAGTCGCAGGTCAAGCGCGTGATCCGCACCATCTACTCCAGCCCGTCCACCCACGGTGCTGCGCTGGTGGCCGGCGTGCTGACCAACCCGGAACTGCGTGCGATGTGGGAGCAGGAGCTGACCGAGATGCGCGAGCGCATCCACGCCCTGCGCCACGGCCTGGTCGAGAAGCTGGCCGCTGCAGGTGCCCCGCAGTTCGGCTTCATCAACGAACAGGCCGGCATGTTCTCGTATTCCGGCCTGAGCCGCGAGCAGGTCGAACGCCTGCGCGACGAGTTCGGCATCTACGCCGTCGGCACCGGCCGCATCTGCGTGGCCGCGCTGAACCAGAACAACCTGGAATACGTCGCCAAGGCCGTGGCCACCGTCGCCAAGGGCTGAAGCAAGGCTGCACGGGTTTGAGAACAAAGGCGCCGAAAGGCGCCTTTGTTTTTGCTTCTGCTTTGCCTCTGCCTTTGCCACACCCTCCGCGCTCGCGGCGAACCCTGAAGCGCAGGGCGAGGCACACCGTGGCCAGGACACGCCGTAAACCCATCCATGGGGGCTCGGTCGGCGCATCCATGCGCCTCACGGTCCTGGCCACGGTGTGCCTCGCCCTGCGCCTCCATGAAGGAAGGCGCCGACAGCGCAACGCATCTGGAAACGATTACGCCTTCCCGCGCTCACGCACGGCCCCGCCATACGGGCGACAATAGGCGTTTTCCCGCTGCCGAGACCTGCCCGACCATGTCCCGTACTTCGTTGACCCGCTTCCTGATCCAGGAACAGCACGCCGGCCGCATCAATGCCGACCTGCGCCAGCTGATCGCGGTCGTCGCCCGCGCCTGCACCAGCATCTCCATCGCCGTCAGCAAGGGCGCCCTCGGTGGCGTGCTCGGCGACGCCGGTACCGGCAACGTGCAGGGCGAAGCGCAGAAGAAGCTGGATGTGATCAGCAACGAGATCCTGCTCGAAGCCAACGCCTGGGGTGGCCACCTCGCCGCCTGCGCCTCCGAAGAAATGGACCACAGCCAGCCGGTGCCGGACATCTACCCGCGCGGCGATTTCCTGCTGCTGTTCGATCCCCTCGACGGCAGCTCCAACATTGACGTCAACGTCTCCGTCGGCACCATCTTCTCGGTACTGCGCTGCCCGACCAATGTCGAACTTCCGGGCGATGACGCCTTCCTGCAGCCGGGTAGCAAGCAGATCGCCGCCGGCTACTGCATCTACGGGCCCAGCACCCAGCTGGTGCTGACCGTCGGCCACGGTACCCATGCTTTCACCCTGGACCGCGAGAAGGGCGAGTTCGTGCTGACCACCGAGAACATGCAGATCCCGGCGGCAACCCAGGAGTTCGCCATCAACATGTCCAACCAGCGTCACTGGGAAGCGCCGATGCAGGCCTACGTCGGCGACCTGCTGGCGGGCAAGGAAGGCGCGCGCGGCAAGAACTTCAACATGCGCTGGATCGCCAGCATGGTGGCCGACGTGCATCGCATCCTGACCCGCGGCGGCATCTTCATCTACCCGTGGGACAAGAAGGATCCGTCCAAGGCCGGCAAGCTGCGCCTGATGTACGAAGCCAACCCGATGGGCCTGCTGGTCGAACAGGCCGGCGGCGCCGCCTGGACCGGCCGCGAGCGCATCCTCGACATCCAGCCCGACCAGCTGCACCAGCGCGTGCCGGTGTTCCTCGGTTCGCGCGAGGAAGTGGCTGAAGCCGTGCGCTACCACCACGCGCACGACGACGCACAGGGCTGACGGCCTATCGCCTGACAGCGGTCATGGCAGTTCGATGACATGACCGTGGGGTGACACCGAGGGCGGCAAACGGCACCATCAAGCCGTTGCCGCCTAAGGAATGCACGCATGCACGAGCAGGGCCCGGTCGATTTCATCGAAGTCATCCACAACGCCGTCCCCAGCGAGGTCTGCGCGGCCATCGTTGAACGCCTGCGCGCCACGCGTGGCCTGCAGCCCGGTGCCGTGGGCAGTGGCGTGTTCCCGGAACTCAAGCACAGCAAGGATCTGCGTATCAGTGGCCTGGACGGCTGGCAGGATGTCGACCAGCAGCTGCAGATCGCGGTGTTCAACGGCCTGCTGACTTATCTACGCCGTTATCCACAGGCTTTGATCGCCCCGCTGATGTTGCAGATCCAGGACAGCAACGGCCAACCGCGACGCCTGTCTGCCGAGGACTTCCCTGACATGCCACCGCAGCAGCTGGCCGACCTGGCTCGCACCTGCCTGCGTCCGGGTGCGATCAACCTGCAGTGGTATGCGGCAGGCGAGGGCGGCTATCCGTACTGGCACTGCGAGCTGTACCCCAAGGATGCGCAGGCCGAGACCCTGCATCGGCACGTGTTGTGGACGCTGTACCTCAACGACGACTTTGACGAAGGCGAGACCGAGTTCCTGTTCCAGGGGCGGAAGATCGCACCTCGTACCGGCAGCCTGCTGATTGCGCCGACTGCGTTCACTCATACCCATCGTGGCAATCGCCCGCAGGGTGGGGACAAGTTCATCGCGACCAGCTGGATCCTGTTCCAGAGTGCGCAGAAGTTGTTCGGGGGGTGACGCCGAGCGGCTCGTCGGCCTCGGATGTAGAGTCGAGCCATGCTCGACGGATGGACTCAGAACAACGACCCCTGCGGCGAATCCTTCTTCGGCGGCAACGGCTTCAGGAACCGGCTGCAATCCAGCTTCGGCCAATGACTGTTCTGCGCGTTGAAGCCGAGGCGCTTGCGCGCCAGCTTGAAGCGGTTGTTCAACAGATCCGCATACACACCCTGGCCCCGCATGCGGGTTCCGAACTGGCTGTCGTAGTCCTTGCCGCCACGCAGCTGCTGGATGGTGCTCATCACATGCGCGGCACGATCGGGATGATGGGTGTCCAGCCAGTCGCGGAACAACGGCGCCACTTCAAGCGGCAAGCGCAGCAGCACGTAACCAGCGGTACTGGCGCCAGCGTCGTGCGCAGCCTCCAGCACGGCCTCCAGCTCGCTGTCGTTGATCCATGGGATCACCGGCGCCACCATCACACCGACCGGAATGCCCGCTTCATGCAGACGCTTCATCGCGCGCAGCCGTGCATGCGGCGCCGATGCGCGCGGTTCCAGCTTTGCGGAAAGATGCGGGTCCAGCGTGGTCACCGAGAAGTGCACGCTGACCAGGTTCTCCGCCGCCAGCGGTGCAAGCAGATCGATATCGCGCTCGACCAGTGCGTTCTTGGTGATCAGCGAAAAAGGATGCTTGGTCTCCAGCATCACTTCGATCAGCTGGCGGGTCAGCTTGAACTTGCGCTCGATCGGCTGGTACGCATCGGTATTGATGCCCAGTGCGATCGGCTGCGGCACGTAACCCGGCTTCGACAGCTCCTTGCGCAGCAGCTGGGGGGCATTGGTCTTGGCGAACAGCTTGGTCTCGAAGTCCAGGCCCGGCGACAGGTTCAGATAGGCATGCGAGGGGCGCGCGAAGCAGTAGGAGCAGCCATGCTCGCAGCCGCGGTAGGGATTTACCGACTGGCTGAAGCCGACGTCCGGCGAGGTGTTGCGGGTGATGATGCTACGCGCGGTCTCGGCACGCACCTCGGTGCGGAGGCGCGGGGCAAGGAACTCCTCGCTCTCGTCCACCGCCCAGCCGTCGTCCACCGCCTCGCTGACGGTGCTTTCAAAGCGCCCGGCAAGGTGGGACGTGGAACCTCGGCCCTTGATCGCAATACCCATTGCGGCAGCGTACGTCGTGGCCGTCTCAATGGCTGCGACGGCCGCCTGAAGGGTTCAGGGCGGTGCTGAGCCGAGCATGGGCTCGGCTCTACAGTGGATACGGGTACCTTGTAGAGCCGAGCCCATGCTCGGCTGCATCCATCGGTCAGAGCAGCGCCAGGTAGCCGCGCACCGTAGCATCCAGCCCTTCATACAGCGCCTCGCCGATCAGCGCGTGGCCGATCGATACTTCCAGCACGTCCGGCACGTTCGCCAGGAAGTCACGCAGGTTGTCCTGCGACAGGTCGTGGCCGGCGTTGACGCCCAGCCCAACCGCCTGTGCGCGGCGTGCGGCGGTGGCAAACAGCGCCAGCATCGCCTCGGCATCACCGGCGGCGTGCGCTTCGGCGTAGGGGCCGGTGTACAGCTCGATGCGATCGGCGCCGACGTCGGCCGCCTGCTCCAGCAGCGGATTACCGGCGTCAACGAACAGGCTGACCCGGCAACCCATCGCCTTCAGTTCGGCCACCAGTGGTCGCAACCGCTCGCCGTCACGCTCGAAGTCGAAACCGTGATCGGACGTGATCTGCCCATCGCCATCCGGCACCAGCGTGGCCTGCGCCGGGCGGGTCTGTTCGCACAGCGGCAGCAGCCCGGGGTAGCCCTCGCGCGGCGGCGCGAACGGGTTGCCTTCGATGTTGAATTCGACGCCACGCGCGCGGGTCAGCGTCGACAGCGCCAGCACGTCCTCGGCGGTGATGTGTCGGCGGTCCGGCCGCGGGTGCACGGTGATGCCATGCGCACCGGCGTCCAGGCAGGCCTGGGCGGCACGCACCACGTCCGGTTCGGCACCGCCGCGCGAATTGCGCAGGACGGCGATCTTGTTGACGTTGACGCTGAGCTGGGTCATGGAACGGAACTACTTGGAAAGAGGGGACGGATCGTGGTCGTTGTGGTCGTCACCAGGGCGGGCCTGGGCCCGCTCGCGCAGGCGGCGCAGTTCCTCGGCATCGACCAGGGTGGCAGGGTCGCGCTGCAGATCGCCGAAGCGGGCCACGTAGCGGCCTCGCACCCAGGCCAGCAGGAAGGCGAGGGCGGCCAGCAGGCACAGAGTCATCAGCCCGGCGCTGGGGGTCTTCAGCGCGAAGGCGAAACAGCCCAGCGCCAGCATCAGGTACAACCAGTACATAGTGGGGCTCCCCGGGTGATCGCCGCAGTGTAGCGCTGCGTCAGAGCAGCGGCGAGGCCAGCCGGGCGAAGGCCTCGGGCAGGCGGTGCAGCCACAACGAGCGGCCGGCCTGGTCGCGCACCCGCGTGGAACGGTCGAACTCACCCTGCAGCAGTTCGGCCAGGGCAGCCACCCGGTCACGGTCACTGATCATCATCGACAGCTCGAAGTTCAGCCGGAAGCTGCGGTGATCGAAGTTGGCACTGCCAACGATGCAGACATCGTCGTCGGCGATGAAGGCCTTGGTATGCAGCATGCGCGGGCCGTACTCGTAGATCTTCACCCCGGCATGCAGCAGCTCGTCGAAGTAGGAGCGGGCGGCCTGGGTGACGAACCAGGAATCGCTCATCTTCGGTACCAGCAGGCGCACGTCCAGGCCGCCCAGCGCGGCCGAGGTCAACGCCATCCGCGCCGCTTCGCCCGGCACGAAGTAGGGCGTGACCAGCCAGACACGCTCATGCGCTTCCTGGATCGCCGCCACGTGCAGGCGATGGATCGTTTCCCAGCCCGAGTCCGGACCGGAGACCAGCACCTGGGCGTTGATCGCACCATCGCCGCGCAGCGGCATGTCGGCCGGCCACAGACGGGCGATGTCCATGCGCGAGGGATCCTGCCCACTTGCGTAGAGCCAGTCCTCGGCAAACACCAGCTGCAGGCTGCGCACCACGTGGCCGCGGATGCGCATGTGCAGGTCGCGGTAGGCATCCGCCCTGCGGCTTTCATCCTCGTCGTCGGTGATGTTGATGCCACCGGTGAAGGCGAGGCGCCCATCGACGATCACCAGCTTGCGGTGGGTACGCAGGTTCAACCACGGGCGCTTGAACGGCTTCAGCAGCTGCCGTGGGTGGAACCAGATCGCTTCGCCACCGGCGTCGAGCAGCGGCTGCAGGAAGCGGCGGGGCAGGGCGGAAGAGCCTACGGCATCGAGCAGCAGGCGCACCTGCACGCCGGCCTGTGCACGTTCCACCAGCGCGTCACGCAGGGCGGTTCCGGCATGGTCCGGGTTGAAGATGTAGTACTCCAGATGCACGTGGTCGCGTGCCTGTGCGACGGCCTCAAGCAGCGCGGCGTAGGTCGCCGCGCCGTCCACCAGCCAGGTCACTTCGGTGGCGCTGCTCGGCGCAAGCCCGGTCGTGGCCTGGGCGATCTTGGCCAGCTCGGTGCAGTCGGCGTCGGGTGGGCAGACGTCGCTGTAGTGCTCCATGCCCGACCGCGCGCGGCCACGGCGCAAACGCTGCCGCTTCACCTTCTGCGGGCCCAGCAGGTAGTAGATGAAGAGGCCCAGGTACGGCAGCAGCGCCAGCGACAGGATCCAGCTCAGCGTCGCCACCGGCTCGCGCTTCTGCAGCATGATCCAGCCGGTCAGCGCGAGCAGGTACAGCAGATAGGCCACCGCCAGGATGGTACCGAGGTGGGCAATGCCGTCCAGCCAGTGGCGCAGGGAGTCGAAGAGGGCGAGCATCCGCCGATCATAGCGGCGCATGCCACCCGATGGGATCCAACCTCGACCCGTGTGCCAGGATGAGAACAAAAAAAGACGCCCCTGTTTCCAGGGGCGTCTGCAGTCGCGTCATGACTGTTGTGTTGCGGTGTAGCGATTACTGCTGCACAAAACCGATCTTCTTCATCTGAGCGTTCTTCGCAGCGGCCAGAACCTTGGCCATCACGTCGTACTCGGAATCAGGGCTGGCGTCGATGCGCAGTTCCGGCTGGTTGGTCGGGTCACGCTGGACCTCCTGCTCCATCCGCTGCTGCAGCTCGCTGGTATTGATCGGGCTGTTGTTCCACGAGACCTGGTTGCTGGCGTCGATCTTCAGTTCGATCGGCGGCGGCGGTTCGACCAGCTGCGGCGGTGGGTTGAGCACGCGCTGCGGCAGGTCCACGGCGATCGGGTACGTCATGATCGGCGCGGTCACGATGAAGATGATCAGCAGAACCAGCATCACGTCCACGAGGGGCGTGACGTTGATGTCTGCCATGGGGCCCTTGCCACCACCACTACTGAATGCCATGGCTTATTGCCCCTTTTCTTTGGTCGCGACGAAGCCGACGTCAAGCATGCCCTGCTCCTGCGCGACCTTGGTCAGGTCGTTGATGACACGCATCTTGGTGGTGCGGTCACCACGCAGGTTCAGCGGCGGCTGCGGGGTCTGCTGGGCGGCGGTCGCCAAGCGCGACTCGAGAGTCTGCTTGTTGATTTCTTCGTCGTTCCAGTAGATCGAGCCGTCTTCCTTGACTGCCAGGGTGATCGGTCCGGAACGCTTTTCAGCGTCTTCCGGCTTCTGGATCAGGTTGGCTTCCGGCAGATCCACCTTGACCTTGTGGGACATCAGGGGCGCCGTGATGATGAAGATGATCAGCAGCACCAGCATCACGTCCACGAGGGGCGTAACGTTGATGTCGGCCATGGGGCCGCCGCTGTTACCACTACTGAAAGCCATAACGGGCTCCGTCTAGATCTTGGTGACTACTTACGTTCGTCGCTGGGTGACGCGCGCCGCAATTAGCGGACGCGCGAGCCGGTGGCGAAGAAGTCGTGCAGGTCGTGCGCGAAGGTATCGAACTTGCTGATGGTCGCGCTGTTGATCTTGCTGAAGAAGTTGAAGGCGAACACGGCCGGGATCGCGACGAACAGACCGATCGCGGTCATGATCAGCGCTTCACCCACCGGGCCGGCAACGGCGTCGATCGAAGCGGAGCCGGTGGCACCGATCTTGATCAGCGCGCCGTAGATGCCCCACACGGTACCCAGCAGACCGACGAACGGAGCGGTTGCGCCGACGGTGGCCAGCAGGGTCATGCCCGACTGCAGCTTGTTGCTTTCGCGGGTCACGGCCTGACGCAGGGCGCGGTCGACGAACTCCGAACGGCTCAGGTTCTCACCCACGCCGCCGGTGGCGCCGCCTTCAGCGCGCTGGTGGTGGGCAGCCGCCTGGGCAGCGTCCAGGGCGATCTTCGAGAACGGCTCGGAAGCCGGCTGTTCTTCCATCGCACGGATGGCGTCCTGCGCGTTCGGGGTGTCCCAGAACAGGCTGACGACGCGATCGGCGGCGCTCTTCAGGCGGGTAGCACGGAAGATGTTGATGACGGTCCAGTACCAGGACATGGCCGACATGACGACCAGGGTCAGCAGCACGACCCAGGAAACCGCGAAATCACCCGGCTTGGTGGTCATTTCGTGGATCAGGTGCTCGAAGCCCATCTGCGACAGGGCGTTGGACGGATTGCCCCCGGCAGCAGCGGCGATGAAAATTTCCTGCAGCATGACGCTTACCTTTGTTGTGTGTGGTGATAAAGGGTGTAGCTAAGCTAAACAATCGAACCGGGAGCGGGGGTGGCCACGCGGCCACCCGGGCGCATCAGTTCAGCGCAAAGTTGACCGGAACGCGAACGCGACCTGCCGTCTTCTTACCGCCTGCTTCAGCGGCGTTGAAGCGCCACTTGCGAGCCGCTTCCATCGCAGCACGGTCCAGGTCGCGGTTACGGCTGGACTTTTCCACCGTGACATTGGTGACGTTGCCGCTGGCATCGACATCAATGATCAGGATCACTTCGCCCTGGATACCCGCGCGGAAGGCTGCCGGCGGGTAGCGCGGCGGATTCATGGCCTTCGACGAGATGTCCACGCTGGCCTCGATCGAGGTCGGCGGTGCCGGCGGCGCCGGAGGCGACGGCGGGGTGACGATGTCGTTCGGGCGCGGTTCCGGCACGTCCACGACCGGCGCCTGCGGCGGCGGCGGGACCGGCGACGGCTTCGGCGGCGACAGATTCTTCACCGGCGGCGGCGGAGTATCGGTCGGCGGCGGCGGCGGCGGCGGCGGGGGCGGCGGCGGCGGGGCGTCGACGATCGTCACCATGACGTTGCGCTCCTTCTCAGCCACAGCCTTGGGAGCCACGGCGGGGATCAGGAGCATCATGAACGCGGCCAGATGCAGGGCAATTACAAACGCGATGCCGACGATGCGAGGCCAGCTCAGCCCCTTGTCATCGGGTTGTTCGTACCGGTGAACGACTAGTTGTTCCGTCATGCGCCAAGAGCTCAATAGTGGGGCCGGGATGCCGGGGGCGGAATCCCTGATCAGCGGTGCATGACACCGCAGGAACCTCCAAGCTTATACCAATCCTGAGCGCCTGCGCATCAACTGTGCAGGCATTCAGGCGTTATTCCTACTTACTTCAGGTTGATGATTTTTTTGGCATCAGCCTGGTTCTTCACACCCTTCGCCAGCGCCTGCTGGGCGGCCTGCTTGGCCTCCGGGATGCGACCTTCGGCATGCAGGACGCGTGCCAGGTTCAGGTAGGTCTCACCGTCCTTGGACAGCGGGGCAGCCTTCTGCCACGCATCGATCGCCTGCGGCACCTGGTCGGAGTAGTAGTAGGACTGGGCCAGCGCCAGGTAGACCTGGTAATCCGGCTTAAGGATGCCCTTCTGCAACCCTTCGTTGATGACCGCGATGACGTCCTTTTCCTTGTGTTCGGTGTTGGCATAGATCGAGTACAGCTGCTTGTACTCGCGCTCTTCGGTGAGCTGGCCGCTGCTGCGCAGCTTGTCCATCACCGCGGCAGCCTTTTCCATCTGGTCGGCCTGCATGTACATGCTGGCCAGGTTCAGCTGGGCCTTCTTGTCGTTCGGGTTCTTGGCGGCCAGCGCCTCGGCTTCCTTCACCGCTTCACCGGACTGGCCGGCTTCGGCGAGGGCCGCCATCAGCAGCTGGTTCCAGTTGTCCTTCGGTTCGGTGGCACCGGCGATGGCCTGCTTGAGCACCGGGATCGCTTCCTGGTAGCGCTCCAGCTGGTACAGCGCCTGGCCCTTGGCGATCAGTTCTTCCGGCTTGGTCGACTTGCTCTCGGCGAAGTACTTGTCCAGGGTCGCCAGGCCTTCGGCGGTCTGGTCTTCCTGCAGCTGCAGCTGGCCCAGCATCAGCATCGACTGGAAGTGGCCGTTGTTGTCCAGGCCGTTGAACTGCAGGACCTGCTTCAGGTAGGCAACGGCAGCCGGCGTGTCGTCGGTCTGGTAGGCGGCCTGCGAGGCCAGCTGCGCGGCCAGCGACTTGTCGTACTCGTTCGCGGCGCTGTCAGCGAGGATCGCGTCGGCCTGCGTGCGCGTCTCCGGGAACTTTTCCTTGTTGTAGCTGTCGATCATCTTCTGCAGCTTGCTGCCCAGCTTGGCCGATGCCTTGACGGTCGGCTCCTCGCGGGTCGCGTTCGGGTACAGCGCTTCGGCCTTGGCCTGCTTGCCGCCGCGGTTGCCACGCTCGGACGAACGCGAGGACTGCGCGAAGGCATCGGTGACCACGGCGCCGGTCAGGGCGGTCGCGACGAGGACGGAAAGCACAGCTTTGTGGTTACGGAAAATCATCGTTCACCTCGATCGAACCGCCGGTTAGCGGCAAAGTCGGACTGTCAGAAAAATCTGAGCCGCCAAACGTATCAGAAACAGATGGCGTGAGAAATCGTTTTATGTGCTGCAATACAGCATAGAAATGCGCACTCATCCGCACTTTGGCCGCAGCCCGGCCGCCTGCGCCTGCTGATAGACCGGCGTCAGAGCCGGTGCATCGCGTCGCAGTTCCTGGATCCGGTTGGCTGGGTCGGGGTGGGTGGACAGCCATTGTGGGCTGCGACCGCCACTGGCGGCCATCATGTTCTGCCACAGGTCGACCGCCTGCGCCGGGTTGAAGCCGGCCTGGGCCATCAGTCGCTGGCCGATCACGTCGGCCTCGCTTTCCTGGGTGCGTGAACCGGGCAGCAGGAAGGCGGTCTGCGCGCCCATGCCACCAAGCTGGTTGACGGTGCTGGCAGCGCCTTCGCCGTAGGCCGCGCCGGCCAGCGCACCGAGCACGGCCAGCCCGGTCTGCGCGCCCATCTGCCGGGTGATGCGCTCCTCGTGGTGGCGGGCGATGACGTGGCCGATTTCATGGCCGATTACGGCAGCCAGCTGATCCTGGTTCTTGGCGACGGTGAAGATGCCAGTGTTCACGCCGACCTTGCCGCCGGGCAGGGCGAAGGCGTTGGGCTCCTTGTCGACGAACACCGCCGTCTCCCACCGTACGCCACGGTATTGAGGCGGCAACTGCGCGACCAGGGCATTGACCACGCACTGCACGTAACCGTTCTGGCGGCCGTCGGTGCTGATCTTTTCCTTCTGCTTGGTTTCGGCGAACGCCTGAGCGCCGAGCTGATCCAGCTGCGCCTGCGACACCCCGCCCACCATCTGCCGGCGGCCGGTAGGGGAGGTCGTGGTCGCGCAGGCGCTGACCAGGGTGGTGATGACAAGGGCCAGCAGCAGTTGTTTCATGGATCCACCCCCGTGTTCATATGCGCAGTGTGTAGCGTAGCGGCTTAATCTTTCGTCAAGCGGACACGGCGTTACGTTGCCCCGAAGAACACAAGTGCGGCAAGCGCCACACCGTTGTTCAGCGCGTGCGCGGCGATCGCGGCCCAGAGCGTACCGGTGCGCTGGTACAACCAGCAGAACGCAGCCCCCATGCCGCCATAGACCAGCCACAGCTGCGCGATCTCGGCCGGGCCGTTGGCGCTGGTGCCAGGGATTTCATGGATGAGGGCAAAAGCAAGGCTGCTCAGTACCACGCCCAGCCACGGACGCCCGGCTTTCCACAGGCGGCCAAACAGCACGCGGCGGAACAGCAGCTCCTCGTAGGCCGGTGCCAGTACCACCGCGAACAGCACCAGGAACAAGGGGAAGCGCGCGATCGCGCTCTGCATCAGCGCCAGGTTGGTGGGAACCGGCTCGATACCGAACTGCTTGGCCAGGAAGGCGATGCCATTGCTGCCCAGCACGATCAGGGTCGCCACCAGCAGGGTCCAGCCCCAGGTGGAGGGACGGCGCAACGCCTGGCGCGACGCGTGGCGCTCGGCCGCGTTGGCCGGCCGTCGCCAGAAGTACAACAGCAACGCGGCACCGCCGGTGGCAAACAGCGCCATGAGAATCTGCGCAAGCGCGCCGGGCTGGCCCAGTGACGCCGCTACCGAACTGGCGTCGGGTGCGCCAGCGCCGGCCTGCGCGTTCGCGTAACCGACCACCACGCCACGGTACAGGCCCCACAGCAGGCCGCTGATCAGGCTCAGGCCGAACAGGGTGACGGCGGCGATGCCCAGGTCGATGAAGAACCCCGCCAACGGCGAAACGGCACGCGGCGCGGCAGAAGCCGGCGGAACCGGGGGCGGAGCGGAAACCGGGGCGGATGCGGACATCAGGTACCTGTGTTCAAGAGTCGAAGGCCGGCGCGCCTCCCCGCGCACCGGCCGTGTCCCGATTGTGTCAGATATCCAGGTTTGCGACCTTCAGCGCGTTGTCTTCGATGAAGTCGCGACGCGGTTCGACGACATCGCCCATCAACGTGCTGAAGATCTGGTCAGCAGCGACAGCGTCTTCGATGCGCACCTGCAGCAGTCGACGGGTTTCCGGATTCACCGTGGTGTCCCACAGCTGCTCCGGATTCATTTCACCCAGGCCCTTGAATCGCTGGATCTGGCGGCCGCGCTTGGCCTCCTCGAGCAGCCAGTTCTGTGCCTTGGCAAAGCTGTCGACTTCGATCGACTTGGCACCGCGGGAAATGGTCGCGCCTTCGCGGACCAGACCGTGCAGCAGCTTCGATGCCTGGTGGATTGCGCGCAGTTCGCCGCTTTCGAAGGCCGACATCGGCAGCACCTGGATGTGCTGTTCACCCATGTGGCGACGGGTCACCAGCACAGCGGCCGGGCGCTCGTCGTTGGCTTCCTGCAGTTCCAGCGTGAAGCGCGGGCTGCCCAGGCTGCCCTGGTTGAGGCGCTTGGCCAGTGCATCCAGGCCCTCGCCTTCACCGGCAGCGCGCAGGCTTTCCAGGTCCATCGGTACGAAATCGACCAGCGCTTCAAGCAGGTTGCGGTCGTAGCGATGTGCGTTGCGCTCGATCGAATCCAGCGCTGCCGCGTAGGCCAGCAGCAGCTTCTCCAGCGCAAGGCCTTCGATGCCGGGCTCGCCGGTGGCCGGCACCAGTGCAGCGTTTTCCACTGCGCTGCTGGCCAGGTAGCTGTCCAGCGCCGGGTCGTCCTTCAGGTACAGCTCCTGCTTGCCCTGCTTGATCTTGTACAGCGGCGGCAGGCCGATGTAGACGTAACCGCGCTCGATCAGCTCCGGCATCTGACGGTAGAAGAACGTCAGCAGCAGGGTGCGGATGTGGGCGCCGTCGACGTCGGCGTCGGTCATGATGATGATCTTGTGGTACCGCAGCTTGTCCGGGTTGTACTCGTCACGGCCGATGCCGGTGCCCAGCGCGGTGATCAGCGTACCGACCTGGTCGGAGGACAGCATGCGGTCGAAGCGCGCGCGTTCCACGTTGAGGATCTTGCCGCGCAGCGGCAGCACCGCCTGGTTCTTGCGGTTGCGGCCCTGCTTGGCCGAGCCACCTGCCGAGTCACCCTCGACGATGAACAGTTCGGACAGTGCCGGATCCTTTTCCTGGCAGTCGGCCAGCTTGCCCGGCAGGCCAGCGATATCCAGCGCACCCTTGCGGCGGGTCAGGTCGCGGGCCTTGCGCGCAGCTTCACGTGCACGGGCGGCATCGACGATCTTGCCGGCGATCGCCTTGGCTTCGTTCGGGTTTTCCTGCAGGAACTCTTCCAGGCGCGCACCGAAGGCATTTTCCACCGCCGGACGCACGTCGGAGCTGACCAGCTTTTCCTTGGTCTGGCTGGAGAAGCTCGGGTCCGGCACCTTCACCGACAGCACCGCGATCATGCCTTCGCGCATGTCGTCGCCGGTCAGGTTGATCTTGGCCTGCTTGGCGATGCCGTTCTGCTCGATGTAGTTGTTGAGCGCCCGGGTCAACGCACCGCGGAAACCGGCCAGGTGGGTACCGCCGTCCTTCTGCGGAATGTTGTTGGTGAAGCAGTACATCGTCTCCTGATAGGAGTCGGTCCACTGCAGCGCCACGTCCACCACGATGCCGTTGTGCTCGCCGGTGACCGAGATGACGTTCGGGTGCAGCGGAGTCTTCAGCTGGGCCAGATGCTCCACGAAGCTGCGGATGCCGCCCTCGTAGTGGAAATCATCGCGACGGCCATCACCACGCTCGTCGGCAAGGACGATCTTGACGCCGGAGTTCAGGAACGACAGCTCGCGCAGGCGGCGGGCCAGGATGTCGTAGTGGAACTCCACGTTGTCGTGGAAGGCGACAGTGGACGGCCAGAAACGCACGGTGGTGCCACGCTTGGTGGTGGCTTCCAGCTTGGCCAGCGCGGTCACGGCTGCGCCGTTGCTGAATTCCTGCTGGTAATGGGAGCCGTTCTGGAACACGTCCACCAGCAGCTTCTGCGACAGCGCGTTGACCACGCTGACGCCGACGCCGTGCAGGCCGCCCGAAACCTTGTAGCTGTTGTCGTCGAACTTGCCGCCCGCGTGCAGGACGGTCATGACCACTTCGGCCGCAGACACTTCGCGGCCGAGCTTGGCGCTCATCTGCTCGTGCTTGCCGGTCGGAATGCCGCGGCCGTTGTCGGACACCGAGACCGAGCCGTCTGCGTGGATCGTCACTGCAACATGGTCGGCGTGGCCGGCCAGCGCTTCGTCGATCGAGTTGTCGACGACCTCGAACACCATGTGGTGCAGACCGGTACCGTCATGCACGTCGCCGATGTACATGCCTGGACGCTTGCGGACAGCCTCCAGGCCTTCCAGGGCGGTAATGCTGTTGGCGTCGTAATTGCCGTTGTTTGCCGGGGTGTTCTGTTCGTCGCTCATTGCGCTTGCCGTAGGCTCCGCAGGTCGGCCACCGCTTGGGGCGATGCGCCGAGAATGAAAGGATTCCAACCCGAATTATACCAGCCGGGGTCGAGCGGCCCTGGTGTGCCCACTATGGCACAGCCACGATCTGTGCATGTTCCACGTGGAACCGGGCGATGTGGGTCAGTTCCTGCAGCGCCGCCGGGGTTTCGGTGGCGGTGATGAAGATCTGTGCCGGGCCATTGAGCAGGCGCTCCAATACCCGCGCCTGGTGGGTGCGATCCAGTTCCGAAGCCAGATCATCCAGCGCGATCACCGGCCATTCGCCGCGCTGTTCCGCATAGTCCTCGGCCTGTGCCAGCAGGCACGCCAATGCCGTCAGCTTGGCCTGGCCGCGGGACAGCGCATCACGCCCCGGAATGCTGTGGAAATCCACACTCCAGTCCGCCCGGTGCGGGCCGACCGAGGTATACCCGGCCTGCCGGTCACGTTCCCGGGCCAGAAGCAAGGCATCGGCCAAGGGAAGCTCATGCCGCCGCCATCCAGGACTCAGGTCCAGTCCGTGGATGCCCAGTTGCGGCGCCAGGCTGGCGGCCAAAGTCACAGTGCGCTGCTGCAGACGCTCCAGGTAGTGCTGGCGGCGGCTGGTCAGCGGTTCTCCGGCCTCGGCCAGCTCGTGATCCCAGGTATCGAGCATCCGCGACGGCCCGCCCTGCTTGAGCAGGGCGTTGCGCTGCTTCAGCGCCCGGGAGTAGCGGCGCCACAAGGACAGAAAATCCGGTTCCACGTGGAACAAGCCCCAATCGAGGAAGCGGCGGCGGGGTTCGCCACCACCACTGACCAGTGCATGGCTCCCGGGCTCGAACGTCACCACGGCCAGTGCTGCGCAGAGATTACCCAGCTGCGCGACATCTTCGCCGTCCAATCGCCCCTTCCAATCCTGGCCACTGTGGCGCAGCCCGGCTTTTCGGCGGTGCGGCGGGTGATTGGCACGCTGTTCGTCCCATTCCACGAAGATTTCCAGCGCTTCCTGGCCCTGACGCACCAGACCGTCGCGCACTCGACCACGGAAGCTGCGCCCATAGGCCATCAGGTGCAGGGCTTCGAGCACGCTGGTCTTGCCGGCACCGTTGTCGCCGGTCAGCAGGTTCAATCCCGGCTGGGGCGACAGGTCCACCGCACTGAAGCGACGCAGTTGATGCAAGGCGAGGCGGCGGATCTGCATGGGGCGCGAAAGACCATCCGCACGAGGCGGTAGAGGGGCAGGGAATCCATCAGCTTACTGCATCGGTCAAGCCGGGCGCGGGGCAGGCCGGTCGAGCCGAAGGTGCAGCTTCTGCACCCATCGATGGACGCGTTCCACGTGGAATGCGGGTGACGCGCCCGTTCCGGGCAGGAACTGCCCGAAATTTCTTCAAATCTGCGCGGGGTTCCAGAGTCCAGGCCCTCAGATTTCGCCGATTTCATGAGCACTGCAGGGCCATCGCGGGACACCTCGCGGGTGGTTCCGACGGATGACCCCGCCGATTCCTTCAAATCTGCGATCCGATGCCTTGGAGGGTTCCACAGATTTCAAGAAATCCAGGACGCTAGTTCCACACTGTCCACAGGAGGCATGTATGACTTATACACAAGGTATGGGCAATCTGTGGATAAAAAAGCCCTTTTGCTCAGCGCTGAAAACTATCCACAGGTTCCCCCCCAGGCCGAGGGCCCTCTATACAGGGGGTTTCAGGCTCATAAATCCCTTTAAAAACAAACAGATAATACATTTCTCCACGAAATCTGGCTCTACCATCACCACCATGCTTTAGATTTATACCCAGATTTAGAAGCTAGGATTGCCCAAGTGTGCCCCCGAGCCGGCCAGTGGACAGTGCCGTTTGCAGAAGCGAAGGACCTCCTCCCGGGGAAGATGATCTGCTGCTTCCACCATTGAAGATCAGGACAACGAAGTGGGACATGCGAAGCGCTCGCTGCCAGAACCCAGATGGCATGGAGCCCGACGAGCACTGCAAGACGAATTCCCAACGTCCTGGATTCCGAGTTGCTTCGAGCAAGCGAGATCGAGTTGGTTTGGGGCCGAGCAGGGCACGTCCAGGATTTCTACGATCCGTTTCGACAATGCTCCACGTGGAACATAAAAAAACGCCCGGGAGGTCCCGGGCGCTTCTGGGTTCCACGTGAAACAGCGTTTCCGTCAGAGACGCAGCGGCATCACCACGTGGCGCGACTTCTCGCTGCTGGATTCACGCACCAGCGCCGAGGAGTTGGAGTCGCGTAGCTGGATGATCACTTCCTCGTCGCGCAGGGCGGAGAGGGCATCCAACAGGTAGTTCACGTTGAAGCCGATGGCCAGATCGCTGACCGTGGTGTCGGCCTCGATCTCTTCCTGAGCTTCTTCCTGTTCCGGGTTGTGCGCGCTGATCTTCAGGTTGCCCGGCGAGACTTCCACGCGAATGCCGCGGTACTTCTCGTTGGACAGGATCGCGGCGCGCTGCAGCGAGGCACGCAGTGCTTCACGATCCACCTTCACTTCGCGGTCGGCACCGATCGGGATCACCGCTTCATAGTCCGGGAAACGGCCATCGATCAGCTTCGAAGTGAAGGTGACATCGTCGCGCTTGACGCGGACGTGGCTGCGGCCGACTTCCAGCTCGATCTCGCGATCGCCGCTTTCCAGCAGGCGCTGCAGCTCTGTCACGCCCTTGCGCGGCACGATGATCTGGCGCTTCGAACCGCTGGGCTTGGCCAGGTCGGTTTCGCAAAGGGCCAGACGGTGGCCGTCGGTGGCAACGGTGCGCAGTGCATCGCCACGCAAGTCGAACAGCAGACCGTTGAGGTAGTAGCGCACGTCCTGCTGGGCCATCGCGAACGCGGTGCGCTCGATCAGCTCCTTCAGGGTCGCTTCGCCGATGGCCACGCGCTCGGTGGCTTCCACTTCGTCCACCGACGGGAAGTCATTGGACGGCAGGGTGGCCAGGGTGAAGCGGCTGCGACCGGCCTGCACGGTGATCTTGTCACCGGTCTGCGAGACGGTAATCCGGCTGCCGTCGGGCAGGGCGCGGATGATCTCGAACAGCTTGCGGGCGGGAATGGTGGTTTCGCCGTCCTGGGCGTCTTCAACCGCGATCCGCGACACCATCTCCACTTCCAGGTCGGTACCGGTCAGCGACAGCTGGCCGTTCTGCACCTGGACCAGGAAATTGGCCAGAACCGGAAGGGTCTGGCGGCGTTCGACCACGTTGACGACCTGTGCCAACGGCTTGAGAAAGGCTTCGCGCTGCAGTGTGAAACGCATGTGGTTCCGTGCCCCTATGCTTTAAAAAATGTGGAATAAATCAAAAGCTTGGTGGTGCTGGTAGAGACAGAATCGCTGGAAAACAACGCTAAGTCTTTGTAAATAAAAGAATTTCAGACCTCGAAACTCTCTGTATTACCGACCCCCAAGGGGTGGGGAAAGCTGTGGATAAATTCGGAGCGATTTCAAACGCCATTTTTATCCACAACGTGTCCCGCGCTTGCTACCGGATTCTGCACCGTTTTGTGCGATGACGCCTCATCGGCATCCGTGCATCATTCGCTCAGCTTCCGGATCAGCTTGTCCCAGTCCTCGCGGAGCTTGCCGTCGGTTTCCATCAGGGTCCGGATCTGGCGGCAGGCATGCAGCACCGTGGTGTGATCGCGACCGGCAAAGGCGTCGCCGATCTCGGGCAGGCTGTGCTCGGTCAGTTCCTTGGTCAGGGCCATGGCGACCTGGCGGGGCCGGGCCAGCGAGCGGGTCCGACGCTTGGACAGCAGATCCTTGATCTGCAGCCCGTAGTAGTCGGCCACGGTTTTCTGGATGTTGGGAATGCTGATCGCCTGCTGCTGGGCGCGCAGCAGGTCGCGCAGGGTTTCCTGGGCGAACTCGGTGGTGATCGCGCGGCCGGTGAAATTGGCGCGGGCGGTCAGGGTATTGAGCGCACCTTCGAGGTCGCGCACGTTGGAGCGCATCTTCTTGGCGATCAGGAACGCAACATCATCGGGAATCTCGGCACCGCGTTCGCGTGCCTTGGCCAGCACGATCGCGGCGCGGGTCTCGAAGTCCGGCGGTTCGATCGCGACCGACAGGCCCCAGGCAAGCCGCGACTTCAGGCGCGCTTCCAGGCCCTCGACTTCGCGCGGATAGCGGTCACAGGTCAGGATGATCTGCTGCTTGCCATCGAACAACGCGTTGAAGGTGTGGAAGAACTCTTCCTGGGTGCGGTCCTTGCCGGCGAAGAACTGGATGTCATCGATCAGCAGCGCGTCGACCTGCTGGAACTGGCGCTTGAACTGATCCATGGTCTTTTCCTGCAGGGCCCGGATCATCGCGCTGAAGAACTGTTCAGAACGCAGGTACAGCACCTTCGCGCCCGGATTGGCCTGGCGCATGGCGTTGCCGGCAGCGAACATCAGGTGGGTCTTGCCCAGGCCGGTGCCTCCGTACAGCAGCAGCGGATTGTGCGCGCGGTCGCCCGGCTTCTGCGCTGCCTGGAAGGCGGCGGCCAGGCCCAGCTGGTTGCTGCGGCCTTCCACGAAGTTGGCGAACGTGTAGTGATTGTCCAGGTTGCCGGCGAAGGGCACCTGCGGTTCGCTGGACACATGCGCCGATGACGTGGAAACCGGCGCGTTCTGCGCCTCCACAGGGCGCGGGCGCGAGCCGATTTCAAGAAAAACGTCGCTGAAGCCGGCGAAATGCGCCAGCAGTTCGCGGATCCGGGCCAGATACAGCTCGCGGACCTGGTCGACGATGAAGGCATTCGGTGCATACAGCACCAGGCTGTCCACGCGCAGATCGGCCTGCAGCGGCTTCAACCAGGTATGAACGTCTTCCGGCGGGAACTCCGCTTCGAGGCGCTCGAGACTACGGGACCAAGCATCCATCAGCAATAATCGTCCGGTGGCCGGGGCATGGACGCGACAAGGCGCCCAAACACAGGCCGGAAAGGGGGGAAATGGATGGCTCAGACTACCACCGAGCGCCCGCCTTCGGAATGCTTGTCCCCTACTTATTCACAAAAACATCCACAGCTATTGCACAGCCCAGTGAATTCGCGTAGTTGCCAGGGGTTGACTTGGGGCGGGGTACCTCTCTAGAATTTCCGGTTCTTTCCGTCCCATTCATACGAGAGGCCCCCAATGGCCACGAAGCGCACCTACCAGCCCAGCAACCTCAAGCGTAAGCGCGACCACGGCTTCCGTGCCCGTATGAAGACCGCTGACGGCCGCAAGATCCTGTCGCGTCGCCGCGCCAAGGGCCGCAAAGTCCTGAGCGCCTGATTGCCATGCCGCACATCGCGGCAGACGCAATCCCTTCGACAGTGAATACTGCAGACCCGCGCAAGCGATTCCCTCGCTCTGCGCGGGTTCGCACGCGTGCCGAATACTCAACGGTCTTCAACGGCGCCCGCCGTGTGTCCGATCCGCTGATGACCCTGCACTGGCTGCCGGCTGACCGGCCGGCCAGGCTGGGTCTGGCGGTTTCCCGCAAGGTTGATCCGAACGCCGTCGGGCGTAACCGGATCAAGCGCGTCCTGCGCGACATCCTGCGTCAGACACGTACCGACATCCAGCCAGGCGACTTTGTCGTCGTGGCTCGTAGTGCTGCGCGTTCCGCCAGCAACGACGAGATCCGCCAGGCCTTCCTGCGCCTGCTGCGTCGCCTGCGTGCATTGCCCACGCCGGGCGTGGACGGCACAATGCCGCCGCCTGATGGCATCGCAACTCCTTCTTTGACCGAGCCGGCATCGCGTCCCGGCCCCGCCGAGCCTGTCCGCTGATGAACCAGACCCGCGTATTCCTCATTTTTGCCTGGCTGATGGTGGCCGTGCTGCTGTGGATGGAGTGGAGCCGTGAAAAGGCTGCTCCGACCCCGGCACCGACGACCACGTCGGCCCCGGCCGCTGCACAGAGCGTTCCGGGCGCAACCCCGGGCGCCATCCCCAGCGCCCAGGTTCCGGGTGCGCCCGGCCAGGCCGCCGTGCAGGCGCAGGCCAGCGCCACCCCCGCCAGCCAGCGCGTGACCGTCACCACCGACGTCCTGCGCCTGGTGCTCGATGGCGGCCGCGTGCTCGACGCCGAGCTGCTGCAGTTCCCGCAGACCAAGGACGAAGGCAGCCCGCCGGTCCGCCTGCTGACCGAAGACCCCGCGCATCCGTACAGCGCGATCAGTGGCTGGGCCAGCGAAGACAAGAACACCCCGGTCCCCGGCGCTGACGGCTTCAAGCTGGTGGGTGACACCAAGGACTTCGTGCTGGCCAAGGGCCAGAACGAGCTGCAGATCCCGTTTGTGTGGGCCGCCGACAACGGCGTGACCATCAAGCGCACCCTGACCGTCTCGCGCAACGAGTACGCCGTGCGCTTCAAGGACGAAGTCAGCAACACTGGTGCCGCTCCCTGGAACGGCTACGTCTACCGCACCCTGGACCGCACCCCGACCATCCTGTCGCGGAGCATGACCAACCCGGATTCCTTCAGCTTCAACGGTGCCACCTGGTACGACAACGACAAGAAGTACCAGCGTCGTGCGTTCAAGGACTACCTGGAAGACGGCACGCTGAACCAGAACATCACCGGCGGCTGGCTGGCGATGCTGCAGCACCACTTCTTCACTGCCTGGATCCCGCAGAAGGACCAGACCGCACACTACGTGCTGTCGCAGGTGGCCGGTCGTGACCTGATCGAAGCGCGTGGCCCGGCCTTCACCGTGGCACCGGGCCAGTCCACGAGCACCGAAGCCCGCCTGTGGGTCGGCCCGAAGCTGGTCAACCTGATCGCCAAGGAAGATGTGCCGGGCCTGGACCGCGTGGTCGACTACAGCCGCTTCTCGATGATGGCGGTGATCGGCCAGGGCCTGTTCTGGGTGTTGAACCAGGTGCACAAGCTGGTGGGCAACTGGGGCTGGGCGATCGTCGGCCTGGTGGTGCTGCTGAAGCTGGTGCTGTACCCGCTGTCGGCGACCCAGTACAAGAGCGGTGCGAAGATGCGTCGCTTCCAGCCGCGCATCGCGCAGCTGAAGGAACGCTATGGCGATGACCGCCAGAAGTTCCAGACCGCGATGATGGAGCTGTACAAGAAGGAAAAGATCAATCCGATGGGCGGCTGCCTGCCGATCCTCATCCAGATGCCGATCTTCTTCGCCCTGTACTGGGTGCTGGTGGAATCGGTCGAACTGCGCCAGGCGCCCTGGTTCGGCTGGATCCAGGACCTGACCGCACGCGACCCGTACTTCATCCTGCCGGTGATCAACGTGGCGGTGATGTGGTTCACCCAGAAGCTGACCCCGGCACCGGGCATGGACCCGATGCAGCAGAAGATGATGCAGTTCATGCCGCTGGTGTTCGGCGTCATGATGGCCTTCATGCCGTCCGGCCTGGTCCTGTACTGGGTGGTCAACGGCGGCCTGGGCCTGCTGCAGCAGTGGTGGATGACCAAGCGCCATGGCGGCGAGCCGGTCCCGGCCACCACCGCGCCGGCCCCGGTCAAAAAGAAGTAATCGGTAGAGCCGGCCGCTGGCCGGCTGACCCCAGCAGAAGCCCGCCGCAAGGCGGGCTTTTCGCATCCGGCGTTAGAATCGCCGGCACACCGATCCTGCATCCATCGAGTCCGCCATGCCGCGTGCGTCGTCGTTCCGCCTGTTCCTGCCCTCGCTGTTGTTGACCCTGGTCGTTGCCGGTTGTGGCGACAAGGATGCGAAGGCACCGGCGACCACCGTCACCCAGCCCAGCGCGCAGGCCGCGGCCGCCGCCGATCCGGCCGCCGCACCGTTGCTGGCTGCGTTGCAGAAGCAGCTCGACGGCTACCGCCGGATCATCGTGCTGCTGGCTGACGAGGACCAGCAGTCGGCTGCCGACCGCGGCACCTCTACGCGTGTGGGCCAGCAGCTGTTCCACGATGGCCTGGAGCAGCGCACGGCGATCGCCGCGCAGTTCGACACGCTGTTGCGCGGCTCCAGTCCGCAGCGCTTCGCCACCCTCGGCACTGTGCTGGACTACATCGAGTCGGCGCCGGAGCTGTTCGACGCCGACCGCTTGGCCTTCCGAGAAGTGCTGCGCGATCTGCATGAGCGCGTCGGCGCCGATTCGTCGCTGCCGGCAGTGAAGCTGCACCAGCGCATCGGCGAAGACCTGGAGGCGCTGGACGAGATCGAGCGCAACTACAACCAGGAACTGACCCGCATCTTCAGCCGCTTCGAGCGCACCCGTGCCATCGAACTGAAGCGCGAGAAGTGGGACGACTACATCGCGCACCTGCACAAGCACTACAGCCGCGAAGCGATCCTGCGCGACTACGGCGTGATCGAGCCGTACCCGATGTCGATGAAGGACAGCGAACGCGAGATCTTCGGCCGCGACCTGCCGCCGAAGACGGTGGTGCTGACCTTCGACGATGGCCCGCACAAAGCCTATACCGATGAAGTGGTGGCCATCCTCAAGCGCTACGACGTACCGGCCGTGTTCTTCGAGGTCGGCCGCAACCTCGGCAAGGTCGAGACCGACGGCAAGGTCAGCCTCGGGCCGATGGCGAAGATCAGCCGCAACCTGATGGAAGAGGGCTACGCCGTCGGCAACCACAGCCTGACCCATGCGCAGCTGTCGCGTACCACCGGCGATGCGCTGCGCCAGCAGGTGCTGGACACCGACACGCTGCTGAAGGATGTCGACAGCAAGCGCGCGCCGCTGTTCCGCTTCCCCTATGGCGCGCGTAATGCCGAAGGCCTGCAGCTGCTCAACGAAGCCGGGTTGAAGTCGATCATGTGGAACATCGATTCGATGGACTGGGCCGACCCGGTGCCGGAATCGATCGTGCAGCGCGTGCTCGACCAGGTGAACAAGGAACAGCGCGGCATTATCCTGTTCCATGACATCCACGACCGTGCGGTGAAGGCGCTGCCGCAGATCCTCGACCGGCTGATTGCCGATGGCTACCAGTTCGCAGGCTGGAACGGCCGCGACTTCACCGTCGCCCGCGCGCGCAAGGGTGACACCAGCGCCGCCACCGTCACCGCCGGCTACGAGAAGTCGTGGGCGATCGTGGTCGGCATCGACAATTACGCCAAGTGGCCAAAGCTGGAATACGCCAGCCACGATGCGCAGGCGGTGGCCAATACCCTGACCGGGCAGTTCGGCTTCCCGTCTTCGCAGGTGATCGTGCTGAAGAACGAGCAGGCCACACGCAACAACATCCTGGCCGCCTTCCACGACCGCCTGGCCGATGACCGCACCGGAAAGAACGACCGCGTGTTCGTGTTCTTTGCCGGCCACGGCGCCACCCGCCAACTCGCCTCCGGGCGTGACCTGGGCTACATCATTCCGGTGGATTCGGACCCGAAGGAGTTCGCCACCGACGCCATCGCAATGACCGACATCCAGAACATTGCCGAGAGCATGCAGGCCAAGCACGTGATGTTCGTGATGGATGCCTGCTACAGCGGCCTGGGCCTGACCCGTGGTGGCCCTTCTTCGTCGTCGTTCCTGCGCGAGAACGCTCGTCGCAGCGCACGGCAGATGCTGACCGCCGGCGGCGCCGACCAGCAGGTGGCCGATGCCGGCCCGAACGGCCACTCGGTGTTCACCTGGGTGCTGCTGCAGGCGCTGGCTGGCAAGGGCGATCTCAACGGCGATGGCCTGATCACCGGTACCGAACTGGCCGCCTACGTGGCGCCGGCCGTCTCAGCCGTTTCGCACCAGACCCCGGCCTTCGGCAGCCTGCCGGGTTCGCAGGGCGGCGAGTTCGTGTTCCAGGTGCCCGACAGCCAGGAATTCCTCAACGCCGATACGCGCCAGCTGACCGCCGATGCAATCGCACTGAACAACAAGGTTGAAGCCGCCAGCGAAGCCAAGGGCAGCCAGGCGCCGGTGACGGTGGCCGACCTGCAGGGCGGCAAGGCCAAGCTGGTGGTGCCCACCGCCGGCCCGGCCTCCGACCGCCAGCGCGCGCAGCAGGCCAATGACCGCGGCCTGCAGCTGTACCGCGAGAAGCAGTACGACGAAGCGGTAGCCCAGTTCACCGAGGCACTGAAGCTGCGTCCGGACTTCGCCCAGGCCGCCAACAACCTCGGCTTCGTCTACTACCGCCAGCAGCGCTATGCCGAAGCGGCGCGCTGGCTGGAGAACACACTGAAGATCGACCCCTCGCGTGCGGTGGCCTATCTCAACCTGGGCGATGCCTACTTCAACGCAGGCGACAAGGCGAAGGCGAAGCAGGCCTACACCACCTACCTGGCGCTGCAGCCGCAGGGCAGTGGTGCCGCGCAGGCACGGGCGCAGCTGGAGAAACTCTGAGCCATGAATGATGCAATCCGCACCGATACCATCGTGGCCATCGCCAGTGCCCCCGGCGCGGGCGGTGTCGGCCTGCTGCGCCTGTCCGGTCCGCGCGCAGCAGCCATCGCCAACGCGTTGGGTGCGCCTGCACTGCGTCCGCGCCATGCGCACTACGCACGCCTGCGCGACGCCGATGGCGAGGTCATCGACGATGGCATCGTGCTGTGGTTCCCGGCACCGAACAGCTTCACCGGCGAAGAGGTGGTGGAACTGCAGGGCCACGGCAGTCCGGTCCTGCTGCAGCAACTGGTCGCGCGCTGCATCGCGCTCGGTGCGCGCCAGGCGCGGCCGGGCGAGTTCAGCGAACGCGCGTTCCTCAACGGCAAGCTCGACCTGGCCCAGGCCGAAGCCATCGCCGACCTGATCGCGGCCGGCGACAACCGCGCGGCGCGCGCGGCACGTCGCTCGCTGGACGGCGTGTTCTCGCGCCGCATCGACGCTGTGGTCGAGCAGCTGGTGCTGCTGCGGATCCATGTGGAAGCGGCCATCGACTTCGCCGACGAACCGCTGGATACCCTCGGCGGCGCGCAGGTGCGGCGTGGCCTGGAACAGGCGCGCAGCGACCTGGCCCTGCTGCGCCGCGACGCCGAACGTGGCCGCCGCCTGCGCGATGGCCTGCATGCCGTGCTGATCGGTCCGCCGAATGCCGGCAAGAGCTCACTGCTGAACGCACTGGCCGGCAGCGAACGCGCCATCGTTACCGACATCGCCGGCACCACCCGCGACACCCTGCGCGAGACCATCCGCCTGGATGGCCTGGAGCTGACCCTGGTCGACACCGCCGGCCTGCGCGACGGCGGTGACGCCATCGAACGCGAAGGCATGCGCCGCGCCCATGTGGAGATCGAGCGCACCGACCTGGCCCTGATCGTGCTGGATGCGCGCGATCCGGCGGCGGGTGAAGCCGCGCTGGGCGAGGCCGTGGCAGCGGTGCCGCACAAGGTCTACATCCATAACAAATCGGATCTGCTCGATGTGCTGCCGGCGCTGGACGATCCGGACCGCGTGTTCGTCTCCGCTGCGACCGGTGCCGGCCTGGAGGATCTGCACGCGCGCCTGCGTTCGATCGCATCGGCCGGGGCAGGGGAGCAGGTGGATGGCGAGTTCTCGGCGCGCACGCGGCATGTGGATGCAATCGAGCGTGCGCAGGAACACGCGCAGCGCGCCGATGGCGAGCTGGCGCATGAGCACCTGGAACTGGCTGCTGAGGAACTACGGCTGGCGCATGACGCGCTGGGCGAGATCACCGGGCAGATGAGTGCCGATGACCTGCTGGGAAGGATCTTCTCCAGTTTCTGCATCGGGAAGTAACTGTAGAGCCGAGCCCATGCTCGGCTGTTCTTCCAATCAGCCGAGCATGGGCTCGGCTCTACAGATGCAGGCTTCCCCCACCTGTCACATTGCCGCCGCATACTGACGCCCATCACATACCGCTTGGGGAAGTCGCAGTGAAGTCGTGGGGTTGTGCGTTGCTGTTGTCGCTGGCCGTGGCACCATCGGTGGCCATGAGTGCTGAATCCTCCACCCCGGCCGCGCACAAGGTGTCGGTCTACGGCCATCGCGGCGCAAGCGCGCTGTTGCCGGAGCACACCCTGGCGGCCTACGCCCAGGCGATCGCCGATGGCGCCGACTACATCGAACCGGACCTGGTGATGACCAAGGACGGGGTGATGGTGGCCCGCCACGAGAACGAGATCGGTGGCACCACCGACGTCGCCTCGCATCCGGAGTTCGCCAGCCGCCGCACCAGCAAGGTCATCGACGGGCAGAAGGTCGACGGCTGGTTCACCGAAGACTTCACTCTGGCCGAGCTGAAGACCCTGTACGCGCGCGAGCGCCTGCCGGAGCTGCGCAGCACGGCCTACGACGGCCAGTTCCGCATCGCCAGCCTGGACGAGATCCTGGCCTTCCTGGTCCAGCAGGCCGGCCGCGCCAACCGCGGCATCGGCCTGGTGCCGGAGATCAAGCACCCGACCTACTTCCAGTCGATCGGCCTGCCGATGGAAGACAAGCTGCTGGCCGCGCTGCGCGGCAACGCCTATACCAACGTCGGCCCGGTCACCATCCAGTCGTTCGAGACCGCCAACCTGCGTTACCTGCGCGGCAAGATCCCGCGTGGCAGCAACATCCGCCTGCTGCAGCTGCTGTGGAAGGGCGACACCCAGCCGACCGACATCGCCAAGGCCGGTGGCACGCTGACCTACGCGCAGATGATGACGCCGGCCGGACTGAAGGATATCGCCAGCTACGCCGACAGCATCGGCCCGGAGCTGCGCTCGATCATTCCGCTGGATGACAAGGGCGCACTGGGCACGCCGACCACGCTGGTGCGCGATGCGCATGCGGTGGGCCTGATGGTGATTCCGTACACCTTCCGCCCGGAGAACCACTTCCAGGCCAGCAACCTGCGCAAGGGGGCCGACAACGCGCGCAATGCAGAGGGATCGATCGCCGAAATGCGTGCCTACCTGGCCACCGGCATCGATGCCTTCTTCACCGACGACCCGGCACTGGGCAGGCAGGCGGTGGATGGCACGGGCGCGGCAGGGAACTGAGCGATCAACGCGGCCGGGCATGGGCCGGCGCTACCCGGGGTGCCGGTGTGCTCCGGTAGGTGCCAACCTTGGTTGGCACACAACAACCGCGCCGACCAAGGTCGGCCACTACTGGGTCATGAGGTTGCCGGCCAGCGGCCGGCACTACCGTCACCTAGCTGCGCGGCTCGTCCGGCCGGCGGAACGGGATCACCACGTAGTCCTGGCCTTCGCGCGGCTGCCACAGCACCGGCACGCGCTGCGGTGACGGCGGCTCCAGCTCGTCGTCGGGCAGCGGTTCGATGTCTTCTTCCTCGTCTTCCCAGCTGTAGCGCGGGCGCGGCGGTAGCGGGTCGGCATTGCGGAACAGCAGCGCGGCGATGATGCCGGCGAAGGCGCCGCCCATGTGCGACTGCCAGGACACGCCGTCGGCGTGCGGCAGGATGGTCATCAGCATGCCGCCGTAGAACAGCATGCCGATCAGGCCGGTGGCAATCGCCGCGCGATCGCGGCGCAGCAGGCCCAGGCTGGCCAGCAGGAACATCAGGCCATGGGTCACGCCACTGGCGCCCAGGTGCACGCTGCCCGGATTGCCAAGCATCCACGCGCCGATGCCCGAGCCCAGCCACAGCAGGGGCAGCGCGCGAACGGTGGCTTTCGGGTAGACGCTGCCGGCCAGCGTGCCGAGGATCAGGATCGCAATGCTGTTGGCGACGATGTGCTCGACCGAGGCATGCAGCATCGGGCCGCCGATCAGGCCAAGCAGGCCCTTGGCTTCCAGCGGCGCGACCGCCCACGGTCGCCAGTCGAACGTGCCCTGCAGCGCGAACACGGCCACCAGCACCAGCACGGCGGCCAGGCTGGCATTGAACGCCCGCAGGATGCGCGAGCGGTCATTGCGGGGGGCCGGCACGTCGCCAGCGGGCAGGGGCGCGTTGTTGTTCATACCTCAGCAATGGCGGTGGTTGGCGTGAAACCAAGGCCACCGCGGCGGGAGAGTGGAAACGGCCGGCGGGACAATCCCACCGGCCGCGCCATCCAGCGGGTCGGGCTCAGGCCTGGCCTTCGCCTTCCTTCGGCGGGTACTTCAGGCTCAGTACCACGGTGGCGGCGATGATCACCGCCACCACGCCCAGCGACACCGGGGTCGGGATCTTGAACAGGTCGATGATCATCATCTTGATGCCGATGAAGCCCAGCACCAGTGCCAGGCCATACGGCAGCAGGTGGAAGCGGTCGGCCATGCCGGCCAGCAGGAAGAACATCGCACGCAGGCCCAGCACCGCGAACACGTTGGAGGTGAGCACGATGAACGGGTCGGTGGTGATCGCGAAGATCGCCGGGATGCTGTCCACCGCGAAGATCACGTCGGTGACCGCGATCAGGATCAGCACCGCGAACAGCGGGGTGAACCAGCGCACGCCATCGCGCTTCACGCTCAGCGCGTTGCCCGCGTAGTCCGGCAGCAGGCGCAGGTGCTTGCGCATCCAGCGCAGGGCCGGGTTGGTCTCCAGGTCCGGCTCCTGGCCGGCGGCGAACCACATCTTCCAGCCGGTGAACAGCAGGAAGGCACCGAACACGTAGAGCAGCCAATGGAACTGGCTGATCAGCACACTACCGGCGAAGATCATGATCGTACGCAGCACGATCGCGCCCAGGATGCCGATGATCAGCACCTTCTGGCGCTGTTCTTCCGGCACTGCGAAGTAGCTCATGATCATCAGGAAGACAAAGATGTTGTCGACTGCCAGCGCCTTCTCGACCAGGTAACCGGTCAGGAATTCGAGGCCGACCTTGTTGGCCACCACCTGGCCGGCAGTCTCATTCAGGTAGTACCAGAGGCCCGCATTGAACAGCAGGGCCAGCGCGACCCAGCCGATGGACCACCACAAGGCCTCCTTGAAGGTGACCTTGTGCGGTCCACCATGGCGCATCAACACGAGGTCGACCAGCAGTGCGATGACCACCACCGCTGCGAAGCCGCCCCACAACCACACGTTACCGATCGTCTGCATTGGGAATGTCCGTTGGAAAGATGAATGCCAGGCCGGACGGCGAGGATCTGCAACGGAGGATCGGGAGGGGGATCCAGGGACAGAGCTTCGCCAGTACGGCGAAGGTCTCGCTCGCAGTCCCAGTCGGCTGGAACTGCCGTTGCACCGGAGCCTGCGGGCTCGAAATGACGGCGACAACGTCTGGGAGCTACTCCCCTTCTGACGCCGATTCTGCGGCCTGGCCGGGCCGCCGTCAAATGCCCCTGCATTGGGGTCGGATCCCCAACCGGGCTCCGCACCCCCGCTCTGGTAGATGCCAACCTTGGTTGGCATACCGGCCGGGGGCAGAGCCCCTACGGGAATCTGACCCCGGCGCCCGGTTTACAATAGGTGGATGAATACCCCCCTTCCGATTGTCCGCCTCAAGAATGCGTGGCGTTCCAGCCACCCGTGGATCTTCCAGAAACTGGTCGAGAAGCCGACCGTCCGGCCCAAGCCCGGTTCCATCGTCGACGTGGTTGGCATCGATGGTGAGTTCATTGGCCGCGGGTTCTACAACGGGCACTCGCGCATCGCCGTGCGCATCCTCGAAACCGATCAGAACGTGCCGGTGGATGCCGGCTGGTTCTCGCGCAAGATCGCCCAGGCGGTGTCGCTGCGCCGTGAGGTGCTCAAGCTCGATGCGGTGTCCGATGCCTGGCGCGTGGTGCACAGCGAAGGCGACGGCCTGTCCGGCCTGGTGGTCGACCGCTACGGTGATCTGGTGGTGGTCGAGTTCTTCGCCGCCGGCATGTTCCGCCATCGCGAGTGGATCTACGACGCCCTGCGCGAGCAGTTCCCGGGCTGCCGCTTCCACAGCTTCGCCGACGAGCACGTGCAGAAGCAGGAAAGTTTCGACTTCCACGGCAACACCACCACCGAAGCGTCGGTGATCACCGAGTACGGCATCAAGTTCCGCGCCGACCCGGCCGGTGCGCACAAGACCGGTTTCTTCGCCGACCAGCGCGAGAACCGCGAGTGGCTGAGCCGGCAGGTGGAAGGCAAGAGCGTGCTGGACCTGTGCTGCAACACCGGCGGTTTCGCCGTGTATGCGGCGGCGCGTGGTGCTTCGGAAGTGGTCGGCATCGACATCGATGAAGACGTCATCCAGATCGCCAAGGGCAATTCGCGCCTGAACAACGTGCGCCCGAAGTTCGTCCAGTCCGACATCTTCCCGTGGCTGCGCGATGCCGCCAACCGCGGCGAGCAGTACGACGTGGTGATCCTGGACCCGGCGAAGATGACCCGCGACCGCGACCAGGTCATCACCGCGCTGAAGAAGTACCTGGACATGAACAAGCTGGCGCTGGGCGTGGTGAAGCCGGGCGGCCTGTTCGCCACGTTCTCGTGCACCGGCCTGGTGGCCGAGGACCAGTTCCTCGACATGCTGCGCCGCGCGGCCTACTTCTCTGGCCGCACGATCCAGATCCTGAAGGTCGCTGGTGCGGGTCCGGACCATCCGTTCATGGCCCACGTGCAGGAATCGCGTTACCTCAAGGCCGTGTTCTGCCGCGTGGTGGATTGACCGCGGGACGCTGTAGAGCCGAGCCCATGCTCGGCTGATCTGCCTGACAGCCTCAAGATCCGCCGGGCGTGGCCCGGCGCTACCCAATGCGCGGCCGCAGCGCTATGGTCGGGCTCTTCCCATTGCCGGTGAGAGCCCATGCCATCGTTGCGCCACCTGTCCGTCGTGCTTGCCCTGGCGCTGTGCGCGCCGCTGTCGGCTCATGCCATCGAGTTCAGCGCACAGGAACTGGCCCGCGCCAAGGCCCTGCAGCAGCGCCTGGTCACCCTCGACAGCCATCTGGATACGCCGGCCAATTTCGGCCGCAGCGGCTTCGACATCGAGCAGCGCCACGACCGCAACGCGCTCTCGCAGGTGGACTACCCGCGCATGGTCGAAGGCGCGCTGGACGGCGGTTTCTGGGCGATCTACACCGACCAGGGCGATCGCACCGCCGCCGCCCATCTGGCCGAGCGTGACCACGGCCTGCAGCGGCTGCTGGAGATCCGCGAAATGCTGGCCGCCAATCCCGAGCGTTTCGCGCTGGCATTGACCGCCGATGACGCGGCGCGGATCAAGGCTGCCGGCAAGCGCGTGGTCTACATCAGCATGGAAAACGCCAGCCCGCTGGTGGCCGATTCCAGCCTGCTCTCGTTCTACCACCGCGCCGGCCTGCGCCTGCTCAGCACCGTGCACTTCGCCAACAACGAGTTCGCCGATTCGGCCACCGACCCCAAGGGCGCGGAATGGAAAGGACTTAGCCCGGCCGGCAAGGAGCTGGTGCGGCAGGCGGTGAAGCTGGGCATCGTGATCGACCAGTCACATGCGTCGGACGCGGTGTTCGATGACCTGCTGGCAATGATGCCGGTACCGTTCGTGCTGTCGCACAGTTCGGCCAAGGCGGTCTACGACCACCCGCGCAATCTCGACGACGCGCGCCTGCGCAAGCTGGCCAAGGCCGGCGGCGTGATCCAGGTGAATGCCTATGGCGGTTACCTGATCGACACCGCAAAGACGCCCGAGCGCAAGCAGGCCGAGGAAGCGCTGAGCAAACAGCTGGGTGGCTGGGAAGGCATGGGCATCGAACAGGGCGTTGCCCTGCTGAAGGCCGAGCAGGCGCTGGACCACGAGCATCCAGTGCGCCATGCCAGCCTGGACGATTTCTTCGCCCACTTCGAGCACATCCTCAAGGTGGTCGGCCCCGAGCACGTGGGCATTGGCCTGGACTGGGATGGCGGCGGTGGCCTGAGTGACCTGCCCGATGTCAGCCAGCTGCCGAAGATCACCGCGTGGCTGCTGCGCAAGGGCTATACCGAGAAGCAGATTGCCGGCATCTGGGGCGGCAACCTGCTGCGGGTGATGCGCCAGGCGCAGGAGTACGCCGCTGCTCCGTAGAGTCGAGTGGTGCTCGACTCTACAGAGGGGCGCCGGGCCATGCCCGGCGGCGCCCTTATTTCGCGATCAGCGCGTGGCGACGGCTGTACAGGAAGTACAGCACCAGGCCGGCCACGTTCCACAGCAGGAAGTACAGCTGGGTGGTATGCGGCAGGCTGATGAACAGGTAGATGCAGCCCAGCGCGGCCAGCGGGCCGACCACGAAGGCCAGCGGCGTACGGAACGTGCGTTCGCGGTTGGGCTCGCGCAGGCGCAGCACCACCAGGCAGATGCCTACCGCAGTGAACGCGGCCAGGGTACCGGCGTTGGCCAGTGCGGCGATCTCGTCCAGGCGGGCGACACCGGCCAGCGCCGACACCACCACCGCAGTGAACAGCGTGGTCGCCACCGGCGTGCCGGTACGTGCGTTCACCTTGGACAGGCGACGCGGCAGCAGGCCATCGCGGCTCATCACGAAGAAGATGCGGCTCTGGCCGTACAGGAAGGCCAACAGCACGGTCGGCAGGGCGATGATCGCGATTACGCCGATCACCATCGCCGCGGTCGGATGGCCCAGCTGGCGCATGATCAGGGCCAGCGGCTCGGCGCTGTGGCCGAACACCGCGTAGCTCATCGCACCCACGGCGGCCAGCGCCACCAGCACGTAGACGATGGTGCAGCCGATCATCGAACCGATGATGCCGATCGACAGGTCGCGGCCCGGGTTCTTGGTTTCCTCGGCGGCGGTGGAGATCGCATCGAAGCCGTAGAAGGCGAAGAAGATGATGGCCGCTGCCGCCATCACGCCGTGCTCGACGCCATCAGGGCCCATCGACTTGGCGAAACCGTAGGGCATGAACGGCTGCAGGTTGGCGCTGTCGAACGCAGGCAGGGCCACGGCCACGAAGATGGCCAGCGCGATCAGTTTGAACACGACCAGGATGGCGTTGAGCGTCGCGCTCTCCTTGGTGCCGGCCATCAGCATGCCGGCCACCAGCCAGGTGATGATGATCGCCGGCAGATTGATCATGCCGCCTTCCACATGCGGGCCGGCCGCCAGCCAGGCCGGCAGGTGCACGTTCCAGCCGAACTGGGTATGGACCCATTCGAGGAAGCCGACGAAGTAGCCGGACCAGCCCACCGCCACCGTACTCACCACCAGCGAGTACTCCAGGATCAGGCTCCAGCCCACCACCCAGGCGAACACTTCGCCCAGCGCGCTGTAGCTGTAGGTGTAGGCACTGCCGGCGGCAGGCATCATCGTCGACAGCTCGGCGTAGGACAGCGCCGCACAGGCGCAGACGGCACCGGCGATGGCGAAGGAGATCAGCACGGCCGGGCCGGCCAGGTTGGCACCCACGCCGATCAGCGTATAGATGCCGGTACCGACGATGGCGCCGATGCCCAGCGCGATCAGGTGCGGCCAGCTGAGCGTGGGGATCAGGCGCCTGCCGGCTTCGTGGACGGTGACGGAATCTAGGGACTTGCGCCGGAACAGGGACATGCAGGCCTCGGAAGGGGTGACTAAGAACGACAAGTTCCCGAGTGTGACCGAACGCAGCGCAGCATTACCACTGACGGGGGTCATGCATAGCGGGGCGCGCGCTGCGCCCCGGCCAGGCTGCCGGAATCGGCACAATCCGGCGGCAGCCACCGGTGTGCATTGGTCCCGGCCGCTGCTACGACTGGATGTTGGCCATGCCGCTGACCGAATAGCGCTCACCGGCCGCGGCATGCGGCGGGAAGGCCGCATCCAGTGCGTCCAGCGTGGCCGCATCCAGTTCCACCTGCAGCGCACCGAGGTTCTCGTCCAGCCGTACCCGCCGCGTCGTGCCCGGAATCGGCACGATGTGCTCGCCGCGCGACAGCACCCAGGCCAGCGCCAGCTGCGAGGCGGCGATGCCGCGCTCGGCGGCCAGCGTCTGTACGGTGTCCACCAGTGCAAGGTTGCGCTGGAAGTTTTCGCCTTCGAAGCGGGGCGAGGTGCGCCGGTAATCGTCGGCGTCGAAGTCGTCCGGGCTGCGGATGGCGCCGGTCAGGAAGCCACGGCCCAGCGGCGAATACGGCACGAAGCCGATGCCCAGTTCCGCCGTGGTGGCCAGCACTCCGTTCTGCTCCGGATCGCGCGACCACAGCGAGTACTCGCTCTGCACCGCCGTGATCGGGTGGACCGCATGGGCACGGCGGAGGGTGGCCGCCGAGGCCTCGGACAGGCCCAGCCAGCGCACCTTGCCCTGTTCCACCAGGCGTGCCATCGCACCTACGGTGTCCTCGATCGGCACGGTCGGGTCGACGCGGTGCTGGTAGTACAGGTCGATGTGGTCCACGCCCAGGCGGCGCAGGCTGGCCTCGCAGGCGGCCTGCACATAGTCCGGGTGGCCGTTGACCGGCCGCCCCTTCGGGTCGGTCGGGTCCAGGCCGATACCGAACTTGCTGGCCAGGAACACCTGGTTGCGGCGGCCGGCAATCGCGCGGCCGACCAGCACCTCGTTGGTGTGCGGGCCATACACATCGGCGGTGTCGAGCAGGGTCACGCCCCGGTCCAGCGCGTGCCGGATGACGGCAATGCCGTCATCGTCACTGCCGCGGCCGCCGTAGTAGGCGCTCATGCCCATGCAGCCCAGGCCAAGGGTGGACACGGTGGGGCCGGCGCGGCCGAGAGTACGGGTCTTCATGCGGATCTCCTTGGGGAAGGCGCCATGCCTGGAGGGGCAGCGGCGAGGGGCACAGCATCCTCCACGTCATCATGTGGATAAACTGCGTGCCACCGGACTTACCTTGAAGACTGGCTTCACAATGGATGCCTCCGTCCCCCTCACCGCTGTGGTCGCCTTCGTCCACGTGGCCGAGCACGCCAGCTTTACCCGCGCCGCCGATGCCCTGGGCGTGTCGACCTCGGCGCTGTCACAGAGCGTGCGCGCGCTGGAAGCGCGGATGGGCGTGCGCCTGCTGCAGCGGACCACACGGCGGGTCAGCCTGACCGAACACGGCGCGCGCTTCCTGCAGCGCGTGCGCGGCGGCCTGGACCAGATCGACCAGGCCTTTGCCGAACTGGACAGCGCGCGCTCGGTGCCTGCCGGGCGGCTGCGTGTGACCCTGCCGCGCATCGTCGCCGATCGCATGGTCCTGCCGCGGCTGCCCGATTTCCTTGCGCGCTACCCGCAGGTGCAGGTGGAACTGTGCGTCGACCCGGCGCTGACCGATCTGGTGGCCGAGGGCTTCGACGCCGGCATCCGCCTCGGCGAATCACTCGCACAGGGCATGATCGCGGTGCCGGTCGGGCCACCTGAGCGCCAGGTGGTGGTGGCCACGCCGGCCTATTTCGAACGCCATGGCGTGCCGCAGACCCCGCATGACCTGCAGGGCCACGCCTGCATCGTGCACCGCCTGGCCAATGGCCGGCTGATGCCCTGGGAGTTCAGCCGCGAAGGCCACGACCTGGACGTGGAAGTGAGCGGGCGGCTGGTGTTCAACGATGCCGGCGTCGCCCATCACGCTGTGCTGGCGGGGCTGGGCATGGCCCAAGGCTTCGCTTCGCTGATGGCCGACGACATCGCCGCTGGGCGACTGCAGAGCGTGCTGCAGGACTGGCAGCCGCCGTTCCCCGGCTTCCACCTGTACTACCCCGCGCGTGAGCAGATGGCGCCCAAGCTGCGGGTGTTCATCGATCACCTGCGCGCGGAGATGCACCACCGGTAGATGCCAACCTTGGTTGGCATGCTTCAATCGACCACGCGCGCCGCTACGCCTCCCGGCCAATGGCAGCCATCCTCGTGCCACGCCTCGACGTCCTCGTTGAACTCGATACGTCGCCCGTCGCGGGCGCGCTCGTAGCTGAAACCGTAGACGTGCGCGCCCTGGGTGCTCAGGTAGTAGCGCCCATTGAGGCGGCCACCGATGCGTTCTTCCCAGACGCTGTCGAACTGGTACGGGCGGTCTTCGGCCAGCACCGTCGTTTCCTGCGACACCTGTTGCAGTTGCAGGCGGCCTCGCTGCCCGGCGTACTGCACGTCGGCGCTGCCATCGTCCAGCCAGCGCCACAGCAGGTGGATGCCGTCGTTGCGGCCCCCGGTGAGGCAGCGATGGTCCTGCACGCTGGCCGCTGCGGTGTCGGCCAGAAGCCCGATGAACACCAGCACCAGCAGCCGCCGGATCATCCGTTCAGCCCCAACCGGATGCCGAACCCCACCAGGAACAGGCCGGCCACGCGGCGCAGCGCATCGCTGATCCGCGGGTGCTGGATCAACCGGCGACGGGCCAGGTTGCCCACACCGATCAGCATCGAGCAGTAGCCGATGCTGACCACCAGGATGATGCCGGCCAGTGCCGCGAAGGTGGCGATGCCCTGGTGTGCCTTCGGATCGATGAACAACGGCAGGAAGGCCATGTAGAACAGGATCGCCTTCGGGTTGAGCAGGCTGACCAGGATCGCCTGCTGGAAATAGCGGCCGGGCTGCATGCGGATCGGGCCAGCGTCGCCACCCTCGTGCTTGGGCGTGCGCAGCAGGCTGATGCCCACCCACACCAGGTAGGCCGCACCCAGGTACTGCACGGCGTGGAACACCAGTGGGTTGGCCTTCAGCAGTGCGGCCACACCGGCCAGCGCCAGCCACATCAGGATCTGGTCGCCGACCAGCAGGCCGGCCAGCGCGGTGTAGCCGCCACGCACGCCGCCCCGGCCGGTGGCGGTCAGCAGGGTGAAGGTGCCGGGGCCGGGCAGGGCGAGAAACACCAGCACAGCGACCAGAAACGTCCACAGGTCCTGGATGCCCATCCACGGCATGGCGGCGTTCTCTCTTACGGGGGGCCGCCATTGTCGGCCAGTGCTGCACTTGGCGACAGGGGGCTGGCGAGGCCATCGGGCATGCCAGACAGCAGCGGTTGCAGGTGCTGGCGCAGCTGCGCATGCAGTTGCCGTACCGCTGGCGAGAACTGCTTGCGGTGCGGGCATACCAGCTGCAGCGGGATGCTGCTGCCAACACCGTCCAGCAGCAGCTGCAGGCGCCCGGCCAGCACGTCCTCGCGCAGGTCCAGCCAGGACTTGTAGGTGATGCCTTCGCCGGCCACCGCCCAGCGTCGCACTACATCGGCGTCGTCGCAGACCAGCGGACCGCGCACCGGAATCACGCTGCGGCGCCCGTCGACCTCGAACGACCAGCGATCGTAGGCGCGGCCACTGAGCTGGTAGACCAGGCAATCGTGCTCACGCAGCTCGTCCAGGCGGGTGGGCGTACCGCGCCGCTGCAGGTAGCCGGGCGAGGCCGCGAGTACGCGCCGGTTGCCTTCCAGCAGGGGCAGGGCGACGTAGTTGGCGTCGTCGAAGTGGCCGATGCGGATGGCCACGTCGACCGGGTCGCGGAACACATCAGCCACTTCGTCGGACAGGCGCAGGTGCAGGCGCAGCCGTGGGTGCGCGGCGCGGAAGGCGCTCAGCCAGGGCAGCAGCAGGTTGCGGCCGAGGTCCGAGGGCGCCGACAGCTGCAGGGTGCCGTGCAGCTCGGTGTCCTCGCCCTGCACGCGCGCCTGGCCCTCGCGCAGGGTGGCCAGCACCTCCTGCGCGTACGGCAGGTACAGCGCGCCCTCGCCGGTCAGGCGCAGGCTGCGGGTGGTGCGCACGAACAGGCGCAGGTCCAGCTCGCGTTCCAGCCGCGCCACGGCAGCAGCGACCTGGCCGGGTAACAGATCAGCCTCGCGGGCGGCCTGCGAGAAGCTGCCCAGCGCGGCCGTGCGGACGAACAACTGCAGGTCGTCGAAGCGGATCATCTTCATTGCCGGAGTGAAAGTGCTGCCTGATTCTGCGCCTTTCTGAGCGGCCATGCGCGGCGCAACCTGTCCACTCCTTCCCCACTGGACCGCTGCCATGCGCGCCATTGCCTACACCCACGCCGGCCTGCCGATCGACGACGCCCGGGCCCTGATCGACATCGAACTGGAACTGCCGCAGCCCGGCCCGCGCGACCTGCGGGTGGCGGTGCGTGCCGTGGCGGTGAACCCGGTCGACACCAAGGTCCGCCGCGGCGTGGCCACCGACGGCCCGCGCGTGCTGGGCTGGGATGCGGTCGGCATCGTCGATGCGGTGGGCAGCGAGGTGACCCTGTTCCAGCCTGGCGATGCGGTCTACTACGCGGGCGTGATCGACCGGCCGGGCAGCAATGCCGAATACCAGCTGGTGGACGAGCGCAGCGTCGGCCGCAAGCCGGCCAGTCTCGACGATGCGGCCGCCGCAGCGTTGCCGCTGACCGCGATCACCGCCTGGGAGCTGCTGTTCGACCGTCTGCGTATTCCCGAGGGCGGTGGCGAGGGCCAGGCCCTGCTGGTGATCGGTGCTGCCGGTGGTGTCGGTTCGATCCTGGTGCAGCTGGCGCGGAAGCTGACCAAGCTGACCGTGATCGGCACCGCTTCGCGTCCGGATACCCAGGACTGGGTCTACGCGATGGGCGCGCACCACGTGATCGACCACAGCCTGCCGCTGGCCGAGGGCCTGGCACGGCTCGGCATCAGCGAGGTGCAGCACGTGGCCAGCCTGACCCACTCCGACCAGCACTACGCGCAGATCGTGGAGCTGCTGGCGCCGCAGGGCCAGCTCGGCCTGATCGATGACCCGGGCCAGGTGGATGTGATGGCGCTCAAGCGCAAGGCGCTGTCACTGCACTGGGAATCGATGTTCACCCGGCCGCTGTACCGCACCGCCGACATGCAGCGCCAGCACGATCTGTTGAACCGGGTGGCCGAGCTGATCGACACGGGCGTGCTGCAGACCACCCTGGGCGAGCATTTCGGACGCATCGACGCAGCCAACCTGCGCCGTGCCCATGCGCTGCTGGAGAGCCATCGCGCCAAGGGCAAGATCGTGCTGGAAGGCTGGTAGGAGCAGACGCTGTCTGTAGAGCCGAGCCCACGCTCGGCTGCCGTTCGCGCGTGGGCGTCAGCCGAGCATAGGCTCGGCTCTACGGAGCTTCATCCACGCATGGCGTGGATCAGCCGTGTCGACCAGGGTCGACACCTACCAACAGCTGCGGGAACCACGGCTCACGCCACGCCGTTGTCGACGTGTTCGGCGAAACCGGGCTGCTCTCGCAGGCGCTCGAACCATGCGACGAGGTGGGGCAGCGCGGGCTTGCTGCCCGGCGTGCTGCGCCAGCGTTGGGTCGACAGCCCCAGCACGATATCTGCAAGGGTGAAGGTGCTGCCCGCCACGTAGGCATCGGTGGCGGCCAGCTGGGCTTCAAGCACACCCATCAGCCGGTTCCACTGCGCCAGGCTGGCCTCGGCGCGGGCATCGTCCGGGTAGTCCGGATGCTGGCGTACGCGCGCCATGAACACGTGGCGCCAGGCGCTGTTGAGGTCGCTGGCCTGCCAGTCCATCCACTGCTCCACCCGGGCCCGGTCCTTCGCTGCAGGTGGCAGCAGATCCTCGCGACCGGCGCGTGCGGCCAGGTAGCGGCAGATGCTGTTGGATTCCCACAGCACGAAGTTGCCATCGCGCAGCACCGGCACCTGCCGGTTGGGGTTCAGCGCGGCCAGCAGGTCCGGCGGGGGGGCCGGTTCGTGGTGCAGGGGCAAGTCCAGACCGGCGCACAGCCATAGCACCTTGCGCACATTGATGGAGGTGGGCTTTCCGTACAGAGCGAGCATGGTCCTGACGCAGCAGCTGAGACTCGGCCAGCCTACACTTGCCCCATGCAAACCGAATATCTGCTCATTGGCGGTCTTCTATTGGCCGTGCTCATCCTGCAGCTGGTCGCCCTGCTGCGCCGCCCGCCGCACGACCGCCTGGAGCAGGCGGTGCGGGAGGAGGCGCGCGCCGGGCGCAGCGAACTGCGCGAACAGCTCGATGGCTTCGCCCGCGCGCTGACCGATCTGTCCACCCGCACCGACCAGCGCCTGGACCTGCTGCGCGAAGCGCTGGGCGAAGATGCCCGCAAGGCGCGCGCGGAAGCGGCCGAGAGCCAGCAGAGGGGCGCGGCGTTGATGGGACAGCGGCTGCAGGAACTGCGGGGCCAGCTGGAGACCTTCGGCCAGCAGCAGGAAGCGCGCATCCATGCGTTTGGCCAGCAGCTGCAGGAGCTCACCGGGCGTACCGATACCCAGCTCGGCGCGCTGCGCCAGACCCTGGTGGACGATGCACGCAAGGGCCGCGAGGAGGGCGCGCAGTCGCAGCAGCGCCTGACCGAAAGCCTTGGCCTGCGCCTGCAGGAACTGACCCAGCGCAACGAGCAGCGCATCGCCGAGATGCGCACGACGCTGGAAGAACAGCTGCGCGCGCTGCAGAACGACAACGCGCAGAAGCTGGAGCAGATGCGCCACACCGTGGACGAGAAGCTGCAGTCCACGCTGGAAACGCGGCTGGGCAATTCCTTCAAGCTGGTCTCCGAGCGCCTGGAACAGGTGCAGCGTGGCCTCGGCGAAATGCAGCAGCTGGCCACCGGCGTCGGCGACCTCAAGCGCGTGCTGACCAACGTCAAGAACCGTGGCAGCTGGGGTGAAGTGCAGCTGGAGAACATCCTCGAGCAGACGCTCACCCAGGAGCAGTACGCGCGTGCGGTGAAGGTGCGCCCGGATAGTGGCGAGATGGTCGATATCGCCGTGCGCCTGCCGGGCCGCAGCAGCGACGACACGCCGGTGTGGCTGCCGATCGACTCCAAGTTCCCGCGCGAGGACTACGAGCGCCTGCTGGACGCGCAGGAACAGGGAGACGCCGAGGGTGTGCGCCTGCAGGGCATCCAGCTTGAACGCGCGGTGCGCGTGCAGGCCAAGTCGATCTGCGACAAGTACATCGCGCCGCCGCACACCACCGACTTCGCGGTGATGTTCCTGCCCACCGAGGGCCTGTATGCCGAAGTGATCCGGCGCCCGGGCCTGGTCGACCTGCTGCAGCGCGAGCACCGCGTGGTGGTGGCCGGCCCGACCACGGTCACCGCGCTGCTCAACAGCCTGCAGATGGGCTTCCGCACGCTGGCCATCGAGCAGCGTTCCAGCGAGGTGTGGAGCCTGCTGGGTGCGGTGAAGAGCGAGTTCGGCAAGTTCGCCGGCATCCTCGAAAAGGCCGAGAAGCAGATCACCACGGTGGGTCGCAGCATCGGCGAGGCCAGCCGCAAGACCCGCACCATCGAACGGCGCCTGCGTGGCGTGGAGTCGCTGGCGTCCGAACAGGCACAGTCGTTGCTCGGCGATCTGGCCAAGGGTGATGCGGCCGCCGAGGACGAGGGCAGTGAAGGCGACGGCGACGAGGCCTGAGCCACGCTGACACGCCGCCTGCATCGCCGATGCGTATGCTGGCGGCCTGTCCGCTTCGATCAGGTATCGTCATGCGCCTGCGCCGCTTCACCAGCCTAGTCCTGACCGCGCTGCTTGCTGCCTGCAGCAGCACACCACCGGCTGCCGATACGGCGGCGGCATCCGCCGCAGCCACCAGCCCCGAAGCGGCCGAGGCGTACCGCGAAGCGCGCGACGTCGACTGCCAGGCCGCTGGCGGCACCCTGCAGCGGCTGGGCCGGCTGCAGCGCGAACAGTGCGTGATTCCTTACGCCGACGCCGGCAAGGCCTGCAGCCGCAAGAGCGACTGCATGGGCCAGTGCCTGGCCGGCGGCGAGGTGACTGTCGGCAGCGTCGCCACCGGGACCTGCCAGCGCGATGTGCGCCAGAACTTCGAATGCCGCCAGCGCATTGATGAGGGCAAGGCGCAGGGCATGATCTGCGTGGATTGAATCCTGCCTGTAGAGCCGAGCCCACGCTCGGCTGCTGTGGCATCAGCCGAGCGTGGGCTCGGCTCTACAACCGCGCGCGCGGCGCTATGCTGGTGGGCCATTCCCCGCTGTTGCCGGAGCCCCCGCGTGAGCACCCCGATCCAGGACATTTCCCTCACCACCATCGACGGCCAGCCGTCCTCGCTTGCCGACTACCAGGGCAAGGTGCTGCTGCTGGTCAACGTCGCCTCCAAGTGCGGCCTCACTCCGCAGTACGAAGGCCTGCAGGCGCTGTATGCGGAAAAGCACGCGCAGGGCCTGGAAGTGCTGGGCTTCCCCGCCAACAACTTCCTCGGCCAGGAGCCGGGCAGCGAGGCGGAGATCCAGCAGTTCTGCCAGCTCACCTACGACGTCAGTTTCCCGATGTTCTCCAAGATCAGCGTGGCCGGTGATGACACCCACCCGCTGTACCAGCAGCTGACCGCCGCCCAGCCGCAGTCGATCGGCGAAGGCCCGCTGCGTGAGCGCCTGGCGAGCAAGGAGATTCCGATCCACGCAGCACCGGCGGTGCTGTGGAACTTCGAGAAGTTCCTGGTTGGCCGCGACGGCAAGGTCATCGCGCGCTTCGCCCCGGACGTGGCTGCCGATGACGCGCGTCTGCGCGAAGCCATCGAGGCCGCGCTGGCGGCCTGAGGAAAGCGTGCCAACCAGGGTTGGCACCTACCGGAAAAGAAAAACCCCGCCGAGGCGGGGTTTTTTAATGCACGGGCTGCAGCGATCAGTTGCTCCAGTTCGGCATCGGCATGGCATCGACCGGGATCGGCGAATTGGCATCGTCGTGGCCACGGTCGCGCTTGCTGCGCAGATCGTTCTCGATCTGGTAGTTGCGGCGCTGCATCCACGCATCGCGTACCAGCGAGTACTCGTCCACGGCGGTGTCACGCAGGTTGTCGATCGCCAGCAGCTGCGCGCGGGTATCGACCAGCTGCAGGCCCTGCAGGCCGATGCGGATCTTGTCCTCTTCGATACGGCGGATCGGCGACAGCGGAATGTCACCGGCCAGGCCGAACACATCACGCACGGTACGCGGGCCGAAGAACGGCAGTTCCACGTAGCGCGAACGCCGCCAGCCCCAGGCACCCAGGGTCTGGCCGAAGTCTTCATTGCGACGCGGCACCATCGCCTTGCTGGCCGGATCGAACAGGCCGCCGATACCCAGCGTGCTGTTCATCAGGAAGCGGCCAAGGCTGTCCCACGCATCGGCACCGCGGCCCTGCAGCAGCTGGTTGGTGATGGTCACCGGTGCGCGCAGGTTGCTGAAGAAGTTGCTGACGCCGGTGCGGGCGAAGCGCGGCACCACGTGGGTGTAGGCCGTGGCCAGCGGGCGCGCGATGCCACGGTCAACCGCGTTGTTGAAGGTGTGCACCTTGCGGTTGAACGGTTCCCACGGATCGTAGGCCGCTGCGCTGCCGGTGTTGCCGGCGCCGCCATAGAGGGCATCGAAGTCGTCATCACCACCGGGTGCGGTCGCCGCTGCGGCCCTGGCCGCATCGGTGTCGGCGCTGCGGACCGGTGCGGATGGTGGCGTGGCCGGTGCAGGTGCGGCAACCACGGCTGCTGCCGGCGCGGCGTCGACCGTTCCGGTATCGGCAGTGGGGGCGGAGGCCTCGGCGATGGTGCTGGCCGGGACCACGGTACTGGCTGCCGGTGCATCGCTGCGTGCGGGCTTGCCGGCGCAGGCGGTCAGGGCGGTGGCCAGGACGATCAGGGGGAAAGTGCGTACGACGTTCATGTCAGCTCGCAGCAGAAGTAGCGTTGAAATCCAGGTCGGGCGACAGCCGGTAGGCTGCGCTCAGCTCGTTGTAGCCGGCCGGCGCGCCGGAGACTGCCAGCGGGTGACCGCTCTTGCGCGCGCGTGCGGCAAGTTCGGCCAGCAGCGCCAGGCCGGCGCTGTCCACGCGTTCGACCTCACCCAGCTCCAGCCGTGACAGCTTCGCCGGCAGGGCCTGCAGCTGCGGCCACAGCGCGATCACCGCGGCACGGTCGAGCACCCCGCGCAGGCGCAGGGTGTCGCCTTCCAGCAGCGCCAGTGCGTTACTTGCCATTGCCCGCGGGCCCGGCCTGCATGCTGCCGCTGTGCAGTTCGTTGGCCACCTGCTTGATGCCCTTCTGGCGCAGCGGGGTATCGAACTGGTTGCGGAAGGTCTGCACGTAGGAAATGCCTTCGATGTTGACGTCGAAGATCTTCCACTGGCCATTCACGTTGCGCATCCAGTACTCGACCGGGGTCGGCTCGTTGCCGGCACGCACCAGTTCGGTGCTCACACGCACGCCACGATTGCCCGGCAGCGGGCTTTCACCCTTCAGGCGGAAGCTCGGCTTGCCCTGGATGTTGAGCAGGGTCGAGCCGTAGCGCTGCATCAGGCTGTCGGCCATGGCATCGGCAAACAGCTTGATGTCGGCGTCGGAGGCGCCGCGGGCGTGCGGGCCCAGCACCAGGCGCGCGGCGTAGTCGCGGTCGAAGGTGCGGGTCAGTTCGCTGTCAATGTAGCTGCGCAGGCTGGCCGGGTTGCTGGTGAACTCGCTCTTGCGCTGCTGCAGCGTGGACAGGATGCGGCTGCTGGCATCGATCACCACCTTGCCGGCCTGGCTCTGCGTTGCGGCAGCGGCAGGCGCGGCGGCCTGGGCCTGGGCCAGGAACGGGGTGGCCGCCAGCAGCGCCGAGGCGAGCAGGGCCGGGATCAGTTTCATCTTCATGGTTGCGGTTCCGTTGCAGGCGCCTGCGCGCCATCGTTGGGCTTCTGAGCAGCGCCGCCACCGGCGCCGCCACTGAACATGTACTTGCCGACCAGCTGGATCAGGTCCACTGCCGGCTGGGTGAAGACGATCTCGTCGCCGGCCTTCAGCACGTCCGGATCACCGCCCGGCTGCAGACCGATATAGCTCTCGCCGAGCAAACCACTGGTGAAGATGCCGGCCGAGGTGTCTGCCGGCAGGTCCTTGACCTTGCTGTCCATGCGCAGGGTCACGATCGATTCGAACTTCACCGGGTCCAGGTCGATCGACGCGACCTGGCCGACGGTGACGCCGCCGATCTTCACCGGCGCCTGCTTGCGCAGCTGGCCGACCTGGGAGAAGCGCGCCTTCAGGTCATAGCCTTCACTGCCCCAGCTCCAGCGCTGGTTGGTCGAGGCCACGGCCAGCACCATCAGCGAGGCCAGGGCCAGCAGCAGGAAAGCGCCGACGGAGAATTCGAGTCTGGGACCGCGGATGGCCATGTGGATTACCTGATCGAGTCGTGGTGGCCGCGCGCGCCTGCGCACCGCCGGTGGAGGGGTTAGGTGAACAACATTGCCGACAGCACGAAGTTGAACATCAGTACCAGCAGCGAGGCGTTGACCACCGCACGGGTGGTCGCCACCGAAGTGCCTTCAATGGTCGGCTCGGCATGGAAACCAACGTAGGCGGCGACCAGCGCGGCAGTGCCGCCAAAGATCGCCGACTTCAGCATTGCCACGCCGAAGTCGTCCCAGAAGTCCACGCTGTTGCGCAGCGCCGACCAGAACACGCCGTTGTCCAGGCCCAGCACGTGCACGGCTTCGAAGTAGCTGGCGCTGATCGCCAGCGAACAGAAGATGCCGGTCAGCAACGGCACAGTCAGCACCGCCGCCCAGAAGCGCGGCGCCACCGCCTTGGCTACCGGATCGATCGCCATCAGCTCCAGCGCCTTGATCTGGTCGGTGGCACGCATCAGGCCCAGTTCGGCGGCGATCGAACTGCCGGCGCGGCCGATGAACAGCAACGCGGTCAGCACCGGTGCCAGCTCGCGGTACAGCGAAAGGCCGAGCAGGGTCGACAGCGCGTCGGCCGCGCCGAAGGTGGTCAGCGTGCGGTAGCCCTGCAGGGTCAGCACCAGGCCGACGAAGGCACCGCCGACGGCGATGATCGGCAGCGAGCGCGCGCCGATCTTGTAGATCTCGCGGGTCAGCTCGGCCAGGAAATCACGCGTGGGCAGCGAACCGCGCAGCACGGTCAGCGAGAACAGGCCGGCGCGGCCAAGCGAGCGGGTGGCTTGGACGAACGGCATCAGGCAACCCTCGCGCGTGGCGCGGCATCGAACGGAATCGGGCCATCCGGCTGGCCGTGCAGGAACTGCCGCAGCAGCGGGTCCTGGCTGGACTGCAGTGCCTCGGGCGTGCCCTGGAACACGATGCCGCCATTGGCGATCGCGATCACCTGGTCGCAGATCGGCAGGGTCTCGTGCACGTGGTGGCTGACGATGATGCTGGTCAGGCCCAGGCTGTGGTTGAGGCGCTGGATCAGGCTCATGATCACCCCCGAGGCGATCGGGTCCAGCCCGGTCAGCGGCTCGTCGTAGATCATCAGCGGCGGGTCCAGCGCCAGTGCACGGGCCAGCGCCACACGGCGCGCCATGCCACCGGACAGCTCGCGCGGCCAGGCATCGGCGGCGGCCAGCAGGCCCACCGCATGCAGCTTCATCTGCACCAGCCGGCGCAGCACGGCGGTCGGCAGGCGGGTGTGCGTACGCAGCGGCAGGGCGACGTTCTCGGCCACGGTGAGGTCGGTCAGCAGGCCGTTGCCCTGCAACAGCACGCCCACGCTCTTGCGCATTTCCAGCAGCGCACCGCTGTCATGCGGGATCGGCTTGCCGAACAGGGTGACCTCGCCGGCGACCGGGCGCAGTTCGCCGGTCAGCGCCGCCAGCAGGGTCGACTTGCCGCTGCCGGACGGACCGAGCACCGCGGTGATGCTGCCCTTGGGCACCTGCAGCGACACGTCGCGCAGGATCGTGCGTCCGCTCCGGTCGATGCGGACGTTGGATAACTGCACCAGACTGGAGGTGGAAGCCGACATGGGCACCATTAACGTTTTTTAGACATCGAAGGATCGGGCCCGTCGGCTGAACATAAGCAGACTGGACGGTCCAGTATTGTTGCACGGCAAGGCCTCGCGCAGGCCGGGACAATCGCCCGGCAGCCCGGAACAATCCGTACCGGCGATGGGCTGACCATTGAATACTGCCTGCCGTCCTGCACACTGTGCATGATGAGTGACCCAGGCAGCGATTTCCGCCTCTACCATTCCAACTCCCTGGACGTGCTGGCCGCGCTGCTGGCGCGCAACGTGCGTGCGCCGGTACCGGGCCAGCCGCTGCTGGCGCCGGAAGTGGTGCTGATCCCGCAGGTGGCGATGCGGCGTTGGCTGCAGGCGACACTGGCGGCCGAGTTCGGCGTTGCTGCCAACCTCGAATTCCTGACCCCGGGCGAGTTCGTGGCGCGCGCGCTGAAGGCCAACGTCAGCGGTGAGCAGGACGATCTGGACGCCGCCGGCCTGCACTGGAAGCTGTACCAGGCGCTGCGCGATCCGTCGCTGCTGGCGCAGCCACCGATGCGCGCGCTGCAGTCGTATCTTGCCGGCGATGATGCTCTGAAGCCGTGGGCGCTGGCCGGCGAGCTGGCCTCGGTGTTCGAGAAGTACCAGGCCTGGCGGCGTGACTGGCTGTTGCGCTGGGCGGCCGGGGCCGATCCGGCCGATCCGCAGGCAATCCTGTGGCGCACCATCACCCGGGGCCACGACTATCGCGCCCGCCGCATCCAGGAGTACCTGGACCGCTTCGAAGGCGCCGGCCAGCCGCTGCCGCAAGGCCTGCCGCCGCGCATGTCTGCGTTTGCGACGCTCAACATCTCGCCCGACGTGCTGCGGGTGATGGCCACCCAGGCCCGGGTGGGCGAGCTGCACTTCTACATGCCCACCCCGGTTCAGTCTTACTGGGGCGACCTGCAGACGCTGGCCGAGCGCCTGCGCAGCGGCGCGCCCGATCCCTTCGGTGAAGCGGCCGGCGAGAACCGCCTGCTGGAAGCCTGGGGTGCGGCCGGCCGCGACTTCATGGCGGTGCTCGGCAGTTACGAGGTGGTGCATCCGGCCGGCGAGATCGCCGCCTATTCCGATCCCGAGGAGGACACCCGGCCGACCCTGGACGAAGGCGGCCTGTCCGACAGCCTGCTGCATCGCCTGCAGCGCGATCTGTTCCACCGCCGCGCACTGCCCTCGGGCGAGCTGCGCGAAGGCCTGCGCAGTGACGACCCCAGCCTGCAGGTGCACGCCTGCCATACCCGGCTGCGCGAGCTGCAGGTGCTGCACGACCAGCTGCGCAGCCTGCTGCAGGATCCGCGCTTCGACCCGCCGCTGCAGGCGCGCGAGATCGCGGTGCTGGCGCCGGACATCGATCCCTATGTGCCGTACCTGGAAGCCGTGTTCGGCGGTCGCGGCGGCGAGGAGGAGCACATTCCGTATGCGCTGGCCGACAGCAGTCCACTGGCGGGCGAGCCGCTGGCCGATGTGTTCGTGCATCTGCTGGGCCTGCCGGTCTCGCGCTTTGGCTTGAACGAAGTGCTGGACCTGCTGGCCAGCGCGCCGCTGGCCGAAGCGGCCGGGCTGGAAGCGGTGGACTTCGATCGCCTGCATGGCTGGCTGCAGCAGGCCGGTGCACGCTGGGGCCTGGATGCGAAGCACCGCAACCAGCACCAGGCACCGGCCGACGACGCCTACACCTGGCAGTTCGCGCTGGATCGCCTGGTACTCGGCCATGCCACCGGCAGTGAGGCTGACCTGGCCGGTGTGGCGCCGTGGATCGAACTGGAAGGCGGCGCGCTGGACGCGCTGGACCGGCTGCTGCGCCTGTTGCGCGTGCTGGCGATCTATCAGCGTCGCCTCGGCGAGCTGCTGACCCCGGCGCAGTGGCGGCAGCGCCTGCTGTCGCTGCTGGATGCACTGCTGCCCACCGCGCCCAGCTCGCCCAACAGCCAGCGCGCGCTGGAGCGCCTGCGCAAGCTGCTCAACCAGTTCGCCGACGATGCCGCCAAGGCCGGTTTCGAAGACGGCGTGCCGTCGGAGGTGGTGCGTTCGCACTTCGCCGGCGTACTGGGGGAGGCCGATACGCGCGCACCGCTGCTGACCGGTGGCATCAGTTTCGGCCGCATGGTGCCGATGCGGCTGCTGCCGTTCCGGGTGATCTGCGTGCTCGGTCTCAATGATGGCGATTTCCCCCGCCGTGACCCTGCCGCCGGTCTCAACCAGCTCACCGCCGAGCTGGATACGCCGCGCCGCCGTCCGGGCGACCGCTCCACCCGCGAGGATGACCGCTTCCTGTTCCTGCAGCTGTTCGCGGCCGCGCAGGAGGTGTTCTATCTCAGCTATCTCGGCGCCGATCCGCGCGATGGCAGCGTGCGTGAGCCGTCGGTACTGGTCAGCGAACTGATCGATGCCGCCGCCGCATATCACCTCGATCCGACTGCGGCGGTCCGCGACTTCACCGTGCGTCACGCCTTGCAGCCGTTCTCGCCAGCCGCGTTCGGTGATGGCGATCCACGCCGCTTCAGCTATCGCCGCCAGTGGCATCCGGCCGCCGGTCGCCTGACCGGCCAGCGCGGTGGCCTGCAGCTGTGGTTCGATGCACCGTTGCCGCCGCCGCTCGACGATGCGGTGGAAGAGGAGGTCGCGCTCGATACCCTGCGCCGCTTCCTGTGCGACCCGGCCGGGCAGTTCCTCGCACAGTCGCTGGGCCTGCGCCTGGCCGACGATGTCGAGGAGGTCGATGACCTGGAACCGCTGGTGCTTTCGTCGCGCGGGCCGGAAAAGCGCAGCGTGCAGGCGGCGGTGGTACGCGCCACGCTCAGCGGCGATGCCGAGCCGTTGTACCCGCGGCTGCGCGCGCGTGGCCTGCTGCCGTCGGGTCCATTGGGCGAGCGCCAGTTCGAGGTGGAGCAGTTGAAGACACGCCCGTATGCCAGTGCGCTGCTGGGCTGGATGCAGGGCGAACCACTGGAAAGCCGTCGCTACGAAGTGGACATCGATGGCGTGCGCCTGCATGGCCGCGTGGCCGATCGGCATCCCGAAGGGCTGGTGCGCCTGCGTGCCGGCACACTCAATGGCAATGCAGTGATCCGCCACGGCCTGGACTGGCTGCTGGCGAACGCTGCGGGCGATGCGCTGCCGCTTGTGCAGTTCCATGACGGCGGCGATGCCGGTCCCGGTCCGCACGTGCTGCCGGCATTGAGCGTTCCCGCTGCACGTGCTGCGCTGCGTGCGCTGCTGCAGCTGCGCCAGCGTGGCCTGCGCGAGCCGCTGCGCTTTGCCCCGTACACCGGCTGGGTGCTGTACAACGCGCCGGCAGAAAAGCAGCGCAGCGAAGGCTGGAAGCAGTGGCACGGCAGTGACCGCACCTGGGGGGAATCCAGAAGTGACGCGTGGCAGCTGCTGCTGCGCGGTGCCGACCCGTTCGCCACCGATGCCGGCTACGCCGACCTGCTGCGCAACAGCCAGGTGGTCTTCAGCGCGGTGCGCGAAGGTCGCGCTCTCGGCACCGAAGCACGCCAGGAGGGCAACGCATGAGCGCCGCCATCGCCGAAGACGGCATCGAATCCCTCAGCCGTGATCCCTACCTGGCCCTGCCGCTGGACGGCATCCGCCTCATCGAAGCCAGCGCCGGCACCGGTAAGACCTTCACCCTGGCCACGCTGTTCACCCGCCTGGTGGTGGAGCAGGGCCTGCGCATCGGCCAGATCCTGGCAGTGACCTTCACCGACGCCGCCACCCAGGAACTGCGCAAGCGCATACGCCAGCGCCTGGCGCTGGCCGCACACCTGGTCGATCTGGAACCGGCCGAGGGAGAAGCACCGGATGTATGCCTGACCCGCGAAGTCCTGCAGCGTCATCTGCAGAGCGGCTCCGAGAGTGCCACCGCACTGAAGCGCCGCCTGCAGGTGGCCGCAGACGAGATCGATCTGGCGTCCATCTTCACCATCCACGGCTTCTGCACCCGCGTGCTGCGCGAGCATGCGCTGGAAAGCGGCCATACCTTCGACCCGCCGGAACTGCTGGCCAGTGACCGCGAGCTGCTGGAGGAACTGGCAGCGGATCTATGGCGCGTGCATGCCAATGACCCGGCCACGCTGGAGCCGCTGACCTGGCTGTGGTCCAACCCGGACGCGCTGGCCGCCGATCTGCGCGCGCTGCTGGCCGCGCCGCCACTGCATCCGTTGCCGCAGCCGGTGGCGTTGCCCGATCCGCATGTGGCCCTGCAGGGCGCGGCGGAAGAGCTGTCTGCACGCGTGCGCGAACACGGCGAGCAGTTCTTCATCGACCTCTGCGATGCGGTCGACAACAAGTGGCTCAACGGCGTGTCCTACAAGCTGGGCTGGCTGCATCCGCTGGGCCGGCAGCTGCTGGCCTGGGCCGAGCGCGCCGACCCGCGCGAGCTGCTGATCAGCGAACGCCTGCCGGCGCTGCTGCCGGAGGCGTTGGCCGCCAAGACCAACAAGAAATTCGCCGAGCGCACGCCGTCGTCGCCATTGCAGGCACCGCTGGCGCGCTATGTCGTGCTGCTGGCCGAACGCGATGCCTGGTTGCGTGCCACCGCATTGAATTTCCTGCACGCGCTTCGCGCCGACGCCACGCAGCGGCTGCAGGCACTGAAGCGCATCCGCCGGGTGCAGACCTACGACGATCTGATCGATGGCGTAGCGCTCGCCCTGGAAGGCCCGCAGCGACTGACGCTGGTCAGGCAGCTGCGCGCGCAGTACCGCATCGCGCTGGTTGATGAGTTCCAGGATACCGACGATCGCCAGTGGGGCATCTTCCACACCGTGTTCGGTGATTCGCCGGAGGTGCGCGAGCTGGGCCTGGCACCGGCGTTGTTCCTGATCGGCGACCCCAAGCAGGCGATCTACGGTTTCCGCGGCGGTGATATCCACACTTACCTGAAGGCCAAGCAGGTGGCGCAGCAGGCGCCGGTGCTGGACCAGAACTTCCGCTCGCGACCCGCTGTGCTGCGCGCGCTGCAGGCGCTGTACGACAACGCCGGCGAAGACGCCTTCCTCGAACGCGACATCCAGTTCGAGCCGGTGCGGCCCGGTGGCGTGCGCAGCGATGCGGACTACCAGCGCGACGGCCATGCCGCCGCGGCGCTCACCCTGCGCGTGCTGCGCAGTGGCGGTGACAAGGCGATGAGCGCCGATGCCTCGCGCGATGCGGCGACCCAGGCCTGCGTGGCCGCGATTCACCAGATCCTGGTCGAGGCGCGTGCGGGCAATGCCGTGTTGCGTGGGCGCCCGGTGCAGCCCGGTGACATCGCGGTGCTGGTGCGCTCGCATCGCGAGGCCACCCTGGTGCAGCGCGCACTGGCCGCGGTCGGCATTCCGGCAGTGGCAGCCGGCAAACAGAGCCTGTTTTCCACGCCTGAAGCGCGTGATCTGCGTGCGCTGCTGCTGGCACTGCTGCAACCGGCCGACGAGGGCCGCCTGCGCGCAGCGCTGGCCACGGTACTGCTCGGCCAGCGCGCAAGTGCGATTGCGGCGATGGAACGCGATGGCGACCTGCAACGCGGGTTCCAGGCGCAGCTGCTGCACTGGCGAGAGCGCTGGCAGCGCGGCGGGCCGTTCGCGGTGATCGCCGATGTCTGTGCCGCGCAGGGCGAGCGTCTGCTGGCGCTGATCGATGGCGAGCGCCGCCTCACCAATTACCTGCAGCTGGGTGAACTGCTGCAGGAAGCCTCCGCGCAGGCGCTGGGCATGCACGGGCTGCTGGACTGGTTGCAGGGGCAGATGGCCAGCGCCGACCAGGATGACGAGCAGCAGCTGCTGCGCCTGGAATCGGACGCGCGCCGCGTGCAGATCATCACCCTGCACAAGAGCAAGGGCCTGGAGTATCCGCTGGTGTTTCTGCCCTTCGTCGGCATCGACGGCGGCGCACCGAACACGGCCTCGCACTGCACCGTGCACGTCGGCGGCCAGCGCCAGTTGCACTGGAAGCTGGACAAGGACGAGGCCTGGGAAGTGGCCACCGCGCAGCGCGAACGCGAGCAGCGCGCCGAGGATGCGCGCCTGCTGTATGTGGGACTGACCCGCGCCGAGCATGCGCTGTGGATCGCCGTGGGTGATCTGGCCGGGCTCGGCAAGACGCGGCTGGCGCCGCTGCTGGGTGACCTGCAGGCGCTGCGCGCGCTCGCCGATGTGCACATCGATGACAGCGAGGCGCCGGCCACGCTGCCGCAGTTGGCGGCCGAAGTGGAAGGTGAGCTTCCAGCCGTGCGTGCACTGACCCGGCGCGTGCCGCACGACTGGTGGGTGTACAGCTTTACCCAGCTGGCCCACGCAGATGCAGGCGTTGGCAGCGATATCGAAGCGGCCGCGACCGAGCTGCCGGCACCGGCCGCCGACGAACCGGCCGGCCCGGAACTGCCATTGGAACCGGCGCTGCCTGAACCCACCGCGGCCGCCGAGGACAACGCCCCGCTCGATCCGCGCTTCATGGGCAGTCGCTTCGGCAACGTGCTGCATGAGGCGATGGAGAACGTCGACTTTGCTGCCTGGGCTGACTGGCAGCTGGGCCTGGAAGCCCCTGAGGGGCAGGCCGAGGTGCTGCGCAAGGCGCTGCACGACGAAGGCTATGCCGATGTCGATCTGGACGACGGCGTGGCCGTGCTGGTGCCGCTGGTTGGCCACACGCTGACCGTGCCGCTACCTGAAGGCGGTGCGCTGCACAGCCTGGGTGAAGGCGAGCGCCGCGCAGAAATTGACTTCCATTTCGCCATCGAACCGACCACGGTGCCGGCGCTGCTGCAGGTCCTTCATGCGCACGGCGTTTCCAGTGGTCGTCGAGGCTTCGGCCAGCGTCGCCGCCTGGAAGGGCTGATGACCGGCATGATCGACCTGACCTACGTGCGCGACGGGCGCTGGTACGTGCTCGACTACAAGTCCAACCGCCTGCCCGGCTACAGCCCGGACCTGCTGGCCATTGCCATGCGGCACAGCGAGTACGACCTGCAGGCGCTGATCTACACCGTGGCCCTGCATCGCTGGTTGCGCTTCCGCCTGGGCGCGGCCTACGACTACGAACGTGACATGGGCGGCATCCGCTACCTGTTCTGCCGCGGCCTGGATGGCACCGGCAATGGCGTGCATGTGGACCGTTTCCCGCTGGCGTTGGTGGATGCCCTGGATGCGTTGTTCGCCGGTGGCGAGCAGACCCAGGCCGAACTGGCCGCACGTGCACGTGGAGCCAGCGCATGAGCCTGCTGAAGGAACTGCACCAGAAGGGCCAGCTGCGCACCCTTGATCACGCGTTGGCGACCAGCCTGCAGCGGCTGCGCGACGACACGCCCGAGAGTGTGGCGCTGGCGGCGGCGCTGGCCTCGCTGGCGGTATCGCAGGGCCACGCCGCGTTCGATCCGGCACAACCGCAGCGGTTGCTGGAAGGCGTGCCCGAGTGGCCTGCCGCGCACGACTGGATGGCACAGTTGCGTGCGTCGCCGTGGGTGGCGACACCCGAGCAGTCCGACGCCATCGCCGAGGATGCGCCACTGGTGCTGGAGAACGGCCTGCTCTACCTGCGCCGTTATCGCGAGTACGAGCGTCAGTTGGCAGCCGGGCTGCAGCGCATCGGCCGGCATCCGCTGCCGGCGCCGGACATGACGGCGTTGGCGCCGCTGTTCGCGCAGCTGTTCCCGCAGGCATTGAACAGTGAAGATCACCAGGCACGCGCAGCCGGCGTGACCCTGCGCCATCCGCTGGCACTGGTCACCGGCGGCCCCGGCACCGGCAAGACCACCACCATCGCGCGCCTGTTGCTGCTGCTGGCGGCGCAGGCCCGGCATGCCGGCCAGCCGCTGCCCGAGGTGGCGTTGGCCGCGCCGACCGGTCGCGCTGCCGAGCGCATGGCCGAGAGCCTTCGCGTAGCCGTGCAACGGCTGCAGGAACAAGGAGTGGATGCGACGTTGTGCACGGCATTGCCCAGTACCGGCACCACCCTGCATCGCCTGCTCGGCGTGATTCCCGATTCACCGCGCTTCCGCCACCACGCTGATAATCCACTGCCGGTGGATGTGGTGGTGGTCGACGAAGCGTCGATGATCGATCTGCCGATGATGGCCAAGCTGGTCGATGCGATCGCCAGTGGCACCCGGCTGATCCTGCTCGGCGACCCGGACCAGCTGCCGTCGGTGGAAGCCGGCGACGTACTCAGCGCGATCCTGCGCGCCAGCGGCGATGGCATCGGCACCCGCGCCGACGACGCGCAGGCACTGCATGGACTGCTGGCGCCGGCCACCTTGCAGCCGCAGGCGGCACCACGCGCCTTTGCTGGCCGCCGCGTGCAGCTGCAGCGCGGTTACCGTCAGAGTGATGCGCTGGACCTGGCGCCGCTGGCGCATGCCGTGCGCGAAGGCGACAGCAGCACCGCATTGCAGCTGCTGCGTGGCGGTTCACTGGCTGGCGTGCATTTCCATGAAGGCGAAGCCGATCCATTGCGTGGCCAACGCGAGCATCTGCTCGGCCACTGGCGCGCGCTGGCCGAGGCCGCTGATCCGGTAAGTGCCCTGCAGCAGGCCGGGCGCCTGCGCGTGCTGACCGCATTGCGCGAAGGCCCGCAGGGCGCGCGCGGGCTCAACAGCCGTATCGAACACCTGCTGGCCGGCAACACCCCGGGCTACTTCCAGGGCCGCCTGCTGCTGGTCACCGAGAACAGCTACCGGCACCGCCTGTTCAACGGCGATATCGGCATCTGCTTGCGCGATGGCAGCGGCGCGATGGTGGCCTGGTTCCCCGGCGATACCGTCGAGCAGCCACGCGCCTTCCACCCGGCCGCGTTGCCCACGCACGAAAGCGCGTTCGCGATGACCGTACACAAGGCACAGGGCTCGGAGTTCGACGAAGTGTGGTTGCAGCTGCCACGCCAGGACGGCCGCGTGCTGTCGCGCGAGCTGGTCTACACCGGCCTGACCCGTGCCCGCCAACGCCTGCACGTAGCAGGCAGCGCAGAGGTGCTGCAGGCCGCATTGAAACGCCACGCCAGTCGATTGGGTGGCCTGGCCTGGCGGCTGGGTGCGGAAGACGTGATCGAAGCACCATCGATACCGATCGAAGAACCGACGGTGCAGGGCCAGCTGTTCTGACCTCAGTCCTTCCAATTCCTCCAATCACAACGCGCACCTTCATCCACGCAGGGCGTGGATCTACCGTGTCGACCAAGGTCGACACCCACCAGAAGCAAGCCATGCCATTCCGACAGATCGCGGGAAACTGTCGAAGGCGGGGTGGGCCCGGTTGCGGGGGCGTGAGCCGCATGATGCGGCGACCGAGCTTACAGAGATGTACTTGCAGTGTCCCCCGCAACCGGACCGCCCCCGCCAACCCACGGATAGCACGCATCTGACGTTGCCGTTGCTGTTGATTCGGCAGGTGCAGGGCGCAGCCCTGCCGCCATACCTACTCCGGCATCAGCACCAGGCCATCGGGGAACACGATCGCCGCTTCATCGGCGCTCACATCGAAGAACCCCACGCCGTGCTTCTCGGCCAGGTCCTGCACGCGACCATGCGCGCGCTCGGCCACCGAATAGGCGAATGCGCCATAGATCACCTCGCGGCCGATGCTGTACTCGGTCACTTCGGCACGATCGTCATCGTCGTTGCTCAATGGGCCGTTCAACGGCGGAAAGTCCTGCGCCATCTCCGTGAACCACGCCTGCAGCGCCGGGCTGCTGACGGCCGGGTCGTCATACTCGTGGCGCTCGTTCCACTGCGTCTGCTTCTCAAACCAGGCGATGAAGGCTGCCGCCTCGCGTGGCGCGGCGCTGGCCTCGAACACCATCATGTCGTAACTCATTGAACCGTCCTGTTGCAGTGCCGGGGTCTGCGGGCACACAGGGTAGCGCGCTACGTCTGCGTCGCCGTGTCCATTGCCAGCCCCGGCGCCAACGCTTTCGCCTCCGGGAACAACGCGAAGCGCAGCCCGATCAGGCCCATCAGCGCCTCGTCGCGGGCCTTGCAGGCGCCCACGCTGCCGACCCGGCCCAGCGAGGTATCCAGCCGCTCACGCAGCGCCTCGCCCGCCACAATGGGTTTGCGCGCGGCGATCTGACGGCGGTAATGCACGGCGATCTCTTCCAGGATGTGCTCGACCGCTTCGCGGCTGCGCTCGGGCAGCTCCAGCCGCGCACGGCGCAGCTGCAGGATGTTCAGGCCGATGCGCGCCTCATTGAGCATGTCCACCGAAGCGATGTCACTGCCCTCGGGCGTCGCCGCCAGGCGCGGTGCGAGCAGGCCCAGCAGGTCGAGCATGCGCGCGGCGAAGCGCTGGCGGTCCTGCTGGCCACGTCCTTCGGCGGCTTCGGCCAGCGTGGTCCAGCCCTGCCGCACCAGCCGGCGCGCGGTCCATTCGGCACCCACCGAACGGAACAGGCGGGTCATCACCACCGCAAAGCCAATGCCGATGAACATTGCGATGGACGAGTTGAGGAAGGTCTGGATGTTGGCGCTGTAGGTGTTCTGCAGGCTCAGCAGCGCGGCCAGGTTCACTGTCAGCGGCAGCGCGAACAACGCGCTCTTGGGGTGGTGCAGCATCAGCCCCAGGGGCAGGAACGCCACCGCCAGCACCAGTGCCAGCAGGCCAAAGTCGTGCACGGCCGGGAACACGCCGAACAGGTACACGCCGGCCACCACCGAGGCGACCATCGCCCACACCAGGAACGACACCATGCTCGGTGCCGGATCGTCCTGTGCGGCGAAGAACGCGGCGGTCACCGCGGCCATCATCGCGCCGTTGCCGCCGCCTTCCCATCCCAGCGCGATCCACAGCACGCAGTAGCTCATCAGCGCCACGCCGGCACTGAGCGCGGAGAACAGCGCCATGCCGTAGTCGACGTGCTTGTCGGCGGCCACCCGTTCGGTGCGGATGCGGTAGTGCGCGCGGTCCATCGGCGCGGTGCCGTGGTCGATGGCATGCTGCAGGGTGCGGCAGTCCTGCCACAGGTCCACCAGTTCTTCCAGGCGCAGCAGCAGGCTGGCCAGCTGCAGGTGCTGCAGGTCGCGGTCCACCTGCGGCTTCAGTGCGCTGATGCGCGCGCGCAGGCGGGCATACTCGCTGGCGTTGGTGGGCCCGTCCAGCCAGTCGCGGATGTCATCGACCAGCACCGGCAGGCCTTCCGGCAACGCCTGGCCATCGCTGCGCAACGCACTCAGGCGGTCGGCGATCGAGGACAGCACCGGCAACAGCAGCAGCATGCGCTCGCGCAGGCGCTCCATCGATACCGCCGACCCTGCATGGCGTGGATCATCGCGGCGCAGGAATTCGATCAGCGCCTCGAACTGCACCAGATCGGCGGCCAACCGGTTGCGCGGCGCGTGTGCACGGCCACGTTCCAGGATCTGCCGGCACCACTGCGCGGCGTCCTCCATCCAGTTGCCGATGCGGGCGCGCAGCATCGGGCGCACCGAGGCCGGGAACAGCAGCGAGGCGAACAGCACCGCCACCACCGTGCCGAGGATGATCTCCTCGCTGCGCGCCACCACCGTGTCGAAGATGGTTTCCGGCGAGGTCACTGCGGGGAAGCCGATGAAGGCGGTGGTGTAGCCGGCCAACAGGAACGCGTAGCCGCGCGGCCCGCGGTTGAGCAGGGCCATGAACAGGCAGCCGGCCAGCCAGATCGACATCGCCGCGCTCAGGACCAGCGGCGTTTCCACCAGTGCCGGCAGCACCAGCAGGGTGGCCAGGCCGGCCATCAGGGTGCCGACGATGCGGTACACGCCCTTGGCACGGGTCGGGCCCAGCAGCGGCTGGCTGACGATGTACACCGTGCCCATCGCCCAGTACGGGCGCGACAGGTTGCCGGCCATGGCGATGTACAGCGCGGCCACCGCGGCCAGGTAGGTCTTGATCGAGAACAGCCAGGCCTGGCGGTCGGTCAGCGCGTTCATGGCTTACTTCGCTGCGGTCGGGGTGCCGGCCGCAGCGGTGCTGGCTTGCCAGCCGCCGCCCAGCACCAGGAACAGATGGATCTGGTCGCGTGAGACCTGCGCTTCGGCGGCGGCCAGGGTGGCATCGCTGGTGGCCAGGCTGCGGTCGGCATCCAGGCTGGACAGGTACGGCGTGCGGCCACCCTGGTACAGCCGGCGGTTCTGCTCGGCAGCCAGTGCGGCCTGTTCCTGCGCGATGCGCAGCGACTGCAGCCGGCGCAGGTCCTGCGCATAGCGGTCCAGCGCGGTCTGGGTCTCGCGCAGCGCCTGCAGGACCGTGTGGTCGAACTCGGCCAGCGCCGCGTCGGCACCGGCTTCGGCGGCGTGGATGCGCGCGTGCGTGCCCGACGACGGCAACGTCCACGAGATCAGCGGGCCGATCGACCATTGCTGGGTCATCGGCGTGCCGAAGTCTTCCAGCAGGCCGGCGGCACCCACCGAGGCACCCAGGCGGATGTCCGGATACAGCTCGGCGGTGGCCACGCCAATGCGCGCGGTGGCCGAGGCCAGCTTGCGTTCGGCCTGGCGCACGTCCGGGCGGCGCTGCAGCAGCGCACGGCCATCACCGACCGGCAACGGCTGCGCCAGGCTGGGCGCGTGTGCGCAATCGATCACGCCGGCTGGCAACTGGCCCGGGGTCCGGCCCAGCAGTGCGGCCAGCGAATAGGCGGCTGCCGACCGCTGGGCCTGCAGCGGCGGCAGTGCAGCTTCCAGCAGCGCTACCTGGGCATTGGCGCGGGCCAGCTCCGGCGGCGTGCCACGGCCAGCCGCGATCAGGCGCTCGGTAACGGTGCGGCTGCGTTGTTGCAGCTGCAGCGAATGCTCGGCCACGTGCAGTTCGTGGTTGGCATGGCAGATTTCCAGGTAGCTGTCGGCCACCTGGGCGACCACACTGACCTGGGCCAGATCGCGTGCCGCCGCCACCGACTGCTCGTCGGCACGCGCCGCTTCGGCGCCGCGCTTGAGCTTGCCGAACAGGTCGAACTGGTAGCTGACCGCGAACTTGCCATCGGCCAGGTTGATCACCGGCAGCTCGTGCTCCTGCAGGAACGATTCGGCCGACAGCTGCGCGCGGCTGACGCCGGCCTCGGCCTCGTACTCGAAGCCACCGGCGTCCAGCGCCTGTTCGTACACGGCGGCGGCGCGGCGCAGGTGCGCATCGGCGGCCTTCAGTTCCACGTTGTCACGCAGCGCCTGGGTGATCAGCCCATCCAGCACCGGGTCGTTGTACAACGACCACCAGCGGTCGGGCAGCGCCTGGTTGGCGGCCACCTGCGGGTTCTGCGTATCGATGAAGGCCGCATTGGCCTCCGGGCGCTTGAACGCCGAGCCTTCCGGCAGCGCGTAGTCCGGGCCGACGGTCCTGCACGCGGCCAGGCTGGCCAGCGCGACGATCAGGCCGAGACGGGGCAGGGTGGCGTTCACAGGCCCGCCTGTGTCGGCGCGGTGCCGACCTTGTCTGCATGCTTGGTGCTGTTGGTCTGTACGGTCACCGTGGCGGTACGGCCGGCAATCAGCTCAACGCCCTTTGGCACTTCGTCGATCGCGATGCGCACCGGAATGCGCTGCGCCAGGCGCACCCAGTCGAAGGCCGGGGTCACGTTCGGCAGCAGGGTGCTGCCGTTGCTGCGGTAGCGATCCTCGATGCCGGCGGCGATGCTCTCGACATGGCCGCGCAGCGGCGCCGATTCGCCCATCAGGCGGATGTCCACGCGCTGCCCCCGGGCCACGCCGCGCAGGCGGGTTTCCTCGAAGTAGCCGTCGATGCGGAACGAGCCGGTGTCCAGCAGCGCCAGCACCGGCTTGCCGGCCACCACGTAGTCGCCCACGCGCATGGTGCGGTCGTTGACCCGGCCATCGGCCGGTGCGCGCACCTCGGTGCGGCCCAGGTTGAGCTCGGCCAGGTCGACCGCCGCCTGTGCGGTGCCCAGCGCAGCCTGTGCAGCCTGCAGCTTGGCGCGGCGCACTTCGGCGTCCTCGGCGGCGACCAGATCCTGCAGGCTGCGGTCACGGCCGATTTCGCGGCGCAGCTGCGCCACCGAGGCCTGGCGCTCGGCCAGGCTGGCCTGGGCCTGTTCCAGCGCGATGCGGTAGCGCGCGCGGTCGATCACGAACAGCACGTCGCCCTTCTTCACCGCCTGGTTGTCGGCCACGTTCACCGTTTCCACCAGCCCGGACACGTCCGGTGCCACCTGCACCACGTCGGCACCGACATGGGCGTCGCGGGTCCACGGCTCATCCATGTAATAGACCCACAGCTGGCGCAGCACCAGCAGGGCGACGATCACGGCTGCGCTGGTCAGCAGTATGGGCAGGGTCTTCTTCACGATCTTGTTCACGATTGCATCCAACGCAGGAGGTGGAACAGCAGGCCAAGCACGATCCCGTACAGCGCCAGGTTGAACAGCGCCGGGTGCCATACATGGCGATAGGCGCCGGCACGCTGCAGCAGCGCGTGCAGGCCGCTGTTGACCAAGTAGGCCAACAACATCAACCCGAGCAGGGTCGGGACGAACACTCCATGGAGACTGAATTCACCGGGCATCGGAAGGGGCGGGGGCGAGGTGGGGGAGGGGAGGGACAACAGAACAACGGCAACGGGCAAAAGCCGCTGGCGTATGCACGGCAGCGGCGGTGTTCGGGGGCAGCGCTCTTACGTGATGCGGTCGGCGGCCTCGGCCAGCAGGCGCCAGGCCTTCAGCACGGCGTGCAGTTCATCCATGGAAAGCTCGCCGAACACGTCCTGGCGCAGGCCGATCAGCTGGTCTTCCAGCTCGCTGACCAGCGCCTGCCCGGCGTCGGTCAGCCACAGCAGGTTGGCGCGGCGGTCGCTGGCATCGCTTTCGCGGCGGACCAGGTCGCTGGCGCACAGCTTGTCCAGCAGGCGCACCAGGGAGGGCCCTTCCATGCCCAGCTGCTGGGCCAGTGCCACCTGGCGGATGCCACCGCCGGAGCGTCCGATCATCAGCAGGGGCATGGTGCAGGCGGTGGAGATGCCGTAGCTGCCGAGCCGACTGTCGGCCAGGCGCTGCCACTGCCGCCCTGCGTACAGCAGGCCGGAGCTGAGCTGCATCTGCAGCACGGTGCGCTCGTCGAGGGGTCGGTCCATAAGAGATAGATAGGATACTACTAATTTCATTCCTATCAATAGGTTTTTCTGAATGGGTGGGGTGTAGTGAGGAAAGCGTTGCGCCTGCGTGGTGTCGGGTGGGGCAGCGGGCGCCGGACGGTGCAGGACACGCCGTGAACCCATCCTTGGGGGCTCGGCCGCGGCATCCATGCCGCGGACGGTCCTGCCCCGCCCGGCCCCCGCTGCCTTCCCATCCCCCCGCGAGCGCGGTGGGTTGGCTCTTTAAAGGCAGGGGCAGAAGCCAAAGCTGTGCGGACCAACGGTTCGCACCCACCACAGCAGTCGCGCAGTCGCGCGGCGCTTCCGAAGCCATGAACCCAAGCTTTTGACCCCGCTTTCGGGCGGTCCGGCCGCGCCCGCAGGAAAACGTCAGGGAGGGGGAGAGGGGGCTGCGCAGGACCGTTGGCGCCATGGATGGCGCCATCGAGCCCCCAGGGACGGGTTCACGGCGTGTCCTGCGCAGCCCCCTCTCCTCCTCCAATCCGATAGCAACGACGCGCCAGCAACGACCCCCGATGAACCGTCCCAACAGGACGACCCACCCCCCGGTCGGGTACGATGCTCGCCCCCCGTTCGGGACGCTGTACGCAATGAGCAAGAACAACGAAAAGGCCGCCCCGCAGGGCGACGTGACCCAGGACCAGGCCGAGGATGCCGTGCGCACCCTGCTGCGCTGGGCCGGTGAGGACCCGTCCCGTGAAGGCCTGCTGGATACCCCCCGCCGTGTCGCCGAAGCCTATGGCGACTGGTTCAGCGGTTACCGCGACGACCCGCGCGCCTACATGGAGCGGACCTTCGAGGAAGTGGCCGGCTACGACGAACTGATCGTCCTGCGGGACATCGAGTACGAAAGCCACTGCGAGCACCACATGGCGCCGATCATCGGCCGCGTGCACGTCGGCTACCTGCCGGCCGGCAAGGTGGTGGGCATCAGCAAGCTGGCCCGCGTCGTCGAAGCCTACGCCCGGCGCTTCCAGGTGCAGGAAAAGATGACCGCGCAGATCGCCCAGTGCATCCAGGATGTGCTGCAGCCGATCGGCGTCGGCGTGGTCGTCGAAGGCGCCCACGAGTGCATGACCACGCGCGGCATCCACAAGCGCGGCGTCAGCATGGTCACCTCCAAGATGCTGGGCAGCTTCCGCGACGACGCGCGCACCCGCGCCGAGTTCCTGCGCTTCATCGAAGTGGGCGGCAAGCGCTGAGCCGCTTGCCCGCACCGCGCCGGCCCCTGCAGGCCGGCATGCCCACGGCTGCCCCCGCGGCAGCCGTGCATGGCGGCTCGTCCCTGTCAGCCCTACAGACTTCTTTCGCTGCATGAAGCATCGCGAACGCATTGCCCGTTACCGCCACCTGCGCGAACAGCCCCAGTGGAAGCTGCTTGCCGCCGACCACGCCCCGGAAATCATCGGCCTGTTGCAGGGCCTGCTGATGGACGGCGAGCGCACGTTGCCTTCGTCGGTGCTCAACGAGCGCCTGCAGCGCGCGCTGGACCAGCTGGCCGGCGATGAACTCTCGCGCGAGCTGCCGCGTACCGCGCAGGCCTACATCGCGCACTGGCTGGCCCAGGGCTGGCTGGAACGCCGTTTGCCCGAAGGCGCCGACCAGGAGCAGTACGAGCTGTCCACCGCCGCACTGCAGGCGATCCGTTTCGCCGACGGCCTCGAGCAGGCCCGCGTGGCCGCCACCGAAAGCCGCCTGGCGCTGGTCATTGAGCAGCTCTCGGCGCTGGCTGCGCAGACCGAAGCCGATCCTGATGCGCGCCTGTCCGCGCTGCACGACGAGCGCGACCGCATCGATGCCGAAATCGCCCGGGTCGGCACTGGCCGCGTGGTTGCGCTGGACGGCAAGCGCGCGCTGGAACGCACCCGCCAGATCATCGGCCTGGCCGACGAGCTGACCGAGGACTTCCGCCGTGTGCGCGATGACTTCGAGCAGCTCAATCGCGATTTCCGCGAACGCATCATCGACGACGAGGGCGAGCGCGGCGATGTGTTGTCGCAGCTGTTCGAAGGTGTGGACGTCATCGGCGAGAGCGATGCCGGGCGCAGTTTCCAGGCGTTCTGGCGCCTGCTCAACGACGCCGAGCAGAGCGCCCAGCTCGATGCCGCGCTGGAAGCGGTGCTGGCGCGTGGCTTTGCGCGCCGCCTGGACCGCAACGAACGCAACTTCCTGCGCAGCTTCACCAGCACCATGCTCGAACGCGGTGGCCAGGTGCACGACGTGCTGCAGAACTTCGCGCGCAGCCTGCGCGGCTTCGTGCAGAGCCGTGGCTACCTGGAACAGCGTCGCCTCAACCAGCTGCTGAAGCAGGCGCAGTCCGAAGCGCTGGCTCTGCGCGACGAATTCCCCGCACAGCGTGGCATCGGCCGTGACCTGCAGTTGACCACCAGCCGCCTGCGCTCGTGGTCGCAGTGGAGGCTGCACGATCCGCGCAGTGCCCAGGTCGATGGCAATGTCGAGTACAACGACGCCGCGGCCATCAGCCTGGAAAGCGTCGGTGATCTGGTCGCTTCGTCCGAAATCGATTTCCGTACCCTGCGCCGCGACCTGCACGACCTGCTCGATGCACAGCCGCGGCTCAGCATCGCCCAGGCCCTGTCGCAGCGCGAAGCGCCGCAGGGCCTCGGCAGTGTCATCGGCTACCTGTCGCTGGGCACGCGCTTCGGCAACGTGGTTGCCGGCGAGCAGGAGCTTGCGCAATGGCGTGGTGGCGACGGCCAGATCCGTCGCGCCCGCATCCCGCTGGTTTGGTTCACTCAGGAGAGACGCCATGAGCTGGCATGAAGATCCCATCGACGCACCGCAGGCCGACGTGGCGGAAGACGCCTACGAGGCCGAGCCGGTGGCGGCCATGGCGCAGCCCCGCCGTGGCAACGACGTGTATTACCTCGGCGATACCGGGCGCCTGCCGCTGGATGCACGCCGCGCGCTGTGCCAGCTGCTGATCGGCCCCAGCATCGACCAGCTGCGCCACGCCAAACTGTGGCCGGCGCTGATCCGCAGCGAGGCGGCCATCCGCTCGTCGCTGGCGGACCTGTTCCTGGAACTGGTGCTCGATCGTGACAGCGGCGTGGCGTTCACCCGCCAGGCCGATACCGAAGACGTCGATGCGCCGGTGCTGCTGCGCACCTCGCCGCTGACCTTCATCGACTCGGTGCTGCTGCTGTACCTTCGCCAGCAGCTGGCCGAGGCCGATGCGCGCGGCAACCGCGCGGTGGTCGCCGATGCCGAGATGGCCGAAGCGCTGGCCATCTACGAGAAGAACCTGTCCACCGACCGCGCCGGCTTCAACCGCCGCGTCGCTTCGGCGGTGCAGAAGATGAAGGACAACCACATCCTGACCCGCCTCAGCGGCCAGGAAGACCGCCACGAAGTCTCGCCGGCGCTGAAGCTGCTGTTCTCCGCCGAAGACGTGTCCCAGCTCTCGGCGGTCTACCGCCAGCTGCGCGAAACCCCGGCCGCCGAGGCCTGAGAGACCCGACCATCGCATGGCTATCTCCAAGCACACTCCCGCCCTGTTCAACGAAGGCCTGCCGGACCCGCGCCTGCAGCAGTTCCGCATGCGCCGCCTGCAGGTGCACAACTGGGGTACCTTCAACGGCCTGACCGAAGTGCCGATCGCCGAGCGCGGCTTCCTGTTCGTCGGCCGTTCCGGCTCGGGCAAGTCGACCCTGCTCGATGCCATGTCCGCGCTGCTGACGCCGCCGGCCATCGTCGACTTCAACGCAGCCGCGCGTGAAGCCGAACGCAGTGGCCGCGACCGCAACCTGGTGTCCTACGTGCGTGGCGCGTGGGCCGACCAGCAGGACAGCGGCACCGGCGAAATCGCCACCCAGTACCTGCGCAAGGGCGCCACCTGGACCGCGCTGGTGCTGGAATACCGCGCCGGCGATGGCCGCGTGGTCAGCCTGGTGCGCCTGCTGTGGATCTCCGGCAACGGCACCTCGGCTGGCGATGTGCGCAAGCACTACATGATCGCCGAGCGCCCGTTCGACATCGCCAAGGATCTTGGTGGTTTCGACCTGGACCTGCGCAAGCTCAAGCAGAAGCTGTCGGACCTGCACCACTTCGACACCTTCTCCGGTTACGCCGAGCGCTTCCGCGACCTGCTCGGCATCGACAACGAGATGGCGCTGCGCCTGCTGCACAAGACGCAGTCGGCGAAGAACCTGGGCGACCTCAATGTCTTCCTGCGCGACTTCATGCTCGACACGCCGAAGACCTTCGACGCCGCCGAGCGCCTGGTCAGCGACTTCGCCGAGCTTGATGGCGCGCACCAGGCGGTGGTCACCGCGCGCCGCCAGGTGGAAACCCTGTTGCCGGCGCGCGCCTACTACAACGACCTGAAGGAAATGCATCGCCGGCGTGGCGACGACGAAGCGCTGAAGCTCGGTGTTGACAGCTTCCGCGAAAGCCGGCGCCAGGCGCTGATCGAGGCGCGCCTGCGCGAGATGGACGTGCGTGACCGCGGCCTGCTTGGCGAAGAAGCCCAGCGCCGTGCCGCACTGGACAACCACACCGAGCGCCTGGCCGAACTGGAGCTGCAGCGCCGCCAGCAGGGCGGTGAGCGCATCGAGGAACTGGAACGCGAGCAGGGTCGTGCCGAAGCTGAGCGCGACCGCCGCCAGGCCAAGCGCGAGCAGGCACGCCAGGCGGCGCAGCAGCTGCAGGCGGAACTGCCGGACGACGCCCACGGCTTCGCCGAGCTGGTCGAGCGCGCGCAGAACGAGCTGCAGGACCGCCAGCGTGCCTCTTCGGCGCTGGACGACGCGATCAGCGATCGCCTGGGTGGCAAGCGCGATGACGAGCGCCGCTTCGGCGAAGTCCGTGCGGAACTCGAAGCGATGCAGCGCACGCCGTCCAACATCCCTGCGCCGATGCAGAAGCTGCGCGCGCGCCTGGCCGAGGAAACGGGCATCGCCGAAGCAGCGCTGCCGTTCGTTGGCGAACTGATCCAGGTCCGCTCCGAAGAGCAGGGCTGGCAGGGTGCCATCGAGCGCGTGCTGGGCGGTTTCGCGCTGTCGCTGCTGGTCGATGACAAGCATTACAACGACGTCGCCGAGTGGGTGAACCGCACCCACCTGGGCATGCGCTTCACCTACTACCGCGTGCGCCGCAACGATGATGCGTTCGCGCGCGAGCCGTCGGCGAAGTCGCTGCTGCACAAGCTGGAACTGCGCGAGCACGTGTTCGAAAGCTGGCTGCGCCGTGAGCTTGGCAAGCGCTTCGACTACGAGTGCGTCGATGCCAAGCAGCTGCGCAACGTCGATCGCGGCATCACCCGCGAAGGCCAGGTCAAGCATCCGGGCGACCGCTTCGAGAAGGACGACCGCAGTGCGGTGGGTGACCGCCGTCGCTGGATTCTCGGCTTCAACAACCACGACAAGGTCGGCGCCTTCGAGCGTGAAGCACAGGAACTGGCCAAGCGCATCGCCGGCTGCGAGACCGACATCGCGCGCCTGCGTGGCCAGCGTGATCGCGACAACGAACGCCGCCTGGCCTGCCACGAGCTGGTCAGCATCAGCTGGAACGAGATCGATATCGCCGCCCCGCAGCAGCGCCTCAGCGATATCGAAGCGACGCTGCGCGACCTGCGCGAAGGCAATGCCGACCTCGCCAAGCTGGCCAAGCAGATCGACGCGGTGCGCGCGGACATCGAACAGTCGCGCCGCACCTATGAAGACGTGCGTGTCGAGCGCGGCCAGCTGGTCAAGGAGCGCGATCGCCTTGACCGCGCACGCCAGCAGAGCCGTGCGCTGGTGCTGCCGAGCCTGGCCCAGGAGCAGGAAGCCGGCCTCGCCGAGCGCCTTCAGGAGCAGGGCCCGCTCAGCCTGGAAACGCTGGAAGCGCACATGCGCCAGGTCAGCAACGCGCTGAACGAGCAGCTGTCTTCATCGCAGCAGGACCTCAACCGCATCGAGAACCAGCTGATCGGCTGCTTCCGTCGCTTCATCCAGCAGTGGCCGGAGGAATCGGGCGACTTCACCGTCTCGGTGGCCTCGGCCGAGGACTTCCTCGCGCGCCTCGAACGCCTGGAACGCGATGGCCTGCCGCAGCACGAAGAGCGCTTCTTCGATCTGCTGCAGAACCAGAGCAAGAACAACCTGCTGGCCCTGCAGCGGCACAGCGCCGAGGCCCGCAAGTCGATCGGCCAGCGCCTGGACGAAGTGAACGCCAGCCTGGAACAGGTGCCGTTCAACCGAGGCACGCTGCTGACCATCGAACTGAACGACCGACGCCTGCCGGAAGTCGGCGAGTTCCACCTGCAGCTGCGCGAAGTGCTGTCGCAGCAGCAGACCGATCAGCGCGAGCTGGCCGAATCGCAGTTCACCGTGCTGCGCCAGCTGGTCAACCGCCTGGGCTCGCAGGAAGGCGAGGACAAGCGTTGGCGCGAGCTGGTGCTGGACGTGCGCATGCACGTGGAGTTCATCGGCGTCGAGCTGGATGCGGAAACGCGCCAGCAGGTCGAGATCTACCGCAGCGGCGCCGGCAAGTCCGGTGGCCAGCGCCAGAAGCTGGCCACGACCTGCCTGGCGGCCGCGCTGCGCTACCAGCTCGGTGGTGCCGACAGCCAGCTGCCCAGCTACGCCGCAGTGGTGCTCGACGAAGCCTTCGACAAGGCCGATAACGAGTTCACCGCGCTGGCGATGAACATCTTCGACAACTTCGGCTTCCAGATGGTGGTCGCCACCCCGCTGAAGTCGGTGATGACGCTGGAACCGTTCATCGGCGGCGCCTGCTTCGTCGAGATCAGCGGCCGCCACGACTCCGGCGTGCTGCTGATCGAGTACGACGAAGAAGGCAAGCGCCTGAAGCTGCCCGAGCGCAGCCGCCAGCAGGCCAACGAACCGGAAGAAGCCGAGGCCTGAGCGCCTCGGGCAATCCACCTGTAGGGCCGAGCCATGCTCGGCTGCTCTTCGCGACCTGAAACAATGTGCCAACCAAGGTTGGCACCTGCCATTTCATAACGTCCCTCACGAACCGCGGAACGTATCCCACGCCATCCGCGCGATCAGCACCACCACCAGCCCCACGAACAGCTTGCGGATGAACGGCGTGCCGCCCTTCAGCGCCAGTCGCGTGCCCACCACCGAACCGATGATGTTGGCCGCCGCCATCGGCAGCGCGAACAGCCACAGGATGTTGCCGGTCGGCACGAAGAATGAGATCGCCGCCACATTCGTCGCCAGGTTCACCACCTTCGATGCCGCTGACGCGCGCAGGAAATCCAGGCCGAAGAAGCGCACGAACAGGAAGATCAGGAAGCTGCCGGTGCCCGGCCCGAAGAAGCCGTCGTAGAACCCGATCGCCGCACCGATCGCCAGTGCGATCACCAGCTCGCGGCGGCCGATCTCCTGTGGCCGGTGCAACGCGCCGAAGTCCTTCTTCCACAGCGTGTAGGCCAGCATCGCGATCAGCAGGACCAGCACCAGCGGGCGCACCGCGTCCTTGGGCAGCAGGCTTACCGCAGTGGCCCCGGCGAAGGAGAAGATGAAGGCGGTACCAGCCGCGAACAGTACCGGCTTCCACGGGAAACGCACGTTGCGCGCGTAACGCCAGGCAGCCGCACCGGTACCGAACATCGAACTGAACTTGTTGGTGCCGAACAGCATCGCCGGTGTCTGCTGCGGCAGCACCGTGAACAGTCCCGGCAGCTGCACCAGGCCACCGCCACCGACGGCGGCATCCACAAGACCGGCGATGAAGGCGATCACCACCAGCCACCACAACTCGGGGGGAACCAGTTCCAGCACGGCGATCAATCAAGGTGGGGGCGCGACAGCATACGCCCTTCGCCGATGGATGCTGGCGGCGCCCCGCGCGACAATGCGCGCATGAGCCGAAAACCTGCCGATCCCTGTCCCTGCGGGCTACCCGCGGAGTACGCCGCCTGCTGTGGCCGTTTCCATGCCGGCGACACCGTCCCCGACGCCGAACGCCTCATGCGTTCGCGCTACAGCGCGTACGTGCGGGGCCTGGCAGGCTACCTGCGCCAGAGCTGGCATCCGGACACGCGTCCGGTCGAGTTGTCGCTGGATGACGCGCCCGGGCAGCGTACGCACTGGCTGGGCCTGACCGTCCATGAGCACACCGTCACCGGCGCTGACAGCGCCGAGGTGAGGTTCACCGCCCGCTACCGGGTAGGCGGCGGCAGCGCGGTGAAGATGACCGAACACAGCCGCTTCCTGCGCATCGACGGTCGCTGGTACTACCTCGACGCAGTCTGAGCCTCATCCCGCTGTCCGGCGTTCGCCCGGATCTGGTTGCGGCCGCCGTCCTTGGCTGCGTACAGCGCCCGGTCGGCGGCCTTGACCACCGCTGCCGGGCGCGGGTCCACAAGGCTGTCGGCCAGGCCGATGCTCACCGTCACCTGCACCACCGGGCCGCTGCCGCCGCGCCCGCGTTGCTGACGCCCGGCGTCATCGTCGCGGCTGCGGGTGCTGCGGTCGCGCAGCTGCATGCGGGTGTCCTCGATGCTCTGCCGCAAGGCTTCCACGGCATCCATGCAGGCGTCGGCCGGCTGGCCCAGGAACACCACCGCGAACTCCTCGCCGCCGTAGCGGAACGCACGTCCACCATCACCGACCCGCGCCAGCCGCGAGGCCACCAGGCGCAGCACGTCGTCGCCGGTGTCGTGGCCGTGGGTGTCGTTGAACGATTTGAAGTGGTCCACGTCCACCATCGCGATGCTGTAGGTGCCGCGCGCCCGTTGCAGGGTCTCATTGAAGGCGCGGCGCCCCGGCAAGCCGGTCAGTTCGTCGCGGAACGCCATGTGGAACGACTCCTGCAGCATCGCGCCCAGCATCAGCAGCAGGGCCGCACTGGCCAGCGCAGGCAGCAGCACCGGCTGCAGGAAGACCCTCGGCAGCATCCACCACAGGCACAGCAGCGCCAGCAGCATAGCCGTGTGCAGCGGCCGCGGATGCCGCCATGCCTGCCAACCCAGCGCCGCCGTGGCCAGCAGGAACAGCAGCGCCGGCAGCTGCGCCAGCGCGTTCCAGTCGGCCGGGATCCACGCCCAATGACGGTTCGACAGCAGATCATGCATGCCGCGCGGCTGCTGCGCGGCCAGCAGCAGGAAGATCAGCAATGCCGTACTGCTGGCGACGGAGCGCAACAGCAGGTCGTGCCTGCGCCGCCCACGCTCCGGCCACAACGACAGGCCGGCGAACAGCAACGGCAGCCACGCCGAGATGGCATGGAAGCGCAGCGGTGTCAGCGCGCTGACATGGCCGCTGCGCAGGTAGCCGCCGACATCCTGGTGCAGCATCGCGAACATGACTGCCACCACCAACAGCAGGCAGAGCGCACGCACCTGGTGGTAGAGAAGGGCCAGGCCGGCACCGAGGCAGGCCAGCAGCCAGGGCAGAACGCGTTGGGCCGGACTGGCCACGTCTTCGTTGCCCAACGCCGCCCACAGCACCACGGCAACCAGCACGGCGGGCAGCACGAACAGGTAGTGCGCAGGCTGGCGGAGCGGATGCAGGGGCAATCAGGAATTCCAGCGCGGTGACGACGCGGCCGCAGCATTGCCGTTAGCGGCGTTCGGGGCGGCTTCTTGAATGCGGCAGGCCCATCCATGTGAACGAAGTGACGCCGGACCATGACATCGCACTCACCCGCCGGCACCGATGCTGTCGGCATGGACAGCGTACCCGCCGCCGTCGCTGCCCCGCAGCACGATCTCGCCCACCAGTTCGCACGCGTGCGTGCGCGCAGCATGCAACTGGCCGGCCCACTCAGCGCCGAGGACGCCATGCTGCAGAGCATGGCCGATGCCAGCCCCAGCAAGTGGCACCTGGCCCACACCACCTGGTTCTTCGAACGCTTCGTGCTGGCCGGCTTCCCGGCTGCGCCTGCACATGACCCTGCATGGGACTACCTGTTCAACAGCTACTACAAGAGTATCGGCCCCGCCCATGCCCGGCCGCAGCGCGGCCTCCTCTCACGGCCCTCGCTCCAGCAGGTGCATGACTATCGCCAGCAGGTCGATGCACAGGTGCAGTCGCGGCTATCGGCAGGTGACCTGGACCCACACGCGCTGCACAACCTGCAGCTGGGCCTGCAGCACGAACAACAGCATCAGGAGTTGTTGTTGACCGACATCAAGCACGCGTTCTGGTGCAATCCGCTGCAGCCGGCCTACCGCGAGGACCTGCCCACCCCCCCTGGCGCTGCCAGTGCACAGGGCTGGATCGAATCACCCGAGCGCATCGTTACCGTCGGCGCTGCATCCTGGCCGCAGCACGCTGCGTTTGCCTACGACAACGAATCGCCGCCGCACCGCGTGCTGCTGCCGGCACATGCTCTGGCCGAACGTCCCGTCAGCAATGCCGAGTACCGTGCTTTCATCGATGCCGGCGGCTACCGCGAACCGCGCTGGTGGCTCAGTGAAGGCTGGGCGTTGCGTGAAGCCGAGGACTGGCAGCACCCGCTGTACTGGGATGACACCCTGCAGCGCGAATACACCCTGGGCGGTTGGCGCGAGCTGGATCCGCACGCGCCGGTCTGCCATCTCAGCTACTTCGAGGCCGATGCCTGTGCTCGCTGGGCCGGGGCACGCCTGCCCAGCGAGTTCGAGTGGGAGGCCGCCGCCGCGTCTCAGGCGGTGCGGGGCCACTTTGCCGATGACGATCACCTGCACCCGCAGGCGGGGCAGGGCAGCGGCCTGCGCCAGCTGTTCGGTGATGTCTGGGAGTGGACTCACAGCGCGTATGGTGCCTATCCCGGCTACCGCCCTTTCGCGGGCAACCTCGGTGAGTACAACGGCAAGTTCATGTGCGGCCAATGGGTGCTGCGCGGCGGCAGCTGCGTCACGCCACGGGGCCATGTGCGCGCCAGCTATCGCAATTTCTTCATGCCGCCGGCGCGCTGGCAGTTCTCCGGACTGCGCCTGGCCAGGGACCTCACATGAGCACCGTGCACGACGCGCTGCAGGCGTTGACCGACCTCACCCCCGGCCGCCAGCAGATCCTCACCGACGTGGTGGCCGGGTTGTCGCGCACACCGCGCCAGCTGCCATCCAAGTATTTCTACGATGCACGCGGCTCACGCCTGTTCGAGCAGATCACGCAGACCTGCGAGTACTACCCCACGCGTACCGAGCTGGCGCTGCTGGCGCGGGTGCTGCCGGACATCGCCCGCAGCGTCGGTCCTCATGTTCATGTGGTGGAGCTGGGCAGCGGCAGTGGCCGCAAGACCGCGCTGCTGCTGGCGGCACTGCAGGACCCCGTGGCCTACACCCCCATCGAGATCTCGCGCGCCGCGCTGCTGTCCAGCATCGACCATCTGGCCCCGGCGCTGCCGGACGTCGAGATGCTGCCGGTCTGTGCCGACTTCACCCGCGCGGTCGCCGTCCCGGCACCGGAACGCGAGCCTGCGCGGCGCCTGTTGTTCTTCCCGGGCTCCACGTTGGGCAATTTCGTCGAAGAGGATGCCGTCGCACTGCTGCGCGCGATGCGCCAGACCATGGGCCGCGATGGCCTGGCCCTGGTCGGCATCGATCTGCACAAGGACCCGGCATTGATCGAAGCCGCCTACAACGATGTGCAGGGCATCACTGCTGCATTCACCCTCAACCTGCTGGCGCGCCTGAACCGCGAGATCGGCAGCGACTTCGATCTGGACGGCTTCCGCCACCGCGCCCGCTACAGCATTGCGCGGCTGCGCATCGAAACCGATCTGGTCAGCCAGCGCGCACAGGACGTCCGTCTGGATGGCCGCACCTTCCACTTCCAGGCCGACGAGCCGATCCGCGTCGAATACAGCCACAAGTACACCGACGACAGCTTCGAAGCGTTGCTGCTGCCAGCGGGCCTGCAGGTCGTGCGGCGCTGGGATGCTGAAAGCCCGGCCTATGGCCTGCGCCTGCTTCGCGCCCTTTAGCCGCCGCCAGCCCGCGCTGCTTCAGGTTCGCCTACGCTGCGCCTAAGATGGCCCTGCAACGGCAACACGGAGGACGCCATGCCCATTCTGACCACGCTCGGCCTGGCGGCCGTGCTCGCCGCGGCACCCGCTTCGACAGCAGCGCCTGCGGCCAGCAGCGATGCCGCTTTCAGCCGCTGCCTGGCCGTCCTGCAATCGACAGCCGCCAGCCAGGGCATCAGTGCCGACCGCTTCAATGGGATTATCGCCGGGCTCACCCCCGATCCCAGCGTGCTCGGCCTGCTCGACGCGCAGCCGGAATTCACCACGCCGATCTGGGACTACCTGGCCGCGCTGGTCGATCGCCAGCGCGTGGCTGATGGTCGCGCCATGCTGCAGCAGCACCGCGACCTGCTCGATCGGGTCTCGGCGCAGTACGGCGTCGATCCGGCCACCATCGTCGCGGTCTGGGGCGTGGAGAGCGACTACGGCCGCGTGTTCGGCAAGCGCCCGTTGCTGCAATCACTGGCCACGCTGTCCTGCGCCGGCCGTCGCCAACCCTTCTTCCGCGGTGAACTGCTGGCGCTGCTCAAGCTGATCGACCGCGGGGACCTGCAGGCCCAGGGGCTCACCGGTTCCTGGGCCGGTGCCTTCGGGCATACGCAGTTCATGCCCAGTACCTATGCACGCATCGCCGTGGACGGTGATGGCGATGGCCGCCGCGATCTGGTCGGCAGCATTCCCGATGCGCTGGCCTCCACCGCCAATTACCTCAAGCGCGCCGGCTGGCGCAGCGGAGAGCCGTGGGGCATGGAAGTGCGTATCCCGCCCGGTTTCGACGCCAGCCAGGCCGGGCGCACCCAGCGTCGGGCGCTGGCCGACTGGCGTGCGCAAGGTGTGACCGCATTGGATGGCAGCGCGTTGGCCCCGGCCAACCTGCCTGCCGACGCGCGCGCGGCCCTGCTGCTGCCGGCGGGCGGCAAGGGCCCTGCGTTGCTGGTGTTCCGCAACTACGACGCGATCTACAGCTACAACGCTGCCGAAAGCTACGCGCTGGCGATCGCCACGCTGGCCGACCAGCTGCGTGGCGGCACGGGCCTGGCCACGGCCTGGCCGACCGATGATCCCGGTATCGGCCGCGATGAGCGCCGCCTGCTGCAGACCCTGCTGCTGGCCCGCGGCCACGACATCGGAAGCGCCGACGGCATGATCGGTACGGCCACGCGTCGCGCTATCCAGGTCGAGCAGCAGCGCCTGGGCTGGGCCAACGCAGATGGGCGCGCGGGACAGCGTATCCTTCGCACTCTGCAGAACGCGCCGCGCACTGCACCGGTGCCCACGCGTTTCATGCTTCCCAGCAACTACAGTGCCGTGCAATCGTCGGCCATACGGAGTCGATCCCACGTGCAGCAGATCCAGGGTGTACGCAGCGGGCAGTACCAGGGGCTCGATGCCTGGCTGGTGGAAACCGGCGACGCCAGCGCGGCCATCAGTGTGTTTGGCGGCCAGCTGCTTTCCTTCGTGCCCGAGGGCCAGCCGGATCTGATGTGGCTGTCCCCCCGGCGCGCCGAACTGCCCACGCCGATCCGCGGAGGCAGCCCCGTCTGCTGGCCGTACTTCGGCCGCCAAGGCCAGGGCAACGACGTGCCCGCCCACGGTTTCGTCCGTACCGTGCCGTGGGAACTGCAACAGGCCCGTCGCTTGGACGACGGCAGCATCGAGCTCACGCTGGCACCCCCGGTGCTGCAGAGCCTGGACCTGCGATTGAGGATGACTGTGCGTGTAGGCCGCCAGTTGACCCAGCGACTGATCACCGAGAACGTCGGCAGTTCCCCTGCCAGCATCACCCAGGCGCTGCACAACTATTTCCGCGTGGGTGATGCCAGCGCGGTGGATGTGGACGGCGTGGACGGACTGGACTATCTGGACAAGTTCGAGAACTATGCGACGCCGCGTCGGCAGCAGGGCGCCTGGACGTTGCGCGATCCCCGTGATCCCGGGCGCAGCGACCGCATCTACACGCAGGCCAAGGGTCACTATGTCCTGCGTGATCCGGTGCTGAAACGCCGCATCGACATCCGTACGGAAGGAAGCCGCTCGCTGGTGGCGTGGAATCCCGGTGCCGAGGCTGCAGCGAAGATGGCAGATGTGGGTGAGGGCTGGCGCGACTACGTCTGCCTGGAAGCGGCCAACGCCGGACCCGACGTGGTGACCCTGCCGCCGGGTGGCAGCCATGTGCTGTCACAGACATTGTCCGCGGCACCGTGGACACCGGTAACCCGGTAACGAATCAACGCAGCAAGGATGTTTTCATGCAGGAAGCACAATGGTGGTACGCCAATGGCAGGCAGAGCAGTGGGCCGGTGGATCTGGCCGGTCTTCGCCAGCTGCAGCAGGAAGGGACGGTTACGGCGCGCACGCTGCTCTGGTGCGAAGGCATGCCCTCATGGCGCCCCTTGGCGGAGCTGGAACAGGATTCAACGCCCATCGAGATGGCGCCGGCTCCGGATATCGACACAGCCCCACCGGTTGAGGTCGTTGCGCCAAGTGTCGGCGATCCGTCCGATCCGTATCGAGCCCCCGCCGCTGCACCGGATACGGCTGCCGCCGCGGGGCTGGAGGGCGAGATGGCCTTGTACGCCAGCGTGGTCGGCGGCAACTTCCCGATCTATCGCCAGCGCTGGCGGCTGGATCAGGGCATTGCCACCGCCAGTGGAACCTGGCACTGGCCGGCCTTCCTGCTCGGCCCGATCTGGATGATGTACCGCAGGATGTACCGCCTGGCGGCAATGTGGGTCGGCCTGCTGCTGCTGATCAGCGTGGTGGAGACCTTGCTGGATGTGCCCGAAGGCGTGTCGCTGGTCATCACCATCGCGCTCAGCGTCACCACCGGCACCTTTGGCAACACCTGGTACTTGGCACACTGCCAACGCCTGATCGCCCAAGCCCGTGCCGTCAGCGGCGGCGATGACGCACGGCTGCGCAGCGAGCTGACCGCGCGCGGCGGCACCAGCGTGGTCGCCACACTGATCGCCATCGTCATCGCGGTGGCACTGAGCACCGTCGGTGCCGCATTGGCGGGGTAGGGTGGGTCAGCGGCCCTGACGGGGCCGCAGCACCAGCAGGCACAGCGCACCGGCCACCAGGCCCCAGAACGCCGAGCCGATGCCGGCCAGTGAAACGCCCGAGGCGGTGACCAGGAAGGTGACCAGTGCCGCCTCGCGGTCCCGCTCCACCGCCAGCGCACTGGCCAGGCTGTTGGCGATGGTGCCGAACAACGCGATACCGGCCACGCAGGCCACCAGCTCCTTTGGGAAAGCCGCGAACAGGGCGGCCACGGTGGCACCGAACAGTCCGATGACGATGTAGAAGGCACCTGCCGCCATGGCGGCGGTATAACGTCGTGCCGGGTCCTCATGCGCATCGCGACCCATGCAGATCGCCGCGGTGATTGCCGCCAGGTTCAGCGCGTACGCCCCGAATGGTGCCAGCAGCGTATTGACCACACCGATCCAGCCGATCAGCGGCGACACCGGGGCGTCGTAGCCGGAGGCCCGCATCACCGCCACGCCCGGAATGTTCTGCGAGGCCATGGTGACCACGAACAAGGGCAGGGCGATGCCGGCCACCGCAGTCCAGGACAAGGATGGGATCACCCATTGCGGTACCGCCAGCTGCAGTTGCACCTGCTGTGCGTGCAGCAGGCCACGGCTGGCCGCGACCGCGATGCCGACCAGCAGGGTGGCGATGACCGCATAGCGCGGGAACAGGCGGCGTCCGGCCAGCCAGGTGGCAAACATCGCAAGCGCCAGCACCAGCTGGGTGTTCATGGCCACGAACACGTCCAGACCGAAGCGCAGCAGGACGCCGGCCAGCATGCCGGCGGCCAGCGCCATCGGCACCCGCTGCATCAATCGGGCGAAGATGCCGGAGAAGCCTGCCAGCATGCCCAGCACCGCGGCGAGCAGGAATGCACCGGTGGCTTCAGCGAGCGAGGCGCCACCGGCACCGACCACCAGCATTGCCGCGCCCGGTGTCGACCACGCGGTCACCACCGGCACGCGATAGCGCAGCGACAGCCCGATGCAGGTGACACCCATGCCCAGTCCCAGTGCCCACATCCATGAGGCGATCTGTGCCTGGTCGGCACCGACAGCCTGTGCGGCCTGGAACACGATCACTGCGGAACTGGCGAAGCCGACCAGCACGGTGATGAAGCCGGCGACCACGGCCGGCACTGAAAGGTCGCGCCACCATGCTTGCCGCACCTGCATGTTCATTGCCGTCTCTCCTGTGTGCATCCATGCATTGATAGCGGTTGCGGCGTTGCCCGCGCAACGCGCGGGCAACGCCGCAGCGATCTTCGAGCGTACGCCATGCCTGATGTCGCGGTGCTTCTGTCATCACCATGCAAAAAAGCGCTTGACGAAATCTGCAGGATCTCTAGAATTCGCTCCCTTGCTGCAACGCATCGCTTCCTCGGAAACGGCACGCAAACAGCAACGCCACCACCGACGAACGAGATGATCGAACGAAGGTGTTGACGGACTCGGAAAGTCCGGCATAATAGGCGGCTCGCAACGACGAAAGGCCTTCGGGTCCAACGACGAAGCAGCATCGGCAACAACGTCCACCCCGGTGAGACGGCCTTGAAAAAAGGTGTTGACGAAGCGGAAAAGCCGGCTATAATGGGCGGCTCGCTACGAAGGAAACTTCGCAGCACACGGGAACGGCG
>NZ_JCAFTP010000005.1:0-473264 GCF_059370395.1 Stenotrophomonas sp. YJH_SMC_101-4 | reverse complement strand
TTACTCGATGATCTTCGAGACCACGCCGGCGCCGACGGTACGGCCGCCTTCGCGGATGGCGAAGCGCAGGCCTTCGTCCATTGCCACCGGGTTGATCAGGGTGACGACCATCTTGACGTTGTCACCCGGCATCACCATTTCGACGCCTTCCGGCAGTGCAGCTGCGCCGGTGATGTCGGTGGTGCGGAAGTAGAACTGCGGACGGTAGCCGTTGAAGAACGGGGTGTGACGGCCACCTTCGTCCTTCGACAGGACGTAGACTTCGCCTTCGAACTTGGTGTGCGGCTTGATCGTGCCCGGCTTGGCCAGGACCTGGCCACGCTCGACGTCGTCACGCTTGGTGCCGCGCAGCAGCAGGCCAGCGTTGTCGCCTGCCTGACCCTGGTCCAGCAGCTTGCGGAACATTTCAACGCCGGTCACGGTGGTCTTCTGCACCGGACGGATGCCGACGATTTCGATTTCGTCGCCAACCTTGATCACGCCGCGCTCGATACGACCGGTCACCACGGTGCCGCGGCCCGAGATCGAGAACACGTCTTCCACCGGCATCAGGAACGGCTTGTCGATCGCACGCTCCGGCTCCGGAATCCAGCTGTCCAGGGCATCGACCAGCTTCAGGATGGCCGGCACGCCGATGTCGCTCTGGTCGCCTTCCAGCGCCAGGCGGGCCGAACCGGCGATGATCGGGGTGTCGTCGCCCGGGAACTCGTACTTGCTCAGCAGTTCACGCACTTCCATCTCGACCAGCTCGAGCAGCTCGGCGTCGTCAACCATGTCGGCCTTGTTCAGGAACACGACGATGTACGGCACGCCGACCTGACGCGACAGCAGGATGTGCTCGCGGGTCTGCGGCATCGGGCCGTCAGCAGCCGAGCACACCAGGATCGCGCCGTCCATCTGGGCGGCACCGGTGATCATGTTCTTGACGTAGTCAGCGTGGCCCGGGCAGTCAACGTGGGCGTAGTGACGGATCGGGGATTCGTATTCGACGTGCGCGGTCGAGATCGTGATACCACGAGCCTTTTCTTCCGGCGCGGCGTCGATCGAGGAGTAGTCCTTGAACTCGCCACCGAAGCGCTCGGCACCGATCTTGGTCAGTGCGGCGGTCAGCGTGGTCTTGCCGTGGTCGACGTGACCGATGGTGCCGACATTGACGTGCGGCTTGGTGCGCTCGAACTTACCCTTGGCCATGGCTGCTTATCTCGAATTCGTCTGAGAGGTGATGCTTAAGATGGTGCTCACGAAAGGAATCGAACCTTCGACCTCTTCCTTACCAAGGAAGTGCTCTACCGACTGAGCTACGTGAGCCGAGTTTTGCATTATGACATGAACTCGATAATATTCAAAGTTCATTCAATGGAGCGGGAGACGGGAATCGAACCCGCACCATCAGCTTGGAAGGCTGAGGTTCTACCATTGAACTACTCCCGCGCCGGGAATGTCACAACGTGAAACTGGTGGAGGGAGGTGGATTCGAACCACCGAAGGCGTAAGCCAGCAGATTTACAGTCTGCCCCCGTTGGCCGCTTGGGTATCCCTCCTTACCACCCCATTCCGTTGCCGCCGAAGCGTTGCGGTGTGTGGTGGTGAGCCGCTTATTCTGCTGATGGGACGGGGGGCTGTCAACGCTTTTTTCCACTTTTTTCACACGCTGTCGCAAACCCATTGATACGCAAGGTTATTGCCCGGGGACCGGCAGGGTCTCGCTGGCGAAAATTGCGACATGAGGGACACCGTCGCCGCCAATCCAGCCCCGATACATGCCCTGGGTGTTGAACGGCGTGGCCATTTTTCCATCTGCGCCGAGCACGATCGCACCGCCATCGCCGCCCATCTGCGGAATCGTCTCGTTGATCACGCCCTTGCCGGCCTGCTCCGGGCTCTGCCCCTGGTAACGCATGCGCGCGCAGATCTCGTGCGCGGCGGCAGTACGGATGTAGTACTCGCCCCAGCCGGTGCCAGACACCGCACATCGCGCGTCAGCCCAGGTACCGGCGCCGATGATCGGCGAATCACCCACGCGCCCATAGCGCTTGTTGGTCATGCCGCCAGTGGAAGTACCAGCGGCCAGGTGCCCCTGTGCATCCAATGCGACTGCACCGACGGTCCCGAAGTGCTTTGCGGTCTCCAGATCGGCATGCGCCTGGCCGCCGGCCTCTTCCTTCAGTGCACGCTGCAGCTGCTGCCAGCGCTTTTCCGTACGGAAGTAGGAGGGATCGACCAGAGAAATGCCCTGCTCGACCGCGAAGGCTTCGGCGCCCTGCCCGACCATCATCACATGCCTGGACTTCTGCATCACGGTCTGCGCCAGCAGGATCGGGTTGCGCACCCGCTGCACGCCCGCCACCGCGCCCGCCGCCTGGCTCGCGCCGTCCATGACGGCCGCATCCAGCTCGTTGTGGCCGTCGTGGGTGAACACCGCGCCCTTGCCGGCGTTGAAGGTGGGATCGTCCTCCAGCACGGTGATCGCGGCGGTGACAGCGGCCAGCGCGGGGCGACCCGCTGCCAGCTCCGCATGCCCCTTCAACAGGGCCGCCCGCAGCGCGTCACGTGCGGCCTTTTCCTCGGCCGGCGACAGGTCCTTGCGCTCGACGCCAGCGCCGCCGTGGATGACCAGCAGCGGCGAAGCCGTCGGTGCAGCCTGGACAAGCGTGGGCAGGGACAACAGTGCGGACAGCGCCAGGCGCAGTTTCATCGGGTACGTCTCCAGCAGGTGGGCAAGGGAGGCATCATCGTAGAGCCGAGCCCATGCTCGGCTGATGCCTCGGTTGAAAGGCAGCCGAGCGCGGGCTCGGCTCTACAGCATCCCATGCGTGGCCACAGGATCGCCGGGTCACTGGCGGATGACTTCGATCTCGCCGTCGCTGACGTCGGCCACGGCCTGGTAGTCGGCCTCGGCCTGGAAGTCATCCAGGCGCATGCGGCCGCCGCTGGCGACCACCGTTACCGGCACCGCGTGGAAGCGCAGCGGCTCACCTTCGACCAGGCGGTCGGCATCGCGGCCGGGGCTGACCACCCAGACCTTGCCCTCGCCGTCAGCACTGTAGACCTGTGCCTGGCCATCGGGCTCCACGCACAGGGCAGTGTCTTCGTCGACGCCGATGCCGACGATGTCGGGGTTGCCACTGTCCTGGGCAGCGCGCGCCACGAACACGATCAGGCGGCCGAGCCGATCGCGCTTGTCGAAGTGGGTGTCGGTGACCACGCGCTGCAGGTAGGGCATCTGCAGGAAGCCACTGTCGATGGTCACCGCACTGCCCATCGGGTCGGCCAGCGCACCGGCGGAGGTGATGCTGCCGCCGTCCATCGCGCCGTAGGCATAGCCACCGAGGATGGCGAGCCCAGCGCTGGTACCGGCAATCGGCTTTCCGGCGCGCACATGGGCGTTGAGCGCGCGGTTGAGCGCGGTGCCCTTCCAGAAGCGGATGTAGCGGGACTGGTCGCCGCCGGCGATGAAGATGGCATCGGCTGCAGCCACCACGCGCAGCACCGCGGGATCATCGGCACCACGGCGATTGTCGAACACCAGCGTCTGCACTGCGGTGGCCCCGCCGATCTCGCGATACAGGCGGTCCTGCAGTTCGTCACTGCCAGAAGCGCGCAGGATCAGCACGCGGCCATTGCCAGCCTGCTTCAGCCACCAATGGAAGGCTTCCGGCACCCATTCGCCACCGCCCATCAGCATCATGGCCGGCGCGCGCGGACCGGGCCGGGGTGCGTCGAGATCCCCGGCTTCGTAGTAGGCGAAACCCGGGCCCTGCAGGTCCTGCGCAAGGGCGGCCAACGGCACGGCCAACACCAGCAGCGCCAGCCAGGCGAAGGGGGCACGCAGGGTCCGATGGAGGCGTCGCATCTTGATCTCCCTGAACAAAATCGACTTGCAAGCGTTTTCACTCTTTGCCAGATAGGGGTCCAGTAGTCAAGGGCATGAAAAAGGCGTTAAATGCGCGCGCCCATTCCGGAAATCTGAATGGGGGACAGGGCCCCTCCTCTGCGGGCCGGCTTCATTTCCGAGAATTCCTCATGCGTAGAAAGGCGATGGCGTGGTCGATCCAGCTGGCGTTGATGGGCGTGGCTGCTTCCGCGGCGGCCCAGGCACCGGCTTCCTCTTCGGTTCAACAACTGGACGCGGTGCAGGTCACCGGTTCGCGCATTCCGCGCGCCCAGGTCGAAGGCCCCGCCCCGATCACGGTGATCAGCGCCGAGCAGATCCGCTCCAGCGGCTTTACCACCGTGCCGGACGTGCTGCGCGCGATGACCCAGAACGGGGGGGAGACCCAGAGCCAGCAGTCCTCCAGTGGCGCTGACTTCTCGCCGGGCGCCCAGCAGGTGGACCTGCGCGGTCTGGGCCCGAATCACACGCTGGTGCTGGTCAATGGCCGCCGCATCGCCGACTTCCCGATGCCGTTCAAGGGCCGCAGCAACTTCACCGATGTCTCCAACATCCCGTTGGGGATGATCGAGCGCATCGAAGTGCTGACCGGCAGCGCCTCGGCCATCTACGGCTCGGACGCGATCGCCGGCGTGGTCAACTTCATCCTGAAGAAGAAGGCCGACGGCACCACGATCGACATGCGCATGGGCACCACCAGCGAAGGCGGTGGCGAGTCGTTCGACATGAGCCTGGCCAGCGGTTTCAGCCGCGGCAATTTCAACGCGGTGTACAGCGTCGAGCTGCAGTCGCAGAGCCCGCTGTGGGCGTACGAGCGCGACATCCAGGATTCGACCCAGGACGCACCGACTGAACGTACGCGCGCCGCTCGCCGCGCCTATCTGCGCACGGACTACAACAACGCCTACCTGGACCCAGGCGCAGCGACCTGCGAAGCACTGGCCGGGCAGAACCAGGGCAGTACCTACCATGCCTACCGGCCGCGCTCCGGCTGGTATTGTGGCAGCGATACGTCAATCGGCTACGGCACCATCCTCAGCAAGCGCCGCGGCGCCAACGGCTACGCTTCGCTCAGCTACGACTTCGACAACGGGCAGCAGTGGTTCGCCGACGTGCAGCTGGGCTATCACACGATGTCGCTGATGCGCGATGTGACGTCCTGGGGCTACATGAGCTCAGACGGCAATGAAGCGGGCTATTTCAGAAACATTGCCAGCACGGAGGCCGATCAACAGATCGAATCCTGGAACCGCCAGTTTTCGCCGGAGGAAATGGGCGGCCTGCGCAACGGCATGGTGCGCAGCACGCAGAAGACCTTCAGCGTGACCACTGGCTTCAAGGGCAATCTGGCCGGCAACTGGGACTACGAGGCCGCACTGAGCCACTCGCAATACCAGTCGCGGATCAGCTGGGCGAAGATCATCGCCGCCAAGGCCAATGATCTGTTCCTGGGCCCGCAGCTGGGCGATTACACCGATGACGAAGGCAACGTATTCCCGATTTTCAATGCCGACCCGTCACGCCTGTACCGGCCGCTGACCCGCGCCGAGTACGATTCGATCGCAGCACGTACCACCTACACCCCGAAGTCGCGCACCGAGACGGCTGCGTTCACGCTGACCAATTCCGCGCTGTTCGGTCTGCCGGGCGGTGATGCCGGCTTCGCCGCAACCGTGGAAGTGGGCCAGCAGGCGTATTCGCTGAATCCCGATCCGCTGGCGACCCAGTACTACTACTACAGCTGGAAGGATTCGGATGGCAACGGTTCGCGCAACCGCTGGGCCACGGCGGCCGAACTGCGCATGCCGCTGCACGAGACGTTCAACCTGAGCGTGGCCGGCCGCTACGACCAGTACCGCTATTCCGGCCACACCATCGGCAAGGCGACCTGGAGCGGTGGCCTGGAATGGCGCCCGATCGACACCCTGCTGGTACGTGGTTCGTATGGCACCGCGTTCCGCGCGCCGGACCTGCACTACGTGTTCGCCGGCCCGGGCAACGACGAGACTGACGTAGTCGATCTGTACGACTGTCGCGCCAATGGCACCGAATGCGACGAAGACGTCAGCATCATCCGCAGCCGCACCGGCAACCGCCGGCTCGACCCGGAAACCAGCACCTCGTGGAGCGCCGGCTTCGTCTGGTCGCCGGCGATCGGCCTGGACCTGTCGGTGGACTGGTTCGACATCGACATGCGCAAGCAGGTGCAGGACATGGACGTGCGCACGATCCTGGCCAGCGAAGCGAACTGCCGCCTCGGCAGTGCCGACATCAACTCGCCGACCTGCGTGGACGCGCTCGACCGCATCACCCGCACCAGTGATGGCCGCCTGTACGGCGTGCGCGTCGCCCCGATCAACGTCGCCCGCGAATCGACCTCCGGCATCGACGTCGGCCTGCGCTACCGCCTGCAGACCGGCATCGGTGATTTCATCCTCAACGGCACCCACACCTGGGTGAAGAAGCACGATTTCCAGCGCTACCCCGGTGACCCCGTCGAAGATCAGTTCGCGGTCAACAGCGGTTTCGATATTCCGCGCACCAAGACCAGCCTGAGCGTGACCTGGGAGAAGGCTGCGTGGTCGGCCACGGTCTACGGTTCACTACTGGGCAAGCTGCCAACCTATGACAGCTACGCCCAGACCTTCGACTGGGACAGCGGTGACAGCCCGTACATCAAGGCGACCTACCGCTACAACGCGTCGCTGCAGTACCGCTTCGACGACCACGCGCGCCTGTCGCTGTCGGTGGTGAACGTCTTCAACAAGATGCCGCCGAAGGACGCCACGTACACCGCGTATCCGTACTACGACGTGTCCTGGTTCGACAGCGTCGGCCGCACCATCAACCTGCAGTACACCCACAAGTTCGGTGGCAGCGCGCTTTAAGGCACGCCGCATTGCAGGATGTGGACGGAAGGACGGAGGCGCAGGCCTCCGTCCTTTTTTCATGACACATGGCTGCTGCAAGGCGTTGAGCAACAGCGGACGCCCGTAACCGGGCAGTGATGGTGCCGCCATCGCAGCACCCGTGCTACGCGCGGTCTAGGCCAGGTCTCCACGATGGACGATGTGGCATTTGTTGCCATCTGGATCGCGCAGATACGCGCCGTAGTAGCCAGCTCCGTAGTGCGGCCGCAACCCTGGCGCGCCCTCGTCGGTGCCGCCGGCAGCGAGGCCTGCCGCATGGGCGGCATCCACCGCGTCCGCGGAGGGCGCGAGGAACGCCACCATGCTGCCGTTTCCATGGCTAGCCGGCTCACGGTCATAGGGCGCGTAGACGTAGAAGCGCGGCAGCGCAACGTGCGCCGTCACCCAGCATGCCGCGGCCGGGCCACCATCGGGCGTGACCGGGCGGCGGCGCATGCCGAGCGGAGTCAGCAGGGCATCGTAGAAAATGGCCGCTGTATCAAGATCGTTGGTACCGACGGTAATGTGACTGAACATGGGATTCTGCCGAGTATCCTTGCGCGGCTGCCGCGTGAGTATTGCGAGGCGATGTGGACCCATCGTACGACAGTACTGCTCGCGAGCTGCCATTCGCGCGTCCACTGCGCCCCGTTCCGGTGTCACCTTGCGGTGGAGGCTGGACATCCGGCGCAACCTACAACGCCCCTCCGCACTGGAAGAATCCAATGAAGCTCATCACCGCTGTACTGCTGCTGGCCACCTGCCTATCTTTTGCTGGATGCTCGCTGCTGTCGGGCCGCTCCATTGCGCACCCCTCGGCGGACTATGCCGAGCGAGCACAGATCACCGTCAATGCAGACGCCGTGGCAAGCGCGCAGCCGACCGTTCCGCCTGCCACCCGACGTTGAGTCAGGCGTAGCTCCGCAGGTTTTCCACATCGCGCGTGGAAAGCGATGGGGGTTTGGTGTGGATAAGCGGGCGCGAGCCATGCACGGCAATCGTTTCAGGGCATGGTGATTTTTTGTCCAGGCGTTGCTGCGGTTTTCCACACAGCACGTGTAAAGCCATGGGAACTTGGTGTGGAAAAGTGGGCGCGAGCGTTGCAGCACAGGCGTTTCGAAGCGTGGCGAAATTTTATCCAGGTCGCGCGGGAAAGCCCCTGTAGAGCCGAGCCCACGCTCGGCTCCGGCTGGCATCAGCCGAGCATGGGCTCGGCTCTACAAAGGCGCCGCGCGGTTTTCCACATCCGGCGTGGAAAGCGATGGGAGTTTGCTGTGGACAAGTGCCGGCGAACATCACGCCGCAAGCGTTTCGCAGCATGGTGATTTTTTGTCCATTGCCAGAAACGCGAACGCCCCGCACAAGGCGGGGCGTCCGGGGTCGATCCGATGCCGCTGGATCAGACGTTGAAGCGGAAGTGCAGGATGTCGCCTTCCTGCACGCGGTACTCCTTGCCTTCCAGGCGCAGGCGACCGGCTTCCTTGGCACCGGCTTCGCCCTTGTACTTGATGAAGTCGTCATACGCGATGGTTTCGGCGCGGATGAAGCCCTTCTCGAAGTCGGTGTGGATGACCGCGGCGGCCTGCGGGGCGGTAGCGCCCTTGCGCACGGTCCACGCGCGGACTTCCTTCACGCCTGCGGTGAAGTAGGTCTGCAGGCCCAGCAGGCTGTAGGCCGCGTTGATCACGCGGTTCAGGCCCGGCTCGCTCAGGCCCAGGTCCGCCAGGAAGGTATCGCGGTCTTCGTCGTCGAGCTGGGACAGCTCTTCCTCGATCGCGGCCGACACCGGCACCACCTGCGCGCCTTCGCCGGCGGCATGCGCGCGCACGGCGTCCAGGTGCGGGTTGTTCTCGAAACCGTCTTCCAGCACGTTGGCGATATACATCACCGGCTTCAGGGTGAGCAGGAACAGGTCGCGTACCAGCGCCTTTTCTTCATCATCCAGGCCGACCGAGCGACCGGCCTTGCCGTCCGACAGCGCGGCTTGCAGCTTGGCCAGCACCGGCTTGCGCGCCGCTGCATCCTTGTCGCCGCCCTTGGCCGCACGCTCGGCACGGTTCAGTGCCTTCTCGACGCTGTCCAGGTCGGCCAGCGCCAGCTCGGTGTCGATGGTTTCGATGTCCGAGATCGGATCGACCTTGCCGGCCACGTGCACGATGTCGCCGTGCTCGAAGCAGCGCACCACGTGGGTGATCGCATCGACTTCGCGGATGTGCGCCAGGAACTTGTTGCCCAGGCCCTCACCGCTGGCGGCACCGGCCACCAGGCCGGCGATGTCGACGAACTCGACCGCGGTCGGGATGACCTTCTGCGGGTTGATGATCGCTGCCAGCTCGTTCAGGCGCGGATCCGGCACCGGCACGATGCCGACGTTCGGCTCGATGGTGCAGAACGGGAAGTTCGCCGCGGCGATACCCGCCTTGGTCAGCGCATTGAACAGGGTCGACTTGCCGACGTTGGGCAGGCCGACGATGCCGCATTTGATACCCATGGGTGACAGCTCTCTGGGGTGAAAGTGATTGGTGAAACAGCGCGCGCGCTGCTTGGCCAATCCATCTCGGTGTCGATCATTGTGTGCCAACCAAGGTTGGCACGCACCGGAATCGGGAAGGTTGGCACCTACCCAAAGCGGGTTACTTCGGAGTGTGCAGGCGCTTCATCGCTTCGCTGAAATCGCCCTGTACCGCCAGCGGCATGACGTCGATCGCATCGTCGATGGCGCGCGCGATCAGCACGTCGTCGTCCTTGGACGGGCGGCCGAGCACCCAACCCACCACGCGGTCCTTGTGGCCGGGATGGCCGATGCCCACGCGCAGGCGATGGAACTTGCCGTGACCGAGCAGGCGGATGGTGTCACGCAGGCCGTTCTGGCCACCGTGGCCACCGTCGAACTTCAGCCGCGCCACACCGGGCGCCAAGTCCAGTTCATCATGGGCCAGCAGGGTCTCTTCCGGCTCGATCTTCCAGAACCGCTGCGCGGCGGTGACCGACTTGCCGCTGAGGTTCATGAAGGTGGCGGGCTTGAGCAGCCACACCGTCTGCCCGGCGATCTCGACCTTGGCGGTCTCGCCGAACAGCTTGCTGTCCACATTCCATCGTGCACCGGCTTTTTCAGCCAGGGCCTCAACGAAATGAAACCCGGCATTGTGCCGGGTCCGGGCGTGTTCCGATCCGGGGTTGCCCAGACCGACGATCAGTCGCAGTCCTGCCATGGTTCCTTCCAATACGGTGCCTGCCCGGAGGCAGGCACCGTAGCGGTATTACTCGGCGGCAGCCGCTTCTTCGTCAGCCGCGTCGGCCTTGCCGGCCTTGGCGGTGACGATGGCGTCGTCGTGGTCCTTGCCCAGCGCCAGGGCCGGGATTTCCACGCCCTTCGGCAGCTTGATGTTGGACAGGTACACCACGTCACCGGCCTTCAGCTCGCCCAGGTCGACTTCGATCGACTCCGGCAGGTCCTTCGGCAGGCAGGTGATGGTCACTTCCTTCAGTTCGTGGGTGACCACGACGTCGGCAGCCTTGCCAGCCGGCGAGGTGTCTTCGTTGATGAAGTGCAGCGGGACCGAAGCGGTCAGGGCTTCGTTCTCGTTCACGCGCTGGAAGTCCAGGTGCATGATCAGCTGCTTGTACGGGTGGCGCTGCATGTCACGCAGCAGGACCTTCTGCACCTGGCCGTCCAGGTTCAGGTCCAGGATCGAGGCATAGAACCACTCGTTCTGCTGGGCCAGCCAGATTTCGTTGTGGTCCAGGCTGATGGCGACCGGCTCGGCGTTGCCGCCGTACACGATGGCCGGGATCACACCAGCGTGACGCAGGCGGCGGCTCGCACCCTTACGCTGCAGTTCACGCTTGGTGACCTTGATTTCATGGGTCTTCGACATTTTCGACTACTCAGGTTGTTGCCCTGCCTTGCGGCCTGGCGGTTGAAGATGCTTCCGCGACCAGAAGCACCCGGGGTATGTCCCCGCCGTTGCCGGCAGGGACGAAAAACTCAGTCGACGTACAGCGAGCTGACCGACTCGCCGAAGGCGATGCGGCGCATCGTTTCGGCCAGCATTTCCGCCACGCTCAGCTGGCGGATCTTGCTGCACACCCGCGCGGCGTCCTTCAGCGGGATGGTGTCGGTCACCACCAGCTCGTCGAGCTGGGAATTGGTGATGTTGTCCACCGCCGGGCCCGACAGCACCGCGTGGGTGCAGTAGGCGGCGACCTTGAGCGCACCGCGCGCCTTCAGGGCAGCGGCAGCGGCGCACAGGGTGCCGGCGGTATCGACGATGTCATCGACCATCACGCAGGTCTTGCCTTCGACGTCACCGATGATGTTCATCACGGTGGAGACGTTGGCGCGCGGGCGGCGCTTGTCGATGATCGCCAGGTCGGCGTCATCCAGGCGCTTGGCCACCGCACGGGCGCGGACCACACCACCCACGTCCGGCGACACAACAATCAGGTTCTCGGTGCCGTAGGCGCGCCAGATGTCGGCCAGCAGCAGCGGGGACGCATACACGTTGTCCACCGGAATATCGAAGAAGCCCTGGATCTGGTCAGCGTGCAGGTCGACGGTCAGCACGCGATCAGCGCCAGCGGTGCTGAACATCTTCGCCGCCAGCTTGGCGGTGATCGGCACGCGCGAGGAACGCATGCGGCGATCCTGGCGCGAGTAGCCGAAGTACGGCACCACGGCGGTCACGCTGGCCACCGATGCGCGCTTGAGCGCGTCGATCAGCACCAGCAGTTCCATCAGGTTTTCCGCGCTCGGCGCGCAGGTCGGCTGGATCACGAACACGTCCTGCTTGCGGACGTTCTCTTCGATCTCCACCTGCACTTCGCCATCAGAGAAGTGCGAGACCAGCGCCTTGCCCGGGCGAACCCCCAGTTCCTTGCAGATATTCTGCGCCAGACGTTTGTTGGCGTTGCCGGAAAAGACCAGCAGGTTCGGGGACTCTTGCATCATGATTGTCTCGGGCGGGGACGAGTGGCGGGGATCCGGAGTCGGCAAGGACCCTGATGGACCCTTGCTGCTGACAACACCGCGGTTGTTTCCACGTCCCGCGCGGGCGATGCGCTGGAAGGCGCGGACACAGCCGCTATTGGCAGGGGCGGTAGGATTCGAACCTACGAATGCCAGGATCAAAACCTGGTGCCTTGGGCCTCTTGGCGACGCCCCTGCATTGATAAATCAGTGTTGCTCGAGTGCATCCAGCAGTGGCGAACGCGCAACGCCCGCTGCCACCCTTGCCCGCAACTCCTTCGGCAACTTCGACCGTCCCTGCTCTGCGGCAGACTGCGATGCGAACTCGACGAAACAACCACTTCCCGAACCGGTCAGCCGCGCCGTGCCGATATCGCTCAACGCGGCGAACGCTGCCTCGACGGCAGGCTCACGGCGGCGCAGCACCGGTTCGAACGCGTTCCCGACCAGGGTCCCGGAAGCGAAGTCCTCTATTTTCGCCACTGGGCTGTCGCGCGTCAAATCCGGGTCTGCGAACAGGGCCGGGGTGGGAACATGAACGCCCGGTTCAACCACCACATACCAGGCCGGTTCCAACACGATGGGCTGCAGGCGTTCGCCCACCCCTTCGGCCCAGGCATTGCGCCCGCGCACGAACACCGGCACGTCCGCGCCCAGGCGCAGGCCCAACGCAGCAAGCGCGTCCTCATCCAGACCGGCCCGCCAGAGCCGGTTCAGCACCACCAGCACGGTGGCGGCATCAGAGGAACCGCCGCCAAAGCCACCGCCGGCAGAAACGCGCTTTTCGACGATGATGTCGGCGCCTTGCGCGATATTGGCCGCGTCTTTCAGAATCCGCGCGGCGCGTACCGCCAGATCATCCGCCTCGGCAACGCCGGCCAGCCCCTCGCCCTCACGACGCACCTGCCCGTCTTCACGCAGGCGCAGACCAATGCGGTCGCCCCAGTCCAGCAGCCGGAACACGGTCTGCAGCTCGTGGTAGCCATCGGCGCGGCGACCGGTGATATGCAGGAACAGGTTCAGCTTGGCCGGGGCCGGCCACCAGGACCAGCCCGCGTCATCGCACCCGGCACTCATGGGGCGCCCTGCCCCCACTGATCCACCAGCAGGCGCACCTTGGCGTCGCCATTGCTGGCCTCGATCCGGCGTGGCAGCGCCGGACGCCCGGCCTCGGCCGGGTACCAGTCCAGGTACTGCACCTGCCAGCCCATCTGCTGCATACGACGCGGCCGGCCTTCACCGTCGCGCTCGACCTTCTCCGGACCGGCAGCATCGCCAGCCACCAGGCCACGGATCCACTGCGGCAGCTGGTTGACCGGGATGTCCCAGCCGGTCGCCTCCAGCAGCAGCTGCTGGGCGTCCTCGCCGTCACGCGGCCCGCCGGCCAGTCCCTCAAGGCGACCGGCTTCGGAATGGGTATCGCCGGTCAGCTTCCAGCTCTGCCGGGTCACCGGCGCGCTCAGCTCGACCACATAGCGGCGCCCCTCCTGCTTCCAGTCGATGCGACCGCTGCCGCCGTCCTTGCCCTTGCTGACCGCGACCCGGCCCTGGAAGGCCCAGTCCGACTGTGCCTGCAGCGCGGCCACGCGCGCCGCCTCGGCCCGCGCCGCTTCGGCCGAAACCGTCTCGACCACCGCCGGTGGCGCGGTCTTCTGCGTACCCACGCTGGTACAGGCGGTCACCGCCAGGGTCACGGCCACCAACAGCATCGGCCGGATCAGGGAAACACTCATGGATTGAATTTCTCGCGGGCGCGCAGCAGCGCGCGGTTTTCAGGATCGAGCTTGGCCGCTTCTTCGAAGAAGTGGCGGGCCTCGTCATGCTTGCCCAGCACCCACAGCACTTCGCCAACGTGGGAAGCGATCTCCGGGTCCTTGGCCAGGGTCCAGGCCCGGCGCAGCTGCACCAGTGCTTCTTCCTTGCGGCCCAGGCGATACAACACCCAGCCATAGCTGTCGACGATGGCGGCGTTGTCCGGTTCGGCCACACGGGCGCGGTCGATCAGCTCCAGTGCTTCCTGCAGGCGGCCGGTGCGATCGGCCAGGGTGTAGCCCAGCGCGTTCAAAGCCGGCACGTTCTCCGGGTCGGTCACCAGGATCTTGCGCAGGTCAGCCTCGGCGCGCGGAATGTCATCGCGGCGTTCCCAGGTGAGCGCACGGGCGTACAGCAGGCCGTTGTCATCCGGGTAAGCGGCCAGGCCGCGGGCCAGCGCATCCAGTTCACCGGCGCTGTCGTCGGCGCGCTGGCGCAGTTCCGCTTCCAGCAGGTAGGCGTCGCGGCGGACATCGTCGTCGACCACCGCATCGGACTGGATCGCGTGCACTTCATCCAGCGCCAGCGGCAGGCGCCCGGCCAGGGCCTGGGCGTTGGCCGCACGCAGGCGCGCTTCGCTCAGCTCATCGCCGCCGGGCACGCTGTGATACCACTGCACCGCCTCGGGATAACGCTTCAGGTACTCGGCGATCTTGCCCAGCAGCAGGCGCTGCGCCGGGTCCGGCTTGGCCGCCTGCCGCGACAGTTCGTTGTAGAGGTTGGACAGCGCCGCCTTGTCGCCCTGCTTGGCCAGCAGCGAAGCGCGCATGCCCCAGGTCTGCACGTCCTGCGGGCCGAAGGCCAGCACGCGCTCGGCCGCGGACGGCTGGCCGAGGCTGTCGTAGGCAATGGCCACCGCATTGCGCAGTTCCGGGTCCTGGCGGGTCTTAGGCTCCACATCGTGCAGCAGCGACAGCGCCTTGCCGGTCTCCCCGGCCTGCTGCAGCTGGCTGGCACGCAGCAACGCCACACGCGGTTCTTCAGGGAAGCGCTTGACCACTTCATCGATCATGCGCCGCGCCAGTTCGGGCTTGTCCATGCGCAGGGCGAGGCGGCCGAACTCCTGCCAGGCTTCGATCTTCGGTGGAATGGCGTTGGCGTCGACCAGCTCACCCAGCACCTGCGCGGGCACCGCCGGATCGCGCCCCCCACCGATCAGGGCGGCCAGGGCAAACTTCCAACCGCGCTCGTCGGAGTCGGCCAGCAAGCCCTGCAGTTCGGTGCGGGCAGCCTTCACATCGCCCTGGCGCATGGCCAGCGCACCGGCCGCACTGCGCATGGTCAATGAGCGCGGGGCCCGCTGTTGCCACAGGGCCAGGCCCTTGGCGGCGCTGGCATCATCGTTGGCGAGCATGGAAATGCGGGTCGCACGCTCGGCCAGGCCGGCGTCGCCGTCGGTCTGCTGGGCCGCCTGCAGGTACCAGCGCGCGGCCTCGGCCAGCTTGCCGGCCTGCAGGGCGAACTCACCGGCCATCACCGGCTCCAGCGCCAGTTCCTCAGTGGCCGGGGCCCTTGCAGGGGCCTTGGCCGGCACCGCCGCCAGGGCCTGGCTGCAGGCCAGGGACAGCAGCAGAACACTGGGGATGCGAATCAATGCGGGCATCGTCGGCATCGGGGCCTTAAAATGTCGTCCAATGGCCAGCAGCTTATCGCAAGCAACTGAACAATGACCCTGTGGGTGCTCGGACTGAATCACCAGACCGCACCGGTGGAGCTGCGCGAGCGCGCGGCCTTCGCCGGTGAGGCGTTGCCGCGCGCGCTCGGTTCGCTGCGCGATACCCCGCAGATCGCCGAGGCGGTGCTGCTGTCCACCTGCAACCGCACCGAGCTGTATGCCGTGGCCGATTCGGCACAGGCGCTGGACCAGTGGCTGCACACCCAGGCCGGCGACCTGCAGGGCTACCTGTACCAGCACGCCGATGCCGAAGCCGTGCGCCACCTGTTCCGGGTCGCCACCGGCCTGGATTCGATGGTGCTGGGTGAACCGCAGATCCTCGGCCAGGTGAAGGAGGCCTGGTCGACCGCGCGCGACCACGGCCTTCTCGGCCAGCGCCTGGACCGCCTGTTCCAGCAGACCTTCTCGGTGGCCAAGCGTGCGCGCACCGATACCCAGGTCGGCGCCAACCCGGTATCGGTGGCGTCGGCCGCAGTGCGCTTGGCGCAGAACGCGTTCGCCCGGCTGGACGATTCCACCGTGCTGCTGGTCGGTGCCGGCGAGACCATCGAACTGGCTGCACGGCACCTGAGCGAAGGCAAGGTACGCCGGCTGCTGATCGCCAACCGCACCCTCGCCCACGCGCAGGAACTTGCCAGCCGCCATGGCGGCGTGGCCCTGCCGCTGACCGAACTGGATCGCCACCTCGGCGAGGCCGACATCGTGTTCTCGGCCACCGCCGCGCGCGAACCGGTGATCCATCGCGAGATGGTGGCCAAGGCCCTGCGCGCGCGCCGGCACAAGCCGATGCTGCTGTTCGACCTGGCCGTGCCGCGCGACATCGAAGCCGAGGTCGGCACGCTCAACGACGCCTTCCTCTACACCGTGGACGATCTCGAGCGCGCGGTGGAAGACAACCGCCGTGGCCGCCGCGAGGCCGCCGCCGAAGCCGAGGCGATCATCGACCTGCAGGTGTCGCGCTTCGTCGAGACCCAGCAGGCCAGCGCCCACCAGGCGCCGCTGCGGCAGCTGCGCGCGTTCGGCGAAGCCACCCGTGCCGAGCTGCTGGAGCGCGCACGCCAGCAACTGGCCAACGGCAAGCCGGCCGATGAAGTGCTGGAACTGCTTGCCCACGGCCTGACCAACCGCCTGCTGCATCCGCCGACCGCCGCCCTGCGTGCGGCCGCGCTGAGTGGCGATGCCGACCTGACCCGCGCCGCCGAGCGCCTGTTCCCGGCCACGCCGGGTTACCGCCACCCACCCGTGAGACCCGATGACGCCGACCCTGCGCCGTAAGCTGGAAGCGCTGGCCGAGCGCCGCGAAGAACTGGAACGCCTGCTCGCCGAACCCGATGTGGTCGCCGACAACACTCGTTTCCGCGACCTTTCGCGCGAATTCGCCCAACTTGAACCGATCGCCATCGCCCTGGCTGATGAAGCCCGTGCCAAGGCCGATCTGGCAGCCGCCGAAGGCATGCGCGCCGACCCCGACCTGCGCGAGCTGGCCGACGAGGAAATCGCTGCTGCACAGGCGCGCCTGCAGGAACTGGAGCAGGAGCTGGCGCTGCTGCTGGTGCCGCGCGACCCGCGCGACGAAGGCAACCTGTTCCTGGAAGTGCGCGCGGGTACCGGCGGCGACGAGGCAGCGATCTTTGCCGGCGACCTGTTCCGCATGTACGCCCGCTACGCCGAACGCCAGGGCTGGAAGGTCGAGATCGAATCGGACAGTCCGGGCGAGCACGGTGGCTACAAGGAAGTGGTGGCGCGCGTGGTCGGCCGTGGCGCGTTCTCGCGCCTGAAGTTCGAATCGGGTACGCATCGCGTGCAGCGCGTGCCGGCCACCGAATCGCAGGGCCGCATCCACACCTCGGCGGCCACCGTAGCGATCATTCCCGAGGCCGATGAGGTCGATGACATCGTCATCAACCCGGCCGACCTGAAGGTGGATACCTTCCGCTCGTCCGGCGCCGGTGGCCAGCACGTGAACAAGACCGAATCAGCCATCCGCATCACCCATGTGCCAACCGGCGTGGTGGTGGAATGCCAGACCGAACGCAGCCAGCACGCCAACCGCGACAAGGCGATGAAGCGCCTGAAAGCACAGCTGCTGGACGCCGAGCGCCAGCGCCAGGACGCGGCGCAGGCCGAATCGCGGCGCCTGCAGGTCGGCAGCGGCGACCGCAGCCAGCGCATCCGCACCTACAACTTCCCGCAGGGCCGGATCACCGACCACCGCGTGGAAGGCCTGACCCTGTACGACCTGCCCAACGTACTGGCCGGCGACCTCGATCCGCTGCTGCAGCGGCTCAGCCACGAGCACCAGGTCGACGCCCTGGCCCAGCTGTCGGCGGGCTGAGCACGATGACGGCCTGGCAGCAGCGACAGCACCTGCAACAGGCGATTGCACGCCAGCCCGGCGACTTCGTCGCCTGGGTCATGCTGGCCGATGTGGAACTGGAAGCCGGCGACATCGCTGCCGGCGAACAGGCCGCGCGACGTGCCCTGCAGCTGCGCCCGAATCACCCTGAAGCACTGGCACGGTTGGGTCGCGTGGCCTGGATGGCCGGCGCGCATGCCGACGCGGCGAAGCTGCTCGGCCAGGCCTCGGCGCTGGCCCCGCAGCACCCCGGCATCGCGTTGTGGCTGGGCCATGCGCTGGAAGATGCCGATGATGCAGAAGGCGCGGCGGCGGCCTATCGCCGTGCACATGCGCTGATGCCGGACGAACCCTATATCGCCGCGCAGCGCCTGGCCTGGCAGCGTCGCCTGTGCGACTGGCAGGACGTGGATGCGCTGGCCACACAGGTGCGTGGCGCCCTGGCCGCCGGGCAAGGCGTGGTCGAACCATTCGCGTTCCTCAGCGAGGATGCCAGCGCGGCCGAACAGCTGGCCTGCGCGCGTGCACGCGCCGCAGTGGTTGCTTCGGGGGTGCGTCCCCTTCCTGCCGTGAAGGTGCGCGGGCACGGCCCCTTGCGCGTCGGTTTCCTTTCCAATGGTTTTGGCGCCCATCCCACCGGGCTGCTGACCGTGGCCCTGTTCGAGCAGCTGCGTCATGACCCGGCGTTGCAGCTGCATCTGTTCGCGTTGAACCACGATGATGGCAGCCGCATCCGCCAGCGCCTGCAGGCAGCCACACAGCTGCACGATGTGGCCGGGCTGCGCCATGCAGACACTGCCGCGCGCATCCGCGCACAGGGCATTGACCTGTTGTTCGACCTGCGCGGCTGGGGCGGCGGCGGCACGCCGGAAGTGCTGGCGATGCGCCCTGCCCCGCTGCAGTTGAACTGGCTGGCCTATCCCGGCACATCAGGCGCGCATTGGATGGATGCCGTGGTCGCCGACGACTTCGTGCTGCCGGCATCGCTGGAATCGCAGTTCAGCGAACGCGTCCTGCGCCTGCCACGTGCCCTCCAGCCCTCGGACAACACCCGCATCCTGGCGCCAGCACCATCCCGCGCCGAGTGCGGCCTGCCCGAACACGGCGTGGTGTTCTGCTGCTTCAACAACAGCTACAAGCTCAACCCGCGCAGCATGGGCCGCGCCTTCGCCATTCTGCAGGCAGTGCCCGGCAGCGTGCTGTGGCTGATGTCCGGCCCCGGCCAGGCCGATGCGCGCCTGCGTGCCGCCGCACAGACCGCAGGCCTGGACCCGGCGCGCCTGGTGTTCATGGCCAAGCTGCCGCATCCGCAGTACCTGGCCCGGTATCCGCTGGCCGACCTGTTCCTGGACACGCATCCTTACAACGCCCACACCACCGCCTCCGATGCGCTGTGGGCCGGCTGCCCGGTGCTGACCTGCCCCGGCGACACCTTCGCCGCGCGCGTGGCCGGCAGCCTCAACCACCATCTGGGGTTGGCACGGATGAATGTCGCCGACGATGCCGGGTTCATCGCCACCGCCAGCGCGCTGGGCAACGATCCGGCAGCACTGGCGGCGTTGCGCGCTGAACTGGCACAGGCACGCGAAGACAGCGGCCTGTTCGACATGGCCGGATTTGCCCACGACCTTTCGGCGCTGCTGCAGCATCTGGCGGGCGAACAGGGCTGGCAGGGCCTCGACATCGCCTGAGCGATCCCTGCGCTACGCTCGGGATTCCTCCCCGCGTGGCGTGACGATGGCCAAGCTCAAGCGCAAGGACTACGACGAACTGCTGCTGCCTTTGCAGCTGGAACTGACCGCCATGGCGCGCTGGGTGCAGCACAGCGGGCAACGCCTGCTGGTGCTGTTCGAGGGACGTGATACCGCAGGCAAAGGCGGCGCGATCCAGGCCATCAGCCAGCACCTCAACCCGCGCCAATGCCGGGTGGTGGCGCTGCCCAAGCCCACCGACCGCGAAGCCACGCAGTGGTACTTCCAGCGCTACGCCTCGCACCTGCCGGCCGCCGGCGAGATCGTGCTGATGGACCGCAGCTGGTACAACCGCGCAGGCGTCGAGCGGGTGATGGGCTATTGCAGCGAAACCGAGTACCAGCAGTTCCTGCATCAGGCGCCGGTGTTCGAACAGCTGCTGGTGGACGACGGCATCCTGCTGTTCAAGTACTGGCTGTGCGTGGACCAGGAGCAGCAGGAAAAGCGCTTCGCCGAGCGCCACCTCGATCCGCTGAAGGGCTGGAAGCTCTCCCCGGTCGACCTGAAATCGCGCAGCAAGTACAGCGCTTACACCGAGGCCCGCGAGGCAATGCTGCGCGCGACGCATCGTGAGGCGGCGCCGTGGACGCTGGTGGATTTCAACGACCAGCGGCTGGGCCGGCTGACCCTGGTGCGCAACCTGCTGGACCGGCTGCCGGATACCCGCGTGGACGCGCCTTTGCCGGAGCTGCCGAAGCTGAAGGGCAAGCTGCATCGCGAGCACTACGATGTGCTGAAGCCGATCGAGGATTTCCCGGTCGAGGAATAGGGTGGGTCGGCAGGGCCTGCGGCCCTGCACCTGCTACGAACCAAGGCAACAGCAACAGCCGAAGCAGAAGCGGGTTACCTGTGGGTAGGCGGGGTGGGTCCGGTTGCGGGGGACGCTGCAAGTACGTCCATGTAAGCTCGGTCGCCGCATCCATGCGGCTCACGCCCCCGCAACCGGACCCACCCCGCCTTCGACAGATTCTCGCGACCTGCAGCAGATCGACGACATGCGTGGATGCTCTTCATTCGATTGTCGAAATATTCGATTTCAATGGAGATTCATCCACGCACGGCGTGGATCTAACGTGTCGACCAAGGTCGACACCCACCAACAGCCGCAGAAATCTGTCAGAGGCGGGGCGGTGTCGGAGTGCGGGGTGTCAGCCGCATGGATGCGGCTGCCAAGCCTACATGGACGTACTTGCGGCGTCCCCGCACTCCGACACCGCCCCGCCACAACACGGAAATCGCACTTTGGCAGTTGCTGTTGCCGTTGCTTGAAAGTTTCGGCGGGTGCAGGGCGCAGCCCTGCCGATACCCAACCTACTTGGCAGCAGCGATCTGCTTTTCGATGTCGGCGGCCGTCACCGGGCCGAGGAAGCTGTGCGCCAGCTTGCCCTGCGGGTCCAGCAGGTGCGTCAACGGCAAACCACGCGGCGTGGCGAAATCCGCCGGCGGGTCGAACGGGTCCACGATCACGATCGGATAGGTCACCGGATGCTTGGTCAGGAACGACTGCATCTCCGGCACCTCGATGTCTTCATAGGCCAGGCCGACCACCTCGATGTTGCTGCGCATCGCGTGCAGCGCCGACAGCTCCGGCATCTCCTTGCGGCACGGTGCACACCAGGTCGCCCAGAAATTCACCACCACCCACTTGCCGCGATGCGCGGCCAGGTCGTAGTCGCTGCCATCCACTGCCTTCATCTTCAGCGTCGGGAACTCGGCGGTGATGCGTTCGGCCGGGGTCTCTTCGACCGGCGCCGGTGAGGTCGGCGTCGGTGCCTGTGCCGGTGGCTGGCTGCTGGCGGGGGTCGGCTCCTGGGCCGGCTTGCAGGCCGACAGCGCCAGCAGCAGGGCCAGCGGGAGCAGCAACGGGGTCTTGCGGGTCATGGCATGTCTCCGGAATCGGTGTAGATATCGCTGACCTTGCGCTTGAGGCGTTCGCGCAGGGGCAGCCGCAGATCGTCCAGTGCCGCCAGCGCAGCACGGCCCAGTGTGTCGTCGCGGTAGGGCAGATGCTGCTCGGCTACCGGGATGCGCAGCTGGGTGCATTCGTACAGATCGGCCAGGCTCACCTGGTCCAGGTCGCGCGAGAGCAGCCATTCGCCGCGTTCATCGCGGCGCAACAGGCCGATTTCCTGCAGGTTGCAGGCCAGGTCCTGCAGCAGCGAATCGGTCAGCATCGGCTCCAGACGCAGGATTTCATCGTCGGCCAGGCCCCTGCCCTTGGCACGTGCATGGTGGAAGCGGCCGAGCAGGCGCAGCAGGCCATAGAACTCGTAGCCCTGCGGCAGGCGCAGTTCCACCGGCTGGTAGCGGAAGGCCGCCATCGACGAGGACAGCGACGCGCCCAGCAGCACCGCCACCCAGCACAGGTAGATCCACAGCAGCAGGATCGGCACGAACGCCACCGTGCCGTAGAGCTTCTGGTAGGACTGGAAACTACCCAGATAGGCGCCAATGCCCCACTTCACCAGTTCCAGGATGACCGCCGCGAGAATCGCGCCGGGTACCGCGTGCCGCCATTTCACGGTGTGGTGCGGCACCACCCGGAACATCAGCGTGATGCAGACGAACTCGATCAGGATCGGCGCCAGCCGCAGTGCGAACTCGGCCAGCCAACGACCTTCCTGGGTCCCGAACAGTGGCATCGCGAACACCCGCGCCGACACCGCCAGCGAAGCGGCAGCGAGCATCGCGCCCAACGTCAGCACGGTCCAGTAGACCAGGAAGCGGGTCAGCTTGGGCCGGGTCGAACCGACCCGCCAGATCTGGTTGAAGGTCTCTTCAACGCTGTTGAGGGTGATCAGCAGCGAGACCACCAGCGCGATGAAGCCGGCGGCGGTGAGCTGGCCGGCACTGGCCGAGAACTGCCGCAGGTAGCCCTCCGCCGCGCGCGCGGCATTGGGCACGAAGTTGGAGAAGACGTAATCGCTGAGCTGGTCGCTCCAGCGGTCGAAGACGGGGAAGGCCGAGAGCACGCCGAACACCACGATGGCCAGCGGCACCAGCGCGAACACCGTGGTGTACGCCAGCGCCGCCGCTGCCTGGAACAGGCGGTCGTCGAGGAAGCGATGCCACAGGAAGCGGCCGAAACTGATGGCCCGTGCGCGATCCCGCGCGCGCTCCATCCACAGGTTGAGCGTATCCAAAGGTTCCATCGGCGAAAGGGTACCCGATGCGGAATGCTCGCAGGATAGCCATACTGGTGGCCACACGACGAGGAGAAGCGGGCACGATGGGCGAGATTCTGGTGCTGTACTACAGCCGGGGCGGTTCGGTGGCACGGCTGGCGCGCCAGATCGCGCGGGGCATCGGCGAAGTGCCGGGCATGACCGCGCGCCTGCGCACGGTGCCGCCGGTGGCTGCGGTGACCCAGACCGCGCAGCCGCCGGTACCCGACGATGGCGCCCCCTACGTGAGCGTGCAGGACCTGGTCGAATGCCAGGGCCTGCTGCTCGGCAGCCCCACCCGCTTCGGCAACATGGCGGCCCCGGTGAAGCACTTCCTCGACGGGCTGGGCGCCGAATGGGTCAACGGCACCCTCTCCGGCAAGCCGGCCGGCGTGTTCACCTCCACCGCCTCGATGCATGGCGGGCAGGAATCGACTCTGCTGTCGATGCAGGTGCCACTGCTGCACCATGGCTGCGTGATCGTCGGCATCCCGTTCACCGAGCCGGCGCTGAGCCACACCACCAGTGGCGGCACGCCCTATGGCGCCAGCCACGTCGCCGGTGCCGCCGACGACCCGCAGCCGACCGACGACGAGGCGGTGTTGGCGCGCGCGCTGGGCCACCGGGTGGCCGACATCGCGCAGCGGCTGGCCCGATGAGCGCCGCGCCGCGCACGGTCCTGCTGCTGGCCCTGATGGGGCTGGCCGCGCTGTTCGCCGGCTGGTTCATCAATGACAAGCACTGGCTGGCCACCCAGCTGGTGTTCACCGCGCCGCCACTGGCACTGGCCATCGCACTGCGCCTGGGCTGGCGCAAGGCCGGTTTCTGGGCCTCGGTGCTGGCCCTGGGCTGGTTCAGCCACGGCGTGATGAGCGCCTGGAGCCACCCGGAGACGCGCTGGCTGGCGCTGATCGAGATCGCGCTGGCCCTGCTGGTGGTCTTCAGCACCAGCCTGCCAGGGCTGCGCGCCCGCTTCGGCAAGCGACGCTGACGCTGCGCCCGCCGGGCCGTATCATCTGTGTTCCTGGCCCCGCGCCGCTGTACCTGTCCTGGTTTCGCGCATGCACATGATGGAAGAGCTCCTGGTCGTCACCACCGGTGGCACGATCGACAAGATCTACTTCGACGACAAGTCGGACTACCAGATCGGCGACCCCCAGATCGGCATGATCCTGCGCGAGCTGGGCGTGACGTTCCGCTTCAACGTGATTCCGATCCTGCGCAAGGATTCGCTGCATATCAACGATGAAGACCGCGAACTGATCCGCGCCACCATCGCCGCGCAGCCGACCCGGCACGTGCTGGTGACCCACGGCACCGATTCGATGGTGCAGACCGGCAAGGTGCTGGCGACGATCCCGGACAAGACCATCGTGATGACCGGCGCGCTGAGCCCGGCGCGTTTCCGCGGTTCGGATGCGGAGTTCAACATCGGCTGCGCGATCGGTGCGGTGCAGTCGTTGCCGACCGGCGTGTACATCGCGATGAACGGGCGGATTTTCGACCCGCAGCACGTGCGCAAGAACGTGGCCGCGAACCGCTTCGAATCGGTTTGAGGAACGGCGTGCCGACCAGGGTCGGCACCCACCACGACGCGGCGGCACGCACCACCGCGCGGCCCCATGCAAAAACGCCCCGGCCTAAGCCGGGGCGTGCCCATGGAGAGGGGCTTGGGCTCAGTACTGGGCGTTGAGGGTCAGGCCCGAGAAGGTGCTGTACGCCTTCACCCGCACATACCAGGTGCCGGCGGCGGGGCTGTTGACGGTGCAGGTTTCAGCATTGCCGCTCAGGTACGGACGGCAGGTGTACACCGTGTCGGTCGGGGCACTGCCCTGGCGCAGATACAGGTCGGCGTCACCGCTGCCGCCACTGATCGCCACGCGCAGCTGGGTGCTGCCGGCCGGAACGTTCACGGTGTAACTCAGCGAAGCGCCGCTGGCAGCGCCCAGGCCGGTCACCGGAACGTTGTTCTGCAGCACGTTGCCACCCGGGTTCGGGCCGCCGCCGTTGATCGCTGCAGCGACCGCCGCGTCGGCGTCGATGATGCCGGCGCCGCAGCCACCCGAGCAGGCGCCCGGCAGCGGGCGTGCGGTGCTCTTGATGATGCTCTCCACCTGCGCCGGGCTCAGCGGGCTTGGGGCTACGGATTGCATCAGCGCGACCACGCCGGCCACATGCGGTGCTGCCATCGAGGTGCCGTTGTACGAAGCGTAGCTGGCACTGCCCGGGGTGGTGGTGCCGCTGTTGAGGGTGGACAGGATGCCCTGGCCCGGTGCCGAGATATCGATGCCGTTGCCATAGTTGGAGAAGCTGGCACGCGCACCGGCCGAGGTGGTGGCCGCCACTGCGATCACGTTCGGGCAGTTGGCCGGCACCGACGAGGACACGTTGGTGTTGCTGTTGCCAGCGGCGACCACCACGGTGGTGCCACGGCCGACAGCGCCATTGATCGCGTTCTGGTAGGTGGTCGAGCAGCTGCCACCGCCGCCCAGCGAGAGGTTGATGACCTCGGCCGGATTGGCATTGGCCGGCACGCCGCTGACGCTGCCGCCGGAGGCCCACACAATCGCGTCGGCGATGTCAGAGGTGTAACCGCCGCATTTGCCGAGCACGCGCACCGGCACGACCTTGGCGTTGAATGCGGTACCTGCCACGCCGGTGCTGTTGTTGGTCACCGCCGCCACCGTACCGGCCACGTGGGTACCGTGCCAGCTGGAGTTCGAGCCCGGGTAGCCCGCCTGGCACTCGTTGTCGCCGTACCAGTCGCCCTCATCGTTCGGGTTGTTGTCGCGGCCGTTGCCGTCGCGCGCCATCGCCGCGTCGCTGATGAAGTCGTAGCCCGGCAGGATGTTGGCATTGAGGTCGGCATGGTTGGTGATGCCGGTGTCGATCACCGCCACGACCACACCGGTGCCGGTGGCCTTGTCCCAGGCCGGCCGGATGTTGATGCCGGCATTGGAGGTGCCGAAGCCCCATTGCTCGCTGAAGCGGGTGTCGTTCGGGGTCAGCGTGGCACGCATGATCTGGTCGACTTCAACGTATTCCACGTTCGGGTCGGCGGCCAACTTGCGCATCAGCTGCTCGGATTCGGCCTGGTCGAGCGGACGATCGGTCTTGACCAGGGTCGGGCCGACGGCCAGCTTGCGGACCTGCTGCAGGCCCAGCGCGCGGCCCTGGCTGCTGGCCAGGCCGGCGGCGGCACTTTTCAGTGAAGAGGCCAGTGCGGTGGTGTTGGCCACCGGCGCGCTGCCGTCGCGGTACTTCACGATGAAGCGCTGGTGGGTCGGCGCGGACTGCAGGCCGCTGAGCTGGACATCACCGGCCAGCGCAGGCGTGGCCAGCAGCAGCGATGACAGAACGGACGCACCAAGGACCACCCACACTCGACGCACACGCGGTTGCGTTACCTGGGACATCGTATTTCCCTTTCTTGTGGTGTGAATGCCGGAATCGGCAGAAGCACCGGCCCGAACCCTGGGCTGGCTTGCATTGGCGAGGTTCGAAGTCCGGCGAGCCAGCGGATCCCCCTTCCGATCCGCCGTGCAGATGACGCTAATGACCAAAACCGGACACCACAAGATTTTCAGCGTCTTTTCAGCAAGATGAAATGTTCGTTCTGAGACTTCCCGGGTCGAGGGTTTGTGAAGGTGAAGGAACTTTCTCGTGCCCTGCACAGACCTGACTGGGTCGTCACGTGTCCCGGAATGACTTTGCCGACATCGGCGTCCGCTGTTTCGGGGCCAGATCCTTTTCCCATGGAAAAGGGATCTGACCCCCAGGCCCATAACGCAGAAAGCCCGTCACAGGGACGGGCTTTCCAGAGGCGCAGTCGAGCATGGCTCGACGCTACGGTTCGGCGTGGGTGATCAGCCCAGCTTGACCAGCCAGTTGTGGCGGTCCGGCAGGCGGCCGTACTGGATGTCGGTCAGTTCCTTGCGCAGCGACATGGTCACTTCGCCGGCCGGGGCATTGATGTCCCCCACCGAGAAGCCCTCGCCCTTCAGCTGGCCGATCGGGGTGACCACCGCCGCGGTGCCGCAGGCGAACACTTCGGCGATCTCGCCGGAGGCAACGCCGTCCTTCCACTCGTCGATGCTGACCTTGCGCTCTTCGACCTTCATGCCGCGGTCGCGGGCCAGCTGCAGGATGCTCTCGCGGGTAATGCCCTCAAGGATGCTGCCCGAGAGCTGCGGGGTGACCAGCGTGCCGTCCTTGTAGACCAGGAACACGTTCATGCCGCCCAGTTCTTCCAGGTACTTGCCTTCCACCGGGTCGAGGAACAACACCTGCGAGCAGCCCTGTGCCTGCGCCTTCTGCTGCGGCAGCAGCGAAGCCGCGTAGTTGCCGCCGCACTTGGCGGCGCCGGTGCCGCCCTTGGCTGCACGCGCGTATTCGGTGGACAGCCAGATCGACACCGGGGCGACGCCCTTGGCGAAGTACGGGCCAGCCGGGCTGGCGATGACGTAGTAGCCGGCCTTGTGCGCGCCACGCACGCCGAGGAAGGCTTCGTCGCCGATCATGAACGGACGGAAGTACAGGCTCGACTCATCGGCCGACGGCACCCAGGCGCTGTCGACGGCGATCAGCTGCTTCAGCGATTCGACGAAGATCTCCACCGGCAGTTCCGGCAGCGCCAGGCGCTGCGCCGAACGCTGCAGGCGACGGCCGTTGGCATCCGGGCGGAAGGTCCAGATCGAACCGTCGGCATGGCGATAGGCCTTGATGCCTTCGAAGATTTCCTGGCCGTAATGCAGCACGGCTGCAGCCGGGTCCAGCTGCAGCGGGCCGTAGGCGCGCACGTTGGCGTTGTGCCAGCCGGTGTCCTTGTCCCAGCGCACTTCCACCATGTGGTCGGTGAAGTGCAGGCCGAAGCCCGGCTTCTCCAGGATCTGGGCGCGCTCTTCAGCGCTGCGCGGGTGGTCCGAACGGGTGACGGCGAAGCTGGGAATGGACTGGGACACCGGAGATTTCCTGTTCTGGTTGCGGGTAATGCCGGGCCCGCGTCACTGCGGGCCGTGGGTCAAAGCATGCCGGTCTCGAGCCGGGCCGCCTCGGACATCATGTGCTGGTTCCACGGCGGGTCGAATACCAGGTCGACGTCGGCCTCGGCCACCGTCGGGATCATTTCGAGCTTGCTGCGCACGTCGTCGACCAGGATCTCGCCCATGCCGCAGCCCGGTGCGGTCAGGGTCATCTTCACGTCGATCTCGCGCTTGCCTTCGTCCAGGTGCTTGATCTCGACTTCGTAGACCAGGCCCAGTTCGACGATGTTCACCGGAATTTCCGGGTCGAAGCAGGTGCGCAGCTGCTGCCATACCAGCTGTTCCACCTGTTCATCGGTGGCATCGGCGGGCAGTTCCAGCGGTGCCGGCGCCTCCTTGCCGATGGCGTCGCCGTCCTTGCCGGCGATGCGGAACAGGTTGCCCTCGACAAACACCGAATAACTGCCGCCCAGTGCCTGGGTGATGTACCCATAGCTGCCGGCAGGCAGGGTCACGGTGTCGCCCTGCGGGACCATCACGGCCTCGCAATCGCGTTCGAAGTGGACAGGTTCGCTGCTACGGGAATACATGGGGACCGATATGGGGCCGTGGCCGGGGCCACGCAAGACGGCATTCTAGCCCAGCCGCCCTGCGGCCGCCGGTGCACTGCGGCAAACCACAGTATCCTGTGGGTGATCTTCAGGGAGCTTCGATGTCCTCCAATGCCGCGCGTGCCAGGACCGTGACCTGGCTCTGGCCCCTCATGCTGTTGCTGGGTCTGGTTGTTGCTCCCCTTGCCTGGATGGTGCTGGCGCTGATGACCGGCCGGCAGGTCGGCTGGATGGCGGTACTGACCGCCCTGGAACTGGTGTTCATGCTGCGCATGGGTACGCTGGGCCCGGGCCGGTTGCGCATCGCGCTGGTCGTGCTGGGCACCCTGCTGGTGGCCGCCGTGGCCAACTGGGCCATCGCCAGCGCCTGGATGGGCGGCTCGATCGGGCTGGATCTGTGGGACGCCACGATGCGGATGGGCCCGCACCTGGCCTGGACCCTGATCACCCTCGCCAATGGCGCGATCGAGTGGCTGTGGCTGGCCCTGGGCGTGGCCGTGGGCGCCTGGCTGGCGCGCTGACCGCGCAGATTCACGCCACGCGTGGATGAGGGTAGCGCCGGGCCATGCCCGGCGAGCGCAGCGGTCCGCACGAAACGCCGCCGGGCATGGCCCGGCGCTACCGGTACGGCCTCAATGCCCGCCGTCGAGCGCCTTCAGTTCGCTCACCAGCGAGGCTGCCGCTTCCGCACCGTCGCCGTACAGCATGCGGGTGTTGTCGGCGTAGAACAGCGCATTCTCGATGCCGGCGAAGCCGGTGCCCTTGCCGCGCTTGATCACCACCACGTTGCGCGCGTTGACCACGTCCAGCACGGGCATGCCGTAGATCGGGCTGGCCGGGTCGGTGCGTGCCACCGGATTGACCACGTCGTTGGCACCGATCACCAGCACCACGTCGGTGTTGGCGAACTCCGGGTTGATGTCGTCCATGTCGGCGATCAGGTCGTAGGGCACGCCCGCTTCGGCCAGCAGCACGTTCATGTGCCCGGGCATGCGTCCGGCCACCGGGTGGATCGCGAACTTCACCTTCACCCCGCGCTGGCCCAGCCGCTGCGCCAGCTCCCATATCTTGTGCTGCGCCTGCGCCACCGCCATGCCGTATCCAGGCACGATCACCACGCGTTCGGCGTAGGCCATCATCGCCGCGACATCCGACGCTTCAATCGGCTTCTGCGCACCCGTGATCGCCTGCGCTTCCCCGCCGGCACCGCCGCCGAAGTTGGAGAACAACACGTTGCGGATCGGCCGGTTCATCGCCTTGGCCATCAGCCGGGTCAGCAGGATGCCCGCCGCGCCGACCATCATGCCGGCGATGATCAATGCCTCGTTGCCCAGCACGTAGCCTTCGAACGACACCGCCAGGCCGGTGAAGGCGTTGTACAGCGAGATCACCACCGGCATGTCGGCGCCGCCGATCGGCAGCGTCATCAGCACGCCCAGTGCCAGCGCCAGCACGAAGAAGGCGACGATCGCCCAGGTGTGGAGCGTGCTCGCGGCGATGATCGCCAGCACCACCACCGCCAGTGCCACCAGCAGGTTCATCACCTGCTGGCCGGGCCAGGTCACGCGCTTGTCCAGGCGCCCATCCAGCTTGGCCCAGGCGATCACCGAGCCGGACAGCGACACCGCACCGATGGCCGCGCCGACCACCGCCAGCAGCAGCACCATGCCCGACGGCTGCCGTGCGGCCAGGTCGGCCAGCGCCTGCGTGCTCCAGTGACTGGTATCGCGGTTGGCCAGGAAGGCGTAGCGCAGCAGTTCCACTGCACCGATGGCCGCCGCCGAGCCACCGCCCATGCCGTTGTACAGCGCCACCATCTGCGGCATGTCGGTGATGGCAACCTTGCCGGCCGACCACCAGGCCAGGCCGGCGCCGAGCAGCAGCGCCACCAGGATCAGCGGCACGTTGTGCAGTTCGGGGAGCAAGAAGGTCGCCACCGTGGCCAGCAGCATGCCCAGCCCGGCCCAGCGGATGCCGCTGCGCGCGGTCAGCGGCGAGGCCATGCGCTGCAGGCCCAGAAGGAACAGCGTGGCGGCAGCGAGGTAACTGGCCTTGACCAGCCAATCGAGCAGTTCGACGGTGCTGATGTTCAAGCCTGCGGCTCCTTCGGTTCGTCCTGGCCCCCCTTGGGCGCGCTCGGCTTGAACATTTCCAGCATGCGCGCGGTGACCACGTAGCCACCGGCGGCGTTGCCGGCACCGAGCACCACGGCGAGGAAGCCCAGGGCTTTCTCCAGCGGCGTCTGCGCATGCCCCAGCACCACCATCGCGCCGATCAGCACGATGCCGTGGATGAAGTTGGAGCCCGACATCAGCGGGGTATGCAGGATCACCGGCACCCGCGAAATGATCACGTGGCCGGCGATGGCCGCCAGCATGAAGATGTACAGCGCCACGAACCCGTCACTCACTGGCAACGCTCCTGCTCTGTCTTCGTCGTCCCATCATAACCATGGGCTGAACCCCGCGTGCACCCGGCGTCAACCGAAGCGGCGCTCACGCGTTGTCGATGGTGACCCCGAGCGAGGAACCGTACCCTGTGCTGGTGAGCAGCCCCGTCCCCCCGAGCGCCGAGACCGATGCCCCGCCGGCATCGCTGGAGGCGTTCCTGGCCAGCGTCGGCCCGCGTGCGTTCCGCTTCGCCGAGGCCGGCCTGCGCCAGCGCGAAGACGCCATGGACGCAGTGCAGGACGCACTGCTGCGCATGCTGGACTACGCCGACAAGCCGGCGGCCGAATGGGCGCCGCTGTTCTGGAGCATCCTGCGCCGGCGCGTGATCGACGCACAGCGCCGGCGCCGCTTCCGCCTGCCGTTCTGGCGCGACAACCAGGACGCCGACGGGGGCGAGATCGACTAGGCCGATCCCGGCCCGGACCCGGCGCAGGCGCACGAACAGCGCCAGCAGTACCAGCAGCTGGTGGACGCGTTGCGCCGCCTGCCCGCCCGCCAGCGCGAAGCCTTCACCCTTCGCGTGCTGCAGGACCTGGACGGGGCCACCACCGCCCGCGCCATGGGCTGCAGCGAAGGCGCGGTAAAAACCCATCTGGCACGCGCCCGCCAGGCGCTGCAGGATTACCTGGAGATCCACCCGTGAACCGCTCCCTGCCTTCCGATGACACCCTGCGCAGCCTGCACGCACAGTCGCTGCACGCGCTGTCGCCGGCAACGCTGGCCCGGCTGCGCCAGGCTCGCCACGGCGCCACGGCCACCCATCGCGGGCGCTGGCGCTGGTGGCTGGCCAGTGCCTGTTCGCTGGTGGTGGCACTGGGTATCGGCCTGCAGTTCAGCGGCCATGGCACGCTGACGGGCCCTGCGCCGGCACCTGTGCTTGCCTCGGTGGAAGACAACAGCGCGCTCTACGACGAAAATCCCGACCTGTACCTGTGGCTGGGCGATACCGACCTGGCGATGGAGTGAACCATGCCCCGATTCAATCACCTGCCGCTGCTGCTGACCCTGTCGCTGCTGCCGGCCCTCCCGGCACTGGCGCAGAGCGCCGCGCCCTCCCCTGCCGCACGCCCCGCGCCGGCCGCGCCGCTGCCGGCCTGGGAACAGTTGAGTGAAGCACAGCGGGAATCCCTGCTGGCACCGCTGCGCGACCGCTGGAACAGCGCCGATGCCGGCCAGCGCCAGCGCATGCTCTCGCATGGCCAGCGCTGGCAGTCGATGAGCCCTGAGGAACGCGACAAGGCCCGACGTGGCCTGCGCCGCTTCGAGCACATGAGCCCGGAACAGCGTGAGCAGGCCCGGGCCCTGTTCGGCCAGATGCGGGATCTGCCGCCCGCGCAGCGCGACGCACTGCGCGAGCGCTGGTCGCAGATGACGCCGCAACAACGCAAGGACTGGGTGCGCGAGAACCCGCCGCCGGCGAAGCCGCGGTAACGCCTCCGCTTCGGTAGCGCCGGGCCATGCCCGGCGGATTTCCGCATACCGCTGCGCTCGCCGGGCATGGCCCGGCGCTACCGACTCACGCCTGCCAGCGCGTCTTCGCCAGCAGCTCGTCGTCCCAGTCGAAACCGAGCTGGCCTTCGCGCACGAACAGCGCGACGAAGTTGAGCAGGTTGCGCGCATACATCTCGCTGGCCTGCGTTGCACCGCGGCTGGCCAGGCCCAGCGGGCCATCGATGGTCACGCCCTGATGCTCGATGCACTGCCCCGGCTGGGTCAGTGCGCAGTTGCCGCCGCTCTCCGCCGCCAGATCCACGATCACGCTGCCGGTGGCCATGCCTTCCACCATTGCGGCAGTCACGATCGTCGGCGCCGGTCGCCCCGGAACCGCAGCGGTGCAGATCACCACATCCACACCACGCAGGTGGTCGGCCAGGCGGCGCTGCTGCTCGGCACGCTCTTCATCGGTCAACGCGCGCGCGTAACCGCCCTCGCCCGCCGCGCTCACCCCGAGGTCGAGAAAGCGCGCGCCCAGCGACTGGATCTGCTCGCGGGTTTCCGGGCGCACGTCGAAGCCTTCCACCTGCGCACCAAGACGCCGGGCAGTGGCAATGGCCTGCAGGCCCGCCACGCCCGCACCGATCACCAGCACCTTGGCCGGTCGCACGGTGCCGGCAGCAGTGGTCAGCATCGGGAAGAAACGGGGCGCGCGTTCGGCCGCGATCAGCGCCGCCTTGTAGCCGGCCATGCCGGCCTGCGAACTGAGCACGTCCATCGCCTGCGCGCGGGTGGTGCGCGGCAGCTGCTGCAGCGGGAACAGCTGCAGGCGGTCGCCAGCGGCCAATGCCGCAAGCGCCGGATCACTGGCCGGGGCCAGCAGGCCAACCACGCTGGCAGCGGGCTTGAGCTGCTCCAGGACCAACGCCGGCGGCGCCTGCACGCACAGCAGGATATCGATCTCGCCCCAACGGCCCGCGTCGAACACACGTGCGCCGGCATCGTCATAGGCCGCATCGGTGAAGCCTGCGGCCAAGCCGGCGCCGGCCTCGTACCAGACGGTAATGCCGAGGGCACCGAGCTTGCGCGCGGTTTCCGGCGTCAACGCCACGCGCCGTTCGCCCGGCGCGGTCTCCTTGATCCCCAGCAACGCCACGGCCATGCAGGTCCCCGCTGATCGGTGAGTTTTCCCGATCCTAGCAGGCAGCCACCGCTCAGTGCAGGGTGGCGCTGCCTGGGTCCAGCCGATCGATCACGCCCTGCATCGCGCTGTCGAAGGCGCCATCGTCGACGTGGGCGCGCAGCCGGCCCAGCCGCACCATCACCGCCAGTTCCTCCGGCGAGGCCACGCAGAAGCGCACGCCGCGGCGGTTGACGAACAGCAGGCGCGAGGAGATCGGGCTGACCCAGGACAGCTTGCCGGCCTGCACCTTGCCGTCCTTGTCGACGAAGTCCAGCCAGTTGCCGATTTCCATGCGGCGGAAGCGGTCGGCGTCGGCGTTGTCGAAATCGTCGGCGTCGATCTGCCCGCCCAGCTCGACCGCGGGCGATTCAGCCACCGGCGGCGCCGGCAAGGCAACCTGCGGCAGTTCCGGCAGCGCGCGCTGCAGTTCCGGGCGCGATTCAGCAATGCCCTGCAGGGTGTCATGCAAGGCGTCGATGGCACCGGTGGCGGCATCGCCGTGCACGCCGACACTGGCAAATACCTTGGCCAGCACCGGCTGCCAGGCCTGCAGCCACGGCTTGCCGACGATCTGGCGGCGGGCCTCGGCCACTTCCTCCAGCAGGCCGTCAGCCAGGCTCAGTGCCTCGGCCACCGACGCGCCCTCCTCGCCCTCGCGCAGCAGCGCCAGGGTCAGGTGGTGCTGCCACGGCTGGCGCAGGAACTCGGCGATGGCCGGCGGCAGGGTGGCATCGCCGATGCGGCGGTCCAGTTCGGCACCGGCACGGCTGCGGGCCATTTCCAGCTTTTCCTGGCCGCGCTGCGTTTCGGCGGCGCGACGCTCGGCGATTTCCACGCGGCGGCGATGCTGCACGAGGAACTCGCGGAATTCTTCTTCCAGGGTCAGGAAGATCGCCAGGTTCTCGTTGAACTCGGCCACCAGCCGTTCGATGATCTCCTCGACCTTGGCCATCAGCATGCGCTCGGCCTGGCTTTCGCCGGTATTGCCTTCGCAGGCTTCGGCCAGCGAGTTGAGCAGCTTGCGTGCCGGGTGGGTCTTCTGCACGAACATGCGGCGGTCGAGCATCGCCACCTTGACGAAGGGCACCACCAGGCGGCCGATCAACTCGCGTGAGCGGCCTTCCAGCTCGCGTTCGTCCAGCATCACGTCGAACAGCATGCCGACCAGATCAATCGCATCCTCGTCCTGCGGGTCCAGCCGGGTCTGGCCGGGATCGACGCCAAGCCGGGTGGCGCTGGACAGCACTTCACTCTTCAATCGCTGCGCCAACGATTCGCCGTCCTCGCCGATGGCCGCACGCAGCGTCGCACTGGGCGTGGCCTGCAGCAGCGACAGCACCGACATCATCTCGCGCTGGCTCAACGGGCGGTGCTGGCCAACCGCGACCTGCGCGGCCGAGGTGGCGTCCTCGCGAACATGGCGGGTCTGCTGCAGCAGCTCATGCAGGGCCTCCAGCAACATCCCCTGCTGGCCGGCATACGCCTCGCCGCTGCCGGCATCCTCGCCCCCGAGGTGCTGCTGCATGTGGCCACGGCGCTCGGACCAGCGCGCGGCGAACCGCTGCGCCCAGGCCGGCGCGGCCTGTTCATCATCGCTGAATTCGGATTCGAAGCCCGCCGCGTGGCGCGGCTCGACCAGATCGTCCGCCCCCGGCGCCATGCGCGGGTCGGGCGCGGCCGACAGCGGACGCCGCGGCGCCCCCATCTGCGACATCACGCCAGCGGCGGCAAGCTGCTCGTCCAGCTTCTCGTAGATGCGGCCCACCGGCGCGCGCAGGTCGCGTTCGCACAGCTTGATCAGCACCAGGTGCACTTCCGGCGCCAGCTCGCAGCCGGCAAAGGCCTCATGGATGGCCACACCCAGGTGCTCGGGGCTGACCGGATTGTGGTCGGCATCCAGCTCGGCGCCGCCGATCAAGCGGCCCAGGCGCCGGTCCAGCCGCGCCAGCACCGGCTTGAAGTCGCGCAGCAGCACGGTGGCGAAATTGCGCACCGCCAGCCTCGACTCCAGTACATGTTCAGCCAGCAGGCTCAGGCCATCCTCGGCCGGTCCGGACAGGGTGGCTTCGGCCGACAGCGGCTCGCCACTGGCCAGTGCATCCCAGGCCCGCTGCAGGTGGCCGGCAAAGGCGGCGGCGATGTCCTCACGGCGGCGGCGCAGCTCGCGCATCGCATCCAGGAACAGCAGCTGCGACGAGCCTGCATTGCCGGCCCGGTCGAACAGTGCATCGTCGAAACGCGCCAGTGCGGCCCCGAAAGCCTGGCACAGCGCCGGCAGGACCATGTCCCGGGCACGCTGAAGCTGGACCGGGTCACGGCCCGGCGATCCCATCGGTGTGGGCGCGCTCATCATTCGGGAAGGCTCCCCACCTTCTCTGATACGACAGACAGCATGGACATCGCGACGACCGGCACACCCCATGTACCGGTACGTCGATGGTAGGCCGGCCAGCCCGTCACGGACAGTGAAACAGTCCTCACTTCAAACCTCATGACCGGCGGCCCGGCAAGATAGATATCGTAAGCCGTGCGAGGCCCACGAGGCGAGAGGAAGCGGTCGTCCCATTCCCGCCAGTGGCATGATGTTCATCACAGTTTGATATTCAGGGGCGAGACGCGACACAGACGGCGTCATTGACCACCCCGACTATAATCAAACACCCGTGATGACCGGTTCAGATTCCATGCCCGACCCCGCTGCCCTGCTTGCCCTGGATGCCCGCCGCTCGGTGCCCTCGCGGCAACTGGGCGAGCCCGGACCGGATCCGGCCACCCTGCAGCGCATGCTGGCCTCGGCCGTGCGCGTGCCCGACCACGGCAAGCGCGTACCGTTCCGCTTCCTGAAGATCGCCGGCGATGCACGTCACACTCTGGGCGACTTCCTGGCCGAGCGCAGCCGCCAGCGCGACCCGCATGCCGGTGAGGCGGTATTCGAAAAGGACCGCCAGCGTTTCAGCCATGCGCCGCTGGTGATCGTGGTGGTGGCCAGTCCGCGTCCGGACCCGAAAGTGCCCGAACAGGAACAGCTGATGACCGCCGGCTGCGTCTGCTTCGCCCTGCTGCAGGCCGCGCAGGCGCTGGGCTTCGGTGCGCAGTGGCTGACCGCATGGATGGCCTTCGACCCGGCCGTGCAGGCCTATCTGGGGCTGTCCGAGGGCGAAGGCATCGCCGGTTTCATCCATATCGGCACGCCGAAGGCCGCCGTCCCCGAACGCGAGCGCCCCGATCCGGCGGCCCTGCTGCGTGACTGGACGCCGCCAGCATGAGCCTGCCGGCAGCGCCGCCCTCGCTGTACCTGGTCGACGCCAGCATCTACGTGTTCCGCGCCTGGCACTCGCTGCCGGACCAGTTCCAGGACGCGCAGGGCTGGCCGACCAACGCGGTGCACGGCTTCGCCCGCTTCCTGCTGGACCTGCTCGAGCGCGAGCGCCCGCGGCACATCGCCATCGCCTTCGACGAAGCACTGGACAGTGGCTTCCGCCACCGCCTGTATCCGGCCTACAAGGCCAACCGCGACCCGGCGCCGGAGGCGCTCAAGCGCCAGTTCGTGCACTGCAAGGCGCTGTGCGCGGCGTTGGGCCTTGCAGTGCTGGCCCACCACGAATACGAGGCCGATGACCTGATCGGCAGCGCGCTGCACGTCCACCGTGGCAGCCACCGCGGGGTGATCATTTCCGCCGACAAGGACCTCTCGCAGCTGCTGCTGGATCACGACGAGCAGTGGGACTACGCACGCAACCAGCGCTGGGACGTGGCCGGGGTGAAGGCACGGCACGGCGTGCACGCTCACCAGATTGCCGACTACCTGGCACTGTGCGGCGATGCGGTGGACAACATTCCCGGCGTCAGTGGTGTCGGCAGCAAGTCCGCCGCCGTGCTGCTGGCCCATTTCGGCAGCATGGATGCGCTGTACGAACGCCTGGACGAAGTGCCGTTCCTGCGCCTGCGCGGTGCCGCGCAGATGGCCGTGCGCCTGCGCGAACAGCGCGAGCACGCCCTGCTCTGGCGCCAGCTGACCACCATCGCGCTGGACGCACCTCTGGAAGGCAGCCAGCCCGGCCTGCTGCGCCAGGCGGCCGACCCGGAGCTGCTCGGTGGCCTGTGCCAGGCCCTGCGCTTCGGCCCGATGACCCGCCGTCGGCTGTTCGATGCCGCCGGCGTACCCGACATTCTTCCCACCCACAGCGAGCCCGCATGAGCCAGCGCAACACCGAAGCCCCGCGTGTCGTCTATGAAGGCAAGTACCAGCGCATGCTGGTGCGAGGCACCTGGGAGTACAGCGAACGCACCCATGCCGGCGGCCTGGCAGCGATCATCATCGCCGTCACCCCCGAGGACAAGGTGCTGTTCGTCGAGCAGTTCCGCGTGCCGCTGCAGGCCCCCACCATCGAGATGCCGGCCGGCCTGGTCGGCGACATCCACGCCGGCGAATCGATCGAAGTCTCGGCCGTACGCGAACTGGAAGAAGAAACCGGCTGGACCGCCGACCACGCCGAAGTGCTGATGATCGGCCCCACTTCCTCCGGCGCGAGCAGCGAGAAGATCGCCTTCGTGCGCGCTACCGGCCTGCGCCGGATCGGCGAAGGTGGCGGCGATGACAGCGAGGACATCACCGTGCACGAGATTCCGCGCAGTGAGGCTGCGGCCTGGCTGGTGCAGAAGATGGGCGAAGGCTACGAGCTGGACGCCAAGCTCTGGGCCGGGCTGTGGATGATCGAGCATCACCTGGACGGACGCCCGCGTGGCTGACGCCGACCTGCATGCGCTGCCGGCGCTGCTGGGCGCCGATGATCCGGCAATCTACGCGATCCACCGGGCGCAGGGCGCGTCGCCGTACCTGCTGCTGGCCGACCATGCCGGCCAGCAGGTGCCGCGTGCGCTGACCGGGCTCGGCCTGGCCCAGGCCGAACTTGACCGCCATATCGGCTGGGACATCGGCATTGCCGGCACCACCCGCGCACTGGCCGAACGGCTGGACGCCTGGGCGATCGAACAGACCTATTCGCGCCTGCTGATCGACTGCAACCGTCCGCTGGCCTCGCCGACGCTGATTCCGGAAGTGAGCGACCACACCGTGGTGCCGGGCAATGCCGGGTTGTCGGCGGCGCAGCGGCAGCAGCGTATCGATGCGATCCATGCGCCCTACCATGCGCGCATCGACGCCGAGCTTGATGCACGCCGTGATGCCGGCCGCCCCACGCTGCTGGTGATGATGCACAGCTTCACCCCGGCGATGAACGGCGCGCAGCGGCCGTGGCATGCTGGCGTGCTGTACCACCAGGACACGCGCTTTGCCCATGCCCTGCTGCAGGCACTACGCGACGAAGGCGACCTGGTGGTGGGTGACAACGAACCGTATTCGGTCAGCAGCACCAGCGACTACGCGGTGCCGGTGCATGGCGAAGGCCGTGGGCTGGTGCACGTGGAACTGGAAATCCGCCAGGACCTGATTGCCGATGTGGCCGGGCAGCAGGCCTGGGCGGAGCGGCTGGCGCGGATCTTCAACGCGTTGCAGCCGCAGTTGCTGGCGTTTGGTTGAACGTCATCCACCCGACCGAAGCTCGGTAGCGCCGGGCCACGCCCGGCGAGCCGCATCGCGGCGGCGCAACGGAATGCCGCCGGGCATGGCCCGGCGCTACCGCAGCGTAGGCGCGTCCATCCACGGGAACGGCTTGAAGCCCTGCACCTGCAGCGTCGCGCCGATGTCGGCGAAGTCATCCTTGATCGCCTGCGCGCGGCGACGATCCAGCGCTTCACCCAGCACCAGCGGCAACGCGCGGCAGCGCGTCAACGCCTCGCCCACCGGAATCTCCAGCAGGCGCGCCACGCACTGGGCTGCGGCTTTGATCTGCCCCTGCGGGCACGCTCCCAGCGTCAGATCGAAGGACGCGAAGATGCCTGTGCCCACACCCGCCTCGCGCGCAGCCACCTGTTCCGCAGCTTCCGCTTCGCCCAGGGCCTCGTCGATACCCTCGACCTGCTGGAACGCGTCGTACTCGGCGTAGTATGCCAGCGCCTGTGCGTAGTCCCGCAGCGACGACAGCGGGCGTTGCCGCTTCTGCACGTCGAGCACATCCGCAAACGTCGCAGGTTCCAGAAACGTGCCCAGGCCCAGCGCGCGCGCTTCAGCCGGGACCTCGCTGTCCTCATCGAAGGCGGCATCCTCATCGGGTGGCAACCAGAAGCGCGCCTGCAGCAGATCGCCCTCGGTGGCGTGCACCCAACCGAAGGAACCGTACACCTCATCATCATCGTTGCAGGCGGCGAAGGCATGCAGGGTCTGTTGCAGGTCCAGCAGTTCGATCATGCGTCGGTGCTCAGGCAGGCGGTCGCTGCCGAGTCTACCGGGGCCGGGCGCAGGCCCAGCGCGATCACCACGCCGAGCGCGGCGAACAGCGCGGCGCCGTACTGTGCATTGACCATGCCCTGCAGGGCATCGGGGCTGGTTGCCGCCTGCGTGCCGCGCCCGGCGTTGGCGATCATCACCAGTACCGCCAATCCCAAGGCGCCGCCGATCTGCTGGGCGGTGGCCGCCATGCCGGACGCAACACCTTGCTGCGGTCCCGGCACGCCCTGCCCGGCCACGATCCACATCGCCGTCCAGCTCATGCCCTGGCCGATGCTGAGCACGACGATGCCCGGCAGCAGCGGCCAGTAGCCGGCGCCATGCGGCATTGCCAGCGCCACCGCGGCGATGCCGATGGCACCGGCGGCGAAGCCCCAGGCCAGCACCTGCCGTGGCGAACGGCGCCGCAGCATGCGTTCGGCAATACGGATGCCGAAGGTGCACACCAGCGTCGGCAGCAGGAACGCCATGCCAGCCTGCAGCGGGCTCCAGCCATAGCCATCCTGGAAGTACAGCGCCAGGAAGTAGTACTGCACGCCGTAGCTGCTCATGAAGGCGAAGGTCAGGCCCAGTGCCGCGCGCAGGCCGGGCAGGCGCAACAGCGAAAACTGCATCAGCGGGTCACGGCTGCGCTTCTCGATCTGCACGAACACGGTCAGCAGTACTGCTGAAAGCAGCAGGCAGATGAGCGTGGCCGGCGCCGTCCAGCCCCACTCCGGCCCTTGCACCAGGGTGGTGACCAGCAGGCTGCCGCCAGCGGTGACGGTGAGGCAGCCGGCCAGGTCGAAGGAGCGCCCCTGCACCCGTGGGCCATCGGCCGGCAACCACGCACCGGCAGCGACCGCACATGCGGTGGCCAGCGGCACGATTACCGCCAGCACCGCCGGCCAGCCGAACGCCTGGGTCAGCACGCCACCGAGCAGCGTGCCCAGCGCCAGGCCCACCGCGCTGGCCATGCTCCAGATCGCCAGCGCGCGGTTGCGCACCGGACCTTCGCTGTACAGCGTGTTGATCAGCGCCAGCGTGGCCGGGAACAGCAACGCCGCACCGACGCCCTGCGCGGCGCGCGCGATGACCAGCAGGGTGGCATTCGGTGACAGCGCGCCGAGCAGCGAAGCCAGCGCGAACAGCAGCATGCCAAGCCGGTAGAAGCGGCGGCGGCCGATCAGGTCGGCGGCGCGCCCGCCCAGCAGCAGGCTGCCGCCAAAGGCCACGGTGTAGGCACTGACCACCCACTGCAGCTGCTGCGCGCTGATCTGCAGCGCGCGGCCCATGTCGTGCAGGGCGACGAAGATGATGGTGGCGTCCAGGGCGATGATCAGCTGGGCAGTGGCCAGCAGGGTCAGCGCCCAGCGCGGGTGCTTGAGGGAAGGCATCGGTGGGTTGGAGCGAGGGGGGGGAACGCAGTCTCATTGATGCGACCGCATCAATAAACCCCTCCGCCTCCATATCTGTCATGATTTTCCGCATGAATGGAGCCTCGATGGACCTCAATGCGGTGCGCATGCTGGTGCAGGTGGCTGAGGCGCGCAGCTTCACGGTGGCTGCCGGCCAGCTCGGCCTGAGCCAATCCGGGCTGTCCCGCGCGATCGGCCGGTTGGAGGCGACGCTGGGGGTGAAGCTGCTGCAGCGGAACACCCGCAACGTGGCGCTGACCCCGGATGGCCGCCAGTTCGTGGAACAGGTGGCACCCCTGCTGGCCGGCCTGGACGATGCCGAGCGGCAACTGGCCGACCGCCCATGCACGCCTTCGGGCACGTTGAAGATCAGCGCGCCGTCGATGTTTGGCCGCAAGGTGCTGGTGCCAATGCTGGCGCCGTTGCTGCAACAGCATCCGCAGTTGCAGGTGGAAGCGGTGCTCAGCGACCGCCTGGTCGATCTGGTTGAAGAAGGTTTCGATGCCGCGCTGCGCACCGGCGTTATCGCCGACCAGCGCATCGTCGCGCGGCCCTTGCGGCCGCTGCGCTGGGTGACGGTGGCCAGCCCCGCCTATCTGGCCCGCTGTGGCGCACCGGGCGATGTAGCCGCGCTGCAGGATCACGCCTGCCTGGCGGTGCGCAACCTGCGCAGTGGCCGGCTGGTGGACTGGCAGTTCCTGCAGGACGGGCAACTGCGTGAGGTCACGCCACCGACGCGGATGGTGTTCGACAGCGGCGATCCGCTGGTGGAAGCGGCCATCGCCGGTATCGGCATCGTGCAGGTGATGGATTTCGCGGTGGCCGATGCGTTGGCCGACGGCCGCCTGCGGCGCGTGCTGCAGCCCTTCGAGGGCCGCAGCCGCGAACTGTCGTTGATCTACCCGCCGTCGCGCCAGCATTCGCCGAAGCTTCAGGTGCTGGCCGACGCGTTGCTGGCCGGGGACTGGTAGCGCCGGCCGCTGGCCGGCGTCTGCGCGATCCAACGCTTTCCCGGTTGCCGGCCAGCGGCCGGCACTACCGATCAGGCAAAGCTATCGGTGGCGCGTACCAGCGCATCCACGTTCTCGGCTTCGAACGCCGAATGGCCCGAAGCCGGGGTGATTTCCAGCTTTGCCTTCGGCCACACCTTGGTCAGGTCCCAGGCATTGGCCAGCGGGCAGACCACGTCGTAGCGGCCGTGCACGATCACGCCGGGAATATCGGCGATGCGGTGCGCGTCGCGCAGCAACTGGTCTTCCACCTCGAAGAAGCCGCCGTTGACGAAGTAGTGGTTCTCGATGCGGGCGAACGCCAGTGCGAAATGCGGATCTTCGTGACTGTTGATGAAGTCATCATCAACATGCAGGAAGCTGGTCGCGCCTTCCCACACCGCCCACGCCTTGGCCGCTTCCAGGCGGGTGGTTTCGTCGTCGCTGGTCAGGCGGCGGTGGAAGGCCGAGATCAGGTCATGACGCTCCACCGACGGGATCGGCTTCAGGTAGTGCTCCCACGCGTCCGGGAACAGGCGGTTGGCGCCTTCCTGGTAGAACCATTCCAGCTCCCAGCGACGCAGCATGAAGATGCCGCGCAGGACCAGTTCGGTCACGCGCTGCGGGTGGGTTTCGGCATAGGCCAGCGCCAGGGTCGAACCCCAGCTGCCGCCGAACACCTGCCAGCGATCGACCTTGAGGTGTTCGCGCAGCTTCTCGATATCGGCAACGAGGTCCCAGGTGGTGTTGTCCACCAGGTCCGCGTGCGGGGTCGAACGGCCGGCACCGCGCTGGTCGAACAGGATGATCCGGTACTTCGACGGGTCGTGGAACTGGCGCATCTTGTCGCTGCAGCCGCCGCCCGGGCCACCGTGCAGCATCACCACCGGCTTGCCGTCCGGGTTGCCGCACTGTTCGAAGTACAGCGTGTGGCGGTCGTCGACCTTCAGGGTGCCGACGTCGTAGGGGGTGATGGCGGGGTACAGCGTACGCATGCTTGCAGCTCCAGGGTGATGCCCTGCCGGGGCAGGAGAACCCCATTCTAGGCCGGACGCCGGCCCAGGGTGATGCGGTCGCGGTGCTCCAGGTCCTGCACGGTCTGCACCTCGGCAAAACCCGCCGCGTCGAACAACGCGCGGATCGCCTCGCCCTGGTCCCAACCGTGCTCGATCAGCAGCCAACCATCGGGCAGCAGGTGGGCCTGGCCACCGTCGACGATGCGGCGGATGTCATCCAGGCCATCCACGCCGGAGGCCAGCGCGGTGGCCGGTTCAAAACGCAGGTCGCCCTGTTCCAGATGCGGGTCGTCGCTGGCGATGTACGGCGGGTTGCTTGCTATCAGGTCGAAACGCGCGCCCTGCAGCGGCGCATACCAGTCGTGCCCGCCCTCGGCGAAGCGCACGTTGCGCAGCTCATGGCGCGCGGCGTTACGCTTGGCCACGGCCAGCGCGCCCGGGCTGGCATCGGTGGCCAGCACCTGCGCCTGCGGCCGCTCGCTGGCCAGCGCCAGCGCGATCGCGCCGCTGCCGGTGCCGAGGTCGGCCACCTGCAGGTCGCGATTGGCCGGCAGGCGCTCGAGCGCCAGTTCCACCAGCAGCTCGGTTTCCGGGCGCGGAATCAGCGTGGCCGGGTCGACCTCCAGGTCCAGCGTCCAGAAACCGCGGCGGCCGGTCAGGTAGGCCACCGGCTCACCGGCCACGCGGCGGGCCAGCAGTGCTTCGAAGGTGGCCTGATCGGTGGACGGCAGCGGGTCGGTGGCGTGCGCGAACAACCAGCTGCGCGGGCGCTCCAGTACGTGCAACAGCAGCAGTTCGGCCTCGTGGCGGGCGTCGATGCCGCCCAGGCGGGCGCTGGCCTCGGCCACGATCTGGCGCAGGGTGGGTTCGGGTTGGAAAGACATCCCTCAATTGTAGAGCCGAGCCGATGCTCGGCTACTTCTGGAACAGCCGAGCGTAAGGCTCTGCTCTACAGGTCCACAGCCGAGCATCGGCTCGGCTTACAGATCCACCGTCGAGCATGGCTCGACGCTACAAAAAGCTGGAATCCGTTCAGGTTTCGCCAGAGGACATAAGGAGGGGCTATCAGCCCTCTCCACACATCCCGGGCGATTTTCCTTGTCACACAAGCAGTTGCAGGATGGGAGCGGCATGGTTCAGTGCTGGCTCATGGCACTTTGATAGACTCCATCTATCAAATAGATGCAATCAATGGATTGTTCTTATCGCGAGCGAATCGGTAACCTAGCTCCTGTCGATTCACCCACTCCCCTTCACCAGAGGAAAAACGATGTCCCTGATCAACACCCAGATCCAGCCGTTCGAAGCCAACGCTTACCACAATGGCGAGTTCATCAAGGTTTCCGACGCCAGCCTGAAGGGCCAGTGGTCCGTCCTGATCTTCATGCCGGCCGCCTTCACCTTCAACTGCCCGACCGAGATCGAGGACGCGGCTGACCATTACGCCGAGTTCAAGAAGGCCGGCGCCGAGGTCTACATCGTCACCACCGATACCCACTTCTCGCACAAGGTGTGGCACGAAACCTCGCCGGCCGTCGGCAAGGCCCAGTTCCCGCTGGTCGGCGACCCGACCCACCAGCTGACCAATGCCTTCGGCGTGCACATTCCGGAAGAAGGCCTGGCCCTGCGCGGCACCTTCATCATCAACCCGGAAGGCGTGATCAAGACCCTGGAGATCCACTCCAACGAGATCGCCCGTGACGTCTCCGAGACCCTGCGCAAGCTGAAGGCTGCCCAGTTCACCGCCGCCAACCCGAACCAGGTCTGCCCGGCCAAGTGGAAGGAAGGCGAGAAGACCCTGACCCCGTCGCTGGACCTGGTCGGCAAGATCTAAAGCAGTACCGGCCTGCCGTGGCCCCACGCCACCGCGCGCCTTTCATCCCCGTGCCGGTCCCCCCGCCGGCGTGGGGGTGAACCCAAGACAGCCAACGCGCGCCAGCCTTGGCCAGCCAGCCCCTTCCACGGTCGCTGTCTTGGGTTCACCCCTACCCCCTGCTGGTCCGCTACCTTCTACAGCGGTGCCACGCCCCCTGTTTGCCTGAAGCCAGGAGATGACCCGATGTTGGACGCCAACCTGCAGTCGCAGCTGAAGACCTATCTGGAGCGCGTGACCCGCCCGATCCAGATCACCGCGCACGCCGACGACGGCGCCAAGTCGCAGGAAATGCTGGAACTGCTGCAGACCCTGGAAAGCCTGTCGGACAAGATCTCGCTGCAGGTGCTGCGTGACGGCCAGGGCCGAGTGCCCTCGTTCGACCTGGGCACGCCGGGCCAGGATATCCACCTGACCTTCGCCGGCCTGCCGATGGGCCACGAGTTCACCTCGCTGGTGCTGGCCCTGCTGCAGGTGGGCGGCCACCCGTCCAAGGCCACCGCCGAGCTGATCGAGCAGGTGCAGAACCTGGAAGGCGAGTACCGGTTCGAAACCTACTTCTCGCTGTCCTGCCAGAACTGCCCGGACGTGGTGCAGGCGCTGAACCTGGCGGCGGTGCTCAACCCGCGCATCCAGCACGTGGCCATCGACGGTGCCCTGTTCCAGGACGAAGTCGAGAAGCGCGAGATCATGTCGGTGCCGACCGTTTACCTCAACGGTGAAGTGTTCGACCAGGGCCGCATGACCCTCGAGCAGATCGTGGCCAAGCTGGACACCAACGCCAGCAAGCGCGATGCCGAGAAGATCGCCGCCAAGGACGCCTTCGACGTGCTGGTGGTGGGCGGTGGCCCGGCTGGTGCGGCAGCAGCGATCTACGCCGCACGCAAGGGCATCCGCACCGGCATCGCCGCCGAGCGTTTCGGTGGCCAGGTGCTGGACACCATGGCGATCGAGAACTTCATTTCGGTGAAGGAGACCGAAGGCCCGAAGCTGGCCACGGCGCTGGAACAGCACGTGCGCGAGTACGAGGTGGACATCATGAACCTGCAGCGCGCCAGTGCGCTGGTGCCGGCCGGCGAAGACGGCCTGGTGCAGGTGCAGCTGGAAAACGGCGCGGTGCTGAAGTCGCGTTCGGTGATCCTGTCCACCGGCGCGCGCTGGCGGCAGATGAACGTGCCGGGCGAGGACCAGTACCGCAACAAGGGCGTGGCCTACTGCCCGCATTGCGATGGCCCGCTGTTCAAGGGCAAGCGCGTGGCGGTGATCGGCGGCGGCAACTCCGGCGTGGAAGCGGCCATCGACCTGGCCGGCATCGTGTCGCATGTGACCCTGCTGGAATTCGATTCCAGCCTGCGCGCCGATGAAGTACTGCAGAAGAAGCTGCGCAGCCTGGCCAACGTCACCGTGCTGACCAGCGCGCAGACCACCGAGGTGCTGGGCGACGGCAGCCGTGTCACCGGCCTGGTCTACAAGGACCGCGTCGGCGGCGACGCCCACCGCGTCGAGCTGGAAGGCATCTTCGTGCAGATCGGCCTGCTGCCCAACACCGAGTGGCTGAAGGACACCGTGGCGCTGTCGCCGCGTGGCGAGGTCGTCATCGACGACCGCGGCCAGACCAACCTGCCGGGTGTGTTCGCTGCTGGCGATTGCACGACGGTACCCTACAAGCAGATCATCATCGCCATGGGCGCCGGTTCGACCGCCGCACTGAGCGCGTTCGACCACCTGATCCGCTCGTCGGTGAGCAGCAGCAGCGGTGCCGTTGCTGAAGCTGCCTGATCCACCGTTCCCAGATCACCGGGAACATTGTCTGCCTGTCGGGTAACCACGCCGTCAGCCGGTCCGTTACCCCTGGGGTGTAAGGATGAACCTACGTGATCTGAAGTACCTGGTAGCCCTGGCCGACCACAAGCATTTCGGCCGGGCTGCCGCCTCCTGCTTCGTCAGCCAGCCCACGCTGTCCACGCAGATCCGCAAGCTGGAAGAAGAGCTGGGCCTGCCGCTGGTGGAACGCGCACCGCGCAAGGTGATGCTGACCCCGGCCGGCCAGGAGGCTGCCGCGCGGGCGCGGGTGATCGTGTCCGAAGTGGAACAGCTGAAGGAAGCGGCGCGACGCAGCCGCGACCCGGAAGCCGGTACGGTGCGCCTGGGGATCTTCCCGACCCTGGGCCCGTACCTGCTGCCGCATGTGATCCCGCGCATCCGCGATCGCTTCCCGGAGCTGGAACTGCTGCTGGTCGAGGAAAAGAGCGATGTGCTGCTCGACCGCCTGCGCGAAGGCAAACTCGATGCTGCGCTGCTGGCCCTGCCGGTGATCGACGACCAGCTGCACGCCGAATTCCTGTTCGAGGAGCCGTTCCTGCTGGCTGTTTCCGGGCGCCACCCGCTGGCCCGTCGCGAACACCTGGACGTGCAGGAACTGGCCACGCAGAAGCTGCTGCTGCTGGAAGACGGGCATTGCCTGCGCGACCAGGCACTGGAAGTCTGCCGCCTGTTCGGTGCCAACGAGAAGTCCGAGTTCCGCGCCACCAGCCTGGAGACGCTGCGGCAGATGGTTGCCGCCGACGTCGGCATCACTCTGCTGCCGAGCCTGTCGGTGCAACCGCCGGTCCCGCGCTCGAACAACATCCGCCTGCTCGATTTCACCGGCGAAGGCCGTCCCAGCCGCCGCATCGCCATGATCTGGCGCCGCAGCTCGGCCATGAACGACTTCCTGATGGAGCTGGCCGACCAGTTCAAGCGCCTGCCGCAGGCGCTGTTCACCCTGGAGGCGGTCAACACCGCCGGCGACACTGCCGCCCTGCCCGGCCCCGCGCTGAACGGCTGAGCCCCCGCAGTACCGGCCTGGAATCGGCAGGAGTCGATTCCGGCCGCATTTGTCCCCACAATACAGACAGGCGGCGCCAGCAGGTGCCGCCTTTTGCATGGCTTTCAACCAAGGAGCTTCACCATGAGTACCGCCAGCGGCCTGCCGCCGTCGATCACCGTTTCCACCTTCGACATGGACCGCCTGGACGCCATGCTCGAATCCCCTGCGCTGAGCCAGACGCCTGCCGCGCTCGCGCTTGCTGAAGAACTCAACCGTGCCACCGTGCTGGCACCGGACCAGATTCCCGAAGGCATCGTCATGATGCATTCGCGCGTGGAGTGCGAAGATGAAGTCTCGGGCGAGAAGCACGTCCTGACCCTGGTCTTCCCCCGCGAAGCCAACGTCGATGAAGGCAAGGTGTCCGTGCTGGCCCCGGTCGGCAGTGCCCTGCTCGGCCTTTCGATCGGCCAGAGCATCGACTGGAATGCGCCCGGCGGCCGCAAGCTGCGCCTGCGCGTGACCGCGGTCCACAACGACCGCCCCTGATTACCGCTGCGCACCGCGCGCGATTCGATCCCCCTGCACCAGGAGCCGTAATGAGTACCCCGTCCAAACTGTCCCAGCTGCGCGAACTGTCCGTGGTCGTTGCCGATACCGGTGACTACGACGCCATCAAGCGCCTGCAGCCGGTGGACTGCACCACCAACCCGACCCTGGTGAAGAAGGCGCTGGACCTGCCGGTCTACGCCGAGCTGATCGAACGCGAACTGGCCTGGGGCCGCCAGCAGAGTGGCGATCGCGAAGCCGTGGTGCATGCCGTGGCCGACCGCCTGACCATCGGCGTCGGCGCGCTGCTGAGCACGCTGGTGCCGGGCCGCGTGTCCACCGAAGTGGATGCCGACCAGGCTTACGACACCGCCGCCACCGTGGCCAAGGCCCGCCAGTTCATCCAGATGTACGCTGATGCAGGCGTGCCGCGCGAGAAGATCCTGATCAAGATCGCCGCGACCTGGGAAGGCGTGGAAGCCGCGCGCATCCTGCAGGCCGAGGGTATCGACTGCAACCTGACCCTGATCTTCAACCCGACCCAGGCGCTGGCCTGCAGCGAAGCCGGCGCGTTCCTGATCTCGCCGTTCGTCGGCCGCATCCTCGATTGGTACGTGGCCAACGGCCAGACCCCGGCCAGCATCGACGAAGACCCGGGCGTGAAGTTCGTGCGTGGCGTGTATGCCGAATTCAAGCGTCGCGGTTCGTCGACGGTGGTGATGGGTGCCTCGTTCCGTTCGACCGCGCAGATCGAAGCGCTGGCCGGCTGCGACCGCCTGACGATTTCGCCGGACCTGCTGGAGAAGCTGGACGCCGACCACGGCGCGCTGCCGCGCAAGCTGGTGGCCGGTGCCGCCGACGGCGTGGCGGTGACCCCGATCGATGCAGCGAAGTTCGCGGCGGATCTGGCGGCCGATCCGATGGCCACCGAGAAGCTGGCGACCGGTATCGAGGCGTTTGCCAAGGATCTGGAAGCGCTGCGTCAGCGGATCCGCGAGGCACTGTGAGGGTTCCGGCCAACGGCTGAGCCCCTCGTGGCGGGTCGCGCAAGGCAGATCGTGGGATTGGCAGGGCGGGTGGGCCATGCAGGGGACGCTGCAAGTACGTCCATGTAAGCTCGGTCGCCGCATCCATGCGGCTCACGCCCCTGCACGACCCACCCGCCCTGCCTTCGACAGTTTCCTGCGGCGGTCCGCCACGGAAGAAAGAAAAGAAGAGCAAAAGCGGGTCGCGCGCTACGCGTGCTCACAAACAAAAAGGACGCGGCGAAGGCCGCGTCCTTTTTGTTTTCCATCAGTTCGTCAGTAACCCAATGCTGTTGCCCACCGTCACCGGGAAACTGTCGAAGGCGGGACGGGTGCAGATGGCGGGACCGTCCACGGCATGGATGCCGTGGCCGAGCCCCCAGGGATGGGTTCACGGCGTGTCCCGCCATCTGTACCCCTCCCGCCAAACCCACAGCAACCCAGAGCCGCTTTGGCTTTGGCTTTGGCCGTTGCTTTCAGCTTCTGCCCGCCGCAGGCGGACCACCGCGCGTCAGCGCGGCACCTCCACATCCAACCCGATCGGGCAGCTCACGCCGGTGCCGCCGATACCGCAGTAACCGTTCGGGTTCTTCGCCAGGTACTGCTGGTGGTAATCCTCGGCGTAGTAATACTCAGGCGCCGGATACACGATCTCCGTGGTGATCGGGCCGTAACCGGCGGCGTCCAGCTGCGCCTGGTAGGCCTCGCGGCTGGCCAGCGCTGCCTTGTACTGCGCCTCGTCGGTGGCGTGGATCGCCGAGCGGTACTGGGTGCCGGTGTCGTTGCCCTGGCGCATGCCCTGGGTCGGGTCGTGGCTCTCCCAGAACAGCTGAAGCAGCCGCTCCAGGCTCACCACCGCCGGGTCGAACACCACCTGCACCACTTCGGTGTGGCCGGTCAGGCCCGAGCAGACCTCTTCATAGGTCGGGTTCGGGGTAATGCCGCCGGCATAGCCGACCGAGGTGCTGTACACGCCCGGTTCGGTCCAGAACTTGCGCTCGGCGCCCCAGAAGCAGCCCAGCGCGAAACGGATCTGCTGCAGGCCGGCGAAACGGTCCTTCAGCGGATGGCTGTTCACGAAGTGCTGGTTGCTGTGCAGCGGCAGCGGTTGGTCACGCCCCGGCAGTGCTTCTTCCGGGCGCGGCAGGCGCTGCTTGAAGGCGCCGATGCCGAGGATGCCCTCGCCAATTCCCAACATGATGCGCTCCTACGCCGGAAGTCCGGCTATGTCGTCTGCATCTGAAATGGGGGCGTCCGGCGCGTGGCCCAAGTCCAGCGCCGCCACGATGTCCTCGGCCTGCGGCCGCGCCGCGTCGGGGATGCCCACCCGCAGCACGCCGAACAGCGGCAGCTCACCCATGCCACCCAGCAGCGACTCGCCGAACACGAAGGCCGGGATGCCGGCATCTTCCAGCGCGTGCTTGACCAGGTGGGCGTCGAACAGGTTGTCGGCCTTGTACACGATGTGCATGCGGCGGCTCCGTGGGACAGGGTTCCAGCATACGCCCGGGGGCTGAATGGTGGTGGTGACGGCGCATGACCATTCCCACGGCCAGCCCTACCGGGCAGCCCTGCCCCGTACGCGCTAGACTGTTGGTCTTTCTGCCTTTCTTTTTCGCCGACTCATGTCCGAGCACACCCCCGCCAGCCCCGAGACCCCCGCCGACAGCCACGAAAAGCGCGATTTCATCCGCCAGATCGTGCGCGAGGACCTGGCCAGCGGAAAGCACCAGGCGATCAAGACCCGCTTCCCGCCGGAGCCGAACGGCTACCTGCACATCGGCCACGCCAAGTCGATCTGCCTGAACTTCGGCATCGCCGGTGAGTTCAGCGGCGTCTGCAACCTGCGCTTCGACGACACCAACCCGGCCAAGGAAGATCCGGAATACGTGGCCGCGATCCAGGACGACGTGCGCTGGCTGGGCTTCAGCTGGAACGAACTGCGCCACGCCTCGGACTACTTCCAGACCTATTACCTGGCCGCCGAGAAGCTGATCGAACAGGGCAAGGCCTATGTCTGCGACCTGTCGGCCGAGGAAGTGCGCGCCTACCGCGGCACCCTGACCGAACCGGGCCGTCCGTCGCCGTGGCGCGACCGCAGCGTCGAGGAGAACCTCGACCTGTTCCGCCGCATGCGTGCCGGTGAATTCCCGGATGGCGCGCGTACCCTGCGCGCCAAGATCGACATGGCCAGCGGCAACATCAACCTGCGCGATCCGGCGCTGTACCGCATCAAGCACGTCGAGCACCAGAACACCGGCAACGCGTGGCCGATCTACCCGATGTACGACTTCGCTCACGCACTGGGTGATTCGATCGAGGGCATCACCCACTCGCTGTGCACGCTGGAGTTCGAAGACCACCGCCCGCTGTACGACTGGTGCGTGGACAACGTCGATTTCGCCCATGACGATGCGCTGACCCAGCCGCTGGTCGACGCCGGCCTGCCGCGCGAAGCGGCCAAGCCGCGCCAGATCGAGTTCTCGCGCCTGAACATCAACTACACGGTGATGAGCAAGCGCAAGCTGATGGCGCTGGTCACCGAGCAGCTGGTGGACGGCTGGGAAGACCCGCGCATGCCGACCCTGCAGGGCCTGCGTCGTCGTGGCTATACCCCGGCCGCGATGCGCCTGTTCGCCGAGCGCGTGGGCATCAGCAAGCAGAATTCGCTGATCGACTTCAGCGTGCTGGAAGGCGCGCTGCGCGAAGACCTGGACAGCGCAGCACCGCGCCGCATGGCGGTGGTCGATCCGGTCAAGCTGGTGCTGACCAACCTGCCGGAAGGCCACGAAGAACAGCTGACCTTCAGCAACCACCCGAAGGACGAGAGCTTCGGCAACCGCCAGGTGCCGTTCGCACGTGAAGTGTGGATCGACCGTGAGGACTTCGCCGAAGTGCCGCCGAAGGGCTGGAAGCGCCTGGTCCCGGGTGGCGAAGTGCGCCTGCGCGGTGCCGGTATCATCCGCTGCGATGAAGTGATCAAGGATGCCGACGGCACCATCACCGAGCTGCGCGGCTGGCTGGATCCGGAATCGCGTCCGGGCATGGAAGGCGCCAACCGCAAGGTCAAGGGCACCATCCACTGGGTCAGCGCCGTGCACGGCGTACCGGCCGAGATCCGCCTGTACGACCGCCTGTTCTCGGTGCCGAACCCGGACGACGAATCGGAAGGCAAGACCTACCGCGATTACCTCAACCCGGAATCGCGCCGCACCGTCACCGGCTATGTCGAGCCGGCCGCGGCCAGCGCCGCGCCGGAGCAGTCGTTCCAGTTCGAGCGTACCGGCTACTTCGTCGCCGACCGCCGCGACCACACCGAGGCCAAGCCGGTGTTCAACCGCAGCGTGACCCTGCGCGACACCTGGTCGGCCTGAGGACCTGCGCGGGCGCCGGGAAGGCGCCCGCACGAACCCGACGATGATCACCGCCCTGTCCGCCCTGCTCTGGTTCATCTCGCAGCATCCGCTGCTGACGTTCTTTTCGGCGATGGTGCTGGCCGGGCTGGTCTCGTGGTGGCGGCGCTTTCCGGGCTACGCCATCGTGGTGTTCCCGCTGGCGATGCTCAACATCTTCCTCGGCCACTTTCTCAACGCCGCCTTCCTCAACGTGGTGGGCGAGCGCGGTGAAGCGGTGATCGTGAAGTCCGAGCGGACCAGCTCGACGATGAACGAGCAGTACATCTGGCGCTACGAAGCGGTACTGCGCACTGCCGAAGGCCGCGATGTGGAAGTGGTGTTCCACACCAACACCGCCTCACTGTGGCCGCTGGAGAATGCCATCCGCATCCCGGCGCCCGACCAGCCATTCGTGGTGAAGTACACGCCGGGTTTCCCGCGCAACTTCGTCATCCTCACCAACGAATCCCCGCACGGCATCGCCCAGGCCCGTGCCACTGCGCGCGAGCGCGTGGAGGTGGCGGCACGCAAGCTGCACTTCAGCCCGGGCAATGCCGGTTTCCGCGCGGACTATCGCCGCGAGCTGGAAACCTGGCTGCGCGACCACGGCAACGATCCGCAGCAGCAGCCCGACGCGCTGCGATATCGCGCCGAACTCGACGCGCTCGACCGCTAGATCCCCAGGCCCTGCCTGGATGTTTCACCCCATCCACCCACAGGCCTGACATGACCACGACCTCCGCCGCCCTCCTCCCGCTGCTGCAGCAGGTCCTGCAGGACGCCGGCATCGCCAGTCGCGTCGACGGCGGCGCGCTGCTGCTGGACAGCGGCCTGCGCCTGACCCCGCATGCAATGGCCGCACACGCGCGCGACAACGGTGGCTGGCAGACCTCCACCGTCATCGAAAGCCAGCATCCGCAGTTGTTCGCCGATGGCCTGTTCGAGTACCAGCACGCAAATGGTGCCGATGAGCAGGCATCGCTGTTGTCCGGCTTCCAGGCCTGGGCCCGAGTGGACCTGGTGACCCTGCAGACCGCGATCGGCGCCCAAGACGCACAGGGCCTGCCGATGATGGGCCTGACCTATCCGGCCGGTGACAATGGCGAGGAACACCAGCGCACCGTGGTGCTGGGGCCGTTGGCGCACTACCGTGCACAGGAAGTGGATGCCTCCACCTGCAGCGAAGACGATCATGGTTCCTGCCCCTGCTGCCTGTTCACCCGCAGCATGGACGCCTTCGACGAGCTGCTGAAAGCCCGCCAGTTCCTGGCCATCCGCCTGTTCGCCTCGCGCGATGCCGATGGCCTGTGCGAGGCCGATTGCCGGGTCAATGGCCACGACTTTGCCGCCGCCCTGCCCCTGCTGCGCGCCTACGCGGCCAGCTGGCCGCAGGCCGGGCTGGAATTCCGCAAGCAGTACGTGGTGATCCGCACCGGCTCGCCGGGCTGACCCGCCGCCACATCCGATACAGGCCGGTGCAGCTACACTGCGCGCCGGTTTCCCAAGCAACCGCACTTTCTTCCATCCCACACGAGGCCCCCCCGCGATGCTGTACGCGCAAGTCCACCTGACCCTTCCCGCCTGGATCCACGACCAGATCGACCTGGATCGTCGATATCCGGGCGATGAGGCCAAGGTCGCGCTGGCGATCGAGCTGTCGCGGCTGAACGTCGAACACGCCAGTGGCGGCCCGTTCGGTGCCGTGGTGTTCGGCCCGGATGACAAGGTCATCGCCGCCGGCGTGAACCGGGTGATGCCGCATGCGACCTCGCTGGCGCATGCCGAGAACATGGCCTACATGCTGGCCCAGCAGCGCCTGCAGACCCCGCGCCTGAACGCGGTGCTGTCGCCTGTCACCCTGGCCACCAGCTCGCAGCCGTGCTGCCAGTGCTACGGCGCCACCGTATGGGCCGGCATCGACCGCCTGCTGATCGGCGCCAACTCGGCCGACGTCGAGGAACTGACCCCGTTCGACGAAGGCCCGCTGCCGGCCGACTGGGTGGGCGAACTCAACAAGCGCGGCATCGAAGTCGTGCAGGGCTTGAACCGCGACGCTGCGCGCAGCGTGCTGCGTGCCTATGGGGAAAGCGATGGCGCCCGTTACTGAAACCGGCATCGGCCTGCTGTGCCTGTGCCGGCAGGGCTTCGAGCCCGAGCTGGCCGGCGAGCTGCAGTTCCGCGCCGGTGAAGCCGGTTTCGCCGGCTACGCGCGCACCCAGCGCAATGACGGCTACGTGCTGTTCATGTGCGACGAGGCGGCTGCGCTGGCACCGCGCCTGCGCTGGCGCGAGCTGATCTTCGCGCGGCAGAAGCTGGTGGTGCTGGCCGAGCTGCCGCAGTTGGACGCGAACGATCGCATCACCCCGATGCTGGAGGTGCTGGCCGATGCGCCGCGCTTCGGTGACCTGTGGGTGGAGCACCCCGATTCGGACGCCGGCAAGCCGCTGTCCGGGTTGGCCCGTGCCTTCGGCAATGCACTGCGCCCGGCGCTGCGCAAGGCCGGCAAGCTGACCGACAAGCCCAATACGCGCCTGCCGCGCCTGCACGTGGTGTTCGTCGACGGTACCCACGCCTTCGTCTGCGTGGCCGACCCGGCCGACAGCGCGCCGTGGGCACTGGGCATCCCGCGCCTGAAGCTGCTGCCCGAAGCGCCTTCGCGTTCGGCGCTGAAGCTGGACGAAGCGCTGCTGACCCTGCTGACGCCGGAAGAGCGCGAAGCGCTGGCCAAGCCCGGCATGCGCGCAGCCGACCTGGGCGCCGCACCGGGCGGCTGGACCTGGGTGCTGACCCGCCAGCACATGCACGTACTGAGCATCGACAACGGTCCGCTGCGCCAGCACGTGCTGGACACCGGCCTGGTCGAGCACCTGCGCGCCGATGGCTTCCATTGGCATCCGGAGCAGCCGCTGGACTGGATGGTCTGCGACATGGTCGAGCAGCCGCGGCGCGTGGCCGAGCGCATGGCCACCTGGTTCCGCGAAGGCTGGTGCCGGCACGCGATCTTCAATCTGAAGCTGCCGATGAAGAAGCGCTGGGACGAAACCCGCTTGTGCCTGGACCTGTTCCAGGACCAGGCCGGCAAGCCGCTGGTGGTGCGCGCCAAGCAGCTGTATCACGATCGGGAAGAAATCACGGTGCTGGCCTCGCCGCTGCGCTGAACCCATTGCATCCGCCGGGCATGGCCCGGCGCTATCGGGGAACGGAACCATGCGCTACCACTCGCTCACCCTGCTGATCACTTTGCTGGCAGCCGCACCGGCCATGGCCCAGCACCTGCCGCACACCCCGGCGCAGAGCCAGCCGCTGGGCCCCACCGGCGGCGCGATCCGCCAGCAACCGCTGGATGCTGGCCGGGTCAGCGGCAGCGTCGAGATTGCACGACCAGCCGGCGAGGCACAGGTGACCGTGCGTTCGCTGGAACCGAGCAGCGTGGTCGGCCAGTACCGCATCCACTTCGCCGCGCTGGATGTGAACGGCGATGGTTTCATCAGCCGCGAGGAAGCACAGGCCAACCCGGCGCTGGCCGATGAGTTCAATGCATTGGACGTGAAGCGTCGCGGCAAGCTGGATCGTGCAGACCTGGCCGGTTGGCTGGTCGACTGAAAAAAGGGACGGAGGGGATCAAGTCGTTTGTGGCACAAACGACTTGATCCCCTCCGTCCCCTTTTTTGTTCACTGATGCCGGAAGCGTCGTGCGGCATGTATTCCGCTTACACCCCAGCGGCGCGCTTCCAGAACGCCTGCACCAGCGGCGGCCATTTGCCGACACAGCCCAGCGCACGACCGCGGGCCAGGGTCAGGTGCATTTCGTCATTGGAGAACAGGCGGTTGATCGCATCGAAGCTGTAGGCGGCGATGTGGTTGTCGCTGCGCCGTTCGCGCGCCCAGCGCTGCAGGCGCTGCGGCGACAGCCGCGGCTGGCCCCGACGCTCGGCGGACGGCGCCAGCCACTGCTGCAGGGCGGCGACATCGCGCAGCCCCAGGTTCACGCCCTGCCCGGCCAGCGGATGCACCACATGTGCGGCATCGCCCAGCGCCAGCACGCGGCCGGCCACATAGTGACGGGCCAGCTGGCGGCGCAGCGGGAACGCCGCACGCGGCGAGGCCAGACGCAGTTCGCCCAGGCGTGCAGCGAAGGCGCGGGTCAGTTCGCGGTTGAAGCTGTCCTCGTCCAACGCCAGCACGCGAGCCGCTTCATCCTCGGGCAGGGTCCAGACGATGGAGCTGCGGCGCTCGGCCACCGGCAGCAGCGCCAGTGGACCGCTCGGCAGGAAACGCTGCCAGGCCGTGGCCTGGTTGGGAAGATCGCTGTCCACGTAGGCCACCACGCCACGCTGGTGGTAGTCATGCTTTTCAACCTCGATCCCGGCCAGCTGGCGCAGGGTCGATTCGGCACCGTCGGCGGCCACCGCCAACGCCGCTTCCAGGCGGCGACCGTCATCCAGGCGCAGGCGCACGCCATCCTCGTCCTGCTCCAGTGCTTCCACCCGTGCCGGGCAGTGCAGCTGCACGCCCGCCGCCGGCAGCGCCGCCCACAGGCGGTCCTGCAGCAGGCCGTTCTCGACGATGTAGCCCAGTTCGCGCCGGCCGAAACGATCAGCGTCGAACAGCAGATCCTCGCCACCGGCCGCGTCCCACACCTGCATGCGCCGGTAGGGCCAGGCGCGGGCCTGCGCGATCGCCGGCCACACGCCCAGGCGGTTCAACAGCTGCACGTTGTCGGCGGCAAAGGCGAACACGCGCAGGTCAGGCTGTGCGGCCTGCCACGGCGCGGGTTCACGGCCTTCCACCAGCGCAACCGACAGGCCGGCATCGGCCAGCGCCAGCGCACACGCGGCACCGACCACGCCACCACCGACGATGGCCACATCAAGACGCGTGCGCCGGCTCATGCGGCTTCTCCACGGCACAGGCGCGGCACGTCGCCACGGAAGCCCATCGCGCCACCGACCAGCATCGACTGCACAGAGGCGCGTTGCGCGGCCACCAGGCCGAGGCTGCGCAGCGGCCGCATCAGCGGCGCCGGGTTGCTGGTCAGGCGTGCCAGCCCGCCGGAGAACGCCACCGTCTGCCGGCGGTCTTCCTCGCGGCGCGCGACGTAGGCCTGCAGCAGTGCATCACTGCCGGCATCCTCATGCGCATCCTCCAGCAGCTCGGCCAGGGTCAGCGCATCGCGCAGGCCCAGGTTGAAGCCCTGTGCACCCAGCGGATGAATGGTCTGCGCGGCATTGCCCAGCAGTACCGTGCGTTCACTGGCCAGCGCGCGCGCCAGTACCTGGATGAGCGGATAAGCACTGCGTGGACCGGATTCGAGCAGGCGGCCGGCACGCCAGCCGATCGCGTTCTGCAGGCGTTGCAGCCACGCCGCATCGTCCAGCGCCATCACCGCATCGGCGTGGTCGCGCGCTACGCCATGCACAGTGCCGAAGTGACGATCGCCACGCGGCAGCAGGGCAGTCGGGCCGGTATCGGTGAACCGCTCCCAGGCCGTGCCGTCCGGCGCGCGCTGGCTGCGCACGCGGGCCACGAACAGGGTCTGCTGGAAATCATGGCGGTCGACCTCGATGCCCAGCGCGCCACGCACGCCGCTGGTGGTGCCATCGGCCCCCACCACCAGACGTGCCAGCAGCACGCGTTCACCCGCCTCGTCAGCCACCCGCACCTGGCGGTAGCCGTCCACCACCTCGCCCAGTCCCAGGAACCGCATCGGCCGGTAACGGCGCAGGCGCGGCAGCTCCTGAAGCCGCGCTTCCAGCGCCTGGCCGAAATCGCGCGCGACCACCACCTGGCCGAACCACGGCCGGTCGTAATCGGCCGCTTCGAGCTGCACACGGCCGAAATCGCCGGCACGACTGACATGGATGCGCCGGATCGGGCCCGGTGCCATCGCCAGCTTCTGCATCACCCCCAGCGCGGTCAGCGCATTGACGGTGGCAGCGGCGAAACTGAGATTGCGCTGGTCGAACACCGCAGGCAGCTCGCCGGCCGGGCTGGCCTCGAGCAGGCCCACGTCGCGGCCCAGGCGGTCCAGGGCAATGGCCAGGCTGGCACCGACCAGGCCACCACCGACGATCAGCACGTCATGTCGTTCACTCATGTGTTCATGATACGCGCTCGTCCCGACTGTACGCCGAACGGGCGGCACCTGCGCCAACCTGCGCGGCGGGCTAGAATGAAACCTGAATCCGCTCCGGGCCCCCGCCATGTCCGATACCGCCAACCGCGCCTTCGTCCTGTCCGTACTCGTACTGCTGCTGGCGGCGACCCGGGTCAACCACTTCGCGGCCATTCCGGATGCCTCCTGGGCCGTGTTCTTCATCGGTGGCTTCTACCTGGCCCGCTGGACGCGCTGGGCGTTCCCGCTGCTGATGGTGTTCGCCGTGCTGGTCGACTGGATCGTGATCCGCAGCAGCGGACTGGATTTCTGGCAGCACTACTGCGTGTCGCCGGGCTACTGGCTGCTGCTGCCGGCCTACTTCTCTTTGTGGGCCGGCGGCATGCTGCTGGGCCGCAACTACCAGAGCGCGCGCTGGCCGGTACTGGCCAAGGGCGCACTGCTGCTGGTCGCCTCGGTGGCGGTCTGCCACCTGCTGGCACAGGGCGGCTTCTACTGGTCCAGCCGCAACGTGGCCGAGCCGACCCTGGCCGGCTGGGCGCAGAACTACGCGCAGTGGTTCGGGCCCTACCTGCGCACCACGGCGATCTATGTAGCGCTGGCCGCCGCCCTGCAGCTGGCCGTGGAGCAGGTGTTGAAGCTCCAGCAGGCCCGCCGCGACATCCGCCACTGAGCCGCGCCATGGGTCATCGCCTCTCGCGCATCTACACCCGCACCGGCGACGACGGCAGTACCGGCCTTGGCGACGGCCAGCGCGTGGCCAAGGATGACGCCCGCGTGGCGTCCTTCGGCACCGTCGACGAGGCCAACGCCGCGCTCGGCCTGCTGCTGGCTGCTCCCCTGCCCGAGGATGTGCGCGCGCTGGTGGTGCATCTGCAGCACCAGCTGTTCGACCTGGGCGCCGAACTGTGCATCCCCGGCCACGCTGCGATCCATGCCGCCGACGTTTCGGCGCTGGAACAGCAGCTGGACCATTACAACGCCGACCTGCCGATGCTGAAGGAATTCATCCTGCCAGCCGGCGGCGAAGCCGCCGCGCGCTGCCATCTGGCCCGCACCATCGTCCGCCGCGCCGAGCGCGAAACGGTCACCCTGGCCCGCCACGAAGCCGTGCGCAGCGAGGCGCTGCAGTACCTCAACCGGCTGTCGGACCTGCTGTTCGTGCTGGCCCGGGTGCTGGCCCGCGCCGATGGCGAGGGCGAAGCGCTGTGGCAACCGCAGCAGCGCCAGCGCTGAGTCGGCACGATGCTGGTCTATACCCACCCGTCCTGCCTGCTGCATGACCCCGGTCCCGGCCATCCCGAATGCCCGCAACGCCTGCAGCATGTGCTGGACGCGCTGCACGCGGCCTTCCCCGGCCAGCTGGACTGGCGCGAAGCGCCGCCGGCCAAGTTCGGCGAACTGACCCGGGTCCACGACAGCGCCCTGCTCGACTTCGTGCTGCAGCCGCAGACCGCGCCGTTGCGCCAGCTGGACATGGACACCTGGACCTCGCCCGGCTCGGCCAGCGCCGCCGTGCACGCCGCCGGTGCCGGTGTGGCCGCAGTCGATGCGGTGATGCTGGGCGAGGACCCGCTGGCCTTCTGCGCGGTGCGCCCGCCGGGCCACCACGCCACCAGCAGCACGGCGATGGGCTTCTGCCTGTTGAACAACATCGCCATCGCCGCCGCCTATGCCCGCGACCGCCATGGCCTGGAGCGGATCGCGGTGGTCGATTTCGACGTGCACCACGGCAATGGCACCCAGGACATCTTCCAGCACGATGCCCGGGTCTCGTACTACAGCACCCACCAGGCTGGGCTGTTTCCCAATTCCGGCCTGCGCCGCGACCGCGGTGCCGGCAACCTGATGAACATCCTGCTGCCGCCGGGCAGCGGCGGCTTCCGCTTCCGCAACGTCTGGGCCGACGAGATGCTGCCGGCCATCGACGACTTCCGCCCGCAGCTGCTGCTGATCTCGGCCGGCTTCGACGCCCACCTGCGTGATCCGCAGGCGGACCTGATGCTGGAGACCGACGATTTCGCCTGGATCACCCGTGAACTGCACGCGCTGGCACGCCGTCACGCGGCCGGCCGGGTGGTCTCGATGCTGGAGGGAGGCTACGACCTGCAGGCCCTGGCCGAGTGCAGCGTGGCCCATGTCCAGGCCCTGATCACCCCCTCTGCGGGTGCCTCCGCCGGATGAACCCGAACCGGCAGGCTCCGGCGCCCTTCATTGCCCCTATGCAAGGGATGGGGCAAGCTACCGTCCGTTTTCGCCCGAATCCGAACCGCGTGCGCCGAGCCCTCCGCCTGCTTCCCCTGCCTCTGAGCATCGCCATCAGCCTGCCGGCGATGGCCGATGATAAGCCGCTCAACTGGGGCCTGTGCCCGGCCACCGACGTCATTCCCGCGTTCACAGACGCCCCCACCCCGGTCCCGGCCCAGGACAAGGCTGCCGCCGCGGCCGCCCGCGAGAACCAGCCGACCGACATCGAAGGCGACCAGCTGCTGGGCACCACCACCGTGCCGCAGTACGAGGGCAACGTGGCGCTGCGCCGCGGTGACCAATTCGTCGGTACCGACAAGCTCAGCTTCGACACCGAGACCGGCAACTACATCGCCGACGGCAATGTCCGCTACCAGGACGGGTCGATCCGGATGGTCGCCAAGCGCGCCGAAGGCAACCAGGAAAGCGACACCCACAAGATCTCCGACATCAAGTACCAGCTGGTGTCGCGCCGGGGCAACGGCGATGCCGAGTCGGTCGACCTGCAGGGCGCGGTCGGCCAGATGCACCGCTCCACCTACACCACCTGCGACCCGTCGCAGCCGGTATGGAAGCTGTCGGCGCCGCAGATCGAAGTGGACAACGACGAAGGCTTCGGCACGGCCCGCAACGCGGTGCTGCGCATCGGCAAGGTGCCGGTGCTGTGGGCGCCCTACTTCAAGTTCCCGATCGATGACCGCCGCAAGACCGGCCTGCTGTTCCCGCAGCTGGGCATGTCCGGCCGCAACGGTTTCGACTACGCGCAGCCGATCTACTTCAATCTGGCGCCGAACTACGATGACACCCTGACCCCGCGCTACATGAGCCGGCGCGGCCTGCTGCTCGACAACGAGTTCCGCTACCTCTACAACGGCGGCCGTGGCGAGGTGCTGACCAGCTACATGCCCAGCGACAAGCTGCGCGACCGCGACCGCGGCCGGGTGATGTTCGACGGCTACCACAACGTGAACAGCCACTGGCAGGCCCGCGCCAACCTGGCCTGGGTGAGCGACGAGCGCTATGTCGAGGACTTCGCCAACCGCCTGGTGGGCGTGACCGCCTCCAACCTGCAGAGCACCATCGGCCTGTACGGCACCGGCCAGAACTGGACGGCCGGCATCATGGCCGACCGCTGGCAGCTGACCGACTACACCCTCGACGAGCGCGCCCTGCCCTACAACCGCGAGCCACGCCTGTTCTTGAACTGGAACAAGCCGGTGCTGCCGTGGCTGGAAACCGGCATCTACACCGAAGCGGTGCGCTTCACCCACGACGACGTCAACTTCAAGTACGGACCGGACCGGGGCACGGATCTGCAGTACACGCGGAACGGCATCCAGCAGACATCCGGTATTGGCATCAGCGGTGGCTCGCGCCTGGACGTGAAGCCGTACGTGTCGTTCCCGATCAGTGGCGCGGCCTGGTACATCACCCCGACCCTGGCCTACCGCTATACGGCCTACCAGCTGGACCGCGGCCTGGTCGACGGCGTCAACGGCATCCAGGCCCAGATCCTGCGCTCGCAGGGCATCGACCCGGCCACGGCCACCCCGGAACAGCTGCGCGGCAATACCTCGCCCAGCCGCAGCCTGCCGATCGGCAGCCTTGATGCCGGCCTGTTCTTCGATCGCGAGACGTCGATCGGTGGCAAGTCATTCCTGCAGACCCTGGAGCCGCGCCTGTTCTACCTGCGCACGCCCTATCGCAACCAGGACGAGCTGCCGATCTTCGACACCCGTGACTTCACCTTCAGCTGGGGCCAGCTGTTCCGCGACTCGCGCTATACCGGCGCCGACCGCCAGAACGATGCCAACCAGCTGACCCTGGCACTGGGCACCCGCTTCATCGACCAGACCACCGGCAAGGAACGCTTCTCGGCCGCGATCGGCCAGATCCAGTACTTCGACGAATCGCGGGTCAGCACCACGCCGGGCGGCGCACCGGTGGAGAAGGGCAAGTCGGCCTGGATCGCCGACGGCAACTACATGATCAACGACCGCTGGACCCTGGGCGCCACCTACCAGTGGGACCCGAAGTACAAGCGCGAGGATCTGGCCAGCGTCCGCGCCCGCTATCTGATGCCCAACGATGGCGTGATCAACCTCAGCTACCGCTACCGCATCAACGCCGGCGCCCCGGCGACCGCCAACAAGCATGACCGGACCCTGCTGGAGCAGGCCGACCTGTCGTTCCTGTACCCGCTGAATGCGCGCTGGAGCCTGGTGGGCCGGTATTACTACTCGCTGCAGGACAAGGAACCGCTGGAGATCATCGCCGGCGTGCAGTGGGACAGCTGCTGCCTGGCGGTCCGTGCGGTGGCCCGCCGCTACGTGCGCAACCGCGAAGGCGACATGAACAACTCCTTCCAGCTGGAGTTCGTGCTCAAGGGCCTCAGCTCCATCGGCCAGGACACGGACCGTACGCTGCGCCGTGCTATCCTCGGCTACAACCGCGACGACCTCTATCTCGTGCCGCCCAGCAACACCGGGGCGACCCGGGATGACTACGATCCGAATCAGATCCCATGACCAAGCGCTTCCCCGTTCTTCTCGCCTCCCTGCTGGCGGTGTCCAGCGTGTCCGCCCCCCTGCAGGTGCTCGCGCAGGAGGCGCAGCCGTTGGACCGCATCGCCGCCGTCGTCGACGAGGACGTGATCCTGCAGAGCGAGCTCCAGCGTGCGATCGCCAACATCAAGGCGCAGTACGCCGGCCGTGAAAACCAGCTGCCGCCGGAAGACGTGCTCAGCCGCCAGGTGCTCGAGCGCCTGGTGCTGGTCAAGCTGCAGGTGGCCCGCGCCCAGGGCAGCGGCATCCGCGTCAGCGACCAGGAGCTGAACCAGGCGATGAATGCCATCGCCCAGCAGAACGGCTCGGACCTGGATGCACTGCGCCAGCGCCTGGCCCACGACGGCATCGATTTCAACGATTTCCGTGCTTCGGTGCGCGATGAAATCACCGTGCAGCGCCTGCGCCAGAGCTTCGCGCAGAGCCGCATCAGCGTCAGCGAGGGTGAAGTGGACGCCGCGCTGAAGCAGCAGGCCACGGTGGGCAACCAGTACCACCTGGCGCACATCCTGATCGCCCTGCCCGACGGCTCCAACGCCGACCAGATCGCCACCGGCCAGAAGAAGGCCGAGGGCGTGAAGGCCCTGCTGGACAAGGGTGAGCTGGACTTCAACGCGGCCGCCGTGCGTTATTCGGACAGCCCGAACGCGCTGGAAGGCGGCGATCTGGGCTGGCGCAGCCTGGATGAAATCCCGCAGGCCTTTGCCCAGCTGATGGAAAAGATGAAACCCGGCGAAGTGGTCGGCCCGATCCGCGGCCCCAGCGGCTTCCAGCTGCTGAAGCTGGTGGAAGTGCGTGATGCCAGCGCCGCCAGCGGTGGCGCGCACACGGTCACCGAATACCACGGCCGCCACATCCTGGTGCGCGTGGACGATCACCAGACCGACGCTGCCGCCAAGGCCAAGATCGATACCCTGCGCGCCCGCATCGCCGGCGGCGCGGATTTCGAGACCGTGGCCAAGGAATCCTCCGAGGACAACAACAGCAAGGGCCAGGGCGGCGATCTGGGCTGGTTCCCGGTCGACGCGTTCGGTCCGGCGTTCGGCCAGCAGGTAGCCGGCATCCAGGACGGCGGCGTCAGCCAGCCGTTCCGCACCGATGCCGGTTGGCACATCGTGCAGCGCGTGGCTACCCGCCAGACCGACGTAACCAACGACAACCAGCGCGCCCAGGTCCGCGAGACCATCGGCCGCCGCAAGCTGGAAGACGAGTACAACCGCTTCCTGCAGGAACTACGTGGCGAAGCCTACGTCAGCTTCCGCAGCGGCGACCGCGCGGAAAACACCGCCACGCCGCCGCAGTCCTGACCGATGCGTCCCGAGCTCGCTCTGGTACCGGGCGAGCCCGCCGGGATCGGCCCGGAGCTGTGTGTCCGCCTCGTCCAGCAGCCGCGTGAAGATTGCCGGCTGCTGGCCTTCGCCGACCCGGATACCCTGCGCGCGGCCGCCGCCGCGCTGAACCTGCCGCTGCAGCTGCTGCCCGAGGACGCCGAAGCACGCGTCCCCGGTGATCTGCGTGTGCGCGTTGTGGCCAATACCGTGCCCAGCCACTTCGGCCAGGCCAACCCGGCCAATGCCGGTGCCGTCATCGCTGCCCTGCTCGGTGCTGGCCAGGCCTGCCTGTCCGGCGAACTGCACGGCGTGGTCACCGGCCCGGTGCACAAGGCGGTCATCAACGAAGGCGGCATCGCCTACAGTGGGACCACCGAACTGCTGGCCGACCAGGCCGGGGTGAAGGTGGTGATGATGCTGGCCAACCACATCGTCCGCGTGGCCCTGGCCACTACCCACCTGCCACTGCGCGAGGTGGCCGACGCGATCACCGCGCCCCGCCTGGAACACACCCTGCGCACCGTGCATGCCGCCCTGCGCCGCGAGTTCGGCCTGCCTGCGCCGCGCATCGCCGTGCTCGGCCTGAATCCGCACGCCGGCGAAGACGGCCATCTGGGTCGTGAGGAGCTGGACCTGATCATTCCGCTGCTGCAGCGCCTGCGCGCCGAGGGCATGGACCTGATCGGGCCGCTGCCGGCCGATACCGCCTTCCTGCCGGCCAAGCTGGCGGGCTTCGACACCGTGCTGGCGATGTACCACGACCAGGGCCTGCCGGTGCTGAAGTATTCGGGCTTCGAGCAGGCGGTGAACCTGACCCTGGGCCTGCCCTACCCGCGCGTGGCGGTGGACCATGGCACGGCACTGGATCTGGCCGGGCGCGGCATTGCCGATCCTTCCAGCCTGCAGGCGGCCACGACGTTGTGTGCGCAGCTTGCGCGGCAACGTACACTGAGCGCATGAATTCCCCGCATTCCCCCTCCGGCCCGGTGTTCACCGCCCCGGCCAAGAAGCAGCTTGGCCAGCATTTCCTGGCCGACCGCCACTACATCGACAAGATCGTGATGGCGGTCAACCCGAAAGACGGTGACCGCCTGGTCGAGATCGGTCCCGGCCAGGGCGCGATCACCCTGCCGCTGCTGCGCGTGCATCCGAAACTGACGGTGATCGAGTTCGACCGCGACCTGATCGCGCCGCTGACCGCCGCCGCCGAGCCGCTGGGCGAGCTGACCATCGTCCACCGCGACGTGCTGCGCGTGGACTTCACCGAACTGGCTGCCGGCCAGCCGATCCGCCTGGTCGGCAACCTGCCCTACAACATCTCCTCGCCGATCCTGTTCCATGCACTGGAACATGCCGCGATGATCCGCGACATGCACTTCATGCTGCAGAAGGAAGTGGTCGACCGCATGGCCGCCGGCCCCGGCAGCAAGGTGTACGGCCGGCTCAGCGTGATGCTGCAGGCCTACTGCCAGGTGACCTCGCTGTTCGTGGTGCCGCCGGGCGCGTTCCGGCCGCCGCCGAAGGTCGATTCGGCCGTGGTGCGGCTGGTGCCGCGTGACCCGGCCACGATCAACATCAACGACCACAAGCGTTTCGCCGAGGTGGTCAAGGCCGCCTTCGGGCAGCGCCGCAAGACCCTGCGCAACGCCCTGAACAACGTGGTGTCCGCCGAACAGTTCGTTGCCGCCGGCGTGCGTCCCGATGCCCGCGCCGAACAGCTGGACGTGGCCGAATTCATCGCCTTGGCCAATGCCTCCTGATTACACTGCCGGTATGGAAGACGCTGACGTTTATGCCATCTCCGTCGAAGTCGCACCGCGCTTCCTCGACGATCAATCCGCGCCGGAAGACGGGCGCTATGCGTTCGCCTACACGATCCGCATCCACAACCAGGGACGTGTTGCCGCGCGCCTGGTCGCACGCCACTGGCGCATCACCGATGCCAACGGCCGCGTCGAGCATGTCGACGGCGACGGGGTGATCGGCGAGCAGCCGCGCCTGCGTCCCGGTGAAGACTTCCATTACACGTCCGGTGTCATGCTGGGGACCGATCACGGGACCATGCAGGGCCACTACGACATGGTCGCCGACGACGGCACCGAATTTGCCGCGCCGGTCGCACCTTTCGTGCTGGCCATCCCGCGTACCCTGCACTGACACGGAGGCCGAACGATGAGTGTGTGGGCGATCGGCGACCTGCAGGGCTGCTATGACGTCACCCAGCGATTGCTGGAAAAGATCCGTTTCGACCCGGCGCAGGACACCCTGTGGTTCTGCGGCGACCTGGTGAACCGGGGTGGCCAGTCGCTGGAAACGCTGCGGCTGGTGCATTCGCTGCGCGATCACAGCGTGGTGGTGCTGGGCAACCATGACCTTTCGCTGCTGGCCGTCGGTGCGCGCACCGAAGAGGAACAGCGCAAGGTCAACCCGGACCTGCTGCGCATCGTGCAGGCCGAGGACCGCGACGAACTGCTGGACTGGCTGCGCCTGCAGAAGCTGGTGCACGTGGACCGCGAGCTGGGCTGGATGATGGTGCATGCCGGCCTGGCGCCGAAGTGGACCACCCAGATGGCCGAAAAACATGCCGCCGAGGTCGAGGTGCAGCTGCATGGCGCCGGTTACCGCAAGCTGTTCCGCAACATGTACGGCGACAAGCCGAGCTGGGCCCCCAACCTGTCCGGCTACGACCGATCGCGCGCGATCATCAACGTGCTCACCCGCATGCGCTACTGCACCCCGCGCGGACGTATCGGCATCGAGGACAAGGGCACGCCGGGCACGCAGGAACAGGGGCTGTATCCCTGGTTCGAAGTGCCGGGCCGGGTCGAGCGCGACCTGAAGGTGGTCTGCGGCCACTGGTCGGCGCTGGGCCTGACCATCACCCAGGGCGTGCACGCCATCGACACCGGCGCGGTCTGGGGCGGCAAGCTCACCGCGATCCAGCTCGATACCGATGAACTGCGCGTGGTGCAGGTGCCAGGCCGCGATGTACCCGCCCCCGTGCCCAACGCCCGTCCGCCCGCGCGCCCGGCGCACGAGCGCCCGGCTGCGTCGGCGCAGGGCAAGGAACAGGGCGGCGGTAACGCTCCGGCCGCCAACCCGGGCAATCGCGGCCCGCGCCGTCGTCGTCGCCGTGGTGGCGGTGGTGGTGGCTCCGCGGGCCCCGGCAACAGTAGTCCCCCGCCGCAGGCATGACGCGGCGCGGCTGGGCACCATGGATGGTGCTGCTGACGCTGGCCCTGGCCAGCGGCTGCCAGCCCACTTCGGCCCCGGCCCCCACCGGCGGCGGAAACGCCGGTCACACGCCATCGCAGCCGCAGGCGCCTTCGCCGCCGCTGGTGGCTGCAGCGCGCGCGCAGATCGGCGTCACCACCCGCTACGACCCTGCCTATCAGGTGCTGGCCTATCCCGGCGGAGACGTCCCGGTTGATCGCGGCGTGTGCACCGACGTGGTGGTGCGCGCGCTGCGCAGCCTGGACGTGGACCTGCAGGCCCGCGTGCATGAGGACATGCGCGGCAACTTCAGTGCCTATCCGGCGATCTGGGGCCTGTCACGACCGGATCGCAACATCGATCATCGCCGCGTACCGAACCTGATGCGCTGGTTCGAACGGCAGGGCTGGCAGCAGCCGATCACGGCCCTCGCCGCCGACTACGCGGCCGGCGACATCGTCGCCTGGAAGCTCAACGGCAACGGCCTGCTGCACGTGGGCATCGTCTCCGACCGCAAGCTGGCCAACGGCACGCCGCTGGTACTGCACAACATCGCGCGCGGCACGCGCGAAGAGAATCTGCTGTTCCAGCACGCCATCATCGGGCATTACCGGATGCCGTAGGCAATCCTGTAGAGCCGAGCCATGCTCGGCTACGGGATGTGTCCGGCAACAGCAGCCGAGCATGGCTCGGCTCTACAGGAAACCATCTTCAGCGGCGCACGTAGTGCACGAAGCGGAACGCGTGGGCATGGCGTTCGTCGGCCGGGTGCGGCTCGCTGCTCACTTCCCGCCAGTCCTGCGCATCCACCTCGGGGAAATGGGTATCGGCGGGGACTTCGGCATCCACCCAGGTCAGGTACAGGTCACTGGCCTGGTCCAGCAGCTGGTGGAAGATCTCGCCGCCGCCGATGATGCACAACTCGCTGGCGCCCTCGCGTTCGGCAATCGTCTTCGCCTCATCCAGCGACGCCACCGCGCGCATGCCCTCGAACGGCACCTGCCCGCTGCGGGTCAGCACCAGGTTGGTCCGCCCCGGCAGTACGCGGCCGATCGACTCGGCCGTCTTGCGCCCCATCAGGATCGGCTTGCCCAGGGTGAGCGCCTTGAAGTGCTTGAAATCATCCGGCAGGTGCCAGGGCATGGCATTGCCCTGGCCGATGCCACGGTTGCGATCCAACGCCACGATCATCGACAGCTTCATTGCTACCACCTCCTCAGCTGGCGTCGATCTGCAGGCGTTCGCAGGCAGCGTTGGCGGCACTGGCGGCCTGCAGCGCCGCCGCCAGCGCAGGACTGGACGTGGACTGCTCATCCAGGCCATCGAGGATCTTCTGCTTCTGCGCCTCTTCGATATCCTTCAGGCCCGGTCCGGACAGGATGTCTGCCGACAACGCAGCAGTGTCGGTGCTGGCACGACGTGCCAGAAATGCCTGCAACTGGTCACTGGAATAGACGGTGGCAAGCTGCTGCTCGAGCGTGCGCTGATAGGCCGGATCCTCGACACCCGCCTTCAGGTGCTCGGTCATCGCCGTGTACATGCCGGTTACCGCCTCACGCATCTGCGCCCGGCAGCCTTCCGGCACATCCTGGGGCATCATCGTGCCGCCGTTGAAGGCCCCGGCGAACGCCTGCACTTCCTCGCGCATGTGCTTGTGCACGATCTGCTCATTGACCTGCCGGGCCAACGACAGCGCATCGGCCGGTCCGGCCTGCACCATGGCCAGCGGCAACATGCCGCACAGCGCCAGCAGGCCGCTGGAAATCAATCGGGGACTCATACCGCCACCGGCGCCTTGATCGCCGGGTGCGGATCGTAGCCGTCGATGCGGATGTCGTCGAACTGGAAGCCGAACAGGTCGGTCACCTCCGGGTTCAACCACAGCGTCGGCAGCGCGCGCGGTTCACGCGACAGCTGCTCGCGCGCCTGCTCGAAGTGGTTCGAATACAGGTGCGCATCGCCCAGCGTATGCACGAAATCACCCACGCCCAGGCCGGTGGCCTGCGCCACCATGTGGGTCAACAGCGCATAGCTGGCGATGTTGAACGGCACGCCGAGGAAGATGTCGCCGCTGCGCTGGTACAGCTGGCAGCTGAGCTTGCCGTCCACCACGTAGAACTGGAACAGGTTGTGGCACGGCATCAGCGCCATCTGCGAAAGCTCGCCCACGTTCCAGGCGCTGACCACCAGCCGGCGCGAATCGGGGTTGCGCTTGATCTCGTCCACCAGCCACTGCATCTGGTCGATCTCGCCGCCATCGGCGGTGGCCCAGCTGCGCCACTGCTTTCCGTAGACCGGGCCGAGGTCGCCGTTCTCGTCGGCCCACTCGTCCCAGATCCGCACCTGGTTGTCCTTCAGGTAGCCGATGTTGGTGTCGCCCTTCAGGAACCACAGCAGCTCATGGATGATCGAGCGCAGGTGCAGTTTCTTGGTGGTGACCAGCGGGAAGCCTTCGGCCAGGTTGAAACGCATCTGCCAGCCGAACACGCTGCGGGTACCGGTGCCGGTGCGGTCGCTCTTCTCGGCGCCGTGCTCGAGCACGTGCGAGAGCAGGTCCAGGTAAGCCTTCATGCCTTGCCCTCGGCAGCCACCGGCAGCTGCGGCTGCAGCACCGGCGCGCGGCGCGACATCACCAGCAGCACCAGGCCGAAGGCGATCAGCGGCAGGCTGAGGATCTGGCCGCGGGTCAGCCAGTCGAAGGCCACGTAGACACCGTTGTCGGGCATGCGCACGAACTCCACGGCGAAGCGGAACAGGCCGTACATCAGCGCGAACAGGCCACCCACCAGGTAGCGGTGGCGCGGCTTGGCCGACACCGCCCACAGCACCACGAACATCACCAGGCCTTCCAGGAACGCTTCATACAGCTGCGAGGGATGCCGTGCGAACTGGTTCAACGCGCCGGTCGCGAACTGCGCCTGCAGGGTCGCGTGGTCGAGCTGGTTCAGCGGCGCCGGCAGGCCGGACGGGAACACCACGCCCCACGTGCCGTCGGTGTACTTGCCCCACAGCTCGGCGCCGATGAAGTTGCCGATGCGGCCGAAGCCCAGGCCCAGCGGCACCAGCGGCGCCATGAAATCCATGGTGTCGAAGAAATGCAGCCTGTGCTTGCGCGACCACCACCAGCAGGCGCCCAGCACACCCAGCAGGCCGCCGTGGAAGCTCATGCCGCCATCCCATACCTTGAACAGCAGCAGCGGGTTGTGCAGGAAATCACCCAGCGCGTAGAACAGCATGTAGCCAACGCGCCCGCCCAGCACCACGCCGAGCATGGCGTAGAACAGCAGGTCGGAGAAGCCGTTGGCATCGACGCCCGGCAGGCGACCGGCGGCGATGCGCTTGCGGCCCAGCAGCCAGGCCGCGGTGAAGCCGAGCAGGTACATGATGCCGTACCAGTGCACCTTGATCGGCCCCAGCGAGAGGGCGATGGGGTCGATGTCGTGGAAATAGATCATGGAAGGTGCCTTGCGGTTGAACGCCTATTCTCGGGCCAGTGCCGCCCCGGCTCAACCAAGGAGCTGGGGCGAGTTCGGCAACGCGTCATCGTTCGACCGCGTCGAGGCCGGAAAGTGCCCTTCGATCAGGCTGGAGACCTCGTCGATGGCATCCTGCAGCGCTTCCACCGGATGGGAACCACGCAGGCCCTCGCGCAGGTGGGTGCAGACCCGCTGCCACTGCGCCGGGCTGACCCGGCCGTGCAGGCCACGGTCGGCGACGATCTCGATGGCGTGGTCGGCCAGCAGCAGGTAGATCAGCACGCCATTGTTGTGGGCGGTATCCCAGGTGCGCAGGCGCGCGAAGGCATGCTCGGCGGCCTGGCGTGGGGTGACCCTGTGCCACAGCGCGGCCAGCGGCAGGTCCGCTTCCACCGCGAACATCACCTGCCCGCCGTGGCGCTGCTCACCGGCCGCGATGGCCTCGGTGATCGCCTGCAGCGTGGCCGGCGGGAACGCGCGCCGTACCGACGGCGAAAACACATGACGACACAGTCGTTGGATCATCACCAGCCCCCCGAAGCACCGCCACCACCGGAGCGGCCACCACCGCCTCCCCAGCCGCCGCCACCGCCAAATCCTCCACCGCCACCGAAGCCGCCGCCCCCGCCCCAGCTGCCACCGCCCCAGCCACCACCACCGGCAAAGCGGCCCGGGTGGCCTGAGAGCATGGCCACGATCAGGCCCACGATGCCCGCCAGGCCACTGGCCAGCAGCGTGGACGTGAACAGGAACGCCGCCAGCGCCGCACCGGCACCGCCGAGCACGCCACGCAGCGGACGCGGCACGCGCGAGAACACGCCGCGCAGGATGCTGCCGGCGAACACACCGATGAACAGCGCCAGGAACCAGGTATCACCGCCACCGCTGGGCTCACGCCCGCGATGGCCGCTGACCGGTGCCGGCAGCGTTTCGCCGTCGATCAACTTGACCAGCACCGCCGTGGCATCGGTGATGCCACCGGCGTAGTCGCCGCTGCGGAAGCGCGGCACCAGGTATTCCTGGATGACCCGGTTGGCGATGGCATCGGGAATCGCACCTTCCAGACCGTAGCCCGGCTCGATGCGCACGCGCCGGTCGTCCTTGGCCACTACCAGCAACACGCCGTCATCCACGCCCTTGCGGCCAATCTGCCACTGGTCGAAGACGCGCGTGGTGTACTGCGCGATGTCTTCCGGCTGGGTGGTGGGCACCACCAGCACCTGCAGCTGGCTGCCCTTGCGCTGCTGCAGTTCCATCGCCTGCTGCACCAGTGCCTGCTTCTGCGTGGCATCCAGCGTGCCGGTGGTATCGACCACCGGCGAATCCAGCGCAGGAATCGGCGCCAGCTGCTGCGCCTGCGAGGCCAGCGGCAGCCACAGCAGCAGGGCCAGCAGCGCAGTGGCAAGGCGCATGGGTCAGTGGCCCGGCTGCGGTGCCGGCTGCTGCTGCGGCGCGTTGCCGAAATCGACCGCCGGCGCGTTGGAGATCTGCGCTTCGTTTTCCACGGTGAAGTTCGGCTTGGTCTTGTAGCCGAAGATCTTGGCGGTGATCACCTGTGGGAACGAGCGGATGTAGGTGTTGTAGTCCTGCACCTGCTGGATGTAACGGCCGCGGGCGACGGTCACCCGGTTCTCGGTACCTTCCAGCTGGGCCTGCAGGTCGCGGAAGTTCTGGTTGGACTTCAGCTCCGGATAGTTCTCGGTGACCACCAGCAGCCGCGACAGCGCGCTGCCGAGTTCGCCCTGGGCCTGCTGGAACTGCTTGAGCGAGGCTTCGTCGTCGGCATTGACGTTGATCTGGCCGACACGCGAACGGGCATTGGTGACTTCGGTCAGCACGCGCTCTTCCTGGCTGGCGAAGCCCTTCACGGTCTGCACCAGGTTGGGCACCAGGTCGGCGCGGCGCTTGTACTGGTTGATGACCTCCGACCAGCTGGCCTTGACCGCTTCATCCTTCTGCTGGATGGCGTTGTAGCCACAGCCGGAGAGCAGGGAGGCCAGCAGCATCAGGGGCAGGACACGGGTGAACAGGCGCATGGCGGAGGTTCCGGGTGGACTGGGCACCGAGCATGCCATGGTTCGGGTGAAAGACCGGCCATCGGGCGCGGCCCCCTCCGCGGTGTGGTCCAGCCAGCTCGGGGATGGGCCGGGAGGGTGGGTCGGCTGGGGGCCGCTGCAAGTACGTCCATGTAAGCTCGGTCGCCGCATCCATGCGGCTCACGCCCCCAGCCGACCCACCCTCCCGGCCATGGACAGTTTTCTGCGCACCGCGGGAAGATCAAAAGAAAAATCAAAAGCAAAAGCCGGTTCTTCAGGCATTCGTGTCGACCAAGGTCGACACCTACCAAAGCAGAACGCCGTTCCGACCGATCGCGGCAATCTGTCGGAGGTGGGGCGGTGTGGGTTGGCAGGACCGTTGGCGCCATGGATGGCGCCATCGAGCCCCCATGGATGGGTTCACGGCGTGTCCTGCCAACCCACACCGCCCCGCCCAACCCTCAGAAAACCAGCGCCGGCTGTTGCGGTTGCTGTTGCTTCGGCGGTTGCCTTCGCCTTTAGCGGGTGCAGGGCTGCAAGCCCTGCCGGAACCCCATATCACTCAGCAGGCTTCAGCCACCGCAGTGCGGGGACGCCCCAGCCATGCCAGCACCAAACCTGATGCCGCCAGCAGGCCACCAGCCACCGGAATCGCCGCATAACCCAGGCCCGAACTGATCACCGCACCGCCCAGCGCGGCACCCACGGCATTGCCCAGGTTGAACGCACCCACGTTGATCGACGACGCCAGGCCCGGCGCCTCGCTGGCCGCCTGCATCACCCGGATCTGCAGCGGCGGCACGATAGCGAAGGTCGCTGCGCCGAACAGCAGCACGCCCAGCGCCGCAGTAGCATGGTGCATGAAGGCCAGTGGCAGCACGAACATGAGTACGGCCAGGACCGCCAGCAGGATGCGCGTGGCGCCATCCAGCGACCAGTCAGCCATGCGCCCGCCGATACCGTTGCCGAGGGTGAAGCCGATGCCGATCAGGGCCAGCGAGATCGCGATGAAGGTATTGGAGGCGCCGGTCAACTCGGTCAGCACCGGCGCCACGTAGGTGTAGAGGGTGAACATCGCGCCCGCGCCGAGGACCGTGGTGCCCATCGCCAGCAACACCTGCGGTTGCAGGATCGCCTTCAGTTCACGGCGCACGTCCGGGCGCGGACCCGGCGCAGACGCCGGCAGCGCGAAGCCCAGCGCAGTGATCGCGACCAGGCCCAGCACCGCAGTCCCGGCGAAGGACAGGCGCCAGCCCAGCTGCTGGCCCACCCAGGTGGCCAGCGGCACGCCACCGATGTTGGCGATGGTCAGGCCCATGAACATGGTGGCCACGGCAGCAGCCTGCTTGTCCTTCGGCACAAGGCTGGCGGCGACCACCGCACCGATGCCGAAGAAGGCACCGTGATTGAGACTGGTGACCAGACGCGACAGCAGCAGCAGGCCGTAGTTCGGGGCCAGTGCCGAGAGCAGGTTGCCCACCACGAAGATCGACATCAGCAGCATCAGCGCTGTGCGCTTGCCGAAACGGCCCATCAGCAGGGTCATCACCGGCGCGCCCAGCATCACGCCCACGGCGTAGGCGGTGATCAGCATGCCGGCGGTGGGAATGCCCACACCCACGCCGTCGGCGATGACTGGCAACAGGCCCATCGGCGCAAACTCGGTGGTTCCGATGGCGAAGGCGCCGACGGCAAGCGCCAGCAAGGCGGCTCTGGAATTCATGGGAGGGTTTCCGGGGGGCGGGAATCGGGAGTGCGTAGCCTGCGCGCTCTGCTGTTCCGGATTAAGCCTCGCCCCGGGAAAACACTGTTGATCCTGGTTCACAAGTGGCGGCAGCAACCCCGCTGCAGATGCAAAAACCGCAGCGCCGGTGTAGAACCGGGCCCCACAACGCAGAACCCCCGGCCAGGCCGGGGGTTCTGAGGGACGCACACGCCAGCGGCGCGCTTACCAGTTACCGGCGCCCGGCACATTGTGTTCGCGGGCGCGGCGGCGCATCAGCAGGTTCAGCCACTCCACCAGCACCGAGAAGCCCATGGCAGCGTAGATGTAGGGCTTGGGAATGTGCACATCCAGGCCATCCAGGATCAGCACCGCACCGATCAGCAGGATGAAGGCCAGCGCCAGCATCTTCACGGTCGGGTTGGCATCGATGAAGCGGCCCAGCGGGTTGGCAGCCAGCAGCATCACCGCCACCGACAGCAGGATCGCGGCGACCATCACCGGCACGTGGTCAGCGATGCCGACCGCGGTGATCACCGAGTCCAGCGAGAACACGATGTCGATGACCGCGATCTGCGCGATCACGTAGCCGAACACGGCCGAGGTCTTGGTCGTGCTCGGATCTTCATCCTCGCCACCGGTGATCATTTCCTTGATCTCCATCCAACCCTTGATGATCAGGAACAGGCCACCAACGATCAGCACCAGATCTCGGATGGAAATGCCCATGCCGGCCACGGTGAACAGGTTCGCCTGCATGTGCGCCAGGTACGCCAGCGATACCAGCAGGCAGATACGGGTGATACAGGCCACCGCGATGCCGAGCCGACGCGCGAACGGGCGGCGGTGCTCTGGCAGCTTGCTGACGGCGATGGAGATGAACACCAGGTTGTCGATGCCGAGCACGATTTCCAGCGCGCTCAACGTGAACAGGGTCAACCAGACATTCGGATCGGCAAGAAACTCAAGGGACATGGGAAGTCTTCAACAAGGGGGAATGAGGGATCAGCCGTAATTGCCGGCCATTGCATGCGGGACCACGACCAGCGCCCAGCACAGAAGCACGTTCATCATCAGCACGAAGACCGCCGCCGAGCCCATGTCCTTGGCGCGGCCGGCCAGCTCATGGATCTCGCTGCCGTAACGTTCGATCACCGCTTCGATGGCCGAGTTGGCCAGTTCCATCGCCAGCACCAGCAGCATCGAGCCGATCAGCAGCGCGCGCTCGACCGGGGTCTGGCCCAGCCAGATCGCGACCGGGGTCAGCAGGATCAGCAGGTAGACCTCCAGCCGGAACGAGGACTCATGCAGCCAGGCGGCGCGCAGGCCCTGCCAGGACCAGCGGGCGGCCTGGAAGATGCGGCGCGGGCCGCGGGGCAGATGGCCGAACTGATCAGCCACGGGTGGCACATCCAGCAACAGGGGCGCGGCGCAGCGACCGCTCAGACGCACGGCAGGGAATCATGGGTGCACAGGGATAGGCAGATGGCCGCCATTTTGCCACAAGGCCGCCAGCCGCATCCCGGCACCGGCCCGGTGAATGGACTGCCAGGGGCAAGCCCCGGCGCGCCCCAGCTTCTATGATGGCTGTTCCCTTCCCTGCTGGAGCGCCTGATGTCCCGTCGCCGTACCTGCCTGCTGATGCTGGGCCTGCTGACCGTCGCCCCCCTGGCCCAGGCGCTGAGCCCGGCCAAGCCGCCGCGCGTGCCCGAGCAGGTCTCCAACGTGGCCTGGGCCGGCGACATGGCCCGCTTCGCCAGCGCCGACCAGGCCAACCCGCCGCCACGGGGCGGCATCGAATTCATCGGCAGCTCCTCGATCCGCATGTGGGAAGGCCTGGCAGCCGACTTCCCCGGCCAGCCGGTGTTCAACCGTGGCTTCGGTGGTTCGGAAGTGCGCGACAGCACCTGGTATGCCGACCGCATCGTGGTGCCGTATGCGCCGTGCAAGGTGTTCTTCTACGCCGGTGACAACGACCTCAACAGCGGCCGCAGCGCCGTGCAGGTGCGTGACGATGTGGTTGCCTTCGTGCAGCGCGTGCATCGCGACCTGCCGAAGACCAGGGTCGAGTACCTGTCGATCAAGCCGAGCCCGTCGCGTGCGCATCTGCTGCCGGCGATCAACGAGGCCAACGCGCTGATCAAGGCCGCCCTGGCCAAGCTGCCCAATACCGGTTTCACCGACGTCTACACACCCATGCTCGGCACCGATGGCCAGCCGGATGCGTCGCTGTTCCGCGAGGACATGCTGCACATGACCCCGGCCGGCTATGACATCTGGACCAGGGCACTGGCGCCGAAGGTCAACTGCAACTGAGGGACTGCGGACGCCGCAGAGGCGCCACGCGCACGCCTTCCGGTCGATGCCAACCTTGGTTGGCATCGGGCACCGGCGTGACTACTGTTGAAAGCGCCGACCAAGGTCGGCATCTACCGAGGCAGCAGGTGCCGCCTCAGCGGAAGATCACCGTGGCCTCGGTGCCCTGGCCTGGCTCGCTGGCCAGGCTGACCTTCCAGCCGAAGCGGTCGCACAGCCGGCGCACGATCGACAGGCCCAAGCCAGTGCCCTGCGGACGGCTCGGCTCGGCACGGTAGAACGGCTCGAAGGCCCGCGACAGCGCGTCGGCCGACATGCCGATGCCGGTATCGCGCACCACTACCCGGTCGTTGTGCACATGCACGTCGATGCGCCCTTCGTCGGTGTAGCTGCAGGCGTTGCGCACCAGGTTGCTGACCACCACCTGCAGCACCCGCGGCGGCGCATGCAGCTGCACCGGGCCATCGCTGTGCAGGTGCACCGACACCGGGCGCGTACCCAGCAGTTCGTTGGCGTTGTCCACTTCATAGCGGACGATGTCGTTGACGTCGAACAGCTCGACCTGGGGCTCGACGTCGGCCTCGCGTGCCAGGATCAGGAAGGCATCGATCACCGCCTCCATGTCACGGCCTGCACGCTGGATGCGCTGCAGGCTGCGGCGCAGGCGCGGCTCCAGGCTGTCATCGCCCAGTGCCATGTCGCTGGCGACGCGGATGACGGTCAGCGGTGTGCGCAGTTCATGGCTGGCGTCGCGGGTGAAATTGCGCTCGCGCGCCACATGCGCGCTGACCCGGTTGGCCAGCGAATGCAGTGCGGCCGCCAGCTGCCGGGTCTCGCCCTGCATGTCCGCCGGCAGCTTGTTCGGTTCTAGGTCGGCTGCCTCCGGGTGGCCCGGGTCCCAGCGTGAGACGCGCCGCGCCAGCCAGTTCACCGGCGACACCAGGCGCTTGGAGGCCCGATAGGTCACCCAGCTGGCGCCATACACCGCCAGCAGGGTCAGCAGCACCGGCACGATGCCGAACCAGAACGCCAGCATCTCCGCGCGCGAACGCAGGAACACCAGGTACAGGCGGCCGGCCGGGCGTACATCGACCAGCACCAGCTGGTCGTCCTTGGGCAGTTCGTGGAAGCCGGGTTCCAGATTGCGCAGGTTGGCCGGCAACGACAGGGCCGACTGCCCGCTTTCCAGCAGGTAGCCACGGATGTTCTGGGTGTTGGGTGGGGGCTGCACCGGCGAGGCCTCGTGCAGCGTCCAGAAGTACGCCGCCTCCTCGCGCAGGGCGGCGCCGACCAGGCTGTGCTTGATCACCAGCGAAACCAGCCACGCACCGAGCAGGATGCCCAGGCTGGCCAGCACTGCCTGCAGGATGAAAGCGATACGGATCTTGCGCGGCAGGCCGTGCGGCATTGCGGAGTCCCGGTCAGAGCGCTGCGATTATAGGCAGCGCACCGCGCCGTTGGGATGCACGGGCGATGACCGGCGGCACTGCCGGACGATCATCCCCTGCCCTTGTGCCGGGCCGCAGCCCGGCCCGGCCTGAGGCTGCACCGGCGCGGACCTGTTCAGGCCATCGGCTGGGCGATGTCGGCAATGCGGTAGCCGGCACTCTGCACGGTATGCAGCAGCGGACGGTCGAACGGCTTGTCGATGATCTTGCGCAGGTTGTACAGATGGCTGCGCAGGGTGTCCGAATCCGGCAGGCCGTTGCCCCAGATCTCGCGTTCGATCTCCTGGCGGGTGACCACGCGCGGCGATTCGCGCATCAGGATGGTCAGCAGGCGCAGGCCGATCGGCGACAGCTGCAGCTCGGTACCGGCACGGGTGGCACGCATGCTGACCGGATCGAGCACCAGGTCGGCGACCTTGAGCACTTCCGACCCCACCTGGCGACGTTCGCGGCGGATCAGCGCGCGCAGGCGGGCTTCCAGCTCCTGGATCGCGAACGGCTTGGTCAGGTAGTCATCGGCGCCGAAACCGAGGCCGGTGAGCTTGTCGTCCAGCGTGTCGCGTGCCGTGAGCATCAGCACCGGGGTGGACTTGCGCGCATCGTTGCGCAGGCGACGGCACACTTCGATGCCATCCAGGCGCGGCAACATCAAGTCGAGCACCACGACGTCATAGCTGTTTTCCGCCGCAAGGCGGTAGCCATCCAGGCCGTCCTGTGCATAGTCGACTTCAAAGCCGCGACCTTCCAGGTATTCCCCGATCATCTCGGAGATGTTGCGGTTGTCTTCGACCACCAGCACCAAGCCGGAGGTCTCCTTCGTCTGACGCATGTGATTCCCTCTAACTTCAGCTTTGTGAAACATGCCGGATCGACGGTGGACGCGATGTGAAGTTCCGTCAAGAGGGAAGTAAATCGTTCAGAGCAGAGGGCGCAGCAGCGGCCAGACGTTGTCCAGCACCTTCGGCTGCGCCTGTGCGGTCGGGTGCAGGCCATCGGCCTGCATCATGCCCGGCTGCAGGGCCACGCCCTCCAGCAGGAACGGCAGCAGCGGCACCTTGTACTGCGTGGCCAGCGCCTTGTAGGCCGCGGCCAGGCGCTGGCGGTAGGCCGGGCCGTAGTTGGGCGGAACATCGATGCCCAGCAGCAGCACCTTGGCCCCGGCCTTCTGGCTGGCCTGCACCATCTTTTCCAGGTTGCCCTGCACCTGCGCCGGGGTCAGTCCGCGCAGCGCGTCATTGCCGCCGAGGGCAATCACCACCACGGTCGGTTTTTCCTTCGCCAGCAGGCCCGGCAGGCGGGTCAGCGCGCCGGCGGTGGTTTCCCCGCTCATGCTGGCGTTGACGATGCGTGCCGGGGTTTTCGACTGCTGCCTGACCCGCTGCTGCAGCAGGCTGACCCAGCCGGCGTCGACGGGGATATTGTGGGCTGCACTGAGGCTGTCGCCCAGGACCAGCACGGTGCCGGCCGGACCTTTGGCACAGGCCAGCCCGGGCAGCAGCAGGAACCCTAGCAGCAGCACCATCATCACGCCGGCTCGCCGGCTCCATCCCGTCTTGCGCATTGGAGTCTCCTCATCGACAGCCTGTCCCCCCGCAGCGCGTCCGTTGCCATCGCCGTCGACCAGGTCGGCAAATCCGTGCAGGGCCCGGAGGGTGAAGTCCACATACTGGACAACATCACCCTGACCGTCCATGAAGGCACCAGCGCGGCCATCGTCGGCGCCTCCGGTTCCGGCAAGACCACCCTGCTCGGCCTGCTGGCCGGGCTGGACCTGCCCAGCCGCGGCCGCATAGGCCTGGCCGGGCAGGATCTGGCGGCACTGGATGAGGAAGCACGTGCCCAGCTGCGCGCACGTGAGGTCGGTTTCGTGTTCCAGAGCTTCCACCTGCTGCCGGCGCTGACCGCCGCCGAGAACGTGGCGCTGCCACTGGAGCTGGCCGGGCGCGAGGACCGCGTACGGGTCGATGAAGTGCTGGCCCAGGTCGGCCTGGCCCATCGCGCCCGCCACTACCCGCGCCAGCTGTCCGGCGGCGAGCAGCAGCGCGTGGCACTGGCGCGCGCCTTCGTCACCCGCCCACGCATCCTGTTCGCCGACGAACCGACCGGCTCGCTGGACCACGCCACCGGCCAGCACATCAGCGACCTGCTGTTCGAACTCAATGCGAGCAGCGGCACCACGCTGGTGCTGGTCACCCACGACCTGCGCCTGGCCCAGCGTTGCCAGTACATCCACCGCATCGACAACGGCCGCCTGCTGCCGGTCGAGCGTGGGGCGCAGGCATGAACCTGCTGCGGCACGCGTGGCGCGCGCTGCGCCGCGAGGCGCTGGCCGGCGACCTGCTGACCGTGTTCGCCGCACTGGTGCTGGGCGTGGCAGTGATGACCGCAGTCGGCACGCTGGTGAACCGGGTCAACCTGGCACTGACCGGCAGCGCAGCGGAAATGCTCGGCGGTGACCTCGGCATTGCCGGGCGCGATGACCCGCCGCAGGCGTTCGCCGACGAGGCGCAGCGGCGTGGACTGGCCTTCACCCGTATCGCCAGCTTCGGCAGCGTGCTGTTCAACGGTGATGCCAGCCAGATGGCCAGCATCAAAGCGGTGCAGGCGGGCTATCCACTGCGCGGCACGCTGCGGGTGCGCAGCACGCCCGGTGGCGCGCTGATCGCCGAGGCCGGCATGCCCCCCAAGGGCCAGGCCTATGCCGACCCGCGCCTGCTGCAGGGGCTGGGGCTGAAGGCCGGCGATGACCTCGAATTCGGCGCCGGCACGCTGCGTATCGCCGGCATCATCGAGGCCGAGCCGGATGCCGGTGGCGACCTGTTGACCCTATCCCCCACCCTGCTGGTCAACCGTGCTGACGTGGAGGGCACCGGCCTGCTCGGCCCCGGCAGCCGCATCAACTACCGGCTGATGTTTGCGGGACCGGCGGGGCAGATCGCGTCCCTGCGCGAGTGGCTGCTGCCACAGGTGAAGGGCCTGCGCCTGCTGAGCGTGGATGACACCCAGCGCGGCGTGCGCCAGGCCTTCGACCTGGCCGGCCGCTTCCTCGGCCTGAGCGCGCTGCTGGCGGTGCTGCTGGCGGGCGTGGCCACCGCATTGGCGGCCAACCGCTTCGCCCTGCGCCGCATCGACCAGGTGGCGATCCTGCGCTGCCTCGGTGCGCGCCAGCGCGACATCCTGCTCGGCCTGGCACTGCAGCTGCTGATGCTGGCAGTACCGGCCTGTGCGCTTGGCATCGGCCTGGGCATGGCCGCCCAGGAAGGGCTGGTACAGGTGCTGGGCAGCCTGGTGCCGCAGCGCCTGCCACTGCCGGAGGCAATGCCGGCGCTGACCGGTGCCGGCATCGGCCTGTTGCTGCTGTTCGGCTTCGGCCTGCCACCGCTGCTGCGCCTGCGCGGGGTGCCGCCAATGCGCGTACTCAACCGTTCCTTCGCCACGCTGCCACCGGCCTCGCTGCTGGCCTATGTGGCCGCGCTGGGGGCCAGCCTGGTGCTGGCGGTGCAGGTCACGGGTGACCTCAAGCTGGCGCTGTGGGTACTGGGTGGCCTGGCCGCGCTGGCGGTGGCGGCCGGTGTGGTCGGATTTGTGCTGCTGCAGTTGATGCGCAGCCTGCAGCATCGCCTGCATGGCAACTGGCGACTGGGCCTGGCCGCACTCACCCGGCGCCGGCTGCTGGCGGTGATGCAGCTGGTCGGGCTGTCGCTGTCGCTGTGCGCGCTGTTGCTGCTGGCCGTGACCGGCCCCGGCCTGCTGCAGCAGTGGCGCGAGCGGCTACCGGCAGACACACCCAACTACTTCCTGATCAACATCCAGCCCGAACAGCGCGACAGCGTGCTGGCAACACTGCGTGGGCTGGGTGCCAATGACGCCAGCATCGAACCAATGGCCACCGGGCGCCTGATCGCCATCAACGGCAAGCCGCCGCTGCGCGTGGATCGCGAGCCCGGACAGGACGGGCAACCGGCGCAGGGCGGCCAGCGCGATGACGATGACGAGAACCGGCCGTTGAACTTCAGCTGGCGCAGCACCTTCCCGCCGGCCAATACGCTGGTCAATGGCACGTTCTGGAAGGCCGACAGCACCGCGCCGGAAGCCTCGGTGGAGATCGGCTGGGCCAAACGCTACGGCGTGCATCCGGGCGACCGCATCGCCATTGCCGTGGGCGAACAGGAGCGCGAGTTCACCGTCACCAGCGTGCGCAAGGCGGACTGGAACACCTTCCGGCCGAACTTCTTCGTGCTGCTGAACCCGAATGCGGTGGGCGACACCCCGCACAACCTGCTGTCGGCGTTCCATCTGCCGGCCGGCAAGGCAGCCGGACTGGGCGAGCTGGTACGCGCGCAGCCCAACCTGTCGCTGCTGGACGTGGATGCGGTGATCTCGCAGGTGCGCGATGTGATGGAACGGGTGGCACAGGCGGTGCAGCTGGTGATGGTGTTCAGCCTGCTGGCCGGCGTACTGGTGCTGCTGGCCGCGCTGCAGGCCACGGCGGGCGAGCGTCGCTACGACAGCGCGGTGCTGCGCACGCTGGGCGCGACCCGGCGGCAGCTGCGCGGCGCGGTGCTGGTGGAATTCGGCGCGCTGGGCACCCTGGCCGCGTTGCTGGCGGTGGGGGCGGCGGCCGCCATCGGTGTGGCGGTCTCGCAGAAGGTGTTCGAGCTGCCGTTGCTGCCGCCGTGGCCGGGCCTGCTGATCGGCGGCGTGGTCGGTATCGGGTTGAGCCTGCTGGCGGGCTGGTGGGGTACGCGGGCGATCCTGCATACGCCACCGGCACTGGCCCTGCGCGAGGCCTGAGGCGGCGCCGGACCGGGGCGCGTGCCGAGCAAGCTCGGCACCTACCAAGAGCACATGACGGCGTTGCCAGTGTTCAAGGAACAAGCACATCCACGCATGGCGTGGATCTACTGGGCTTTTTCCACGTACTTGGCGAACACGTCGTCGATCTGCGTGTCCTTCACCTTCTTGCCGGACTGGATTTCTTCGGCCTGGGTGAACAGCGGAATGATCATCGCCATGCCGTCGATCCTGGTCTTCAGGTGCACGCCCGGGGCCTGGGCCAGGAAACCGTCCCAGCGCTGGCGCACCTTGGCCCAGTAACCGGCAGTAGCCTTCCAGTAGTCACGCGCCGGGGTGAAATCGATCTCGGTGGTCTTCACGTAGTCGTTGAAGCCGAACTCGCGTGCGATCTCCACCTGGCTGCCGTCGGCGTTGCGCTGCACCTTGGTGTTGAACTGTTCGTGGGTCCAGCCGTTCGGGGTCAGCGTGTGGCGGTTGATCACGGCCAGCGCGTTGTAGTCGCTGCGCTTGGTGTACTCACGGCGCGGCAGCGGGCGCCAGCTCAGGTCGCTGGTCCAGCTCGGCACGTTGTTGGTGTAGGTCCAGGTGCCGGTGCCGCAGTAGCGCGGTGCGTCGCTCACTTCGTACACGCACTGGGTCCAGGCGCCCTGGTTCACCGCCGCCGGAATGCTGCGCACCTTCCAGGTCTGGTCGGCACTGAACTCGAAACGGTTCGGTGCCTCGTACACCCAGTCCTGGCGCCAGTGCTTGGTGATGTGGCCGCTCTTCTCGTCCAGCAGCAGGTGCTGCAGCACGATGCGCTTCGGCGTGTCCTCGACCACGATGACCACTTCGCTGCCACCGCTGCGCATCGCCGGTGCACGCTCGTAGCCCGGCTTCAGCAGCACGGTCTCGTCGAACGCGAAGTCCACGGTGTACTCACCCTGCATGGCAAGGATGCTGTCGTGGTCGCGGGCGATATCGGAGGGCTGCGCGCTGGCCACGCCGCTGGCGGCGAGCAGCAGCATGGCGCTGGCTGTCTGGAGCTTCATCGGGGTCTTCCTTCGGGGGTGCAGATTCATTGAGGGGCCATCCGTGGCCAACGGGCGTTCCATCAGGAGAGGGTCACAGGCGGATCAGCGGCAGGTCGCCGGGAATCCGTGGCGCCGGGCGCCGGGCGGCGTCGGCACAACAACAGTCGTCGATCACCAGTTCGCCTTCAGCACCTTCCAGGCGTGCGATGCGGCGGGCGGTGGCCGCGCCCAGCGAGGACAGGGTCGACAGGCTGGCCGCCAGGGTGCGCCCGTCGTCGGCGGCGTGCAGGCGCAGCGCGCACAGGCGCCAGCGCTGGCCGCCGAGATGGCCGGCCAGGCGCCGCCACAGTCGTTCGCCGACGCTGCCATCGCTGTCGTGTTCCGGTCCCGGCGGCAACGCGGCCACCAGCCGGTCCCAGGCCAGGAAATCGCTGTCCGGTAGCAGATACAGACGCCACACGCAGCGGCCGCGGCCATCGAGGAAGCACAGGCTTTCGCGCAGGCCCTCGCTGTCCACGCCCTGGCAGGCGTGCACGCGTACGGCCTGGCGCCAGCCACCCAGCTCGTTGCCGTCGGCGCGGTACAGGCACAACACGGTGCCGAGCGTGGCCAGCTGTGCCGGGGTCGGCCAGGCCGCGCTGTGCGGCGCGGCGATGGAGTCATTCCTGCGTGCGGACAGTGCTCGGCTCATGAGGTCACCAGGAAACGGCAAGGCTGGCGGAGAAGGTGCGGCCCGGGCTGCTGAAACGATCGCTCAGTGCGCGATTGGTGATCAGGCTCGGGGTGATCGACGACCATTCGATGTAGCGCTTGTCGGCCAGGTTGAACACGCCGACATTGAAGGTGGCACCCGGTGCGAAGTTCCAGTGCGCCATCAGGTCGAGCACGCCGTAGCCGGCCGGCTGGTAGACGAACGGCGCCGGTGCGTTCGGATTGGTCTGCGCAGCAGGCGGCGGCAGGCGCTTCTTGCGCTGTACGAAGGTGCCGGCCAGTTCGACGCCCCAGGTATCGGTGTCGTACATCAGGCCCAGCGTGCCGCGAAGCGGATCGACCGAGGCCAGCGGCTCGTCATCGGTCCGGTTGTCACCACGCGACCATGCCAACGCACTGCGCAGCGCCCAGCCCTTCAGCGCCGGGCTGAGCTCGCCGAACTCGATGCCGGCCTTCATTTCCGCGCCATAGATGCGTGCTTCGGCGATGTTCTGAGACTGGAACACGGTCAAACCCTGTGCGTTGCGGCCGGTATCGACGTTGGACTGGATGAAATCCTTGTAGTCGTTGTAGTAGCCGCTGACGCTGACGTACGCCGCCGGCGCGATGAAGCGCAGGCCCAGTTCGTAGCCGTCGCTGGTTTCGGGCTTCAGGTCCGGATTGGCGATGGCGGTATAGCGGAAGGCGACATTGGTCAGGCCGATGTTGACGTCGTTGTACGGTGGCGATCGAAAGCCACGCGCATAACCGGCGAACAACGACCACTGGTCGGTGAAGCGCCAGACCATGCCCAGCTTCGGCGACACGCTGGTCTTCTTCAGCTGCGCCACGGCCGTGGTCGGGTTGTCTTCGGCGAAGATGCTGTCCACTTCCGGCTTCAGCTCGTAGCGGTCCACGCGCACGCCCGGCACCAGCGACAGCCTGCCATCGGCAAAGCGCATCTCATCCTGTGCATACAGGCCCAGCTCGGTGGTCTTGCTGATCGGGAAGTCACGCACCGGGAAGGTGTCCGGCAACACCGTGTTGCTGACCACGCCCGCCTTGCTGACCTGGTAGCCGTCGCGCTTCTGGCGGATCTCGGTACGGGTGCCTTCGAAACCGTAGGTCACTGCGTGCTCGACGCTGCCGGTGGTGAACGCCTTGTTGAACTGCGCCTGCAGGCCATAGGCATGCTGGTCGAAGGAGAACACGCGGTGGCGGCGGGTGCCGTCGGTGCGCGTTTCGTCGGTCTGCTGCCGGGTTTCGCTGTTCTGCGCGTACACCTGCCAGTGCAGGCTGTCGGCGAACGGCTGGTCCAGCGCATCCATTTCGTGGGCGAAGGACACGCGGTTGCGCTTCTGGGTGTCGTGGGACTTCATGCCAGTTGCGGCAGCCATCGCGCCGGGACGCGGCGCAACACTGGCAATCGCCGACAGCACATTGGTATCGGTGGTGTCTTCGTTGCCTTCCACGGTCAGGCGGAAGCGCTGGTCTTCGCTGGGTGCATAGACCAGCTTGCTGAGCAGGCTGCGGCCGTCGCGATCCTGCGGATTGGACGCGGTGCGGGTGTCGTTGTCGCTGCGCACCGTGCCCTTGTTGTCGGTTTCCTGGCCCTGGTGGTGGTTGACGTTGACCAGGCCGCTCCAGTGGTCACCACCAAAGGCCGCCGTGGCACCGCCAAGCAGGCCCTTCCACTCACCGTCGTAGCCGAACTTCAGGCCGAAGTAGCTGTTCTTGCCGTCCTTGAGGTAGTCGGCCGGGTCCTTGGTCACGAACGCGACCACGCCGCCGAGTGCATCGGAGCCGTACAGCGAGCTGGCCGGGCCACGTACGATCTCGACGCGCTTGAGCGTATCGAGGTCGGTGAAGTTGCGGTTGGAACTGGCGAACGAACCGATGTCGAACCGGGTCGGCATGACGATGCCGTCGGTCTGGATGCGCACGCGGTTGCCGTCCAGGCCACGGATGCGGAAACCATCCAGGCCGAAGCGGGTCGCGCTGCGGGTGACCGACAGGCCCGGTTCGTAGCGCACCAGATCCTTGATGTCCTGCACCAGATGCCGGTCCATCTGCTCACGGTCGATGACGTCCACGGTGGCCGCCACGTCGCTCACGGCCCGCTCGGTGCGGGTGGCGGTGACCTGCACCCGATCGAATTCGCGCGCATCGGGTGCGGCAGTGGCAGCAGCGTGGGCGGACAGCGGCAGCGCCATCCAGACAGCAAGGCAAAGGGCGGTATGGCGGGTCATCGGGTTCGGTCGGTCAGGCAGGGGAACCCCCGGTTACCGGCACACCCGGAAGGTGCACGCGGTAGACCGAGGGGGAGAGAGCAGGAGCGGACGGGTCGCCCACCCTGTCGGCGCTGCCGGCAGGAGGGAGGGAGGCGGGCGACCAGGCCGCGATTACTTGGTCAGGATCAGCTTGTCGTTGCTGGTGTGCCGCAGGCGATAGAAGCGGTCGCCGTGCTGGATCAGGATTTCACGACGGCCCTTGAGCAGGGCTTCGCTGTCGATGACCTCTTCCGGCGGAACGACGCGGACCGGTCGATCGCGGAGCGTCAGCGTTTCGGGGCGCAGCAGTACAGGTTGAGCATTCATGAGCATCTGGACTCGTGCGAGGGACGAGTTAAATGATAATGATTCTCAGTTGACAATCAACAACCATTCTCAATCTCATTGATGAGATTAATGATCGAATTCGGAAATTCGATAGCTTTTGTCAATCAAATAGCGGCGTAGATGTGTAGAGTCGACTGTTAGTCGACTGCTGTTGCTCGAAGCAGTCGTTTATTCGAAGCAGTCGACTAACAGTCGACTCTACCGATCCCGTTCCCGATCCCTCGGCCGAGCCGACCTGGCCGAGGCCCCAGGCCCGGTCGGCCCCCGGGGTTCAGGCGAAGACGGCTTCGACCTGGGCCCAGCCGGCGGCGTCGACCTGCTCCAGCACGTCCAGTGCCTGCAGGTTCTGCAGCAGCTGGCTGACCCGGCTGGCACCGAGGATCACGCTGGAGACATTCGGGTTGCGCAGGCACCAGGCAATCGCCAGCGTGGCCGGGGCGTGGCCCAGTGCGCGCGCGACTTCGCTGAAACGGCGCACCTGGCCCAGGCGGGCCCCGGCGTCGGCCCCCAGCACCAGGTCCTGCAACCACTCCATGCCTTCGCGCCCCAGCCGTGCATCGGCCGGGATGCCCTGGTCGTACTTGCCGGTGAGCAGGCCCGAGGCCAGCGGCGAGAAGATGGTGGTGCCCAGGCCGGCACCTGCATACAGCGGCGCGTACTCGACCTCGACCCGCTCGCGGTGCAGCAGGTTGTACTGCGGCTGCTCCATCGACGGACCCTGCAGGTTGCGCGCCTCGGCGATGTCCAGCGCCTGCTGGATCTGCGCCGCCGACCACTCCGAGGTGCCCCAGTAAAGGATCTTGCCCTGCCGTACCAGGGTATCCATGGCGTGCACGGTCTCGGCGATCGGCGCGTCCGGATCCGGGCGGTGGCAGTAATAAAGGTCCAGGTAGTCCACCCGCAGGCGCTTGAGTGCAGCGTGGCAGGCGTCGGTCACGTGCTTGCGCGACAGTCCGCGCTGGGTACGTCGCGGGTCCTTGGCGCTGCCGAAGAACACCTTGCTGGACACGCAGAAACCGTCGCGCGGCAGGCGCAGGTCGGTGATCACGTCCCCCATGACCTGTTCGGCACGGCCGTTGGCATAGCCCTCGGCGTTGTCGAAGAAGTTGACGCCATGATCCCAGGCGGCGGCCACCAGGTTGCGGGCCTCATCGCGCGGAACCTGATCGCCGAAGGTCACCCAGGCGCCGAAGGACAAGGCGGAAATCGGCAGGCCGGTGGAGCCCAGGCGACGGTATTGCATGCGAATCTCCTGCTGCGGGCCCGCATCCGGGCCGGGATCGAACCCCATTCTACCTGCCGCCGCCAGCCGCAAGCCCTTGCCGTTGCTGGCCTGATCGGCACCGATGGCCGCGCACACGCTGCTTTTTCTTGCCCCGGCCCCTGCCCTGCACTAGGCTTCCCGTTTTTCGCGACGCCCCAGGGGAGTCACTCACATGGTCGAAGGTTTGGGCAGGATCGGCTTCGGCCTGTTCGGGTTGGCGGTGCTGATCGGCATCACCTGGTTGTTTTCCAATAACAAGCGCGCGGTTGACTGGAAGCTGGTTGCCACCGGTATCACCCTGCAGATCGCCTTTGCGGCGCTGGTGATCCTGGTGCCGGGCGGGCGCGACGTGTTCGACGCGCTGGGCAAGGGCTTCGTCAAGATCCTCAGCTACGTCAACGAGGGCTCGGGCTTCATCTTCGGCTCGTTGATGGACACCAAGAATTACGGCTTCATCTTCGCCTTCCAGGTGTTGCCGACCATCATCTTCTTCTCTGCACTGATGGGGGTGATGTACCACCTCAACATCATGCAGGGCATCGTGCGCGTGATGGCCTGGTCGATCACCAAGGTGATGCGCGTGTCGGGGGCGGAAACCACCAGCGTCTGCGCCAGCGTCTTCATCGGCCAGACCGAGGCGCCGCTGACCGTGCGCCCGTACATCGCCAGGATGACCCAGTCCGAGCTGCTGACCATGATGATCGGCGGCATGGCACACATCGCCGGTGGCGTGCTGGCGGCCTACGTGGGCATGCTCGGCGGCGGTGATCCGGCGCAGCAGGCCTTCTATGCCAAGCACCTGCTGGCGGCCAGCATCATGGCGGCCCCGGCCACCCTGGTCGTGGCCAAGCTGCTGATCCCGGAAACCGGCACCCCGCTGACCCGCGGCACGGTGAAGATGGAAGTCGAAAAGACCTCCAGCAACATCATCGACGCGGCCGCTGCCGGCGCCGGTGACGGCCTGAAGCTGGCGCTGAACATCGGTGCGATGCTGCTGGCCTTCATCGCTCTGATCGCGCTGTTGAACGCACCGCTTACCTGGATTGGCGATGTGACCGGCCTGGCCGCTGCCATCGGCAAGCCGACCAACCTGTCGACCATCTTCGGTTACGTACTGGCCCCGATCGCCTGGGTGATCGGCACCCCGTGGGCCGATGCCACCACCGTCGGTTCGCTGATCGGCCAGAAGGTCGTGATCAACGAGTTCGTGGCCTACACCGAGCTGTCGCAGATCGTGAACGGCCAGATCGCCGGCGTGAGCCTGTCCGAGGAAGGTCGCCTGATCGCTACCTACGCGCTGTGCGGCTTCGCCAACTTCAGCTCGATCGCGATCCAGATCGGCGGCATCGGCGGGCTGGCCCCGGAACGTCGCCACGACCTGGCCAAGTTCGGCCTGCGCGCCGTGCTGGGCGGTACCATTGCCACCTTCATGACGGCGACCATCGCCGGCGTGCTGACGCACTTCAGTTGAACCCTTGGTTGAGAAAAGATTCCCTATGAGCAGCAGTGTCGTTGTCGTCGGTTCCTTCAATGTCGATCACGTGTGGCGATGCGAGTCGCTGCCGGCACCGGGTGCGACCATTGCCGGCCGTTACAGCACCGGCCCCGGTGGCAAGGGCTTCAACCAGGCCGTGGCGGCCTGCCGCGCCGGTGCCGACACCCACTTCGTGTGCGCGCTGGGCGACGACGCCGGTGGCGCCACCGCCCGTGAGCTGGCCGCGCAGGACGGCTTCGGTCTGATCGCCGAAGCCAGCAGCGAACCGACCGGCACCGCCGGCATCTATGTGGACGCGCGCGGCCGCAACACCATCGTGATCGGCCCGGGTGCCAACGCCGCGCTGAGCACCGACTTCCTGCAACAGCAGCAGGCGCTGCTGACCGGCGCCAAGGTGGTGCTGGTGCAGCTGGAATCGCCGGTGCAGACCATCGAAGCGGCACTGGCCACGGCCCGCGAGGCCGGCGTCACCACCGTGCTCAACACCGCACCGGCCGATGCCCCCTCCACCATCGGCCTGCTCAAGCTGGCCGATGTGATCACCCCGAACGAGACCGAGTTCGCCGCCCTGCTCGGCCGTCATGTCGGTGAGCGCGTGGATGCCAACGACGTCGCCGCGCTGGATGGCGCCAGCCTGCACGCGCTGTGCCGCAAGCTGGTCGGCAACGGCACGGTGGTGGTGACCCTGGGTTCGGTGGGCGTGTTCGTGTCGCATGCCGACGAGAACCTGCGCGGCGATACCCAGCCGTACTACCGCGTAGGTGCCGAACAGGTGCAGGCGATCGACACCACCGGCGCCGGCGACGCCTTCAACGGTGCGCTGGCCGCATCGCTGGCACAGGTGGCCGACGCCCCGTTCGCCCGTCACGTGCGCTTCGCCAACCAGTTCGCCGGTCGTTCGACCGAGAAGGAAGGTGCCGCTGCGGCAATGCCGCGTTTCACCCCGGCCGACGCCGAAGCAAAGTAATTCCACGCCATGCGTGGATGAAGAAGCCCGGGTGTGCAGACACCCGGGCTTTTCTGTTTGCTTTTCAATGAGGCAGATCCACACCATGCGTGGATGAACGAGACCGCGCAAGCCATCCCAGCAACAGGCCAGCGGCAATCGCCAGCAACGCGACGGCCGCGCCCACCGCGCCCAGCGATGCCAGGCCGAAGCGTTCGATGGCCCCACCTCCCAGCAGCGCACCCAGGCCGATGCCGGCGTTGGCCGCAGACACATTCAAGGTTCCGGCCAGCGCCTGTGCCTGGGGCGCTGCACGCATCACCCGCACCTGGCACAGCGGGAACAATGCGGTATGCGCCACACCCCACAGGACCAATGCGATGAGCACGAATGCGCCGTGGCCGGCCAGCCCGACACTGGCCAGCATGCCCAGCGCCAGCACCGCGCAGAACACCAGGGTCGCGCCCAGGGGCGCACGATCGACCCAGCGCCCACCCAGTGCATTGCCGAGCAGTCCCACGGCGCCGAAGCCCATCAACCACCAGCCCACCTGTGCCGCCGGTACCCGCATCAGCCGCTCCAGTACATCGGCCAGGTAGGTGTAGGCAGCAAACATCGCGGTGAACACCAGCACCGACAGCAGCACATGGCCCAGCAACTGCGGCTGGCGCAGCACACGTGCCTGCTCGCCCAGCGCGCGCCGCGGCCCGACCACGGTGTCCGGCATCCACAACGCCAGCGCGCCCGCCATCAACAGCGACAGGGCCGCCAACAGCCAGAAGCTGCCGCGCCAACCGAGGGCGTCGGCGGCCAACGTCCCCAGTGGGATACCGAACAGCATTGCGGCGGTGATACCCAAGTAGACCCGCGCGACAGCACGGCCTCCCTGCCCTGCAGGAGCCAGCTGCACAGCAGTCTCGCTGGCGGTGCCCCAGAACACCGGCAGGGCCAGTGCCGGCAGCACCCGCGCCAGCGCCAGCAGCCACGGCTGCGTGGCCATCGCGGCCAGCGCGTTGGAAGCCGCGAACAGCAGCAGGATGACCACGAACAGGCGGCGCCGGCCGACGTGTGACAGCAGCGCGGTCAAGGGTGGCCCGGCCAGCATCACGGTGAACGCGAACAAGGTGACCAGCTGCCCCGCTCGGGCGATGCCCAGGCCAAGGTCGCGCGCCAGCGCGGGCAACAGGCCGACGATCAGGAACTCGGTGGTGACGATGACGAAGGCGGACACCGCCAGCAGGACGACTGAAAGACGTGCGCGAGCGTTTGCGTGGACAGCGGTCACGGCGGAATCAAGGGAGGACATGGGCGGGCATCAGAACAGGGGTCGCCAGCCTATTTCCTCCGTGAGTTCCGATTGCTGCTATGTTTTCCATCGATTCCGGACAGAATTTCTCCCCATGCTTCCCACCGAGCGCCTGCGCGGCATAGAGGCCTTCGTCGCCACCGCCGATGCCGGCAGTTTCACTGCCGCCGCCGAACGCCTGCACCTGACCAGTTCGGCGGTGGGCAAGACCATCGCGCGGCTGGAGGCGCGGCTGGGAGCGCGGTTGTTCGAACGCAGCACGCGCCGCCTTCGCCTGACCGAGGCCGGTGAGGGCTTCTACCGCACCTGCGTGCGGGTGCTGGGCGAACTGGCCGATGCCGAGTCAGTGCTGGTCTCGCACGCAGACGCTCCCGTGGGCCGCCTGCGGGTGGATGCGCCGGCCACCTTCGGGCGCCTCAAAGTCTGGCCGTTGCTGCTGCAGCTGGCCGCCGAGTTTCCACAGCTGCATCCGCAGGTGACCTTCAGCGACCGCTTCAGCGACCTCGCCGAGGACGGCGTCGACCTCGCCGTACGCATCGGCGGTCCCGAGCCGCTGCCCGCCACGCTGGGCAGCCGCCAGCTCGGTTACGAATGCCTGCGCTTCTGCGCCTCCCCGGCCTACCTGCTCCGGCATGGCCAGCCCCGCTCGGCCGCCGAGCTGGCCGGGCATGACGGTGTGCTGTTCGGACGCGCGGACGGCAGCATCGGGCCGTGGCAGGTGGCCGATGGCGGGCAGCGCAGTACACCGCTGCAGGCCCGCGCGCGCCTGGTGGTTGGCAGCGCCGAGGCCCAGGTGGCGGCGGTCGAGGCCGGCTTCGGCATCGCGCAGCTGGCCACCTGGCTTGTCGATGACGCGCTGGCGCGCGGCAGCCTGGTCTCGATCCTGCCGTCGCTGGACTGCCGCGGCCTGCCGCTGCGCCTGTTGTGGCCGCAAGGCCGGCAGCGGCTGCCACGCGTGGACGTGGCCCTGGACCGTCTCGGCGCCGGGTTGCAGATCGATCCGCCGCGCTGAGCGCAGCGCTATCACCTGTGGTCGCATCGGACGGCTGCGACTGCCGGTCGCATTGCCCGCATCCCGCCCCTCACCCACCATCCGCGCAGCGTTTCAGCGTGGGCAGGACATGGACGGATTCCCTTGGTTGCTGGTTGCCGCCGCCGGTAGTGCCATTGCGGCCCTGCTGCATATCGGCTGTATTGCCTTCGGCGCCGCGTGGTACAGGTACTTCGGTGCTGGCCCGCGCATGGTCCGGCTGGCACAGGCCGGGCATTGGTGGCCGCCGCTGATGACCGCCGGCATTACGGCCGTGCTGGTGGCCTGGACCCTGTACGCACTGGCCGCAGCGGGCTGGCATTCGCCGCTGCCGGCCAGCCGTCTGGTCCTGTCGGGCATCGCCCTGCTGTTGCTGCTGCGCGCGGCGATGGGCTTCGGGCTGGCCCTGCTCCGGCCCGGCGACAACGGCCGGCGCTTCTGGGTGGTCAGTTCACTGGTGTGCCTCAGCTTGGGGCTGGCCTTCGCGCTGGGTACCCGCCAGGCCTGGCAGAGCCTGGGGTAGCCGCCTACCATCGCCCGCCCTTGGGGGCGGCGGAAGCAACCGTCAAGCATCTGCTGATGCCGGTACGGCATGAGGTCGGTGCCGATCGGCCTGAACCGGACCGCGTCCGACACGGCCGTACCGCCGCCCGCGCCCTACAATGGGCGCATGCAGATCGGCCCGTACACCATTGCCCCCAACGTCGTGCTGGCGCCCATGGCCGGCGTCACCGACAAGCCCTTCCGCCTGCTGTGCAAACGGCTGGGCGCGGGGCTGGCCGCCTCGGAAATGACCATCAGTGACCCGCGTTTCTGGAACACGCGCAAGTCGATCCACCGCATGGATCATGATGGCGAGCCGGCCCCGATCAGCGTGCAGATCGCCGGCACCGAGCCGCAGCAGCTGGCCGAGGCCGCACGCTACAACGTCGACCACGGCGCGCAGATCATCGACATCAACATGGGCTGCCCGGCCAAGAAGGTGTGCAACGCCTGGGCCGGTTCGGCACTGATGCGCGACGAGCAGCTGGTGGCGCGCATCCTCGAGGCCGTGGTCAACGCGGTGGACGTTCCGGTCACCCTGAAGATCCGCACCGGGTGGGACTGCGACCATCGCAATGGCCCGGTGATCGCCCGCATCGCCGAGGACAGCGGCATCGCCGCGCTGGCGGTGCATGGCCGCACCCGCGACCAGCATTACACCGGCCAGGCCGAGTACGCCACGATCGGCGAGATCAAGGCCGCGCTGCGCATTCCGGTGATCGCCAACGGCGATATCGATTCGCCGCAGAAGGCGGCATACGTGCTGCAGCAGACCGGCGTGGACGCGGTGATGATCGGCCGCTCGGCACAGGGCCGGCCGTGGATCTTCCGCGAAGTGGCGCACTATCTGGCCACCGGCGAGGAACTGCCACCACCGTCGTTGGCGGAAGTGCGCGACATCCTGCTCGGCCACCTGCACGCACTGCATGCGTTCTATGGCGAGCCGCAGGGCGTGCGCATCGCGCGCAAGCACCTGGGCTGGTATGCCAAGGACCGGCCGGAGAATGCGGCCTTCCGCGCCGTGGTCAACCGCGCCGAAGACCCGCAGAGCCAGGTCGCGCTGACCACCGAGTACTTCGACCGCCTGATCGCCGGGGAACCGGCGTTGTCTTCGGCGGCCTGAGCCGCCAATCCTGCGTTTCCGGACAGTCGAGCCTGCTCGACGCTACAAGAGCCCGCCCCATGACCCCGCCGATCTCCTCCCCGACCTACCTGCACGGGTTCTCCGGCACCGAGCAGCAGCGCCTGATGACCCAGGCGCGCCTGCTGGAATCGAGCATCTTCGGCCAGATCGACTACAGCGGCGCGCGGCGCCTGCTGGAAGTCGGCAGCGGCGTGGGTGCGCAGACCGAGATCCTGCTGCGCCGCTTCCCCGAGCTGCACGTGACCGGTGTGGACCTGAGCGAGGCCCAGCTGGCCACCGCGCGCGAGAACCTGGCGCGCACGCCGTGGTGCAGCGATCGCTACACCCTGCAGCAGGCTGACGCCGGCGAGCTCCCGTTCGAGGCACGCAGCTTCGACTCGGCGTTCCTGTGCTGGGTACTGGAGCACGTGCCGTCACCGGCGCGCGTGCTGAGCGAGGTGCGCCGGGTGCTGGCACCGGGTTCGCCGGTCTACATCACCGAGGTGATGAATGCCTCGTTCCTGCTCGACCCGTATTCGCCGCACATCTGGCGTTACTGGATGGCGTTCAACGATTTCCAGTACGACCACGGGGGCGACCCGTTCGTTGGCGCCAAGCTGGGCAACCTGCTGCTGGCCGGCGGCTTCCGCGACGTGCACACCGAGATCAAGACCATCCACCTGGACAACCGCGAACCGGCGCGGCGCAAGACGATGATCGCGTTCTGGGAGCAGCTGCTGCTGTCGGCCGCCGACCAACTGCTGCAGGCCGGCTCGGTGGACGAGGAAACCGTGGAAGGCATGCGTCGCGAGTTCCGCCTGGTGCAGAACGACCCGAATGCGGTGTTCTTCTATTCGTTCGTGCAGGGCCGCGCAACGGTGTATTGAGCCGACGCGGCACCAATGCTCCCGCATCCACGCATGGCGTGGATCTACTCGACAGCGCCGACTACGGGCGCATGCCAGATCCGCTGCCACATCGCCGCCAGCCGGCGCCCGGCATCAGCGCGCGCGGCGGGACTGCTGTAATCCGCCCGCAGCTGCTCGGGCGTGATTGGCCGCCACTGCCCGTCGACCTGCTCTGCCACGGCGAAGTTGAAGGTGTAGTCCGGCTCCAGGCCCATGCGCAGGTCGCTCAGCACCAGCCGGCCGTCCATCACCTGCGCACGCATGAAGCCACGGTTGAACCAGGTCAGCTGCTGCACCGCCGGGATGCCCCCTGCTTCACGCAGTGCCTGCACGTTGGACGCGTGGCCTTCGAACTGCATCGGCCCATGGTCGGCCACCAGCGAGCGGTCGCCCACCACGTAGCCGTTCGGCGTCATCGCCACCACCCGCCACAGCAGGGTGTTGAACGGCATCGGCACCGAGAAGCGCGGGGCATCGCCCAGGCCCATCGCCGCCAGGCTCTGCTGGGCAGCACGGTCAACCTGGGCCTTGGCGATCAGGCCCCAGCCCAGGTAGGCACTGCTGGCCAGCAACGCCACACCCAGCACCTTGCCAGCCCAGGGGCGGGCGCGGCCAAACCAGGCCAGCACGCAGCCCAGCAGCAGCCACACCGTGTAGCCGGGATCGATGATGAAGACGCTGGAGCCCATGGTCGGGTGTGGCCGCAACGGCCACCACAACTGGGTGCCGTAAACGGTGAATGCATCCAACAGCGGATGGGTGACCAGCGCCAGCTGGATCGCCCAGAACCAGCGCACCGGTGACTGCGCAACCCGGCCGTTGCCGAAGCGCTTGAACAGCCACCAGATCAGCGCTGCCACCCAGGGCAGCACCAGCAGCGAATGGCTGAAGCTGCGGTGCTCGATCATGTTCGCCACGGGGTCGGCGGCGGTGAAGCCAAGCCACAGGGCATCGAGGTCCGGCAGGGTGCCGAGCGCGGCACCGGCCAACAGGGCCGCGCGGCGCTGGCCGGGCGGAGCGATGGCAGCGGCGACGGCGCCGCCGAGCACGATCTGGGTCAGGGAATCCATGGACCGATGCTAGCGGCTTGCGGGCGGTGCATGTAGAGCCGAGCCCATGCTCGGCTGCCGTTACACGCAATGAAGAGCAGCCGAGCATGGGCTCGGCTCTACATGGGGACAGACGCGGGTTACGCCGCCTGCGACAGGCGCGCGCCCGGCAGCTCCACCAGCGTCTGGCCGTTGTGGTCCAGCAGGCGCAGCGCGCCATCGTGGTCTTCGGCCAGCGCGGTCAGGCTTTCCACCCAGTCGCCGTCGTTCGCGTAGACCAGGCCATCGCGTTCAATCAACGCAGCGCGGTGGATGTGGCCACAGATGATGCCATCCAGTCCGCGACGGCGGACATCGTCCAGCCCGGCCTGCACGAAGCGTTCGATGTAGCGTTCGGCGGCGCCGCTGCGCTTCTTCAGGAATTCAGACAATGACCAGTAGCGCATCCCCAGCAGGCGCCGCACCGCGTTCAACGCCTGGTTGCCGGTCAGGATGCGGTAGTACAGCCAATCGCCGAATTTCTCCTGCAGGCCGCCGAAGTGGGTCACGCCGTCGTACTCGTCCCCATGCGCGACCAGCAGCCGGCGGCCATCGGCGGTCACGTGGATGGCGCGGCGGCGCACCTGCATCGCCGGCAGCATCAACCCGCAGACCTGGCGCAGCGAAGCATCGTGGTTGCCGGGGATGTAGACGATCTCGGTCCCGGCACGGCGCAACGCGTGCAGGGCCTGGATGACTTCGCTGTGTGACTGCCGCCAGTTGGCCCGGCGGTGCGCCATCCACCACAGGTCGATGATGTCGCCGACCAGATACAACCGTTCGCAGCGCAGCTGCGAGAGGAACCGTGCCAGCTCGGTGGCATGGCAGTGACGTGAACCCAGATGTACATCGGAGACGAACACTGCGCGCCGGTGCGGCGACAGGTTCGCCAGCGTGCTCATGCCGGCGTCCCCGCGTCGCGCAGGTAGCGTTTGCGCTTGTTCGGCCGGATCGCACACAGGTCCACTTCGATCAGGCCGTCGATCGAATCGCTGAAGTCCGGGTCCACGCCGAAGGCGAGGAAGCGCGCGCCACCGGGTTCACACAGATCGGTGTACTGGCGGTACAACGTGGGCACGCCGGTGCCGAGTGCGGCCAGGTTGGCCTTGAGCACATCGAACGCGGCGCCTGCATCCAGCTCGCCGAAACTGGGCGGCGCGGCGAAGTACTGGAACGGGCGGTTCGATTCGACCAGGCCAGCAGTACCGCTGTAATAGCGCTGGTAGTACGCCACCAGCTGCTCGCGCGCATCGCGTGGCAGCGCCGCGCTGATCGACACGGCGCCGAACAGGTAGCGGATGCCCGGCCGGCACTGCAGGTAGGCGCCGATGCCCTGCCACAGGTAATCCAGGCTGCGGCTGCCCCAGTAATCGGGCACCACGAAGCTGCGGCCCAGTTCCAGGCCCTCGGCGATGTGGGTGATGGCATCGTCGGAATAGCGGAACAGCGACGCACTGTAGAGCCCGGACAGGCCGTGCCGGGCCAGCGCATGGGCGCCGCGCATGATCCGGTACGCGCCGGCGATGCGCTGCGCGGCCGCGTCCCAGATCACGATGTGCTCGTACCGCAGGTCGTAGTCGTCCAGGTCGCGGCTGCGCCCGGTACCCTCGCCCACCTGGCGGAACGTCAGTTCGCGCAGGCGGCCCAGCTCCAGCAGCAGCGGTGAATCAGCGGTACAGGTGGCCAGCAGGATCTGCTTGCCATCGGCGGTCTGGCCCAGCTGGGTCGCTGCGGCAATCCCTGCGGCGACCTGCGAGGGCGGCACCGGGGCAGCCAGCGGCTCCGGACCTGCGCAGGCAGCGGCAATACCGGCTGTGCCATTGCGGCCCAGCGCATAGAGCGCGCGGCGTACCGCCAGCAGCTGTGCGCCCGGGTCGCCGCCTTTGCCCAGCTGCATTGGCTCGCCGATGCTCAGGCGCAGCGGGCGGCCACGGCGGGTGAACATCTCGCGCGCCAGCAGCGCCGTGCCAGCCGGCTTGAACAGGGTCGAGGCGCCGTAGAACAGTGCCGAATTGCGTGCTTCCACGCGCACCGGCAGCACCGGCGCACCGGCGGCACGGGCAAAGCGGACGAACCCGCGCTGCCAGCGGCCATCGCGGATGCCGCGCAGCGACAGGCGCGAGACCTCACCTGCCGGGAACACGATCACGCACTGCTCGGCGGCCAGCGCCTCCTCCACCGCGTGCAGACTGCCGCGCTGGGCCTTGCCGCCAAGGATGCGCACCGGCAACAGCAGGTCCTGCAGTGGCGCGATGGCCCCCAACAGATCGTTGGCCACGATCCGCACGTCACGACGGATGCGGCCGACCGCGTCCAGCAGTGCGAGGGCGTCCAGCGCCCCCGAGGGGTGGTTGGCGACGATCAGCAGGCGGCCGGTGGCGGGAATCTTCGCCAGCGCGGCCGGATCCACCTGGTACTGGCCATCGATGAACTCCAGGGCGGCGGCGACGAAGCCGAATCCGCGCAATCCCGCACTGCGCTGCAGGAACGCTTCGATCTGGTCCAACCGCGACCAGCGGCCGACGCTGCGCAGCAACGGCCGTGCCAGTTGGCCCCGGCGGCCGTGGAACCAATCGGGGAAGCGTTGCTGGAGACGCTGTTCGAGTTCCTGCATGGCGGATCCACTGATGCCCGGCGGCCGGATTGGCCGACAGCCTGCGCCCGGCAGGCGGCAGCCAGATGGCGGTTTCGGGGCAGAACGATGACGGCCGGCCTGGCAGGGTCGCGGCCTGCGCGGTCCGGGGTTGGACAGCCCCGTCCGTCGTCACGCTGGTGGAACACTGGGCCTCGAGGCCGGGCCCAATCCCGTCACGACGGCCCTTGCCAGGCCTACGCGGGCTTAACCACCGGCAACCGGTACCGGTTCACAATGCACAGGCGGCGCACCCCGTGTATCATTCGCGCCCATCTTTCCATCCGAATCAAGGGATATTACGCCTGATGTCCAGCTATCTCTTCACCTCCGAGTCGGTCTCCGAAGGCCATCCGGACAAGGTTGCCGACCAGATCTCCGATGCGGTGCTGGACGCGATCCTGACCCAGGACCAGCGCGCCCGCGTGGCCTGCGAGACCATGGTCAAGACCGGTGTTGCCATCGTGGCCGGTGAAATCACCACCAGCGCCTGGATCGACCTGGAAGCACTGACCCGCAAGGTCATCACGGACATCGGCTACGACAGCTCCGACGTCGGCTTCGACGGCGCCACCTGCGGCGTGCTGAACCTGATCGGCAAGCAGTCGCCGCACATCGCCCAGGGCGTGGATCGCAAGAAGCCGGAAGAAATGGGCGCTGGCGACCAGGGCCTGATGTTCGGCTATGCCACCAACGAGACCGACAGCTACATGCCGGCCGCGATCCACCTGTCGCACCGCCTGGTCGAGCAGCAGGCCAAGATCCGCAAGAAGAAGAACTCGCCGCTGTCGTGGCTGCGCCCGGACGCCAAGAGCCAGGTCACCCTGCGCTATGAAAACGGCGTGGTCTCGGCCATCGACGCCGTGGTCCTGTCGACCCAGCACGCCCCGGGCATCAAGCAGAAGGACCTCATCGAGGCCGTCCGCGAAGAAATCATCAAGCCGGTGCTGCCGGCCAAGTGGCTGCACAAGGGCACCAAGTTCCACATCAACCCGACCGGCAAGTTCGAGATCGGTGGCCCGGTGGGCGACTGCGGCCTGACCGGCCGCAAGATCATCGTCGACACCTACGGCGGCTGGGCCCGTCACGGTGGTGGCGCCTTCTCCGGCAAGGACCCGTCCAAGGTCGACCGTTCGGCAGCCTACGCGGCCCGCTACGTCGCCAAGAACGTGGTTGCCGCCGGCCTGGCCGACCGTTGCGAAGTGCAGGTCTCCTACGCCATCGGCGTGGCTGAGCCGACCTCGATCTCGGTCACCACCTTCGGCACCGGCAAGATCAGCGACGACAAGATCGAGAAGCTGATCCGCAAGCACTTCGACCTGCGCCCGTACGGCATCATCAAGATGCTGGACCTGGTGCACCCGATGTACCAGCAGACCGCGGCCTATGGTCACTTCGGCCGCAAGCCGAAGGAGTTCAGCTACCTCAACGGCAAAGGCGAGACCGTCAACGCCACGGCCTTCTCCTGGGAGAAGACCGATCGCGCCGCCGCCCTGCGCGCCGATGCGAAGCTGAAGTAAGAAACACGAAGGGCCGCTCACGCGGCCCTTCTGCTTTCTGTAGAGCCGAGCCCATGCTCGGCTTTCTTTTTCCTGCGACAAGAGCAGCCGAGCATGGGCTCGGCTCTACAAGAGCTACGCCACGCCGATACAATCGCCCCATGTCGACCGAACTGAAAACCCACCAGCTGTCCATGACCGTGCTGATGTCGCCGGAGATGGCCAATTTCTCCGGCAAGGTCCACGGTGGCGCGATCCTGCGGCTGCTCGACCAGGTCGCCTATGCCTGTGCCAGCCGCTACGCCGGCAGCTACGTGGTCACCCTGTCGGTCGACCAGGTGATGTTCCGCCAGCCGATCGCGGTGGGCGAGCTGGTCACCTTCCTGGCCTCGGTGAACCATACCGGTACCTCGTCGATGGAGATCGGCATCAAGGTGGTGGCCGAGGACATCCTCAAGCGCAGCGTGCGCCACGCCAACAGCTGTTTCTTCACGATGGTGGCCGTGGATGAGGAAGGCCGGCCGACGCCGGTGCCAACATTGCAGCCGGTCACCTCGGACGAGAAGCGCCGCCAGGCCGCAGCGCTGATCCGCCGCCAACTGCGCCAGGAAATGGAACAGCGCCACCTGGAACTGCTGGCATCGAATCCTCCGTCGCCGGAGGAGTGAGGGCGTGCGGGGCACGCCCCGCACCGACCGAGGCAGGTAGCGCCGGGCCATGCCCGGCGGATACGCATCAACCCGTGTTCTGCACCCCCTGCGAAACGCCGTTCACGCACGCCACCAGCGCGCGCAGCAGCTCGTCATCCTCGCGCCCGCTTGCCCGCCAGCGCTGCAGCAGATCCACCTGCAGCACGCTGATCGGATCGACGTAGGGATTGCGCAGGCGGATCGACAGCGCCAGCCGCGCATCATGGTCCAGCAGCGTCTTCTGGTCCATCAGCGCCAGCAGCCAGTGCCGGGTAAGTTCCAGTTCGCGCTGTACCTGCGGGAAGAAGCGCCCGTGCAGGTCGCCAGACAACAGCGAGAACTGCTCGGCGATGGTGATATCGCCCTTGGACAGCACCATCGCGATGTCGTCCAGGAAGGTGCGGAAGAACGGCCAGTCACGCGCCATTTCGCGCAGGGTCTCTTCATGGCCAGCGTCCACCGCCGCCTGCAGGCCGCTGCCCACGCCGTACCAGCCGGGAATGACGGCACGCGCCTGGCTCCAGGCAAACACCCAGGGAATCGCACGCAGGTTGCCCAGTGCCGCATCCTGGCCGAGCCGACGCGAAGGACGCGATCCCAGCGTCATCCGCTCGATCACGTCGATGGGTGTGGCGGTACGGAAGTAGTCCATGAAGCCGGCCTGGCCAACGAACGCGCGATACACCTCGCTGCTGGCCGAGGCCACCGCGTCCATCACCGGCCGCCACTCATCCTCGCGCGGCTCGGCGGCACGCGGGCGCAGGCTGGCGCGCAGCACTGCACCGGTGGCCTGTTCCAGCGAGCGCAGGGCCAGCGCCCGGATGCCGTATTTGCGATGGATCACCTCGCCCTGCTCGGTCACCCGCAGGCGGCCATCGATGCTGCCGCGCGGCGACGCATCGACCGCGTGCGTGGTCTTGCCACCGCCACGGCTGATCGAACCGCCACGGCCATGGAAGAAGGTCAGGCGGATGCCGGCCTCGGCCGCCACCTCCAGCAGTTCCACCTGCGCACGCTGCAGGCCCCAGCGCGAAGCAGCGATGCCACCGTCCTTGCTGCTGTCCGAATAGCCCAGCATCACCATCTGCACGTCGTCGCGCGCACGCAGATGGGCGCGGTAGACCGGGTCGGCCAGCAGGTCACGCAGGGTGGCCGTGCCACGCTTGAGGTCATCCACGGTTTCGAACAGCGGCGCGATGTCGAGCGGCACCGAACCGCCTTCTTCCACCAGGCCGCCACGGCGCGCCAGCGCCAGCACCGCCAGCACATCGCTGCGGTCGTGTGCCATCGAGATGATGTAGCTGCCCAGTGCATCGCTGCCATGCCGCGCGTGCGCATCGGCCAGCGCAGCGAACACCGCATCCAGCCGCTGGTTGCCCTCGTCATCGCCATTGGGCAGCGTGTCTTCCCCGCTGGCATGCGGGCCCAGCAGGCGCGCACGGCCCAGCGCATCCAGCGCCTGCCAGCTTTCTTCGCCGCCCAGCACCGCAGCCAGTGCGCGCGCATGCACGCTCGATTCCTGGCGCACATCCAACCGCGCCAGATGGAAGCCGAAGGTCTTCACCCGCCACAGCAGGCGCTGCACGGCGAAGCCGCCTGCATGTTCGCCGCGATTGGCGCGCAGGCTGTCGAGGATCAGCTGCAGGTCGTCGATCAGTTCGGCGGGGCCGGCGTAGGCGCCCCTGCCATCATCCAGCGTCGCCTGCAGGCGTGCGCGCATGCGGTCATTGAGCAGGCGGTACGGCATGTCGGCATGACGCGGGCGCGACTGCACCTGCGGCAGCAGCTGCTGGTACTGCGCCACGCGTGCCTGCAGCGAATCACTCACACCCACCCGCTCGGTAGACTGGCTGAGCAGGCTGGCCAGCTGCAGCAGTTCCTTCTGGTAGCGCCCGAGCACCGCCTGCCGCTGCGCATCCAGCGTGTTGCGGATGGTGGTCGCATCCACGTTCGGGTTGCCATCCATGTCGCCGCCTACCCACGTGCCGAAACGCAGCAGGCGCGGCAGCGGCAGCTCCTCGCCGTAGGTATCGCGCAGTGCCTGCTGCAGCGATTCGTACAGCACCGGAATCACGCGGTACAGCACCTGCACCAGATAGAAACCGACGTGCTCGCGTTCGTCATCCACGGTGGGCCGCACCGGCGAGGAGTCGGTGGTCTGCCACGAGGCCGTCAGCGCCATGCGGAAGCGCGCGGCGTCGGCCGCGGCCTCACCTGGCGTGCGCTGGCCGTCGAGGTTGTCGACCAGGCTGGCCACCATCAGCTGCTCTTTTTCCAGCAGCGCGCGGCGCACCGCCTCGGTCGGGTGCGCGGTGAACACCGGTTCGATGTCGATGCGCGGGAGCCACTGCGCGAGTTCGTCCAGGCCCACGCCCTGCGCCTTCAGGTGCTGCAGCGCGTCCTGCAGGCCATCAGGCTGTGCACCTGCGGTACCGGCGCGCTGATAGTCACGGCGACGGCGGATGCGATGCACGCGCTCGGCGATGTTGACCACCTGGAAGTATGTGCTGAACGCACGCACCATGGTTTCGGCCTGCTGCGGCGTGCGCCCGGCCAGGCCATCGGCCAGCTCCGACAATGGAGCTTGATTCTCGCGGCGGGCGATGGCGCGGGTGCGCACGTCTTCGACGTCGTCGAGAAACGCGGCGGACACCTGTTCAACCAGCAGGTCACCGACCAGCGCGCCGAGCCGGCGCACGTCATCGCGAAGCGGAAGATCGGGAGAAGCAAATTCGATGCTGCTGCGGTACTCGTTCATCGGCGACGCACAGGCCTCGGTCAACGGATCCAGGCACCAAGCCTAAACCAGAACGGGCGTCGTGCTGCGATGCAAGAATGGTTTCATCTGCACGTATCCATGACGGACGCAGCCGAGCATGGGCTCGGCTCTACAAGCGTCGTGGCGCGTGACACCGTGTAGCGCCCGAGCCCATGCTCGGGCGGCGGCGCAGCCGCACAGGCGGCCCCGTTGCGGGGGCCGCCGTCACACTAGTCAGCGCTTCTTCTTCGCCTTGCCCTGCTCGGCCGGGCCGATGGTCTGCTCCAGCCAGCGCTCGCTCTCGGCCAGCATGGTCATGATCGATTCGCGTGCGCGGTAGGCATGCGATTCGTTCGGCAGCATCACCAGCCGCGCGGTACCCCCCAGGCCCTTCACCGCCGCGAACATGCGCTCGCTCTGGATCGGGAAGGTGCCGGAGTTGTTGTCGTCCACGCCGTGGATGAAGAGGATCGGATCCTTGATCTTGTCGGCATAATTGAACGGCGCCATCTTCTGGTAGACGTCCTGCGCCTGCCAGTAGTTGCGTTCCTCGGCCTGGAAACCGAACGGGGTGAGCGTGCGGTTGTAGGCACCGCTGCGCGCGATGCCGGCCTTGAACAGGCGGGTGTGCGCCAGCAGGTTGGCGGTCATGAACGCACCGTAGGAATGGCCACCGATGGCGATGTGCTCGCGATCGGTCACGCCACGACGCACCACTTCATCCACCGCTGCCTGCGCGTTGGCCACCAGCTGTTCGATGTAGGTGTCGTTCGGCTCCTTGTCGCCCTCACCGATGATCGGCATCGACGGGCTGGCCAGCACCACATAGCCCTTGGCCAGGAACGCCTGCGGGCCCCAGTAGCTGACCGCATTGAAGCGGTACGGCGAATCGGTCACCTGGCTGGCCGCCGCCGCGCTCTTGAACTCGCCCGGGTAGGCCCACATCAGCAGCGGCCGCGGGCCGTCGCGCTTCGGGTCGTAGCCCGGCGGCAGCAGCAGGGTCGCGGTCAGGTCGACGCCATCCTTGCGCTTGTAGCGGATCTGCTCCTTCTGCACGCCCTTCAGCTGCGGCAGCGGATGGGCGAAATGGGTCAGCGCGCGCGGTGCGGCACCGGCATCGGCCAGCGACTGCACGTAGAAGTTGGCCGGCTCATCCGGGCTTTCACGGCTCAGCAGCAGCGAGCTGCCCTGGTCGTCCAGCAGCGCCACTGGCGCGGCGTAGCTGGGCGCCTGCGAGTGGAACAGGCGGGTGGCCTTGCCCGTGGAGATGTCGAAGCGGTCCACGAACGGGCGGTCGCCCTCCGGCGATGCACCGGCACCGGCCAGGTACAGGCTGCTGCCATCGGCGGTGGTCTGCAGCAGCGAGCGCCCGCGGTCGTCGCTGGACAACAGCGGACGGCCCGGATCGGAATAGCGGTCCTGCGCGTCACGATCCCACAGCAGGCGCGGCTCGGCACCGGCATTGTCCGGGGCAATCAGCCAGGTCCTGGTCTTGCGCGTCTTCCACCACGACTCGGTCAGCAGGGCCAGGTCGCCACGGCCCCAGTTGATACCCACCAGACGGCTGCCGAGCTGGGCCAGGGTCACCGGCGGCTTGTCGAACGGCGCGGCCTGCATCAGCACCGCATCGCGCACCTTGGCCTCCCGGTTCGGATCACCACCGTCCTGTGCCTCGGCCCAGACCAGGGTGGCATCGGCATCACCCCGCCAGCTGATGTCGCGCACGCCGGTCACTTCGGCGTCGTTGCCGGTCGGCAGGCCTTCCACCAGCGGACGCACGGCCACGGTGTGCACCAGCTTGCCGCTGGCACGGTCGATCACTTCGATGCGGCGCGGGAAACTGCTCACCGGCACCACGTAGGAGTACGGCCGCTGCACCGGCTGGCGCAGCACGAAGCGGCCATCCGGCGACACTGCAAAGCCCATGAAGATGCCGGCCGCGCCGATCGCGCGGGTGCTGCCATCCAGGCCGACTTCCATTGGCTGGGTAGTGGCGTAGTAGTCGAACTGGCGTGCGTCGGCCTCGTTCTTCAGCAGGTCCTGGTAGGTACGGATCGACACCACGCCGCCGCCCTGGCGGGTCTGCTGCACGGCCGGGCCGGTCGGAATGCCATCGGCGGGCGGGGCCGCACCGAGGTTGGCCGGGCGGGTGAACACCACCAGGCCGCGGCTGTCCGGCAGCCACTGGTAGCCGCTGCCGATCACCGTGTTCAGGCCGGCAACCAGGCGACGGGCACTGCCGCCGGCCACGTCCACCAGCCACAGTTCATTGGCGCCACTGGCAGCGTCGACCTGGTTGAAGGCCAGCCACTTCTGGTCCGGCGACCACATCACACTGGCGATCGACAGCTTGGCCGGCAGGCCGCTGATCTGCCGCTCCTTGCCGTCGGCCACGTTCATCAGCCACAGCTTCTCGCCGAAGCTGAAGCGGCTGTCGGAGAACGTACGCGGGTTGATGCGCAGGCCGGCCAGCTTCAGTTCCGGCTGCGCCACCACCTGGATCGAAGGCAGCGACGGCATCTGCATCATCGCGGCCACGTCGCGGCGTGGCGACAGGTACAACGAGGGCGCACGGGGCGCGTCCACCACCGCCTGCAGCGCGGCCGACGGCAGTTCATAGCCGTTGACGTCCTGGGCCTGTGCGGCCGCAGGCTGCGGCGCTGCCGCCCAGGCCAGCGGGGCCACCGCCAGCAGTCCCATCGACAGGACCAGGCCGGTCCAGCGCCGTGTGCGGCGCGCGTGCATGCTCATCGTTCCACCTGTGTGATGCGTGAAAACACCGACCTTAACAGTCTGTGCACGCGATCCCATCTGCCGATGGTTGGGTCGTTCCGATGTCATGCCGGGGCCGCGATATAATGGGGGTTCTCCCCTGCCGAGGGGCGCTGCGACCGGATCCCACGAGGCCCGGCCAGGCTCGGTAAGGTGGCTTTGTAACAACGGCGCCCGGCTAGATGCGAGCACCCGCTCGTCCACAACCGGAGCACACGAATGAACGCTGTTGCCAAGACCTTCTCCACCGAAGGTGATTACAAGATCCGCGATATCACGCTGGCCGACTGGGGCCGCAAGGAACTGGACATCGCCGAGCACGAAATGCCGGGCCTGATGTCGATCCGTCGCAAGCATGCCGCCAGCCTGCCGCTGAAGGGCGTGCGCGTGACCGGTTCGCTGCACATGACCATCCAGACCGCGGTCCTCATCGAGACCCTGAAGGACATCGGCGCCGACGTGCGCTGGGCCTCGTGCAACATCTTCTCGACCCAGGACCACGCTGCCGCCGCCATTGCCGCCACCGGCACCCCGGTGTTCGCGTGGAAGGGCGAGACCCTGGAAGAGTACTGGGACTGCACCCTGGACGCGCTGACCTTCACCCTGGCCGACGGCACCCTGACCGGCCCGGAGCTGGTGGTGGACGACGGCGGTGATGTGACCCTGCTGATCCACAAGGGCTACGAGCTGGAAAACGGCAGCGACTGGGTCAACACCGCCTCGTCCTCGCACGAAGAACAGGTCATCAAGAACCTGCTCAAGCGCGTCGCCAAGGAGCGCCCGGGTTACTGGGGCCGCGTGGTCAAGGACTGGAAGGGCGTCTCCGAGGAGACCACTACCGGCGTGCACCGCCTGTACCAGCTGGCCCAGGCCGGCACCCTGCTGATTCCGGCGATCAACGTCAACGACTCGGTCACCAAGAGCAAGTTCGACAACCTGTACGGCTGCCGCGAGTCGCTGGCCGATGGCCTGAAGCGCGCGATGGACGTGATGCTGGCCGGCAAGGTGGCCGTGGTCTGCGGCTACGGTGACGTGGGCAAGGGCTGCGCCGCCTCGCTGCGTGCCTATGGCGCGCGCGTGATCGTCACCGAGATCGACCCGATCTGCGCCCTGCAGGCGGCGATGGAAGGCTATGAGGTCAACACCATCGAATCGACCCTGGGCCGTGCCGACCTGTACGTCACCACCACCGGCAACAAGGACATCATCCGCATCGAGCACCTGAGCGCGATGAAGGACCAGGCCATCGTCTGCAACATCGGCCACTTCGACAACGAGATCCAGGTCGATGCGCTGGTGTCGTTCGCCGGCATCAAGCACGTCAACATCAAGCCGCAGGTGGACAAGTACATCTTCCCGAACGGCAACGCGATCTTCCTGCTGGCCGAAGGCCGCCTGGTGAACCTGGGCTGCGCCACCGGCCACCCGAGCTTCGTGATGTCCAACAGCTTCGCCAACCAGACCCTGGCACAGATCGACCTGTGGGCGAACAAGGACAGCTACGAGAAGAAGGTCTACCTGCTGCCGAAGAAGCTGGACGAAGAAGTGGCCCGCCTGCACCTGGAAAAGATCGGCGTGAAGCTGACCACCCTGAGCCAGGAACAGGCTGACTACATCGGCGTGCCGGTGGAAGGCCCGTTCAAGCCGGACCACTACCGCTACTGATCGTGCAGGGGTCGGATCCCTTTCCGCAGGAAAGGGCTCTGATACCAGCAACGGATGCACACGGAACGGGCGCCTTCGGGCGCCCGTTCTGCGTTGGTCCACCGATCCTGGCTTCTGGTGGATGCCGGGCTTGTCCGGCACCGCATCCGCCAGCGCCAGGCAATAGCCTCGGTCAAGGCAACACCCCCGCCCCACGCTACGATGTCCCCATGACCCCGGCCATCAACCTGCTCAAGCGCGAGAAGATCGCCCACACCGTGCGCAGCTACGTGCACGACGCCCATGCCGAATCGTATGGCGGCGAAGCCGTCGACAAGCTCGGCCTCGACCCGGCCCAGGTGTTCAAGACCCTGCTGGCCAGCACCGAGGCACACGAACTGCTGGTGGCGATCGTGCCGGTGGCCGGCCAGCTGGACTTGAAGGCATTGGCCGAAGCGGCCGGCTGCAAGAAGTGCGAGATGGCCGCCGCCGACGCCGCACAGCGCGCGACGGGTTACCTGGTCGGTGGCATCAGCCCGCTCGGGCAGAAGAAGCGCCTGCGCACCTTCCTGGACGCCAGCGCGCAGGCATTGCCCGCGCTGCATGTCAGCGCCGGTCGCCGCGGCCTGGAAGTGGAACTGGCGCCGGCTGACCTGCTGCGCCTCACCGCCGGCCACTACGCTGCCATCGGCAAGTCACGCTGATGCGCTGGCCGTGGTCTGCAGCGCCGATTCCCCGGCTCGACGATGCACAGGCCGACGTGCTGCTGCAGGACCTGTTGTCGCGCGACGCAACGCGCATCACCGATGCCGCACGCACCGTCGCCCGATTGTTCACCCCCGCATCCCTGGAGGCGTTGAGCGCGCATGTGGATACGATTGAACGCAGCTGCCAGGGCGTCGCCCTTGGCGGCATGCTGATCAGCAACCAGGCTCACCTCAAGGCGGCCCTGCAACGGCTGCGCTACTGGCAGGCGCGCGAAGGCTGCCTGTGTGCGCTCTACCCTTCCTATGTGTTCTTCAGCCCCGAGCCGCTGCTGGAACAAGGTCACGTGCAGCTGCGTGCACGGGGCGAAGCGGAGGATGGCTGGGGCGAATGCTACCGGCTGACGTGCACCTGCTGCGCGCGGCAATGGAGCGCGACCGAGCGCGAGTACCACTACCGCTGGTGGGAGTGGAAGGCCGAGCCCGCCCTGCAGATGCCCTAGTTGAGCTTGAACGTGACCGTTCCGCGTATCAGGCTCATGTCTGGCGCCTTGCCCGCCGCTTCACGCTCATAACGCCAGTCGCGCGCGTGCTTGAGCGCCGCCGCATCGAGCAGTGGGTACCCACTGGACCGGGACAGGATGATCGCCTGGGTCTTGCCTTGTGCATCCAGCAGCAGCATCAGCTCGACACCGCCCTGCTGGGCTTCGCGCATGGCGGCCGCGGGATACGCCGGGACCGACGAGAGCCGCCGCTGGTGCCAGCCTCCTTCCCGGGCAATCAACGGCGTGCTGGAAGAGAGCGGGCAACGGGCAGGCATCTGCAGGTCGAAGCCCGCAGCCCCTTGCGAAGGCCGGGTGGTGGCTGGCCCACCACAGGCAATCGCCGACACGCTCTGGAGCAATGACTGCTGACGCGAAAGCGCTGCTGCGTCATCCGCTTCCACATGGAACGTGCAACGCCCCGAGGTTGCCTGAGCCTGCAGTGACCCCACGCCCGCGTCGCGGATCTGCGTCACGTCGGACAGGGCCCCACAGGCAGCGCCTGCATCGTACTTTGCTGCCGAGCTTTCACTTGCGGCCAACAGGCCTGCGGCGACCCATGCAAACGGCATCCAACGTCGAACATCCATCCCTGTGCTCCCTGCGTTGATTCACCGCCATGGTAGCGCTCCACTGCCGTCACCCTGTTCACATGCCGGCTGTCCGGCCACAGCGTGGGCTCAGAGCCGCCAGTTGGCGTTGTTCTCCCAGAACTCCACCGAGCGCCGGTAGGCCTCCCGGTCCAGCGGTACACCGGAACCGCCCTCCTCCACGCCCAGCGCATTGCGCATCATCGTGATCGGCGCCATCGGCACCTCTTCCGGTTCGGCGGTGTAGATGCAGCCGACGATGCCCCAGTCGGCCTCGATCGGTGAACCTTCCCTCGCCAGCTGCCCGGCGCTGTACAGGATCACCACCAGGTAGTTCGCGCGCGGGGACTCCACACCCTCGAACCAGCGCACCAGTACCGGCAGTTCCTCACGGTTGCGCGCTTCGTAGCCGCTGCGCAGCAGATGGCGGTTGGCCTCGGTGACCGGCACCGTCAGGCAGCGCGTGCTGGTCCAGTTCTCGTAGACGAACAACTTGCAGAACGGCGCGTAGCCGTCGAGCACCTTCAGCGGTGCGTGCGCATTGAGGTGTGCCTCGAACTGCTCGGCAGTGCAGTCCTGGATGGTGTTGCCGCGCGGCACGCGCGGGAACAGGCGGGGACGGGCGAAATCGGTCAGGACGATGGACATGGCAGGGCGTGATCAGGAGTTCCACCGCACAGGGTAACCGCCCCGGAGCCAGGCCGGGCCAGATGCCGATGGTCACTGGTGCCCGTGTCCGGCTTGCAGCACCCTGCGGACGACCCAATGCAAGGATTGCCGGCTCATGGATGCAGCACGCGCGTTGCCCCGTTCCGCCCACCGTCGGCGATGGCCGATCGTTCTGGCCATCCTCCTGCTGGCGCCGCCATTGCTGTTCGCCGCCGCTCTGCTCTGGCCGCTGTCGGCACCGCCGTTGCCCGAGCCGGGCAACAGCCGCGTGATCGTTAACGCGCGGGTGGTGGACGTCGCGCGTGGCCAGGTCAGCGCCCCCACCACAGTGACAGTGCGCGACGGCACGATCACTGCCATTGGCAAAGCTCCACGGGACACCACATTGCCAGTGCTCGATGCCGGTGGCCGCTGGCTGGTGCCCGGCTTCTGGGACATGCATACCCATGCACTGCAGCTGTCACCGCAACTGCAGTTCGCACTGATGCTGGCCAATGGCATTACCGGCACCCGCGACATGATGGACTGCCCGCAGGCTACCGACCCGCTGATCGCCTGCGTGGCTGACAAGCGCCGCTGGACTGCACAGGCCATCGCAGGGCAACAGGTCGCACCACGCTTCGTGCAGATCGCCAGCTTCTATTTCGAGGATCCATCACTCTCGCCAGACGCCGCCGCCGAACGCGCACGCACCTACACTGCGCGCGGCATCGATGCACTGAAGGTCTACAACCGGCTGCGTGCGGACACCTACCAGCGGCTGGCCACCGAGGCACAGCAGCTGCGTCGCCCGCTGGTCGGCCACCTGCCCAGGGCTGTGCCTCTGGAAAGCGCATTGCAGGCGGGGCAGCGCAGCTTCGAACACGCCCATCTGTTCGTGCGGCATTGCTTCGAAAACGCAGCCGCCTGGCGTGGCGGCACCCTCGACGGCGAAGACCCGACCGCGCTGGCCGAGCGGATGGTCAGTGGATACCAGCCCGCGCTCTGCAACGAAGCATTCGGCCTGATGCAGGCCAGCGGTGCCGTGTTTGTGCCGACCCATGTCACCCGCGAAGAAGATGCACGTGCACGCGACCCCGCCTTCGTCGACGATGCGCGCCTGGCCTATCTGGACCCGCTCTCACGCTGGGCGTGGCGTGATGATCTGACGGCCACCGCCGATCGCTACCCTGGCCGGCGCGGCGAAGCTGCGCTGAAGGTGTACTTCGATCATGGGCTGGCGCTCACCGGTGCGGCGCATCGTGCCGGCGTCACCGTGCTGGTCGGCACCGATACCGGATTGGGCGGCTTCCGCTACCACGATGAGCTGCAGTGGTTGCGGCACGCCGGGCTGAGCCAAGCCGATGTACTGCGTGCCGCTACCCTGCAGGCCGCGCGTCACCTGGAACTGCAGGCGTCACATGGCAGCGTCGAGGTCGGCAAGGCGGCCGATCTGGTGCTGCTCAACGGCGACCCGCTGCAGGACACCGCAAACACCCGTCGCGTGCATGCGGTACTGCTGGCCGGCCACCTCTATGACCGCCCGCGGCTGGATGCGCTGCTGGCCTATGCGCGCGGGCAGGCACGCTCACCCGCCGTAATGGCACGCCTGCTGTGGGGCTTCATCACCAGCCCGGTCAGTGCCGAGCTGTAGCGGCAGCTACAACGCCATCCGCTCGCGCAGTTCACGCGCCTGCCGCCGCGACACTTCCACCTCACTGCCATCATCCAGCGTCAGCTCGTAACCATCGGCAATGCTGGGCGTTACGCCACGGATGCGGCGCAGGTTGACCAGGGTATTGCGGTTGGCACGGAAGAACAGATCCTGCGGCAGGCGTGCTTCCAACGCGCTCAGGCTGCGGGTCAGCAAGGCGTTCTGGTCGCGGAACCACAGCCGCGTGTAATTGCCATCCACCACCAGCCGGCGGATCTCGGAGACCGCCACGAACCAGCAGCGTTCTCCCTCGCGCACGAACACCTGGTCCTGCGCGCCCAGTGTGCTGCGCGGCTCCCGCGTTTCGCCCGCCACCACCTCGCGCTGGCGCGCCCGCTCCAGCGCCTCCAGCAAGCGTGGCGCCTCGACAGGCTTCACCAGATAATCCAGCGCATTGGCCTGGAACGCGCGCACGGCGTAGGTGTCGTAGGCGGTGACGAACACCACTGCAGGCACCGTCTCCAGGCCGTCCAGCACATCGAAACCACTGCCGGAAGGCATCTGCACGTCCAGCAGCACCAGGTCCGGCGCCAGCGTGGCGATCGCCTCGCGCGCGGCAGGCACATCGTCGGCCTCACCCACGCACTGCACCCATGGCAGCGCCGACAACAGCGTACGCAGCTCCTGCCGCGCCAGCCGCGCATCATCAACGATCAACACACGCAGCATGGCACTCATTGTGGAATCTCCAGCAGCGCCCGCATGCGGTCGCCGACCGGTTGCAGCGTGAAACGCCCCTGCGTGCCGAGCTGTGCACGCAGGTAGGCAAGGCCGACGCCATGCCCGTCGACAGGCTCGCTGGCGCTGCCCAGCGGGTTGTCTACCTGCAGTCGCAATACATCGCCGTCCAGCGTGGCCTGGATCTGTACCTCGCCACCACCGGGGCGGCTGGCAATGCCGTACTTGATCGCATTCTCCACCAGCAGCTGCAGCGCCATCGCCGGCAACTGCGCCTGCAGGGCGTCAGCATCGATGCGCCGAGCTACCTGCAGGCGCTGCTCGAAGTGGATGGCCTCGATCGCCAGATAGTCGTCCACCACCGCCAGTTCTTCGGCCAGCGTGACCTGCTCACTGCGGTTGTGCGCCAGCGCCTGGCGCAGTGTGCGCGACAGGCGGGTGACCATGTCACGCGCACGCTCGGGATCTTCCAGGATCAGCGCGCGCAGGTTGTTCAGCGCATTGAACATGAAGTGCGGGTTGAGCCGTGCGCGCAGTGCATCGCGCTCCAGTGCGCTGCGTTCGGCTTCGGCTCGCAGCCGGGCCAGTTCACTGTGGCGCGCCCGGCGCAGACCGTGCAGGCCGGCCCACAGGCCGGTCCACATCAGCAGGAACAGCGCGGTGTTCATCCAGTACACCAGCAGCGAAGACCATCGGTAATCCGCGTGGCCACCGGGCAGCTGCACCCAGCCCAGTGCCAGCGCCGGCAGCAGCAGCGCCGCCGTCATCGCCTGTGCGACGCTGGCACCGGCCACCACACCGGCGGCCAGTTTCAACACCAGGCTGCCCAGGCTCCCCTCCCACCAGCGCTGGCGCAGCGCCACCGCGCGCAGCATGCCACTGCACAGCCACAGGCAGGCGGCCACGCTGACGGTGATCAACACGATGCCGCTGAACACCACGCCGCCGCCGATCCGCATCCCCGCCCACAGCCCGTACATCGCATAACCCGCCCATGCCAGTGCATTGAGCGTCCAGAAGCGGCGGGATGAGGTAGTGGCGTCCATGCGGGCTCTCGGCGAGGACAAGGGTCAGGGGTGCGCGGCGAGGAAACGCTGCACCTGCTCCTGCAGCCAGCGCGGATCATCCCACATCAGGAAGTGGAACCCCTGTGCGCTCATCGCAATCTGCACGCCCTGAAGCTTCGCGTAATGGGCCTGGAACACCGCGCGGGTGCTGTCCTCGGTGCCGCCCATCGGCTGGTAGCCGGCCCAGCTGCCCAGCACCAGCGTCGGTGCGCTGATCGAGGCGATGCTGTCGCGCAGGTCGGTGGTCATCACCGCATGCATGGCATCGGCGGTGGTCTGGCGGTCACTGCCTTCGCCCCAGCGGCCCAGCTCGGCCTGGCGCTGCGGATCACGGGTCATGCCCGGCAGGCCCGCCTTCAACTGCGCCTGCCATTGCGGGGCGTCGGCAGCGAGCATGCCCTTGCGCAGCTGGTCGGCCATCGGCCGCACGCTGTCTGCGGTGGCCTTCGGGTCACGCGCGGCTGGCAGGAACGGCAGTGCATCGACCACCACCAGTGCGCTGACCGCCGTCGGCTGGGCCTGCGCCATCTGCAGGCCCAGCAGGCCACCCAGGCTGTGTCCGATCACCACCACCGGGCCCAGATGCTGGTCATGCAGGTAGGCCAGCAGCTGCCCACGCATCGCCGGCAGGAACTCGGCCGGGCGCGGATCAGCGGCTTCGGCGCCGGCAAAGCCGGGCAGCTGCACCAGATGGCACTGCACGTCCTTCAGCGCCAGGCAGGTCTCGCGCCAGACCTCGGCGCTGCTGTTCAAGCCGGGAATCATCAACAGCGGACGGCCCTTGCCGACCACCTCGACCTGCACCTTGCCGGTGCCTGTGGCGGCCGCCGCATGGGCCGGACCGGAGCCAAGCACGGCCATCGCCATGCCGATCATCGCCAGCCGGGCCAAGGCCTTCATTGCGTACCACAGTGCCAGGAAGATCTTCATCGTCTGCTCCTTCGTCGGGTGGGTGGTGCCGGGATGGGAACAGCGTGCCGCCGGGCCAGTGCCCCCGGTTACGATTTCGGAGCAACGGCCGGACACCTGGGCGAACGGTCGCGTGCCACGGATGGCCTGCCCTCACGCAGCCGTCAGACATCCATCTTGATGAAGCGATATACTGGCCCGCACCCGCCGCCACCGCCCGTGCCATGACTGCCATCAGCTTCGAGTTCTATCCGCCCAAGACCGACGAACAGCGCAGCCAGCTGGACCGCGCCGCGGCCAAGCTGAAGGACTACGGTCCCGAGTACGTGTCGTGTACCTTCGGCGCTGGTGGCTCGACCCTGAGCTACACCTCCGAAACCGTGCGCCATCTCAACCAGCACCACGGTTTCGATGCCGCGCCGCACCTGTCGTGCGTGGGCGGCACCCGCCAGGAAATCCGCGAGCTGCTCAAGCTGTACCGCGCCATCGGCTGCCGCCGCCTGGTCGCGCTGCGCGGCGACCTGCCGTCGGGCATGGGCTTTCCCGGCGACATGCGCTATGCCGCCGAACTGATCGACTTCATCCGCGCCGAGCACGGCGATGCGTTCCATATCGAAGTAGGCGCGTACCCAGAAACGCATCCGCAGGCCTCCGACGCACTGGCCGACCTGAAGCACTTCAAGGCCAAGATCGATGCCGGTGCCGATGCGGCGATCACCCAGTACTTCTTCAACCCGGACGCGTACTTCCATTTCGTCGACGAAGTACGGCGGCTGGGCGTGCAGGTACCGATCACCCCCGGCATCATGCCGATTGCCAACTTCAGCCAGCTGCGTCGCTTCTCCGAACAATGTGGTGCGGAGATTCCGCGTTGGATCAGCCGCAAGATGCAGGCCTATGGCGATGACGCGGAGTCAGTGCGTGCATTCGGCACTGAAGTGGTGGCCCGGCTGTGCCAGCGCCTGATCGAGGGCGGCGCACCCGGCCTGCACTTCTACACCCTGAACCTGGCCAAGCCGACCACCTCGGTGCTGAAGCTGCTGCAGGGCTGAGAGCACGACGCGCAAGCGTGATCGGCGCTACCCTGCAGGAATGATCCGGCTTTCCTTCCTGCTGTTGCTGCTGCCGCTGTGCGTGCTGTCGAGCGTCGCCCAGGCGCAGTCCACGCGCCTGAACCGCTGTACCGATGCCCAGGGCCAGAGCGTGTATACCGACCGTCCCTGCGACAGCCTGGGTGCGCAGTCGCGGCTGCCGCCGCCTGCGCCCGCCGGCAACACCCTGCAGCGCGACACCCTGGGGGCACGCTGCCCGCGGCGACTGAGCGAACTGGTGGATGCGCTGCGTACTGGCATCCTCAGCAACGATGTGAACCGGCTGTCCTCGCTGTACCTGTGGGGCGCGGTCTCTGATGCGGGTGCGCAGCGCATCCTCGGCCAACTGGAATCGTTGGCGCGGCGGCCATTGGTGGACGTGGTGCCGGTGTATCCCTCGCAGGCGCTGCCGCAATCGCAGGTTGAGGGCCAGAGCCCTGCTGCGCAGGGATCCGACTCTGTGGCCTCTGTGGCGCGGCATCCGATCGGCCTGCGCCTGGAACAGACCTTGCCCGGCAGCGTGTCGCGCGCTTCGACGGTGCTGGGGTTGCGGCGGCAGTACGGGTGTTTCTGGATCACGTTGTGATCGGGAGGGTCAGGGCCCCGCGTTGCGATGATCCGACCCTGACATCACGCCGGCCACAGCGCGCGAATGGCGGCGATGCCCTGCCCACCATGGCGACGCGCCTCACTGATGTGGCCACTGCCCATGCCACCCAGCGCGTAGATCGGCAGTGACACCTGCGCACGCAGCTCGGCGAAGGCATCCCAGCCCAGCGGCACGGCATCGGGATGGCTGGCCGTGGCCTGCACCGGACCCAGCACGGCGAAGTCGCAGCCCAACTGCTGTGCGGCCTGCAGCTGCTGCAGGTCATGGCAGGACGCGGCCACCAGCTGGCCTTCGGGCAGCGGACGCTGCGACAGCTCCAGCAGCTGTTCGCTGCCCAGATGCACGCCCACGCCCAGTGCGCGTGCCAGCTCGATATCGCGGTTGAGCAGCCACTGCACGCCGCTGCGACGATGCGCGCGCAGGGCCTGCTCGACCATCGCCTGGCGCTGCGGATGCGCCGTCGGCAAGCGCAGCTGGATGCGCTGCTGGCCCGCGGCCACCGCGCGCTGCAGCTGTTCGTGCCAATGCTGCATGCCGCCCTCATCATCGGCCGGCGCCGGGGTGATCAGGTAGCTGTCGGGCTGGCGCAGGGCGGCCACCACCGGCAGGTCTGCCGGCGGCATTGAATAGCGGCCCAGCTTGTCCGGCGCCACCCAGGTGATCGCCTGCCCTTCACGGCCGCGGGGGGTTCCCTTCCAGCTGCGCACGTGGCGCACTTCCAGGGTCAGGTGCTTGTCCGGATAGCGCTGCGGCACGTCCATCAGCCACTCGCCGACATCGGCCTCGATGCCCAGTTCCTCGCGCAGCTCGCGCACCAGGGCCTGCTCGGAGGTCTCGCCGGATTCGCGCTTGCCGCCGGGGAATTCCCACAGGCCAGCCATGTCGCGGTTCTCGGTACGGCGGTTGAGCAGCACGCGGCCACGGGCGTCGGTGATGACGGCGGCCACAACGTGGATCGATCGGGTGGGGGAAGGCATGGAGGAAGCATGCCCAGAACAGGGCGGCCCGTGCAATCTCGGATCCGGCCGGATCAGCCCTGCGAAACAGCCGCCATAAAAGAAGAACCCCGCTTTCGCGGGGCTCTTCGGGGTCAGCTCAGCTGGCCGTGGCAGTGCTTGTACTTCTTGCCACTGCCGCACGGGCATGGATCGTTGCGGCCGATCTTCGGCTCGTCGCGCTGCACCTGTGCGTTGCCCTGCTGGGCAGCCTGCACCTGCGCAGCTTCCTCGTCGGCGCTGTAGCCGCCCACGTCCTGGTGCTGGAACTGCGACTGGCTCAGGCGGGCTTCGGCCTGCTGGCGTTCGGCCGCTTCCAGCGCCTGCACTTCCTCGTCGCTGCGGATGCGCACGCGCGACAGCAGGGTCACCACTTCGCGCTTGACGTTCTCCAGCATGTCCGAGAACAGTTCGAAGGCTTCCTTCTTGTACTCCTGCTTCGGCTGCTTCTGCGCGTAACCACGCAGGTAGATGCCCTGGCGCAGGTAATCCATGCGGGCCAGGTGCTCCTTCCAGCTCTGGTCCAGCACGGTCAGCATCACGTGCTTCTCCAGCGCGCGCATGGTCTCTTCGCCCACGCCGGCTTCCTTCTCGGCGAAGTGCTGGTTGACGCGTTCCTGCACCTTGGCAGCGATGGCTTCGGCGTCCAGCTCTTCGTGCGACTTGACCAGGTCGGTCAGCGACATCTGCAGGCCGAAGTCCGACTCCAGGGTCGCTTCCAGGCCACGCAGGTCCCACTGCTCGTCGATCGAGTTCGGCGGCACGAAGCGGGCCACCACGTCGAAGATCACGTCGTCGCGGATACCGTCGACGTTGTCCTTCACCGACTCGGCGTCCAGCAGCTCGTCGCGCTGGGCGTAGATCACCTTGCGCTGGTCGTTGTTGACGTCGTCGAAGTCCAGCAGGTTCTTGCGGATGTCGAAGTTGTGGGCCTCGACCTTGCGCTGCGCCTTCTCGATCTGGCGGCTGACCAGGCGGTCTTCGATGACGTCGTCTTCCTTCATGCCCATCATGCGCATGGCCTTCTGCACCCAGTCGGAGGCGAAGATGCGCATCAGGTTGTCTTCCAGCGACAGGTAGAAGCGGGACGAACCCGGGTCACCCTGGCGGCCCGAACGGCCACGCAGCTGGTTGTCGATACGGCGCGATTCATGGCGTTCGGTACCGACGATGTGCAGGCCGCCGGCAGCCTTGACGGCCTCGTGGCGCTTCTGCCATTCGGCCTTGACCGCAGCCTTCTGCTCGTCGGTCGCGTCTTCGCCCAGCTCGTGGATCTCCGCTTCCAGCGAACCGCCCAGCACGATGTCGGTACCACGGCCGGCCATGTTGGTGGCAATGGTCACGGCTGCCGGACGGCCGGCATTGGCGACGATGGTCGCTTCGCGGTCATGCTGCTTGGCGTTTAGCACTTCGTGCTTCACGCCCGCCTTGCGCAGGTGCTCGGACAGCATTTCCGAGGTTTCGATCGAGGTGGTACCCACCAGCACCGGCTGGCCGCGCTTGGCGCACTCTTCGATGTCGGCCAGCACCGCATTGAACTTGCCCTTGCGGTTGAGGAACACCTGGTCCGGGCTGTCCTTGCGGATGGTCGGGCGGTTGGTCGGAATCACCACCACTTCCAGGCCGTAGATGCTCTGGAACTCGAAGGCTTCGGTATCGGCCGTACCGGTCATGCCGGACAGCTTCTTGTACATGCGGAACAGGTTCTGGAAGGTGATGCTCGCCAGCGTCTGGTTCTCGCGCTGGACCGGCACGCCTTCCTTCGCTTCCACCGCCTGGTGCAGGCCATCGGACCAGCGGCGGCCGGACAGGGTGCGGCCGGTGAACTCATCGACGATGACCACTTCGCCATCGCGCACGATGTAGTCCACGTCACGCTGGTAGATCGCGTGCGCGCGCAGTGCGGCGTTGAGGTGGTGGACCACGGTCAGGTTCTGCGGCGCGTACAGGCCTTCGGTCTCGCCGTCGAGGATGCCGGCCTCGACCAGCAGCTGCTCGGCGTGCTCCATGCCTGCTTCGGACAGGTGCACCTGCTTGCCCTTCTCGTCGACCCAGAAGTCGCCTTCGCCGTCTTCCACTTCCTGCTTGACCAGGTTCGGCACGACGCGGTTGACGCGGATGTACAGCTCCGGGGAATCATCGGCCGGGCCGGAGATGATCAGCGGGGTACGCGCTTCGTCGATCAGGATGGAGTCGACTTCGTCGACGATGGCGTAGTGCAGGCCGCGCTGGTAGCGGTCGGCCTTGGACAGCGCCATGTTGTCGCGCAGGTAGTCGAAACCGAATTCGTTGTTGGTGCCGTAGGTGATGTCCGAGGCGTAGGCTTCGCGCTTGTCGCTGTGCGGCATGCCCGGGTAGACCACGCCCACGCTCAGGCCCAGCCAGTTGTACAGCTTGCCCATCTGCGCGGCGTCACGGCGCGCCAGGTAGTCGTTCACGGTGACCACGTGCACGCCCTTGCCTTCCAGCGCGTTGAGGTACACCGGCAGGGTCGCCACCAGGGTCTTGCCTTCACCGGTGCGCATTTCTGCGATCTTGCCCAGGTGAAGCACCATGCCGCCGATCAGCTGCACATCGTAGTGGCGCATGCCCAGCACGCGGCGGCCGGCTTCGCGGCAGACCGCGAACGCTTCCGGCAGCACCTTGTCCAGGGCTTCACCATCGGCGATGCGCTGCTTGAACTCCGGCGTCTTGGCCTGAAGCTGCTCGTCGGAAAGCTTCTCGATCTCCGGCTCCAGCGCATTGATCTTGGCGACGATGCGGTTGAGCTGGCGCAGCTGTCGTTCGTTACGACTGCCAAATACGCGGGTAAGCAGGCTGTTGATCATTGAAGGAACCGGGTTGGATGGACACGACGCCCGGCCTCCCCCTTGGGATCCGTCCGCCGCAAACGAAACAGGGCGCCTGGCGCCCTGTCGATGGCAACACCCATTGTAGCTTGGGACGGCCGTGAGGGGTTTCAACCCTTTGCGGTCGTCCAGGCGGCCGGGACCAGGGTCCTGGCGGCCGCGCTTCGCGCTCGCGGGGCATGGCCCCGCGCTACCGCCGGGATCCGACTGCGTGCCGGTAGCGCCGGGCCATGCCCGGCGTTGGGTTCAACCGCGGCTGATGCGGCCGACCGGCGTATTGCCGCCGTCGCCAAGGAACTTGCGCGGGTTGACCACGTTGCCGTTCTCCCACACCTCGAAGTGCACGTGGGCGCCGGTCGAACGACCGGTGGAACCGGCCTTGGCCACTTCCTGCCCGGCACGGACCAGGTCGCCAACCTTCACCACCAGGCGCGAATTGTGCGCGTAGCGGGTGACGTAGCCGTTACCGTGGTCGACGTCGACCACGTTGCCGTAGCCGCCCTTGACGCCGGAGAAGCTGACCACGCCTTCGGCCACGGCCATCACCGGGTCACCGACCTTGGCGTGGAAGTCCATGCCCTTGTGGGTGGCGGCACCGCGGCCGAACGGGTCGGCACGGGTGCCGAAACCGGAGGTCACATAGCTGTTGCGGATCGGCATGCGCGAGGGCACGGCGTTCTGCTGCAGCTGGTGGTCGAACATCAGTGATTCCATCACCGACAACTGGCGGCCTGAAGCAGCGAAGCGCTGCTCCAGCACCTGTAAGTCGGCGTTGACGTCCTTGACCGGGATGTCGCTGGTCGGGCCGCCTGCGTCACCGTCACCGAGACCGGGGGTCTCGTTGAAGTCGAACTCGCCGTCTTCCAGCTTGCCCATCTGGGTCAGCCGTTCGCCGAGGGCGTTGAGGCGGGTGGCCTGGGCCTGCAGCTCGCCGAGGCGGGCCGCCAGCGCGTTGACCTGGGTCTGCGCATCGCGCTTGACCTTGGCCAACTCCGCATCCTGGCGCTCGACCTTGGCCTGCAGCCGGGAATCATTCAGCGCGCTGGCGCCAATGCCGCCAGCAAGGCCGATAATGCAGCCTACCCCGAGCACGCTGCCCAGCAGGGCGCGGGGGCGGTCCTCGAAATAGAACCGCAAACGCGCGATGGGCGACGATTTGGCCTGTCCTTCACGCGTTTTGATTACGATCTTTTTGAATGCCATCAGTGAGTTTTCATGTCTGAGCCGAAATCCAGCGTTCGCCCCGCGTCAGTGCCGAAGCCGGCGCTGGATGCGGTGATGGCGGACAAAAGCGGGAACCCGCTGCGGCGTGCCTTGTGGCTCGACGCGCTGGACCGTCAGTTGCGCCCCCAGTTACCGCCACCTCTGCGCAGCCGTTGCCGGCTGGCCAATGTGGACGGGGAACACCTCGTTTTTCTCGTCGAGTCCCCGGTCTGGCATGCCAAGTTGCGGCTTGCCGAAGCCCAGTTGCTCGACGCGGCCCGTTCCATCGGGCTGAAGGCCACCAAGGTGACCATCAAGACTGCGTCTCCCACTCCCACGCGCTCCCCAGCGCTCGACAACCGGAATGGACCCCACGCAGTTTCAGCCGCCACGCACAAAGGGCTACGCGACGCCTTGGCTTGCCTGCAGGACGTTCCTTCGAAGCCGAAGAAGCGGTCCTGATGACAACGGAGCATCCGGCTCCGCTCCCCGTCGCGCGTGTCACCACGGCGTGAAACATTTCGGGGGCCGGGTCGCATCCTAGCTGCCATCCGGGGGCCTGTCGTTAGATTGTTGTTAAAACTACGTTAAATTCAGGCTTCCGATCCAACAGGTTCACAAAACCGTGACCTCGAACCGGCCTTGATGCGCGTCAAGCATGCTGAATGCGACGACGATACCTGAAACGACAACGCCGCCCTGGAAGGCGGCGTTTTTGTCTTTCAATTCAACAACCTGCAGAAATCAGGCGTAGGCCGGAGTGGCATATTCGACCGGATCCGGCGTGGCCGGCGAGTCGAAGCTGACCCATTCCCAGGCGGTGGCATCGGCCATCAGCGCGCGCACCAGCTTGTTGTTGAGCGCGTGACCCGACTTGAAGCCCTCGTAGGCACCCAGCACCTGGCCACCGGCCAGATAAAGGTCGCCGATCGCGTCGAGGATCTTGTGGCGCACGAATTCGTCGGCGTAGCGCAGGCCGTCTTCGTTGAGCACGCGGAACTCGTCCAGCACGATGGCGTTGTCCATCGAACCGCCCAGGCCCAGGTTGCGCTCGCGCATGTATTCCAGGTCGCGCATGAAGCCGAAGGTGCGCGCGCGGGAGATTTCCTTGGTGTAGGCCAGCGTCGAGAACTCGATTTCCTGGCGCGACTGCTTGGCCGGGATCATCGGGTGGTCGAACTGGATGGTGAAGCCCAGCTTGTAGCCCTCGTACGGGCTGAAGCGGGCCACCTTGTCGCCCTCGGTCACTTCCACGGTCTTCAGCACGCGGATGAAGCGCTTGGGCGCATCCTGTTCCACGATGCCCGCCGACTGCAGCAGGAACACGAAGGGGCCGGCCGAACCGTCCATGATCGGCAGCTCGGCCGAGGACAGTTCGACGATGATGTTGTCCACACCCAGGCCGGCCAGCGCCGACATCAGGTGTTCGACGGTCTGGATCTTGGCGTCGTTGCAGGTCAGGCCGGTGCACAGGGTCACTTCGGTGACCAGCTCGGCCTTGGCCGGCACTTCCACCACCGGGTCCAGGTCCACGCGGCGGAACACGATGCCATGGTTGACCGGTGCCGGGCGCAGGGTCATATAGACCTTGTCACCGCTGTGCAGGCCAACGCCGGTGGCGCGGATCGTGTTCTTGAGGGTGCGTTGCTGGATCATGGGGGATGGACCGGAAGTGACACATTAGATTAACACGCAAGGTCCCCTACCCCGGCTGAAAGCAGGCAGGACGCACCGGCGCGCCAATGGGACGCACATGAAGCAGGGCGGCCGGGCCCATCCTGGCCCGGCGCCCGCATTTTCAGGACATGGTGGCGCAACCCGGGGAGGACAACCCCGGGCCGCCCCGCTTAGTCCGCCTGGCGGCGCAGGAACGCCGGGATGTCCAGGTAGTCGTTCGGCAGTTCCGCCGCAGCCGGTGCCGAAGCCGACGGGGCCGACGGGGCCGAAGCCGCTGCGGTATCGCTGCTGGCACGACGCAGGCCCAGGCCCATGCCACCGACGGCCTTGGACACAGCGTCGCCGCCGTTGTCGAAGTCACCGAATTCCGGCTGGCCGGTGGTGGCATTGCGGACCAGCTTGATCGGCGCACGCTCGCCCGGACGCTGGGTCTTGCTGGCCGACACGCGGTTCAGGCCGGTAGCGACCACGGTCACGCGCACTTCGTCCTGCATGTCCGGATCCAGCACGGTACCGACCACCACGGTGGCGTCTTCGGAAGCGAAGCCATCGATGGTGCGGCCGATCTCGTCGAACTCGGCCATGGTGAAGTCCGCACCGGCGGTGATGTTGACCAGGATGCCGTTGGCACCGGCCAGGTTCACATCGTCCAGCAGCGGGTTCTGGATCGCGGCTTCGGCGGCGGCCTGGGCGCGGTCATCACCACGCGCGGTGCCGGTACCCATCATCGCCAGGCCCATTTCGGACATGACGGTGCGCACGTCGGCGAAGTCGACGTTGATCAGGCCCGGACGCACGATCAGGTCGGCGATGCCCTGCACGGCGCCCTGCAGCACGTCGTTGGCGGCACGGAAGGCCTGGATCATGGTCGCGTTGCGGCCCAGCACGGTGATCAGCTTCTCGTTCGGGATGGTGATCAGCGAGTCGCAGTGCTGGCTCAGTTCCTCGATGCCCTTCAGCGCCACCTGCATGCGGCGACGGCCTTCGAACGGGAACGGCTTGGTGACCACGGCCACGGTCAGGATGCCCATTTCCTTGGCCAGCTGTGCCACCACCGGTGCCGCGCCGGTGCCGGTGCCACCGCCCATGCCGGCGGTGATGAAGACCATGTCCGCGCCCTGCAGCGCGTCCATGATGCGCTCACGGTCTTCCAGCGCGGCCTGGCGGCCGACTTCCGGATTCGCGCCTGCGCCCAGGCCCTTGGTCACGTTGGTACCCAGCTGCAGCTGCAGCTTGGCACCACAATTCTTGATGGCCTGCGAGTCGGTGTTGGCGGTGATGAATTCCACGCCATCCACCGCCGAGTTGACCATGTGCGCCACGGCATTGCCGCCGCCGCCGCCCACGCCAACCACCTTGATCACCGCATTGGGTGCCATCTTTTCGATCAGTTCAAAATGCGCCATGTCCGTGTCCTCGTTGTATCCGCTTTGGCTGGCATGGGCATTCGGGCGTCCTGCCGTCCTGCTGCATGCCAACGTTGCGGCTGTGTGGGTTGTGTGTTGCCGGTGTTGCCTTGTGATGCGGGTACTGCGGGTACTGCGACCGGGCCAGGCCCGGTATTACGGGTTCCGCGTCAGAACTCGCCGCGGAACCAGGTCTTGAGTTTCTTGAACATGCTTCCAGCGCGCCCGGTCGGCAGCGACGGCCGGCGCGGATGCTCGATCTGGCTGCCCATCAGCAGCAGGCCCACGCCGGTGGCATGCACCGGGTTGCCGACTACTTCGCCGAGGCCGGTGACGTGCTGCGGAATGCCCACGCGCACCGGCATCTGCAGCATTTCCTCGGCCAGCTCGACCACGCCTTCCATCTTCGAAGCGCCACCGGTCAGCACCATGCCGGCGCGCACCAGTTCCTCGAAGCCGGAGCGGCGCAGTTCGGCCTGCACCATCTCGAAGATCTCCTCGTAACGACCCTGCACCGCCTGCGCCAGCGAGTGGCGCGGCATGCGACGCGGCGGGCGGTCACCCACCGACGGCACCTGGATGCTCTCCTCGGCGGTGGCCAGCTGGGCCAGGGCGCAGGCGTAACGCACCTTGATCTGCTCGGCTTCCGGGGTCGGCGTGCGCAGCATGTGCGCGATGTCGTTGGTGACGTGGTCGCCGGCGATCGGCAGCGAGGCGGTGTGGCAGATCGCGCCCTGCACGAACACCGCGATGTCGGTGGTGCCGGCGCCCATGTCGACCAGCACCACGCCCAGCTCGCGCTCGTCAGCAGTCAGCACCGCCACGCTGGAGGCCAGCGAGGACAGCACCAGGTCATCCACCTGCAGGCCGCAGCGCTGCACGCACTTGCTGATGTTGGCCGCGGCCGACTGCGCGCACACCACCAGGTGCGCGTGCACCTCCAGGCGCACGCCGGTCATGCCGACCGGGTTGCGGATGCCTTCCTGCGAGTCGTCCAGCACGTACTCGCGCGGGATCGCGTGCAGGATCTTCTGGTCGGCCGGAATCGCCACCGCCTTGGCCGCATCGAGCACGCGATCCAGGTCGCCCCAGGTCACTTCCCCGTCGCGGATCGGCACGATGCCCGGCGAATTCTTGCACTGCACGTGGTTGCCGGAGATCGAGGCGTACACCGAGCGGATCTCGCAGCCGGCCATCAGCTCGGCTTCTTCCACCGCGCGCTGGATCGACTGCACGGTCGATTCGATGTCCACCACCACGCCGCGCTTCAAACCGCGCGACTCGTGCGAGCCGATGCCGATCACTTCGATCGGGTTGCCCGGCGAATACTCGCCCACCAGCGCCACCACCTTGGAGGTGCCGATGTCCAGGCCAACGATCAGCGATTTGTCACCCTTGCGATTCATGTCCTTTCCTGCGTCCTGCTGGCTGGGGTCGCCGGCGTTTTCGCCGGCGTGGCCGGGGTACCCCAGCTCAGCGTGAAACCATTGGTGTAACGGAGGTCGGCGCGCTCGATCGGCGCGTCCTGACGGTTCAGCTGCGGCAGCACCTTGACGAAGCGCTGCATGCGCGAGCGCGCGTCGTCACGGCCCACCACCACTTCGGTGCCGTTGCTCAGCACCAGCGACCAGCTGCCGCGTGCATCCATCGTCACCCGGCGCACGTCGACGCCGGCCGGTGCGAACAATGCACGCGAGTCGCTGTACAGCTTCATCACTTCTTCCGTCTGGCTGTCCGGGCCATCCAGTTCGGGCAGCGCCAGGTCGGCCAGCTTCTTCGGCGTGGGGAACAACTTGCCCTGCTCGGAAACCAGGCGGTCGCTGCCCCAGCGCGCGAACGGCTTGTGCTCGACCAGGGTCACTTCCAGCACGTCCGGCCACTGCTTGCGCACCTGCGCGCTTTCCACCCACGGCAGTTGTTCCAGCGCGTCCTGCGCGTCCTGCAGCTTGACCGCGAAGAAGCCGGCGCGCGCGTACGGCAGCAGCACCTGCTGCAGCTGTTCGGCCGGCACCCGCTTGAACTCACCATGCACGCGCAGCTTCGCCAGCGGCCAGCGCTCGGCGCCGACCCAGCCATTGACCACGGCCACCACCGGCAGTGCAACCACCGACAGCGCCAACAGCCAGACGAAGATGCGCAGCACCGCGTTCATGCGTGCGAGGCCTCCAGGGTCTGTTCCAGCACGCGCCACACCAGCTCTTCGAAGCTGATGCCGGCCTGGCCTGCGGCCTTGGGCACCAGCGAATGGCTGGTCATGCCCGGCGCGGTGTTCACTTCCAGCAGGAAGAAGCGGCCGCTGATGCGATCGCGCATCACGTCCACGCGCCCCCAGCCACGGCAACCGGCGGCACGGAATGCGGCCAGCGCGATGCGCCGGATTTCTTCTTCGTCGTCACCGTCCAGGCCCGGGCACAGATACTGGGTGTCTTCGGCGATGTACTTGGCGTTGTAGTCGTACCACTGGCCCTTGGGCACGATGCGGATCGACGGCAGCGCGACGTCGCCAAGGATGGCCACGGTCAGCTCATCGCCGACCACCATCTGCTCCATCAGCAGCTGGCCGTCGTAGCGCGCGGCCAGCGCCACGGCCTCATCCAGGCCCGCATCATCGGTCACCCGGCTGATGCCCACGCTGGAACCTTCGTTGGCCGGCTTCACCACCACCGGCAGGCCCAGTTCGGCGGCATTGGCGTGCACGTCCTCGGCAGTGACCTTGCGGTACTGCGGGGTCGGCAGGCCCAGCGACAGCCACACCTGCTTGGTGCGGATCTTGTCCATGCTCAGCGCCGAACCCAGCACGTCCGAGCCGGTGTACGGCACGCCGAAGGCGTCCATCAAGCCCTGCACGATGCCGTCCTCACCACCACCGTTGTGGCCATGCAGGATGTTGAACACGCGATCGATGCCACCGGCGGCCAGCGCCTTGGCCAGCGCAGGGATGCCGTCCACGGCAAACGCATCGACGCCGCGTGACTGCAGGGCTTCGAGCACGTTGCGGCCCGAGTCCAGCGATACCTCGCGTTCGCTGGAGCTACCGCCCAGCAGCACGGCGACGCGGCCGAAGCGGGCCGGGTCGGTCACGTGCAGCGGCGGGAAGGTCAGCGTGCTCACGCCTCGCCCTCCCCCTTGAAGCCTTCCACCGCGATGTGGGTGGCCACGGCGCCGATGTCGCCCGCCCCCATCATCAGCAGCAGGTCACCGTCCTGCAGTACGTCCGGCAGCACGCTGGCCAGTTCGGCGGCCTTGCCCACCACCACCGGCTCGCTGCGGCCGCGCGCACGGATGGCACGGGCCAGCGCGTGCGAGTCGGCACCGGCAATCGGCTCTTCACCGGCCGGGTAGACCTCGCTCAGCACCAGCGCGTCGACGCTGGACAGCACCGCGGCGAACTTGTCGAACTGGTCGCGGGTACGGCTGTAGCGGTGCGGCTGGAAGGCCACCACCAGGCGCTTGTCGGCCCAGCCACCGCGGGCGGCAGCGAACACGGCTTCCAGCTCGCTCGGGTGATGACCGTAGTCGTCGATGATGCGGACCTTGGCACCGCTGGCGGTGGTCACCTCGCCCAGGTCGTTGAAGCGACGGCCGACACCGGCAAAGGCTTCCAGCGCGCGTGCGATGGCATCCGGGGCCACGCCCAGCTGCCAGCCCACCGCGGCGGCGGCCAGCGCGTTGAGTACGTTGTGCCTGCCCGGCAGCGCCAGCACCACTTCCTGGCTGGTGCCCTGCGGCAGGCGCAGGGTGAAGCGCATGCGCGAGCCTTCCTGCACCACGTTCTCGGCGCGCACGTCAGCCTGCGGGCTCATGCCGTAGCTCATCACGTGGCGCGGGGTCTTGGCGGCCAGTGCAGCCACTTCCGGGTCGTCGATGCACAGCACCGCCAGGCCGTAGAACGGCAGGCGCTGCAGGAACTCGGCGAACGCCGCCTGCACGCGGGCAAAATCGTTGCCGTAGTTCTCCAGATGATCCGCATCGATGTTGGTGATGATCGACATCAGCGGGTTCAGGCGCAGGAAGCTGCCATCGCTTTCGTCGGCCTCGGCCACCAACCACTGCCCACTGCCCAGCTTGGCGTTGGCACCGGCAGCCAGCAGCTGACCACCGATCACGAAGGTCGGGTCCAGGCCACCTTCGCTCAGCACCGCAGCGGTGAGGCTGGTGGTGGTGGTCTTGCCATGGGTACCGGCCACGGCGATGCCACGGCGGAAGCGCATCAGCTCGGCCAGCATCGCTGCGCGCGGCATGATCGGAATGCGCTGGCTGCGCGCTTCCATCAGTTCCGGGTTGTCTTCGCGGATGGCGCTGGAGACCACCACGCAGTCGGTGCCCAGCACGTTGGCCGCGGAGTGGCCGCGCATGATGCGCGCACCCAGGCTGGCCAGGCGGCGGGTCGCCACGTTGTCGGCGTTGTCCGAACCGGACACTTCATAGCCCAGCGTCAGCATCACTTCGGCGATACCGCTCATGCCGGTGCCGCCGATGCCGACGAAATGCACGCGCGGGAATGCGCGCACCAGGTCGTTGGTGTCGTGCAGGCGACGGATCATGCGCGGCCTCGCGCAGGGCAGGCGCGGTGGCATGCCTTCTTCATACAGCTTCCTCAAGAATGATATCGGCGATGCGCTCGGCGGCATCGACCTTGGCCAGGGCACGCGCGGCTTGCGCCATCTGCATGCGGCGGGCGGGATTTTCGGACAGATCGCGCAGCAGTGCGGCAATGCCGTCGGCCAGCGTTCCGTCCTGCTTCAGCAACACCGCCGCGCCACGCTCGACCAGGAACTCCGCATTGCGGGTCTGGTGATCGTCGACGGCGGCAGGGAATGGCACCAGCACGCTGCCGACACCGACCGCGCACAGCTCGGCCAGCGTCGACGCACCGGAACGGCACACGACCAGGTCGGCCCAGGCGAAGGCTTCGGCCATGTCGGCGATGAACGGGGTGATTTCAGCCTGCACGCCGGCCTTGGCATACGCCTCGACCGCTTCGGCATGCATCTTCTCGCCACTCTGGTGGCGCACCTGCACCGGCACGCTCGTGCCCAGCGCAGCAATCGCCTGCGGCACGCCGGTGTTGAGCGCACGCGCGCCCTGGCTGCCACCGACCACCAGCACGCGCAGCGGGCCGTGGCGGTCGGCGAAGCGCTGTTCCGGCGGCGCGATGGCGGCGATTTCCGCACGCACCGGGTTGCCGACGAACTCCTCGCGCGCGGCGAAGGTACCGGGGAAGCCGGTCAGCAACCGGCGCGCATAGCGCGACAGGATGCGGTTGGTCATGCCGGGCGCGCGATTCTGTTCGTGTACCAGCAGCGGCAGGCCGTGCAGGCGGGTGGCCATGCCACCGGGGCCAGAGGCAAAGCCACCGAAGGCGACCACCGCACGCGGCTGGCGCTTGCGAATGATCATGCCGGCCGCGCGCAGCGCGCGCATCAGCCGCCACGGCGCGCCCAGCAGGGCCAGCTTGCCCTTGCCGCGCAGGCCGGTGATGGCCAGCGTGTCGATCGGAATGTCGTGCTGCGGCACCAGGCGCGTTTCCATCGCACCGTCGGCACCCATCCAGGTGACCGGCACGCCGCGCTGGCGCAGCACGCGGGCCACGGCCAGGCCGGGGAAGATGTGACCGCCGGTGCCACCGGCCAGGATCATCACCGGGCGGGCGTTGGAAGCACTGCTCATGACAGCCTCCCGAAGGTCGGTTCGATGCGCGACTGCAGGCGGCTGGTGCCACGCGCAGCGTTCGGCGCAGCGGCAGCCACCGGCTCGGCGCTCATCGGTACGCTGGCGGCCACCGGCGCGGCGGGCCCGTCCATCGGCTCGGCAGCGGCGTCTTCGGCGCCGCCGATGCGCACGGCCTGGCGGCGCTCGGCGCGCTTGAGCTCATAGGACACGCGCAGCAGCAGGCCCATCGCCACGCAGGTCATCAGCACCGACGAACCGCCGGAGGAGATCAGCGGCAGGGTCAGGCCCTTGGTCGGCAGGATGCCCAGGTTCACGCCGATCGAGACGAAGGTCTGCATGCTGATCCACAGGCCGATGCCGAAGGCGATATAGCCGGAGAAGTGGCGCTTCATTTCCACGCAGCGCATGCCCAGCCAGAAGGTACGACCGACCAGCAGCGCGTACAGGGCCACGATCACGCAGGTGCCCAGGAAGCCGAATTCCTCGGCGGTGACCGAGAAGATGAAGTCGGTGTGCGCTTCAGGCAGGTAGTACAGCTTCTGCACCGAGTTGCCCAGGCCGACGCCGGTCCACTCGCCACGGCCCACCGCCATCAGCGCGTTGGACAGCTGGTAGCCGTCGCCCTGCTGGTCGGCCCACGGGTCCAGGAAGGAGGTGATGCGGCGCATGCGGTACGGCTCGATGATCGCCAGCGCGCTCATGCCGACCAGGCCGATGATCACCGGCATCGACATGCGCGGCATGTTCACACCGCCCAGCACCAGCATGCCGGCGGTGATCGCCAGCAGCAGGGTGGACGAACCGAAGTCCGGCTGCAGCAGCAGCAACAGCACCAGCGCACCGGCCACGCCCAACGGCTTGAGCATCGCCGGCCAGGTCGCGTTGACCTCGTCGCGGAAGCGCACCAGATAGCTGGACAGCCAGACGATGTAGAGCACCTTCACCGCTTCCACCGTCTGGAACTTGGAGATGCCCAGGTTGATCCAGCGGCGTGCGCCGTTGACCGTGCTGCCCAGGCCCGGTGCGAACACCGCCAGCAGCAGCACGAAGCAGCCCAGCAGCAGCATCTGGTTGTACTGCTCGATGGACTTCAGTTCAGTGCGGGCGGCAACGACCGCCAGCACGATGCCCACCGCCAGGAAGATCAGGTGGCGGTTGAGGTAGTAGAACGGGCTGCTCATCAGCGCGATCGAACTGGACGCCACCATCACCACGCCAATGCCCGTGAGCGCGATGATCGCGCCCAGCAGCCACTTGTCGTAGCTGCCTTCGATGGCTTCAAGGCGTGTTGCCTGGCGGGACAGGTCGTTCATCTCAGCGCACCTTCAACGTGGCCAGGCCGATCAGCACGAGCACGACGGAGATGATCCAGAAGCGCACGATCACGCGCGGCTCCGGCCAGCCCTTCAGTTCGAAGTGGTGATGGATCGGCGCCATGCGGAACACGCGCTTGCCGGTCAGCTTGAACGAGGCGACCTGGATCATCACCGACAGCGTTTCGATGACGAACACGCCGCCCATGATCACCAGCACCAGTTCCTGGCGGGTGATCACCGCGATCGTGCCCAGCACCGCACCCAGCGCCAGTGCACCGATGTCGCCCATGAACACCATGGCCGGATAGGTGTTGAACCACAGGAAGCCGAGGCCCGCACCGGCGATGGCCGCGCAGATGATGACCAGCTCGCCGGCGCCCGGGATCTGCGGGATCTGCAGGTAGTTGGCGAACACTACGTTGCCCGAGGCGTAGGCGAACACACCCAGCGCGCACGCCACCAGCACGGTCGGCATGATCGCCAGGCCGTCCAGGCCGTCGGTCAGGTTCACCGCGTTGGAGAAACCGACGATCCAGAAGTAGGCGATGGCCACGAAGCCGATGCCGGCCAGCGGCAGCGCGATCGACTTGAACATCGGGATGTAGAAGGTCAGCGCCGCCGGCACGTCGGCCGTGTAGAACAGGAACAGGCCCGCGGCCAGGCCGAAGATCGACTGCAGCAGGTACTTCCAGCGCGACTTCAGGCCGTTCGGGTCGCGGCGGACGATCTTGATCCAGTCGTCATACCAGCCGATGGCGCCGAAGCACAGCATCACCGCCAGCACCAGCCACACGTAGCGGTTGCGCAGGTCAGCCCACATCAGCACCGACAGTGTGATGGTGAGCAGGATCAGCGAACCGCCCATGGTCGGTGTGCCGGCCTTGGAGAAATGGGTCTGCGGACCGTCCTTGCGGATCGGCTGGCCGCCCTTGAACTGGGCAAGCTTGCGGATCATCGCCGGGCCGAGCCACAGCGACAGGAACAGGGCCGTCAGCGCGGCAAGGATGGCGCGGAACGTCTGGTAGTTGAACAGCCCGAACAGGCTCTCCAACTGCTGCAACCATCGAGCCAGTTCATACAACATGCGGGGATTCCTCTCCTTGCGCCAGCAGCGCTTTGACAATCGTGTCCATGGCGCTGCCACGGGAACCCTTGACCAGGCAGCGCACGCCGGCGTGCAGCTCGTCCTTCAGCGCCTGCGACAGCGCGTCATGGGTGGCGAAATGACGGCCGCCTTCGCCGAAGGCGGTGGCGGCAGCGGCGCTGAGCGGGCCCAGCGCATACAGGCGCTTGAGGCCAGCAGCGCGCGCGCGGAGCCCCGCCTGCGCGTGCAGCGCTTCAGCGTCCGGCCCCAGCTCGCGCATGTCGCCCAGCACCAGCCAGCCCTCTTCCGGGGCTGCGGCCAGGGCATCGATGGCCGCAGCCAGCGAGCCGGGATTGGCGTTGTAGCTGTCATCCACCAGCACCGCGCCGTTGCGCAGCTGATGGGCGATCTGCCGACCCGGCACCGGCTGTGCCTCGGCCAGACCGGCGGCAATCAGCGCGAGATCGACACCGGCGGCCAGCGCCAGGCTGGCCGCGGCCAGTGCATTGCTGACGTTGTGGCGACCCGGCAGGCCGAGCACCACGCGCGCTTCGCCGGCCGGCGAAACCAGGGTGAACTGGCTGCCCTGCGCACCGGCGCGGATGTCGCGCGCCGTCACGTCGGCGGTATGTTCCAGGCCATAGCGCAGCACGCGGCAGCGCGGCGGAGTGCCGACGAAATGCTGTTCGAACCAGCGGCCGTAGGCATCGTCGGCGTTGATCACCGCCACACCATCGGCCGGCAATGCGGCATAGATCGCGCCCTTGGTCACTGCCACGCCGAGCAGGCTGCCCATGCGTTCCAGATGGGCCGGGGCGATGTTGTTGACCAGCGCATAGCGCGGGCGGGCGATATCGGTCAGGTAGGCGATGTCACCCGGCTTGCCAGCGCCCATCTCGTAGACGGCGTAGTCGGCATCTTCCGGCGCATCGATCACCGCCAGCGGCAGGCCGATCTCGTTGTTGCGGTTGCCCGGGTTGGCGTAGACCACCTTGTGCGCGTGCTGTGCCACCTGCTGCAGGATCGACAGCAGCAGGCTCTTCACGCTGGTCTTGCCGTTGCTGCCGGTGATCGCGAACACCTCGGTGCCGCGGTCACGCTGCATGCCGGTGGCGATCTTCGCCAGCGCCAGTTCACTGTCAGCCACCAGCACCTGCGGCAGCTCGATCGGCAGCAGGCGCTCGACCAGCAGCGCACTGGCACCGCGCGCCTGTGCGTCGGCGGCGAAATCATGGCCGTCAAAACGCTCGCCGCGCAGCGCCACATACAGGCTGCCCGGACCGAGGCTGCGGGTGTCATGGCTGACCGCATCGATGGCCACGTCGTCGCCGTGGATCTCGCCGCCGGCCCAGTGTGCGATCAGCGAAAGCAGGGTGCGCTTCATGCGATGCCCTCCCCGGCCTGCGAGCTCAGAACACCGGCCTTGGCAGCCAACGCAGCGGCGGCCACTTCGGTGTCGTCGAAGTCATGGCGTACGCCATTTACTTCCTGGTATGGCTCGTGGCCCTTGCCGGCAATCAGGATGATGTCGCCGGCACCGGCGCGCTTCACCGCCAGGCCGATCGCACGCGCGCGGCTGCGCTGCACGGTCACGGCATCGGCATTCTGGAAGCCCGCCAGGATGTCGGCCACGATCACGTCGCCATCCTCGCCACGCGGGTTGTCGTCGGTGACGATGACCTGGTTGGCCAGGCGCTCGGCGATCGCGGCCATCTGAGGACGCTTGCCGGTATCGCGCTCGCCACCGCAGCCGAACACGCAGAACAGCGCGCCGTGCAGGTGGCCGTGCAGGCTGTCCAATGCCTGTTCCAGCGCGTCCGGGGTATGTGCGTAATCGACCACCACGGTCGGCAGGCCGTCTTCGCCGCCGAGGCGGTTCATGCGGCCGCGGATCGGCTGCAGCGCCGACAGCACTTCAGCGATGCGTGGCAGCGGCTGGCCCTGTGCATGCAGGGTACCGGCCACGGCCAGCAGGTTGTCCACGTTGAAGCGGCCCAGCAGCGGCGACTGCACCGCGGCACGTTGGCCGTCGATGACCAGTTCGAACGCAATGCCTCGGCCATCCAGCTGCAGCGCTTCAGCGCGCACGCTGGCATCGCTGGCACCACGCGAGCTCAGTCCGATCGGCTGCACGCCCGCCGGCAGGCCGGCAAACAGCTGGCGGCCGAAGGCGTCGTCAAGATTGATCACCGCAGCCTTCAGGCCCGGACGATGGAACAGCCGCGCCTTGGCCGCGCCGTAGCTGGCCATGTCGCCGTGGTAATCCAGATGATCGCGGGTGAGGTTGGTGAACACCGCCACGTCGTAATGCACGGCATCGACGCGGCCCTGGTCCAGCGCGTGCGAGCTGACTTCCATCGCTACCGCGCGCGCACCGGCGTCGCGCAGCTGCGCCAGCAGCGCGTGCATCTGCAGCACCAGCGGCGTAGTGAAACCGGTCGGTTCAACCGCACCATAAAGTCCGGCGCCCAGCGTGCCGATACTGCCACTGGGCGTGCCGAGCAGGTGCCAGGCCTGGGCCAGCAGCTGCACGGTGGAGGTCTTGCCGTTGGTGCCGGTCACGCCCACCATCGCCATCGCCCGCGACGGTGCGCCATGGAACTGGTCGGCCATCGCCCCCATGCGCGCACGCAGGCCCGGCACCGCGATCGCATCGGCCGGGGCCGGCAACTCGGCAGGGGCCGGCGGTTCGAACAGGATGGCGCCAGCGCCCGCCGCGCGGGCCTGCTCGACAAAGCCCAGGCCATGCGCGCCGAAACCGGCGATGGCGACGAAGGCATTGCCGGGGCGCACGGCGCGGCTGTCCAGCACCAGGCCGGTCAGAACGGGATCATGGCCCGCCAGGGCCACGTCCGGAAGCAACTGCGAAAGCAACATCGAAGGACTCATTGCGTGCCTCCCGTAGCGGGCGGCGTCTGGGCTTGCGCGCTGGGCAGCGCAGCGTCGAATTCAGCGGCGGCATCCACCGGCAGCGCAGCCTCTGCGGGCGGCGCAGGCAGGATCGAGGCCGAGTGGCCGACCTTGCCGGACTGCTGTGCGGCCAGCCACGACTGCAGGTCGTCCAGCGGCACGTCCATCAGGCGCAGAGTGCCTTCCATCACGTTGTGGTAGACCGGCGCCGACACCAGGCCACCGTAGAACTTGCCGGCCTGCGGGTCGTTGATGACGATGACGGTGGCGAAGCGCGGGTTGGTGGCCGGCACCACGCCGGCGAACAGCGCGTTGTAGTGGCCGCGCTCGTAGCCGCCCGGACCGGCCTTTCGCGCGGTACCGGTCTTGCCGGCCACGCGGTAACCCAGCACCGCCGCCTGCTTGGCGCCGCCCTGGGTGACCACCGTTTCCATCATCGCCACCACCTGCTTGGCGACATTCTCGTCGATGATCTGCTGACCTTCATTGCGCTGGCCCTTGACGAAGGTCGGCGCGATCAGACGACCGCCGTTCGCCAGTGCCGAATAAGCCGTAGCGATCTGCAGCGGGGTGACGTTCAGGCCGTAGCCGTAGGACATCGTGGTCTTGGTGGTGCCCGACCAGCGCGCCGGGCGCAGCACCACGCCACCGGATTCACCGGGGAAACCGCTATGCGGCACCGAGCCATAGCCGAAGCGGCGCACGCCGTCGTAGAACACCTGGTCCGGCATCTTCGCCGCAACCTTGGCCGCGCCCACGTTCGAACTGCGGGTGATCACGCCGGTCACGTTCAGCACGCCGTTGTTGCGCGGCACGTCGCGGATGGTGAAGCGACCCAGGGTCATGTAACCCGGGTTGGTATCGATGATGGTGTCCTTGGTCACCGCACCGGCCTGCAGCGCGGTGGCGATGGTCAGCGGCTTCATCGTCGAACCCGGCTCGACCAGATCGGTCACCGCACGGTTGCGGCGCGCATCGGGCAGCGCGCCGGTCAGCGAATTCGGGTTGTAGGTCGGCAGGTTGACCATGGCCAGGATCTCGCCGGTGGTCACGTCCATGATCACCATCGAACCGCCGGCCGCCTTGTTGGCCACCAGCGCGTTGCGCAGTTCCTTGAACGCCAGGTACTGGATGCGGCGATCGATGCTGAGGGTCAGGTCCTTGCCCGGTTCAGCAGCGCGCAGCAGATCGCTCTCGACGGTTTCGCCCTTGCGGTTGCGGATGACCCGCTTCGCACCGGCCTTGCCGCGCAGCCATTCGTCGAACGCCAGCTCCAGGCCTTCCTGGCCGCGGTCGTCAATGTTGGTGAAGCCCAGCACGTGCGCCATCGCTTCGCCCTGCGGGTAGAAGCGGCGGAACTCGCGCTGCGCGGCCACGCCCGGAATCTTCAGCGCGACCACCTTTTCTGCCTCGTCCGGATTGATCCGGCGACGCAGGTACATGAATTCCTTGTCCGACTTCTGCGACAGGCGGCTGCTCAGCTCATCCACCGACATGCCGACCGCCTGGGCCAGCTCCGGAATGCGCTCGGGCGAGCGCAGCAGGTCCTGCGGGTTGACCCAGATCGAGGCGACCGGCGTGGATACCGCCAGCGGCTCGCCATTGCGGTCGGTGATCATGCCGCGCGAGGTCTTGATCGGCAGTTCGCGCAGGTAGCGGGCCTCGCCCTGGCGCTGGTAGAAATCGCTGTTGACGATCTGCACGTAGGCGGCACGACCGACCAGCGACACCGAGCACAGGCCGAGCGCCAGCGCGACCCAGCGCAGGCGCTGGCGCAGGTTGAAGGCGTTGCGCGGGCGGTTGCGGCCGGTCTTGCTCATGGCCGCACCACCACGATGTCGGCGGCCTCGGGGAACTTCATGCCGAGCTTCTCGCGGGCGATGCGATCGACACGGTTGGCTTCGGCCAGGGTCGCCTGCTCCAGCTGCAGGCGGCCGAATTCCAGATTGATGTCATCGCGCTTGCGCTCGGCGCGCGACAACTCGATGAACGTCTGCCGGTGACGGTGACGCACGAACACGACGCCGATCGCCGAGGCCACGGTGGAAGCCAGCAGGATGATCAGCAGCAGCCGGCTCATGCATCGGCCTCCCGCTTCTGGGCCACGCGCAGCACGGCGCTGCGGGCGCGCGGGTTGGCGGCCAGCTCTTCGTCGGTGGCCTTGATGGCACCGCCGATCAGGTCCAGCGTCGGCACGAACGCGACCGCCTCGGGCAGGCGGCGGTTGGCCGGCGGCGCCTTGGCCAGGCGGTTCATGTACTGCTTGACGATGCGGTCTTCCAGCGAATGGAAGCTGATCACCGCCAGGCGGCCACCGGGCTTGAGCCGTTCCACCGCCGCATCGAGCCCGGCTTCCAGATCGGCCAGCTCGCGGTTGATGTGGATGCGGATGGCCTGGAAGCTGCGCGTGGCCGGGTGGATCTTGTCCTTGCCACGCGGCATCACCGAGGCAATCAGCTCGGCCAGTTCGGCGGTGCGGGTGAACGGCTGCTTCTCGCGGCGGGCCACGATGGCACGGGCGATGCGGCGGCTCTGCCGCTCTTCGCCGTAGGTCCACAGCACGTCGGCAATCTCGCGGTCTTCGACGCGGTTGATCCACTGCGCGGCGCTTTCGCCGCTGTCCGGATCCATGCGCATGTCCAGCGGGCCGTCCTTGCCGAAGCTGAAGCCACGTTCGGCCACGTCCAGCTGCGGCGACGACACGCCCAGGTCGAACAGCACGCCGTCCAGGCCTTCGGCCGTCGCATCCCACTGCAGCAGCTGGGCGAAGCTGCCACGGAAGATCGACACGCGCGGGTCCGGCGCGAAATCGCGCTCGGCAACGGCAATGGCTTCCGGATCCTTGTCCATGACCAGCAGGCGCCCCTCGGGACCAAGCTGGGTGAGCACGCCACGTGCATGACCGCCACGACCGAACGTGCCATCCAGATAACGTCCGTTTTCGATCACCCTCAGGCCTTCGATGACCTGGGTGTACAGGACCGGCAGGTGCACCGCCGGCGACTGCGACACCGGAAGGTGACCGGCCTGCGCTTCTGGGCGCATCCGGGCACCCCGGCTCACAACTTCAGGTCGAGCAACCCATCACCCAGATCCTCGTCAGACAACGTCTGCTGGATCAGGGCCCGATGCGCCTGCTCGCTCCACAATTCGAACTTGTCGCCCATACCGAGCAATACCGCCTTCTTCTCAATGCCCACCGCACCGCGGTGGCTGGCGGGGATGCTGATGCGACCGTTGCCGTCGAGCTCCAGATGGGCGGCCGAGCCGACCAGCTTCTGCTGCAACAGGCGCACGACGCGCTGGGTGTTGGGCTTGGACATGACGTCGTCGCGGACCCGCTCCCATTCCGACTCTGCATACAGCCACAGGCAGCCGGCTTCGAACGGGTTGTAGGTCAGCACGAGACGGTTGTTGCTGGCGCGCGCGACGAGGTCGCGGTAAGCGGTGGGAACCGCCATGCGCCCTTTATCGTCAACTGTGATGGCCGTCTCGCCCTGGAACACGACGCGTGCACCTATCCTTCGCCCGGTGAAACATTGAACCACGAAAACCCACAAAACACCCGGATTTCCCTCTGATGCCCACCTTAGCAGCGGCCGAAGGGTTGTCAACAACTTTTCAGCGGGGAAATCGCCAGCCGCATCAATGGCTTGCAACAACCTTTAGAGAATTGTTCAAGGCTTATCCACAAGTTGCTGATCCGTCTCAATTTTTGAGATTGAACGGAAGTTCAGGGGTGTGGACAGAGCGTGAAACATCGCTCGCGCATTCATCCGGGACGGGCAGGAAGCGGCACCAGACTGCGCAAACCGTGCACAATGAGGCCATGTGCCTGCTCGCTCTTGGCTGGATGCACCACCCGCGCTGGCGGCTGGTGATGACCGGCAACCGTGATGAGTTCCACGCCCGCCCGACAGCGGCGCTGGCCCCCTGGCAAGATGAGACCTCCGTCATCGGGGGGCGCGACCTGCGCTCCGGCGGCGGCTGGGCCGGCGTCGGTGCGGGTGGACGCATGGCCGTGGTCACCAATGTCCGCGACCCGCTGGCCGCCCAGACCGGTCCTTCACGGGGTGCGCTGGTGGCCGACTTCCTGCGCGGCCGCGACCCCGCCGCCGTGCATATCGACCGACTGGCAACGGTGGCCGGCGCCTACGCCCCATTCAACCTGCTGCTGGCCGACGGCCACAGCCTGGAGTTCCTGGGCAACCACCCTGCCGAGCGCCAGCGCCTGGGCCCGGGCGTGCATGGCATGTCCAACGGCGCGCTGGACGCGCCCTGGCCGAAGACCCGGCGGCTGATGGCTGCGCTTGAAGCCTGGTTCGAGGCCGGCGATGAGGACCTGACCCCGCTCTGGGCCGCCCTGGCGGACGAACATCGCCCCGCCGACAGCGACCTGCCCGACACCGGCATCGGATTGGAACGCGAGCGCTGGCTGAGCCCGGCCTTCATCCGCGGCGACGACTATGGCACCCGCGCCAGCACGGTGCTGCTGATCGATGCCGAAGGGCACGGGCAGATCCACGAGCGTCGCTTCGGCCCGCAGGGTGTCGCCCTCGGCCAGAGCCAGGTCGATTTCTGACCCTGTACCTGTTTTCTGTGTCTATAAATGTCTGCACGCACGCCACACGATGACCCGGCGCGGTTCTGCCGCGCGCCTCACCGATCCACAGGGAGTCATCGATGCGCCGTGTTCTCGTACTTGTCGTCACCCACCTGCTCGCCCTCGGCCTCGGCTTCGGCCTTGGCATCTACCTGCTGCCGATCCTGATCGCTCCCGACGACCCGCCGGTCGCGCAGGTACAGGCGGCGATGGGCGACGCCCGTTACCACACCACCTTCCGTCGCGACCTCAAGGGCAGCGACGCCGTGCACTGGGCCGACGGCAAGGTCAGCGTCAGCCCGCGCCAGGTCGCGTTCGACGGCAAGATGGGCCCGGGGCCGGACTACAAGGTCTACCTCGTGCGCGACTTCGTCGACAACAAGGCCGATTTCCTGAAGATCAAGGCACAGGCCCAGCGCATCGGCGAGGTGAAGACCTTCAACCGTTTCCTGGTGGACGTGCCTGAAAGCGTCAACGTGGACGATTACACCACCGTAGTGGTGTGGTGCGAACGGTTCGAGCAGTTCATTTCCGCCGGGCAGTACCGCACGCCGGGTTGAACAACATCCCAAGCATCTGGGCGGAGAGCAGCCGAGCATGGCTCGGCTCTACAGTAGAGCCGAGCCATGCTCGGCCTACCGTAAGAAAGAGGCGGAGCCGGCCGATAAGCCGGGTTCTGTCGTGGACAGTCATTCCTCTAGGCGTTACGTCACCGCAACGCTCAAGCAACCTACCCGGATCCAACGCGGGCCGCGCCAAAGGATCCCTATTTGGTCTTGCTCCAGGTGGGGTTTGCCGTGCCGGTCTGTTACCAGACTCGCGGTGCGCTCTTACCGCACCATTTCACCCTTACCGGCCTTCCGAAGAAGACGTAGGCGGTATCTTTCTGTTGCACTTTCCGTCGGCTTGCGCCGCCCAGGCGTTACCTGGCACCTTGCCCTATGGAGCCCGGACTTTCCTCGGCACCCCCGAAGGGATGACGCGACTGTCTGGCCGGCTCCGCCAGCGCACATTCTAGCCTACGCACGTCCTTCCTGCCGTGCTGATCGCGGCATCCGGTTCATCCATCCACGCATGGCGTGGATCTATTGCCACCTCCGCTCTGATGGGTGCGGACCTTGGTCCGCACGATCCATCAACTCCCGTACAACGCCTTGCGCGGCGCGCCGGTCAGCTCGGCCGCCAGCTTCGCCGCGGTCGACGGCGGCAGGTGTTCGCTCAGCGTGGCGTACACGCGACGGCCATGCGCCAGCTGCGCTTCCTCATCGTCGCCGGCGCCCTGCACCATCACCACGAACTCGCCCTTGCGCTGGTTCTCGTCGGCTTCCACCTTGGCCAGCAGCCCCGCCAGATCGCCATCGAGCACGGTCTCGAACAGCTTGGTCAGCTCGCGCGCCAGCACCGCCGGGCGCTCGCCGCCGAAGATCGCCGCCATGTCCGCCAGCGATTCGCCGATGCGGTGCGAGGATTCGTAGAACACCATCGTGCGCACTTCACCCGCCAATGCCTGCAGCCGGTCGCGGCGGCCACTGGCCTTGGCCGGCAGGAAACCCTCGAAACTGAAACGGTCGCTGGGCAGGCCGGCCACGCTCAGCGCGGCGATGGCGGCGCAGGCCCCCGGGATCGGGCTGACCTTGATGCCGGCCGCACGCGCGGCACGCACCAGGCGGAAACCGGGGTCACTGACCAGCGGGGTGCCGGCATCGCTGACCAGCGCCAGCGACTCACCGGCCTGCAGGCGCGACACCAAGCGCTGCGCCAGGGCCTCTTCATTGTGTTCATGCAGGGCCACCAGCGGCTGCTGGATGCCGAAATGGGACAGCAACTGGCCGCTGCGGCGGGTGTCCTCGGCACAGATGGCCGCCACCGAACGCAGCACCTCCTGCGCGCGCGGGCTCAGATCGGCCAGGTTGCCGATCGGGGTGGCGACGACGTACAGGGTTGGGACACTCATTTCAGCGGTACTCACGGGGCAAGGGTAGAATCGTAGCGTGTACCCGGCCAAGGCCGCTGCCCTCATCGCATGGACCCGATCATGAACAAGCCCGCCGCACGGATCTCCGCCCTGTCGCTGTCGCTGATGCTGCTGGCCGGCTGTGCCACCACCAGCCTGACCAGCGCGCCCGAATCGCCGGCCCAGAGCCAGGCGCTGGCGCTGATCGAACAAGGCAAACCGCGCGACGCCGCCCTGCAGCTGGAAGCGCTGGCCGCAACCCTGAAAGGTGGCGCCCGCAGCAACGCCCTGGCCGATGCCGCCTGGGCCTGGCACCTGGCCGGCGACAGTGCCCGCGCGCGCAGCCTGCTCGGCCAGCTCACCGCCCGCCAGCTGTCCGGCGCCAGCCTGCAGCGCTACCAGCTGACCGGCGCCGAGCTGGCACTGGCCGACAAGCAGCCGGCGCAGGCCCTGGCCCTGCTGAAGGAACAGGGCGACAACGTCTTCCCCGCGCTGCGCACGCGCTGGCACGTAGCCCGCGCCAACGCGCTGCAGGGCACCGGCGATGCCTTCGGTGCCGCCACCGAGCGCGCCCGCGCCCACGCCAGCCTGACCGGCAGCGCACGCAGCGAGAACCAGGCCGCCATCGCCGGTCTGCTCGGTACGCTTGACGACGCCACCCTGCGCAGCCGTGCCGCCGCGCTGCCGGCCAACGACCCGCTGTACAACTTCGCCGGCCGTGCGCTGATCGCGCGTGGCCTGCCGCTGCCGCGCCCGTTCGACCGCGATGGCGCCGCCCAGTTCGATACCAGCAAGCGCCCGCCGGCCATGAGCGACGGCTACCGTCCGCCGGCCAAGCTGGCCGTGCTGCTGCCGCTCAGCGGCCGCCTGGCCACCGCCGCGCAGCCGGTGCGTGATGGCCTGCTGGCCGCGTACTACGGCGAGACCCGCCGCCGCCCGGACATCAACTTCATCGACACCGCCGGTACCCCGGCTGGTGCGCTGGCCGCCTATGACAAGGCCGTCGCCTCCGGCGCCGACTTCGTGGTCGGCCCGCTGGGCCGTGACGAAGTGGATGCGGTCTATGGCCGCCAGCAGCTGCAGGTGCCGGTGCTGGCCCTGAACCGTGGCAAGGACGCGCCGCCGGCCGGCAGCGCCGGCTTCTCGCTGGCACCGGAAGACGACGGCATCGTCGCTGCCGAATACCTGCGTGGCCGCGAGCGCGGCAAGGCGTTGGTGATCAACAGCGCCGACGATACCGGCCGCCGTGCCGCCGCCGCCTTCGCCCAGCGCTTCGCCCAGCGTGGCGGCCAGGTGGTGGCCACCGTCGGCGTCAGCGACGCGGTTGGCGATGTCGGTGCGCAGGTGCGCAATGCCGGCCAGGTCGATGCCGTGTTCCTCGCCGTGCGCGCGCCGCAGGCCCGCCTGCTGGCGCCGCAGCTGGCACTGGCCGGTGCCGGTGGCGCCACCCGCGTCGGCACCTCGCAGCTGACCGTCGGTAGCGGCAAGGTGGAAGAAGACGTGGCGCTGGACGGCATCGTCTACCCGAACGAAGCCTGGAACGTGCGCAGCGTGTCCGGCCTGCCCTCGGCCAGCCAGGTCGCCAGCACCCTGCCCAGCGCACGCGGTGCCGCCGGCCGCCTGTTCGCCTTCGGCGCCGATGCCTGGAAGATCACCGCCTACCTGGACAAGCTGTCCAACGAAGGCGGCCTGGACGGCGCCACCGGCACCCTGTTCCTGGACAGCAACGGCAACATCCTGCGCCAGCCGGCCTGGTCCACCTTCAATGGCGGCCGGCCGATGCCGATCGTCGGTGGTCGCTGAGCGCAGCCAACGGGGCTCGGCGGTGGAAGCCGCCGCCGAGCAGCATCTGCAACAGGCCGGACTGCAGCCGCGTGCGCGCAACGTGCGTTATCGCGGCGGTGAACTGGACCTGGTGATGGACGACGCCGGCACCGTGGTGTTCGTGGAAGTGCGTTACCGCGCGCGATCCGATTTCGGTGGCGGTGCGGCCTCAGTGGATGTGCGCAAGTGTCGACGCCTGGCGCATGCCGCGTTGTTGTACCTGCAGGACCATCCCGCGCTTGCCGATGCGCCCTGCCGTTTCGATGTGGTGGAAGCCACGGGTGAACCACCGCAGTTGAACTGGCTGCGCGATGCGTTCCGGCTGGATGATTGCTGATGTGTACCGTCCACTCTGGTAAAGGCCGACCTTGGTCGGCGCTTCTGTGCCAACCAAGGTTGGCACCTACCAGCGCGCAGCCTGGCCGGTACTACCTAGGTGCGTGACTGATGCCTTCGATCATCACCCATGCCGCTGTACCGCTGGCGCTGTGGTGCGCCGCCGATCGCGGCCGCATTCCGGCATGGCTGCTGGCTGCGGGTGTGGTCGCCGCGATGCTGCCCGATGCCGACGTGCTGGCCTTTGCCCTGCACATTCCCTATGCCGATGCGTTCGGCCATCGCGGTGCCAGCCATTCGTTGTTGTTTGCCTGCGTGCTGGCCGCGTTGGCCGCGGTGTGGGCGTTCTTTGGTAGCGGCCGACCTTGGTCGGCACCACACAGCTCCGGCAGTCGCCGACCTTGGTCGGCGGTTTCGCGCCAACCAAGGTTGGCACCTACCCAGCGAGGGCCAACGTTGGCGTCCACCGTACAGGCGGCGGTGTTCGTCTTCATCTGCGCCGCCAGCCATCCCCTGCTCGACGCAATGACCTCCGGTGGCCTCGGCGTTGCCCTCGCCTGGCCGTGGAGCGAACAGCGCTTCTTCGCCCCGTGGCGGCCGATCCGCGTTTCACCGTTTGCGCCGCAGTTCTTCAGCGCGCGCGGCATCGCCACCCTGCTCTCTGAACTGCGCTGGGTCTGGCTGCCGCTGGCCGGCGCCGTTGTTGCCTGGAAACTGATCCAACCCGCTCCTGCTGCCCCACGAGATCTGTCATGAGTACTGCCCTGCCCGCCGCATTGATTGCCGAACTGTCTGCCCTGCTGGGAGCGGAGGGCTGGCGCATGGATGACAACGCGCTGGAGGCGAACGCGCAGGACAACTCGTGGCGCCACCAGCGCCCCGCTGCCGTCGCGTTGCCCGCCAGCGTAGAACAGGTGCAGGCACTGGTGCGTGCCTGTCGCGTGCATGGCGTAGCGCTGGTCGCGCGCGGCGCCGGCACCGGCACCACCGGTGCAGCCGTGCCGTTGCCGGGCAGCATCGTGTTGTCGTTCACCCGCATGGACCGCATCGTGGAGATCCGTGCCGGTGATCGCTGCGCCGTGGTGCAGCCCGGCGTGCTCAATGGAACGCTGCAGCAGGCGCTGGCGCCACATGGCCTGTTCTGGGCGCCGGACCCATCCAGCGCGGAGATCTGCAGCGTGGGTGGCAACCTGGCCTGCAACGCCGGTGGCCCGCGCGCGGTGAAGTACGGCACCAGCCGCGACAACGTGCTGGGCCTGGTCGCGGTCACCGGCACCGGCGAGGTGATCCGCTGCGGTGGCGCCTACACCAAGGACTCCACAGGCTACGACCTCACCCACCTGCTGGTGGGCAGCGAAGGCACGCTGGCGCTGATCGTGGAAGCCACCCTCAAGCTGACCCCACTGCCGGTCAGCCAGGCCGGCCTGCGCGTGCTGTACCGCGACGCCGATGCGGCGGCCGCTGCGGTGTCACGCCTGATGTCGCAGCCGGTGGTGCCCACGCGCCTGGAATTCATGGACGCCCGCAGCCTGGAGCTGCTGCGCCTCAATGGTGCCAAGGTGCCCGAGGCGGGCGCGATGCTGCTGGTCGAAGCCGATGGTGACCACGATACCCTGCCCTACCTGTTGCAGGCACTGGCCAGCGCCGCCGAAGGCGACGGCATGATCGAACTGGACGTGGCAATGGAAGGCCGCGCACGCGACCAGTTGTGGGCCGCACGCAAGGCGCTGTCACCCGCACTGCGGACCGTCGCGCCCGGCAAGATCAATGAAGACGTGGTGGTACCGGTGTCGCGCATTCCGGAACTGGTGGCTGGCGTGCAGGCGTTGGCGCGCGACTATTCGCTAACCATCGTCACCTTCGGTCATGCCGGCAACGGCAACCTGCACGTCAACATTCTTTACCACCCGGACGATGCCGATGAGAACGCACGCGCGCATGCCGCGCTGCCGAAGATCTTCGAACTGACGCTGTCGCTGGGCGGCACGTTGTCGGGAGAACACGGCATTGGATTGGCCAAGCGCGATTTCATGACGCAGGCGTTCAGCCCGGCCACGCTGGCGACGATGCGCGCGATCAAGGCCGCGCTGGACCCGGATGGCATTCTCAACCCGGGCAAGGTGCTGCCGCCGGTGTGATGCTAGCGGGCATGAACCGGCGCCACCAAGGCGTGCAGCTGTAGAGCCGAGCCCACGCTCGGCTGCTCTTCGCTCAGATCACGATGCACCCGCGCTTCGCGCGGTGAGCCGAGCGTGGGCTCGGCTCTACAGAGTCCGCGTGCCGAAACGGTTGGGGTCGGATCCCATTGCCAAGCAATGGGCTCCGACCCCCACACGCCCGCTTACCAGGCCATGCGCACACCCACCTGGCCACCCACGTTGCGGTAGCCATGGTCGCCGCGCTGCACGCTCAGGCCGCCCCAAGCGCCCCAACGCTGGCCCAGCTTCAACTCGGCACCGGCCTGCACTTCATAACGATTGCGCGGCACATCCGCGCCCAGCGTGTCATCGTTGAACTGCAACGTGCTGGTGCCGCTGCCACGCAGCCAGTTCACGCCCAGGTACGGCTGCACGGTGTTGCCGGCCGCAGTGCCATGACCGAACACACGCATGCCCAGGCGCCCACTCAGGCCACCGGCATCGGCGTGGTCGATCACCGTGCCATTGCTCTCCACGTGGCGATCCGCACGGTAGTCCGCATACGTCAGCTGCAGCTGCGGCTGCACGTAGAGCGAACTGCCAGCACCCTGCCACACATTGAAGGTATGGCCCATTTCCAGTGACGCAGTGGCCACGCGCGCATCATAGTGCTCCGGCTCCAGGCCGATACCCTGCACACGGTTGTCGAAGCGGCCGAACTGCATGGCTGCGTCCACGTAGGCACCGCCGGTTCCTTCTGCATCCTGCAGCCAGGTGCCGTACACGCCCAACGCAGTGCCACGCACACGCCCCTTGGCGCTGTAGCCGGTCAGCTCGGATAGCACACTGCTGTCAGCGCGCCCGTTGCCCAGCATCACACCGAACGCGGCGTTGCCACGACGCAGCAGATCACTGCCGATCTGCAGCACCGAGGTGTTGCCATCCACCGACAGCTGCCCCCCCACTGCAGTGAAGTCCGCATTGCTGCGACCCACGCGTGCCCATGCAGTGCGCTCACCCGTGAGGGCACCGGTACGGTCATGCATCCGGTGCACGAACATGTTCACCGCAGCCGACTGGTTCGCAAGATAGGCACCCGCCTCCGGGCGCAACACAGGCGGCGGCCGGATCGGGTCGACGATGCCGCCGCCATCCTCACCTTCGCCACCCTCGATCGGGTCCGGGCCCGGATTCACCGCACAGCCCGGCGCCGCCGGGTCGTCCTCGCAGACATCGAACCACTGCGAACGCAGATACCAATGACCATCGGTGGGATCGGTCAGACCACCCTGGAACAGGAAGTATTCGTACGAACCACCCACAGCACGCCCGGTCAGCGCATAGCTGGCCAGCGATGCGCCGTCAACTTCGATCAGCTGGATGCCGTCAACAGTGGGCGCCCCCACACCGCCGATGTTCCTCACCGCAATCAGGGCATCACCGGAGGCATCACCACGCACAAGCAGGTGGTCGATGGCCGAATCATCGCCAGCCAGCGCGCCCTGGAACAGGAAGGTGGCGCCCTCGCTGTGCAGGTCACCCTCCACCGTGAGCGTATTGAAGCGGCCGCTGCCATCGGACAACGCCACCACGCTGTCGCGCGCCTGCAACTCGCCCACGGTCGCATCGCCGGTCAACGTCCATTGGCTGCCGCTTTCAAGCGCAAGCGTCTGCACCAGATTGGAAGACCCCTGCCACAGCGCACCATCCGCCAGACGCACATGCACCTCGGACTGCGGAACCAGCCCGGCGTCTTCGTCCTCGGGCGTGATGACGATATCGCCGTGCAACTGCGAGCCACCGTCCAGCGCCACGTCGAGGCGTCCGGCCACGGCAGCATCCAGTGCCAGGCCGATGCCGATGCCGTTGCCACCGGACACCACCACACCGTTACTCAACGTCAGCACTGGATCACGGCTGCTGCGCAACCAGATGCCACCGTGCTGCGCACTCACCAGCGAGCCGCCGTCGATGCTCATCTGGCCGTTGTCGTTGATCACCGCCGCCCAGGCACCTTCGCCTTCAGTGCGCACATGGGTGTTGGCCAGCGTCATTTCGCCCCTGCCCCCCGACAGCACACCGTATGAATTGATGCCGGTGGTGCGCACCACGCTGTCGGCAAGGTGTACGGTGCCGCCAAGGCGGGCGATCGCACCAATGGCGCCGTCGCCTTCGGTAAGAATATCGATCATGTTGCCGTTCGCTAGTGGTGCAGCAGATACACCGCCTTCGGCATACAACCCATGACCATTCTGGCCAAGGGTCCGCAATCGGCTGCCGGTAACCTGCGCGGCACCTCCCAGCACCGATATCGCCTGCCAATAGGTGCCATTGGCCGTAATGGTCGATCCGTCGACTACCAGATCGCCATTCGTCACTCGAATGCCAACGCCATTGCGAGTGGTGATGAACGAATCGGTCACACGCGCAACCACATCGCGCTGGTTCATGTCGATGCCGATCGACACGCTGTCGAGCCGGCTGCCGTGCAGGGTAAGGTCCGCGCCTTCGGTCATATGGATGCCGAAGTGACCGGACAGCTCCACCCCATCCAGGCGCAGCACGCCGCCGCCACCGGTGGCGAAGCTGACCGCGGTGGCGTTGTCGCCACGTGCATGCACGCTGCCTCCGCGCATCTCAAGCTCACCGCCGACGAACAATCCCATTCCGGAGCGCTCGTGGGTCAGATCGATGTCGACATCTTCCAACACCACCTTGCTGCCCAGCCCCACCAGCACGCCCGATGCACCGGCGCCGCTGCCATCTATCCGCGCCGAGCGCAGGGTGACATCGCTGCCACCCTGCGCCCACACCCCATGGCCTGCCCCCGCCACAGCGATCTGCAGACGTTCGGCCAGCAGTGTTCCATCACGCACGTCCAACCCATTGGACTGGTCACCAAGAATCTCGATCGCGCTGTCGCGCACTACTGCCTGCCCCTGCTGCACGCTGATGCCATGGGCCAACCCGCCACGGGTAGTGATCCGCACGTTGTCCAGTGACAGCGCACCGGACAGCGCTTCCGCCCCCGACGCTGCCGTGCCGCGCGTTTCGATATGCGTTCCGCTGGCGTGAACCTGGCCGCCATTGGCGGCGGAAAGGCCGGCAGCACCATAGCCGGAGGTCAAGACGCTGCCCGCCTGCAGTTCAATACGACTTCTCGCACCCTCGGCGCGTGCAGCGGCAGCACGCAGCCCTTCGGTAATCAAATTGACCGGCCCGGTTGGAATGAGGCTGCCACCGTTGATGGCGAGGAACGCATGCCCACCCGGATTGCCCGGCTCCACCGGATCAGTGGTGCGGTAATCGCCTGCAGCCGGGTTCTGTTCGTCGCCATCGGCGATGACCTGCTGTGCCATGGCGACCGACGACGCCAGGGCGGCGGACAACCCCACGGCAAGCAGATGGGGGCGGGGAAGTACACGACGCATGCGGGGGACGCTCCAATGGAAGGGCCCATACCGTAGGAAGCGGCCGCAATGGCGCCTATCGAATTGGTTGCATACCGCAGCCGCTGCGTCGTCCTGTCGCGCCCAAGTACGGACCGGATTCACTGTGCTGAACATCGGCCGACCCGAGCGTCCAGACGGCCAGCGCTTTGCAACTAATTGCATGGGCCGGAGCCGTGCCCGCGGCCAGAATTCGTGCCGATCAAGACACAGGTTGCCTGGTTAGGCTCATCACGCGCGCTTCACGCGAACAGGTCGAAAAGGCCACATCCGTGAACGAGCACCTGAACGACTCCCTGTGTCGACTCTTTCCCAGAAAGGACAGGACCATGAACCGTCATCGCACCCGCACTGCTCATCCTCATCAACGCCCGCTGGCGCGTGGAATCGTCCTCGCACTCTGCATGCTGCCGCTGGCCGGCGCCTGGGCCGGTGATCTGGACGGTACCGTGGGAACGGTCAACGATGGCGACCCGATTGAGGAATGGACGCTGCGCAACGACGCGATATTGAACGTGACGGGTGGCCAGACCAACAACATCCGTGCCGTTGATTCACGCGTGACCATATGGAATGCCACCATCAACCGCAGCGGCTCCCACCAGCGTGCAGTGGAACTGGACGGGACGGCACGCTTCGAATCAGAGTTCAGTACGATCCGAGGCGGCGGCATCCTGGTGCAGGGTTCGTCGTCGGCGCACCTGATCGGCAGCCGCATTCTTGTCACCGCTGCCGACGGCCTGTTGCCAGGCAATCCACTCAGCATCGGCCTGACGCTGGGCAGCACCCCCGGCGGCATTCCCTTGCTTGGCGCCTGGTCCATTCTGGATTCCACCCATGTGCGCGTGGAGGACACGACAAGCGGTAGCGATATGTCCAGTGGTCTGGGCGTGCGCATGGAAAACGGCCGGGTAGACATCGTCAATGGCTCGGAAATCGACGCCGACAACGTGGGGGTGTTGATGTACGGCTCGATCCATACGCCCGACACGCTACGTCTGGGTATTGACGGTTCCACTATTCGCTCCGGGCGCGGCGCGGCGATCCGCGTGGGCGCCGACGAGGCTGCCGACTTCGAGATCACCGTGGCAAACGGTGCACGGTTGATCGGGGGGAATGGCAATCTGCTGCAGGTGGACTCGCTTACCGGTAGCAGCACGCCGGGGGCCAGCCATGTGCGCTTCAACGTGGATGACGCGCGCCTGATCGGCAATGTCAGCTTCGATGCCGCAACGGTTGATGGCAGCCTGGACGTCTTCCTGCGCAACAAGGCGCAGATCGACGGCCGCTTCATCAACGTCACCAGCGCCACCATCGATACCGACAGCGCCTGGCTGATGACCGGCGACAGCAGCGTGGGCCATCTCACCCTGGGCGCCGGCGGTACCGTGGCGCTGGGCAATGGCAGCAGCTTCAACACCCTCAGCCTGGACGAGTTCACCGGCAACGGCGGCACCCTGTTGTTCAACACCCAGCTGGGTGACGACGCCTCGCTGACCGACAAGCTGGTGATTGCTGGTGATGCCAACGGCCAGGCCAACGTGCGCGTGCTCAATGCTGGCGGTGCTGGTGCCAAGACCGATCGCGGCATCGAGCTGATCGATATCGGCGGCGCCTCCAACGCGCAGTTCGATCTGGTCGGCCGCGCCGTGGGCGGACAGTACGAGTATTTCCTGGTGAAGGACGCCAACGGCAACTGGTACCTGCGTTCGGAACTGGCAACCACGCCGGATCCGTGCCTGGCTGACCCGACCCTGCCGCAGTGCAAGCCGATCATTGATCCGATTGATCCCATCGACCCGATCACCCCCATCCCGATCCTGCGCCCGGAGACCGGCGCCTACCTGGCCAACCAGTTCGCGCTCGACCAGATGCTGCGCCACAGCTACCGCGATCGCCAGGGCGGCGCCGCGGCGGCGGAGGGCATCCGTGGCTGGGCCCGCGTGGACGGCACCCAGAGCAAGCTCGGTGCAGTGGATGACCAGCTCGACCTGCGCGTGGACCGCTCGCGCCTGCAGCTGGGTGCGGACATCGGCGTGTTCGATGACGGCCGTGGCCGCGTCGGCGTGATGGGTACCGCGGCACGCAGCAGCGCCACCTCGCGTTCGGACGTGACCGGTTTCAGTGCACGCGGTAAGGTGGAAGGTGGTGCGCTGGGCGTGTATGGCAACTGGGCCAATGATGCAATGTACGTGGACGCCAGCGTGCAGCGCGGCCAGTTCCGCAACCGCGTGCAGGGTGATGGCCTGGCCGAGGAGCGCTATGACTCGGACATCTGGCAGTCGTCGCTGGAAGCGGGCTACCGCTTCGACATCGGCCAGATCGGCAACACCGCGTTGAGCCTGCAGCCGGAACTGCAGCTGATCTACACCGATGCGAAGACCGACGTGCATACCGAGACCAACGGCACCGTGGTGCGTGCGCACGGCAACAGCGGTCTGTCCGGCCGTGCCGGCCTGCGCCTGCAGGGTGAATCGCGCTCGGCAGCGGGTGCCTCGGTCAGCCCTTATCTGGCGGCCAACTGGTACCGCGATGGCGCCGGCAATGGCATCGCCTTTGACGACGAAGTGCTGAAGGCCGGCATTCCGCGCAACCGCTATGAACTGAGCGCAGGTGCGCGTGTGGAATTCCGTTCCGGTTTCAGTGCATGGGGCGGGTTTGGTGTGATGCGTGGTGACAGTGGGTATCGCGAGGCGACTGCCAACCTGTCTGTGGCGTACAGCTGGTAAGGGAAAGAGAACGGCGCCGACATCTCCGGCGCCGTTCCAATGTGCACGATGCGCTTTCTGTAGAGTCGAGCCCACGCTCGGCTGATCTCCGATCAGATCACGAAGAACGCCGCGCTTCGCGCGGTGAGCCGAGCATAGGCTCGGCTCTACAGTGAAGCCGTGCGAACTCTGACGCAATCGCCTCACTCTGCATGACTACCATTCGCGTGCATGCAGATTGCAACAACTTTGAATTTGAAACTTTTCTGATTGGTACAGCGGTACCTTCGTGCGCATCATGTGTCCGCCACCGACAACGGGTGGCACGGGCTTGCAATCCCGTTTGGTAACTACGTTGTTTACGCTTGTCTGTCGGCGTCGCTCATCCATCGGGCGGCGTCGGCAGACATTCTGTCCGCGCTTACATGGCGGACGGTGTGTGGGGGCCTCGTGCCCGCCGGCGTTTCGCGTAGTTACCACCGGTATTGCAACCACGCACCGTCCGCCACCCTCGCTGTTAAGCGGGGTGGCCCCTTGCTTCGCACACAAGGACGCCGCCATGACCACATCACACTATCCCCACCTGTTCGCCACTCTGGGCGAGGCCGCCACGCGCCTGCCTGACGATCTGGCGCGCACGCTGGAAAGCACCTTCGCCGCACTGCAGGAAGGCGAAGCGCCCGGCACCATCACGCTGCTGCATTGCCTGCAGCACATCCGCCAGGGCGACGCCGCCGATGGGCAACCGTGGCCGGGCAAGGGCCGTACGCCGGGGCAGCGGCTGGCACTGGCGCGCATCGACCGCGCCAATGCCGGGCTGACGTTTCTACTTGAGCTGCTGCACGCTACAGAACGCGTGCGCGTGGATGGCGAGATCAGCCAGCAGGTGGACGATGACACGCGCGAGGGGTTGCTGCTGGCGTGCCGCGGGCTGGCCGAGTATGTGGATGTGCAGCTGCACGCAGCTTAGCGGCTTCTGTAGAGCCGAGCCCACGCCCGGCTTGCCCGGAACCTGACCGAAGAGCAGCCGAGCGTGGGCTCGGCGCTACAGGGCCGTACCGGCTTTCAATCGTAGGCGGCGGTGACCACGATCTCGGTGGAGATATTGCCGGCGTTGATACCACTGGTGTTGGGAATGAAGTAGCCCGCGCGCAGCGGATAGGACGCCGTCGCGCCAGAGACAGCCACCGGAATGTCGGCATCACCCTTCTTCAGGTAGGTGTTGCCGGTCGCGCCGGCCAGCAACGCGATCGTCACACCCGTTGCTGGCGTGGTGGCGGCAGTGTTCTTCCAGCGCTCCGGGTCGCCATCGGCGGCCGCGCCATCGAAGGACAGGCGCGCACGGCTGACGCCCACGCAGCCCGTGAAGTTCAGTGCACCGGCCTTCACGCTGTTGGCGGCACCTGGCGTCATCTCATCGGCCTTCACCGGATCCAGTGCGATGGTGGGCGCTGCCAGCGTGCAGGTACCCGGCAGCACGCGGCCGCTGATGGTGAGGGTGACCTGGGCATGCGCGGCTGAAGCAATCAGGCACAGCATCGGCACTGCAATCAGTTGAAATCGGGTAGGGAACATGGCGTTGCTCCTGCAGGTTGATTTGAGGAAACGAGGGATCACGGTGCGGTGATGTCCATTGGATCGGCTGCACGTACTTGCAGACCCTCCGGCGGCAGCGGCAGCGGCACGCACACGGCCTGGCTCCACGACAACCCGTACGCATCCGGCGCGTCGGGCATGCGGTAGTCGATGCGGCAGCGCCGCTTGCCATCGGGGTCGACGATCAACGCGCCGCTGTCCTGCGCACCGCGCAGCTGGATCACCCCGCCCTGCCCGACTGCACCGGCCGGCGCGCCGTCTTCGCCCTGCACCACCGCCGCAAACGGCAGCGGCTGGCCCAGCGCGTCGGTGGCGTCGATGAACAGCGTGCGCTCGCGGCGCACCTGGAACGGCACGCGCACGATGCCACCGGCGGTGGGTGCCACACGCTGCGAGGTCTGCAGCAGCTCCACCTCGATCGGCAGGCCGGAGGGATCCAGGTCGATGGTGTTCCAGCGATAGGGGCTGATGTGCGGCAGCAGCGCGTAGCCGTTGCGCGCCACGCGCAGGTCGGTGCTGCTGCCGATGCGTGCGCCCTGCGCACCCGGCGCCTGCACCAGCGCGAAGCCGTCGCCCACGGGAGCACCCAGGTTCAGGCCACCGCTGTGCAGCGCCACGCTGCCCGATGCGCCAAGCGACAGGCTGCGGTAGTCGCCGCTGCGGCTGTAGCCGGCGTTGAGGTTGCCACGGCTGCCCTGCCACGCGGCATAAGCACTATGGCTGTTCTGCCCGTTGCCCTGCGTGCCGGACAGGCTGTAGTTGAGCGCGCGTGACTCGCCCAGGCTGCCGGTGATGCCCAGCTGCGACTGCCGCCCGCTGTCGGCATGGTTGAGCTGGGTGCTGGCACGCGGTGCGTTGGCGCTACGGCCCAGCGGTACACTGAGGGTGAATGCGTAGCGGGTGTCCTGGCGGCCATCGCCCACGCGGAAGCGCAGCGCGGACACACCGTAGTTGACCCGCCCCAGCGTGCTCTGGAAGCCCACCTGGAAATCGTTGCGGCGTCGGGCGCTGTCCCAATAAGACACATGGCCGCCGCTGAGATACAGGTTGCTGCGCTGGCCCACCCTCTGCGAGAAGTTCACCTGGTAGCGCTGGCGGGCGCGCTGGTGCAGGCCCCAATCGTCGTTCTGCACCCGCGCCACGTCGTTGAGGCTGAGAAACCCACGGGTGCTGTAGCGGTACGCAGCCAGGCCAACATTGGTACCGGTTCGCGCCACATAACGCTGGTAATTGAGGCGGAAGCTGTTGCCCGCAATGGTTTCGCTGCCGCGCTGCCGGGCGCGCGAATGGGTGACATCGGCACCAAATGCACCGATGGCGGTGTTGACCGCAGCACCGGCCAGCAGCGCGCGATAGTCCTCACCCAGCTGGGCGCCACCCAGCACGGTAAGCCGGTTGTTCACGCCGCGGGCATAGGTTCCTTCGGTGAAGCGCAGCGTCTGCAGCGTGTTGCCGGTGTCGCGCAGTTCACCGGCAGTGACCGCGAAGCGCGACGAACCCGCGCGAAGCGCCTGCGGAACGGCCGAGAAGTTGACGCTGAAACGCTGCACGCGGCCATCGGCTTCGGTAACGCTGACGTCCAGATCGCCGCCGAAGTTGGTGGGATACAGATCCTCGATAGTGAACGGGCCTGGCGCCACATTGCTTTCGTGGATGATGCTGCCGTTCTGGCGGATGGTGACCACCGCATTGCCTTCGGCGATGCCCTGCACCACCGGCGCATAGCCGCGCAGCGAATCGGGCAGCATGCGTTCGTCGCTGGCCACGCGCACGCCGGTGAACGGCACGCTTTCGAACAGCTCGCCACCGGTGTTGCCCTGGCCCAGCAGCAGCTGGCTGCTCCAGCGCGGAATGTCGCGTTGCAGATGGCTGCTGATGACCTCGTGCCGGGTGCCCTGTCTGCCATGGGTGAACGATGCGCGGTGGCGAAGCCGCCATGCGCCCAGGTTCACGCCTGCCCGCAGCCCAAGGTAACTGCTGTCGCTGCCTTGGCTGCGGTAGTGGTTGGCGCTGTAATCGATGAAGGCAGCGGTGATGCCGTCGTCGCGCAGTTCCGGTGCCACGAAGCCACGCGCGGCGATGGCCTGTGCCGCCTGCGGAATGCTGAGGGACAACTTCAGCTCGCCACTGTCGAAGGTGGTGCTGGCGCCCTCCACCAGCGCTGACAGATCCACACAGGTGCTTTCTTCGGCGGGCAGTGCCTCCAGGAACGCAGGCTTCAACGGCAGCCCGCGTACCAGCGCCGGTGACAGGCATGGCACCGCAATCTGCGGGTCGTCCTGGATGACGAAGCGGATGTCCTGGCTGCGCAGGAACTCGCCGTTCACATGCACGTCCACCGCGTAGTCGCCGGCCGGCAACGGGTTGCCGTTGGCGTAGCGCGCCATGTCGATGGCTTCGCCGCCGATCAGGAAGCCTTCGCTGAACTCGACCGGCGCGGCGGCGGCATCGAACGCCAGCCCCGTCGACAGCACCGCACCGATGGCGGCGCAGAGCGAGCGCGCGGTGGCACAGGTGCGATCAACGGTGTTCATCGGTAGTCGGCGGTCAGCACCGCCTCGCCCTTGACGTCGCCGGGCACCAGAGGGTCGGCCGTACGCAGATAGCGCGCACTGAACGGAATGGCCTGCTGGCCCTTGCTGGACCAGCCGTGCGACCAGACCTGGCCGAACTGCACCGGCTGGCCACCGCGCAGCAGCTGCACCTGCACGCCGCCAGCGGTGGTACCTGGAGCCGGTGCGAGTTGGCCATTGCTGCTGCCAGGGTCATTGGCGTCAGCCAGCGACAGCTGCACATCGATGTTGTCCATCGGGCAGTTCATCGCGACGTCGAAGCTGGATTCCTTCGCGTTGCTGCCGCTGGCGGCGAGTTCGTTGGCAAGAACGTCGTCGAGGGTGTGGGAGGCGTTGGCGAGCGTGCAGGTGACGGGGGGGACGATGATTTCCAGCCGCACATGGTGCTGCATCGACTGGCTTGGATCACCTTCAACCGACGAGGTGATGGTGCCCAGGTCGGTCATGGGAATGCTCTCCATGGCACCGCCGCGGAAGAAGATCACCATGTAGACATCCACGTTCATCGGCTCTGTTTGGGTGACAGATTCTCCGGGGTGTCGGTTGCGAACTCCGAGCTCGATGGGAGGACCGCCATAGCTTCCCTGGCTGCTTTTCTTCACGCTGAAGCTGAAACCAATCAGTGGCGATCTTGGTCCTGTGCTGTAGACCTTATAGATGTAGCTGTCCATCTGAACATCCCGCACATAGGTGAGACCCGTGAGTGGTGCATCGATGTTGAATGCAGTTTGTCCTGCCGTGCATTCGAAGCCACCAGGAATCTGGCCAGCATTGAACACTCTGTAACGCGTATCCGGCCGATCAATGTTCGGCATCGTCAGCGACACCGTCAGATCCTGATCACCCGGATTCAACCTCACACAGCTCGCGTTGGCCTGCTGTGCTTGCAGCGCCATCGCAGCGATCATCAGTAGCGCCACCAACGCTGGCACACGCGATATGCGCCGCGCAGCGGCGGAGGGAAGGATGGGAACGCACATGGCGATTCCTTCGGCAACGAATCGAGGCCGCGCAGTCTAGGCAGCGGCACTGTCACTTCCTATCGGATTTATTGCAGTTCGCGAACGTCAACGCGCTTTTGCAACTTGTTGCATTCCGCGGCCTGGCGCGCGCATCGAAACTGGTCGCACTGGCTGCCATGGGCGGTCACCGCGTGCCTTCATTCCACAATCGAGAACTGTCATGTCCCTGACGCTCCGTCTGCTGTCCCTTTCTGTCTTCGCCATCGCCGCACCGTCGGTGTCTGCCGAATCGCTGGAAATCACCGGCGAACTGATGACCTCCACCTGCTCGGTGGGCTCCACCGGCGGCACCATCACCGTGCCGATGGGCAAGGTGGACCTGGCCTCGGTCAACGCCAGCGCCCGTGCCGGCCAGAAGAACTTCACCATCGCCCTGGACTGCTCGGGTTCGGGTGCGTCGCAGGATGTGGGTGTGCGCTTCGGCGGCACGCCCGACGGCAGTACCGGCAACCTCGCATTGACCGCCGCATCGACCGCCACCAACGTGGGCGTTGCGCTGTACGACGCGGCCGGTAACCAGCAGAAGATCGGTGAGGACCCGGCCGTGTGGGTGACCATCGCCGCCGGTGGCAGCGGCCAGCTGGACTACAGCGCGTGGTACGCCTCACCGGCGCAGAACGCGCGGGCTGGCACCGCCAATGCCTCGGGCGACTTCGTGGTGGTCTACAAGTAACGCGCTTCCGGCAGGCCGGCGCCACGCAGCGACGGCCTGCCCCTTTCAACGAGGTTGACCATGAAACTCCGCGTCAGGACGTGGATATGCGCGCTGCTGTCTGTTTCGGCAGCCCTGCCGGCATCGGCCGCGGTGACGCTGCAGGGCACGCGCATCGTGCACGATGCCAGCAAGGGCCGCGACGTAACGGTCAGGGCCAGCAACGTGGGCGAGTTGCCCGCGATGACGCAGGTGTGGATCGATGACGGCGACAGCCAGTCGCGCCCGGAGAACGTACGCACGCCGTTCCGGCTGACACCGGCCGAGCCGCGACTGCTGCAACCGAAGCAGGGGCAGGCATATCGCGTCACTTACGCACCACGCCCGTCGGAGTCACCGCTGCCAACCGATCGCGAATCGGTGTTCTATTTCAATCTGCTGGACATTCCGCCCAAGCCCAGCGATGCCAGTAGCAAGAACCTGCTGCAGTTCGCGGTGCGTACGCGGGTGAAGCTGTTCCATCGCCCGGCCGGGCTGCCGGGCAGTGCACGCGATGCAGCGGCCACGCTGCAGTGGTCTGCCGATGGTGATGGCCTGCGGGTTCGCAATCCGAGCGCGTACCACGTCTCGTTGAGTTCATTGACGCTGGCCGATGGCCGCAGCGTGGACGTGGACATGATCGCGCCGGGGGCACAGGTGCGCTATGCGCTGCCGGAAGGTGCAGCGATGCCCGCAACGGTGGCGTTCAAATGGCTGGATGATTACGGCACGCCCCGTGAGGCCGAGGCGCGCGTTGATCGGTAAACGTAGATCGGGCTTCCGCAGTGCTCCGGCAATGACTTGCACTGAGGGTGGCATACGCGTCACGCTGCACGCCACAGCCTCACAACCCAGGTTCGCACCATGGCGTCACCCCCGGGCTCCGTGCTTGCCACCCTGCAAGGCCTGCAGCGCCGGCTGCTGTTCGGCGGCGGTGCCATCTTGACCCTGCTTCTCCTGGCCGCCGGCTGCGCGGCGCTGTGGCTGCGGCTGGAAACGGTGCACCTCAACGAGCGCGAGGCGCTGCAGCGCGGCCAGCAGACGGTGGATCGCTACATTGGCGAGCGCAGGCGGGCCTACGTGGCCAGCTTGAACACCAACGCCATGCTGTGGGCTACCCAGCAAACCGCACTGGTGGCCGGTGGCCTGCCTGTTGCTGCCCGCTTTTCAGCACAGGATGGCCAGGCCGGCGTGGTGGCACCCGGCGCCCTGTCCGTCCCCTGGCTGGCGCTGTCCCCGCGCGAGGGCCGTCTTCCGCCACAGGCGGAGGCGGCGTACCTGGGCATGGTGCAGACCTATTCGGCGTACATGGCCGCCACCGTAGCGGCGCAGGATTCGCCCACTTCCTTGATCTCCTTCGCCTTCGAACCGGAAGGGCGCCTGTTTGCGATCGCCGGGCTGCATGATGAAGCGCAGCTGCTGCAGCACATGAAGGTGCCTACCCGTGAACAGGCACTGGCCGCGCTGGCACAGACCGCCGATGCCGGCTGGCAGTCAGCGGGTGCGGACTCCGAGCTTCAACTGGACAGTGGCCGGCTGCGCGCCTACTTCGACCGCAATCCGTTCACCGGCGAGGATGCACTGGTCACCCAGATGCGCCTGCGCAGCAATGGCACCCCCTTCATCAACCGGCTGACGTTTGAACCGCTTCAAGGCCTGCGCGAGCGGTTGGAGGAGGCCAGCCCGGGAATGTGGGTGGTGCTGGACCGGCAGGGAAACGATGTTCTGCGCAGTGCTGCGGACGCTGCGATTTCCGGGCCTGCGCTGCGCGCCGCGCCATCGCCCCGGCCTACGCTATTGGCACTGCCTGCCGGCCGTGCCTTCGTGATGTCCGCACCCTTGCAGGGCATCGACTGGACGCTGCTGCGGCTCTACCGCTGGACCGACATCTGGACGGCGCAGCAGACCTATCTGCTCGGGGGCGGGCTGGCCCTGACCGCCCTGCTGGCCGCGCTGTGGACGCTGTTGCTGCTGGTGGACCGGCGCGTGCTGCGGCCGGCGCTGGAAGAAGCCGCACGGGTGCATGAAAGCGAAGCGTTGAGCCGCACCTTGATCGAAACGTCGCCGGTCGGCCTGTGCCTGCTCGACCAGCAGAGCGGGCAGTTGATCCTGCACAACCAGGCACTGGAGCAGCTGATCGGCGACACCACCGGCAACCTGTTGGACGCACTGGTCGGCCGCCTGGTGCAACGCGTTGACGGCCAGGTACACGGGCAGCGGTTCGAGGCGCCGTCCGCGGACGAGCACGGTCCATTGCGCTACCTGCAATCCATCGTGGCCGCCGCGCGCTACCAGCGGCGGGCGATCTGGGTCTGCGCGGTGACCGATGTGACCGCACAGACCGAAACCCAGCAGCGCCTGCTGGATGCACGGCGTCATGCCGAACAGGCTCAGCACGATGCCGAGGCCGCGGACCAGGCCAAGACCGCCTTCGTGGCAATGATCAGCCATGAAATACGTACCCCTTTGAGCGGCGTGCTCGGCCACCTTGAACTGCTTGCCCGCCAGACCATGCCGGCGGCGGCGCATAGGCATGTCACGCGCGCGCGCAGCGCGGCCGATGTGCTGCAGGGGCTGGTGAACGACACCCTCGACCTTTCCCGTATCGAAGCCGGGCTGATGACGCTGGAACCGGCGCCTTTCGACCCGCGTGCGCTGCTGCAGCAGACCGCGACACTGTTCGAGCCACAGGCCACCGCGAAGGGCCTGCGCCTGGAGCTGCACATCGGCGATGCACCGGGACCGGCCTACGTGACCGACGCAGGCCGCGTGGCGCAGGTGATCAACAACCTGGTGGGCAATGCGGTGAAGTTCACCGCGTCGGGAACGGTGGCGGTCAGCGTTGATGCCTCGCTGCGGCCCGATGGCAGCGAGTGGCTGCACGTGGAAGTGCGCGATACGGGCCCGGGCATCGATGCCGAGGCGCAGGCCGTGTTGTTCAAGCCGTTCGTGCAGGTCGGTGCCGGTTCGGCACGGCAGCACGGCGGCAGCGGCCTGGGGCTGGCCTTGTGCCAACGCTTCGCCGAACTGCTCGGCGGCACGCTCGGCGTGCGCAGCACCCCGGGTGCCGGCAGCGTTTTCCACCTGGACATTCCGGCACGCCGGACCACCGCCGTGGCAGGCACGCCGCCACGGCCGGCGCCTGTCGAGCGCGCGCATCCCTCGCGCGGCCACGCGTTGTTGGTGGATGACAGCGTGATCAGCCGCGACGTGACGCTGGGGCAACTGCATGCGCTGGGTTGGCAGGTCACCTTCGCGGCCGACGGCGAGGAGGCGTGGCAACGCTGGCGCGCGGGCCGGTTCGACATCGTGCTGACCGATCTGAACATGCCGCACCTGGACGGATACGGGCTGGCCCGGAAACTGCGTGCGGATGACCCCTCCATCCCCATCGTCGCGCTCACCGCCAATGCGATGCCCGAGGACGCGCAGCGCGTACGCGAGGCCGGCATGTCCACGCTGCTGCTGAAGCCGCTCGACCTGCCGTCGCTGGAGGCCGCGCTGCATGGATTCGACCTCGATCGCTCGGCACAGGCACCACTGCCTCCGGTAGTGAGCGCGGCGGTTCAGCGGCAGATGCGCGAGGCGTTCCTGCAGACCGCGCACCGCGACTACGCGGCGCTGACCCAGGCGCTGGACAGTGCCGATGCACCGGCCATGATCGATCAGCTGCACAGCTTCGCCGGCGCGCTGGTATTTCTGGGAGAGCCCCAGGCGGCGCGCAGCTGCCAACAGGCCGAGCAGGCCTTGCGTAGCACCGGTGTGACAGATGCGACGTCGAAGTCAATCGTCATTGAGGCTATCGCGTTGATCGCGGCGAGCATCGAACGTCAGGTTGCCGCGCAGCAGCAGGCATGACCTGCGTGCTCAGCCGGCGAAGTGCTCGTACCCGCTCGGGCCGTCGTGGCCTTCGGTATGCACGCCCTGCCCTTCCATGATGCGGCCGATGCGGGTGATCGGCAGATCCAGCGATTCGGCAACGAAGTGCAACGCGTCGCGCTGGTCGGCGGCGGCGGTGAAGCACAGTTCGTAATCGTCGCCGCCGTGCAGCGCGCACTCACGGGCAGCATCGCGGCCCAGCAGTTCGCGCAGCGCCGCTGACATCGGCAACGCATCGGCATCGACTTCGGCGCGCACGCCGCTGCGTGCCGCAATGTGGCCAAGGTCGGCCAGCAACCCATCGGAGATATCCACGGCCGCATGCGCGAACGCACGCAGGCGCAGGCCGAGGGTGACGCGCGGGGTCGGCCGCAGCAGGCGCAGGCGCAGGCTTTCGTAATCGGCCAGCAGCGTGGCGGTGGCCACGTTCAGCGCACCCTGCTGCCATAGCCGCAGCGCACCGGCAGCGTCGCCGAGGGTGCCGCTGACCCAGATGTCATCGCCAATCTGTGCGCGATCACGACGCAGCGCCTGGCCGCGCGACACCTGCCCCATCGCAGTGACCGACAGCGACAGCGGGCCACGCGTGGTGTCGCCACCAATCAGGGCGATGTCGTGCTGGTCGGCCAGTGCGAAGAAACCGTCGGCGAAGGCCTCGATCCAGTCTTCGCTGGCTTCCGGCAACGACAGCGCCAGCGTGCACCACGCCGGGCGCGCGCCCATCGCGGCGAGGTCGGACAGGTTGACGGCCAGCGTCTTCCAGCCGATATCGAACGCCCGCGTTTCGGCCGGGAAGTGCACGCCGCTGTTGAGCGTATCGGCGGTGACCACCAGCTGTTCGTTCGGGCGTGGCTGCAGCAGTGCGGCGTCGTCGCCAATACCGAGCACGATGTCGTCGCGCTCGGCGGTGCGGGCGCGGATGCGGTCGATGAGGGCGAATTCAGCCAGGGACATGGGGCGTTCCCGTGGGGGTGGCGGCGATCTCGGGCATCGGTGCCAACCAGGGTTGGCACCCACCAGAAGCGGAGTCAGGGCCGGTATCGACCCAGCAGGTCACGGCCCGTCCAGGACGAGCAGAACCGGGTCAGTGACCCGATTCGACCTTGCGCCATTCCACGGCGGCACGATCCAGCACGCCGTTGACGTAGGTGTGGCCGTGTTCGGAACCGAAGCGCTTGGCCGATTCGATGGCTTCGTTGATCACCACGCGGTACGGCACATCCAGGCGGTAGCGCAGTTCGTAGGCGGCCAGGCGCAGCACCGCACGTTCGATCGCGTCCACTTCTTCGATGCCACGGTCCAGGTACGGGCCGAGCGCTTCGTCGATGTCGCGACGGTTGTCGAGCACGCCGTGCACCAGCGCCTCGAAGTACGCCAGGTCAGCGATTTCGCGGGCCTGCTCGTGGGCGAACTGGGCGATCAGCGACTGGGCGTTGCCGCCGGAGATCTGCCAGGCGTAGATGGCCTGCACGGCACGACGGCGGGCGCGCGAGCGCAGCACCGGATCGACGCCATCGCGGCGGACGGGTTTACCGGAGGGCTTGCCCTGGGTGTTCTTGTTCATGGCAGCTGCTCCAGAAGATTGACCATTTCCAATGCGGCGAGTGCGACTTCCTCGCCCTTGTTGCCGTGGCTGCCGCCTGCGCGGGCCTCGGCGTCTTCAACGCGTTCCACCGCCAGCACGCCGTTCAGCACCGGCACGCCGAAGTCCAGCTGCACGCGCATCAGGCCCTCGGCGCAGCGGTCGGCCACGTGTTCATAGTGGCGGGTATCGCCACGGATCACGCAGCCCAGGGTGAGGATGGCGGCGTGTTCATGGGCGGCAGCCAGGCGCGCGGCCACCAGCGGCAGCTCCCAGGCACCCGGCACGCGGATCACGTCGATGTTGGCTTCGGTGATGCCGTTGCCGGCCAGGCTCTGGCGGGCGCCAGCGACCAGCGTATCGGTGATGCGGGCGTTCCAGCGGCTGGCCAGGATGGCGAAGCGCGCCGATTCGGGAGTGCGAAGATCGCCTTCGTAGTGGCTCATATGCGGCTTGGGGGACTCGATAAGGGGGTAATTCTAGCGTGGATGGGCCCCGGCCGTGGCTGGCGGGGGCCTGGGGAACCCGCCGGGCATGGCCCGGCGCTACCGGATTAGGGGGCGCCGGGGTAGCGCCGGGCCATGCCCGGCGAGCGCAGCGGGCGGGTTACGGGGTAACCGTCTCCACCACTTCCAGGCCGTACCCGGCCAGGCCGATCTGGCGGCGCGGGGTGCCCAGCACGCGCAGCTTGCCCAGGCCCAGGTCGGACAGGATCTGCGCGCCGGCACCGTTGCGGCGCCACTGGCTAACGTCCTTGTCCTTGCCCGGCACCACCGGCGCCGGCTGCTGGCGCAGGCGGGCCAGCAGGGCCTCGCCATCACGCGGGGCCTGCAGCACCACCATCACGCCACTGCCTTCAGCATCGATCGCACGCAGGGCATCGGTGGCGGCCACGCCGAAGTCATCACGGCGCCAGTGCAGCAGGTCGGCCAGCGGGTTTTCCACCTGCACCCGTACCAGGGTGGGGGTGTCGGCATCCGGCGTGCCACGGACCAGGGCGAAATGCAGGTCGTGGGCGATGCGGTCGCGGTAGGTGACCAGCTTGAACGGGCCGAATTCGGTCTCGATCTCGCGCTCGTCCACGCGTTCGACGGTCTTTTCGGTGGCCAGGCGGTAGGCGATCAGGTCGGCGATGGAGCCCATCTTCAGGCCGTGCTCGCGGGCGAACACTTCCAGTTCCGGGCGGCGCGCCATGCTGCCATCCGGGTTCAGGATCTCCACCAGCACGCCGGCCGGTTCCAGCCCGGCCAGCATGGCCATGTCCACGGCGGCTTCGGTGTGGCCGGCGCGGGTCAGCACGCCGCCCGGCTGGGCGATCAGCGGGAAGATGTGGCCAGGCTGGTGCAGGTCCGACGGTTTGGCGTTGGGTTTCACCGCAGTGCGGATGGTGTGGGCGCGGTCGTGCGCCGAGATACCGGTGGTGACGCCCTCGGCGGCTTCGATACTGACCGTGAAGTTGGTCTGGAACTGCGCGGTATTGGCCTGCACCATCGGCGCCAGGCCGAGATCGGCGGCGCGGGTGCGGTTCAACGGCAGGCAGACCAGGCCACGGCCATGGGTGACCATGAAGTTGATGTCGCTGGCCTTGACCAGCTCGGCGGCCATGATCAGGTCGCCTTCGTTCTCGCGGTCTTCGTCATCGACGATGACGACCATGCGGCCCAGACGGATGTCTTCCAGGATGTCCGGAATCGGGGCGAAATTCATGCGGCATCTCCCTGTGGGTGCTGACCGTTGGTCGGCACACTGATCAGGCGCTCCACATAACGGGCGACCAGATCGATTTCAAGATTGACCGCGCTGCCTACGCCTGCGGCGGAGAAGGCAGTGTTGGCCACCGTGTGCGGGATCAGGGCGACGTCAAACCCTTCATCGTCCACTTCGTTGACCGTGAGGCTGACGCCATCCACGCAGATCGAGCCCTTCTTGGCGATGTAGCGGCGCAGCGCGGCCGGCGCGGCGAAACGCCAGCGCTGGGCACGCGCGTCTTCATGGATGGACAGCACCTGGCCGAGCCCATCGACGTGGCCGCTGACCAGATGGCCGCCGAGGCGGTCGGTCGGGCGCATGGCACGTTCCAGGTTGATGACTGCCCCTTCACCCAGCTGGCCCAGCGTGGTCAGGCCCAGGGTCTCGGTGGAGGCATCGGCCTGGAAGCTGCTGGCGTCGAATGCGATGACGGTGAGGCAGACGCCGTTGATGGCAATGCTCTCGCCCATCTGCACGTGGTCGAACGGCAGATTCCCGACATTGAAGGTGAAGCGGACATCGCCGCCGATGGATTCGCGTGCAGCCAGACGGCCGACGCCTTCGATGATTCCAGTAAACAAGAAACGTTCTCCGCGAAAAGTGAGCGAAAAACGCCGCAAGGCAAACAGGCACGCGCAGGGCATGAGCCCTGTGGCACCGTCTTCTTTCATCCGGACTATGACCGTCGGCTCCGGCATTGGACCGGATCTGCTGACCCCCGGCCGTGGGCCGGGGCGCTCGCGGGCTCGTGCTTGCGCACCTACCGCCGGTGGGGAATTGCACCCCGCCCTGAAGACGTTTGTGTACCGGCGAACCGGCCTGGCTAGTGTACCAGCCCGGGCTGAACGGGGTCGGATGCCACAGCTGTGACGGCCGTCGCTCGCAATTTGTAAAACTTTCATTAAAATTCCACCCCGGACGACATGAGGTCGCCACGGGCAGCCCGCTGGGGCAGGCCCGCCAAAGGACTGAAATTCACAGGAATTCCCATGCGCAAGATGCTGATCGTGGCCGCCCTGCTGGCCGCCGCCCCGCTCTCGGCTTCGGCCGACGCCCTGAGCTACACCTACGTCGAAGGCGGTTGGACGCAGGTCAAGGTTGACGACAACGCACTGGACGACCCGAAGGTCGACGGCGGCTACCTGCGTGGCTCCGTGGCCATCGCCGAACAGGTCTACGTGTTCGGTGGCTGGTCGCGCACCAGCAAGACCTACCATTACAGCGACGGCTCGCTGAAGCTGGAACTGAACCAGCCGGAGCTGGGCATCGGCTACCACATGCCGTGGACCGACCGCCTGGACTTCACCGCCGATATCGCCTGGGTGCGCCAGAGCGCTGAACTGACCGACCGTTACGACGGCTACAGCGACCGCTACAAGGACCACACCAACCTGGGCCGCGCCACCCTGGGCATCCGTGGCAAGCCGTCGCGCATGACCGAAGCCTGGGCCAAGGCCGGCTACATGGACGGCGGCAACAACTTCAAGGGCACCTGGGTCGGCACCGTCGGCGGCCAGATCAACTTCACCAGGACCTGGGGTCTGGTGGGCGAGATCTCCGGCTACCGTGACGTCACCCAGTACTCGGCCGGCGTGCGCGCCAGCTTCTGATCCAACGATCGCTCCTCGTCGTGCGATCGAACGGGCCCCGCAAGGGGCCCGTTTTTTTGGCCGGGGTACACCGCCATGTGACCTCTGGCCGCCATCGAAAGTAGCGCTGGATGCGCTAGGCTTGCGCGCCTCTGGAACAGGAAAACACCGTCATGAAGACCCCCACCCGTACCCTTCTGGCCAGCGTGCTGCTGTGCGCCCCGCTGATTGCCAGCGCTGCACCGGCCCAGCTGACGCCCGAGCAGGCCTTCGACCTGTACGCACGCGTGCTGCTGGAAGACGACGCGGCCGCCACGCGCACGCTCAACGACGCACTGAAGCCGGCGTTCGAAGGCCAGGACGCCGTGACCCCCAACCCGGGTGCGCTGGCCAAGGCATTGGCCGAACCCTGGCAGACGGTACTGGCCAGCACCGGCGCCAAGTCCGACGCTGCGGCCACCGAAGCGCTGTATGCCAAGGCGCTGCGTGATTCGAAGTGCCGCGCGACCAAGAGCGTGGTCGAAGACAACGAATACGTTGAAGACCAGAAGCTGGCGCGGATCACCTACAGCTGCCAGCTGCCCGACCTGGGCAAGGTCCGCCCGCTGTTTGCCGCCAGTCTCGCGTCTGATGCCAGCCCGGCCGCGCGCAAGCAGTTCACCGATGCCTACACCCAGGCACTGCAGAGTGGCGTGCGCGTGCCGGTCAGCGGCACCTTCACCCTGTACCCGGCCAAGGACAACGGCTACTGGTACAGCGGTAATTTCGATGATCTGGTGGGCACCGTAGCCGGTGCGCTGGCGCCGTTCGAGGACTGGATGCAGGATGCACAGGCCGCCAGCGCGCCGAAAGTAACCGGCGTACCGGGCTGCGACCTGCTGCTGCAGCAGCACCGCGCCTGCGTGGCGAAGATCGCGCCGGAGCAGATCAGCGGCGTGGATGCGATGGCCGAGGAACTGAAGGCCAAGGCGCAGGTGCAGTCGGCCGAGGAGATGACGCAGGAGTGCAAGGCACTGCGCCCGATCGCCGAGATGATGTGGACCGACGAATGCGCGTGAGGTGGTAAGCGGTAGCGCCGGGCCATGCCCGGCGGTTCCATCCCACGACATGCGCCGGACAATGCCCGGCGCATGTCATTGCGCTACGACCGCAGCAACAAGCGGATGTCCTCACCCACCTGCCGCTGATCCACCACGTGCAGCCGCCGCTGCTGGTCCATCGCCTCGATGCCGAGGCCGGCCAGCAGCGGACGACCGTTATCGCCCAGCAGCGTGGGCGCCTGATACAGCAGCAGTTCGTCCACCCAGCCGCCGCGCAGCAAGGCACCGGCCAGCGTCGCGCCGGCTTCGGTATGCACTTCGTTGATGCCACGTTCGGCCAGCAGTGCCAGTACCGCGCCCAGGTCCAACCGCCCATCAACGCAGGGTGCGCTGGCAAATTCGGCGTCGGCCGCATCCGGTGCGCTTACTGCTGTGCCATGCAGGTACAAGGTCGGCGCCCCACCCTCGCGCACACGGCTGCATTCCAGCGAGCGCAGGCGTGAATCGAGCACCACGCGCAGCGGTGGCATCACCTCGGTATCGGCCAGGCGCACGGTCAGCATCGGGTCGTCGGCCAGCACGGTGTCGGCGCCGGTCAGGATCGCACCCGCACGTGCGCGCCAGTGCTGCACGTCTTCGCGCGCGGCCGGACCGGTAATCCACTTGGAGCTGCCATCGGCCATCGCGGTACGGCCATCCAGGCTGGCGGCCAGCTTCACCCGCAGCCACGGGCGGTTGCGCTCCACGCGCGACAGGTAACCCTTGTTGAGCTCGCGCGCCTGTGCCGCCATCAGCCCTTCGGCGACGTCGATGCCTGCATTGCGCAGCAGATCGAAGCCACCGCCATCGACCTTGGGGAACGGATCGCGCATCGCCGCGACCACACGCGACACGCCCGCTTCGATCAGTGCAAGCGCACACGGTGGTGTGCGCCCGTAGTGCGCGCAGGGTTCCAGGGTGACGTAGGCGGTGGCGCCACGGGCGTCGCTGCCGGCCTCGCGCAGCGCGAACACTTCAGCATGCGGGCCACCGGCGCGCTGGTGCCAGCCCTGCCCGACCACGCGTTCGCCATGGGCGATCACGCAGCCGACCATCGGGTTGGGGCGGGTGGTGTAGGCGGCACGCTCGGCCAGGCGCAGTGCGTTGGCCATGTGCAGGTGGTCGAGGACGGAGAACGGGGTGGTCATGCGGCCATGGTAACGCCGCCGGTGTGCATCCATGCCATCAGTGCCAACCAAGGTTGGCATCTACCAGGGAAAAGGCGGTCAGCCCTTCTTCTTCTTGGTCAGGGCAATCACGTCGCCCAGCAGCTGCAGCTGTTCGGTGCTGGACGGCAGGTCGCGTTCCAGCTTCTCGATCTCCTCGCGGAAATCGGCCACGTCCTCGAAGCTGCGGTAGACAGATGCGAAGCGCACATAGCCGACGTGGTCGAGCTTGCGCAGTTCGTTCATGACGAACTCGCCGACCTTGATCGAAGGCACTTCGCGCTCGCCGCTGATGCGCAGCTGGTGAACCACCGCACGCACGGCCGCTTCGATCTTGTCTTCGGCCACCGCACGCTTCTGCAGCGCGCGGTCGAAGCCAGCGCGGACCTTGCGCTGGTCGAACGCCTCGCGGGTGCCATCGCTCTTGACGATGGCCGGCAGCTTCAGCTCGACCGTTTCCATGGTGCTGAAGCGCTCGCCGCAGGCTTCGCATTCACGCCGACGACGGATCGTCGCGCCGTCTTCGGAGACGCGCGAGTCGATGACCCGGGTATCGGCATGTTGGCAGAAGGGGCAATGCATGGAACGCCTGGCTCAGGGAAGTACCTATTGCCACGGTCATGGCAGCGTCGCAAAGGTACCTGAGAAAGGGCCCCGCAGCAAATGCTGTCTGCGCGGAAGTGCCTGCATTTCGGCCGAACAGAGCCTCCAGCGCGGTCAGGGCTGTGCGCTCAACCGGGTGCCGGTGGCGCCGAGGCCGCGCGTGCCCAGCGCAGCCATACCAGGTGCCCGGCCATCACCAGCAACGGTGGGCCAAAGCCGAGGAAGGCCAATGTCGAGATCTCCCCGTGCTTGAAGGTGAAGTACAGCGTGGCGGCAACCACGGCCAATGCGGCCAGCCCCCCCAGCGCCAACCCCACCCAGGCGACAACCGGGGAATCGCGCAGGCCGACAAGGCCACGCCACAGGAACAGGCCGCTCAGCCACAACCACGACAGCGGGCCGATGATTCCGGCGGTCGACCACAGCAGCAACAGTGTGTGCTCGTCGCCTGTCAGGTACTTGCCATCCCATACGACCATCAGCCCCAGCACAGCACCCGTGCCGCCTGCTGCCACGGTGGGCAGGCCTGCCAGCAGGCCGGCGATCGCCATCCAGCGTTTGTGCAGACGCTCATCCATGCGTTCGATTTCCTTCCATGGGCCACGTCATGCGCGGCGTTTGATCCACACCAGCATCGCAGCCGGCACCAGCATCGACGGGCCCAGCAGCAACAGGGTGATGCCTTCGGCGTGCACGGTGACGCCCCACCACAGCGCCAGCCCCAGCGGGGGCAAGGCGGCGAGACCGCCCGCCAGCAGCATCCACCACCAGAGACGGTGCACGTGCAGCCCGGCACGCCCCTGCATCAGAAAACCCGCACTGAGCCACAACCAGGCCAGGCAGCCGGCAATGCCGGCCAGGCCCCACAGCGGCATCACCGTCACCGAGGCCAGCGTGCCATGACCGAACTGGCCCAGCCCCATCAGCAGCAGCATGGTCGCTGCCGCGCCGCCCATCACCAGGCTGGGCAGGCCAAGCAGCACCGCCAGGGCGGTGTACAGATACTTGAGGTGGCGCTCATCCATGCGCGGTTACTCCAATGCTGGGGTCAGAGCCCTTCCCTGCGGGAAGGGATCCGACCCCACTCCCCGGTCAGCCGTAGACCGGGTACTTGCGGCACTGCGCGCTGACGGCGTCGCGCACGCGGGCGATCACGGCGTCATCGTTCGGCGCGTCGAGCACGTCGGCGATCCAGTTGGCCAGGTCCACGCAGTCCTGTTCAACGTAACCCCGGGTGGTCACCGCCGGGGTACCCAGGCGCAGGCCCGAGGTCACGAACGGCGAACGCGGGTCGTTCGGCACCGAGTTCTTGTTGACGGTGATGTGCGCCTTGCCCAGCGCCGCTTCCGCGTCCTTGCCGGACACGTCCTTGCCGATCATGTCCACCAGCATCAGGTGGTTCTGGGTGCCACCGGAGACGATCTTGTAGCCGCGCGCGATGAGCGTGTTGGCCATCGCCTGGGCGTTCTTCACCACCTGCTGCTGGTAGGCCTTGAAGCCCGGTTCCAGCGCTTCCTTGAAGGCCACAGCCTTGCCGGCGATGACGTGCATCAGCGGACCACCCTGGATGCCCGGGAACACGATCGACTGCAGCTTCTTGACCAGGTCTTCGTCGGCGCCCTTGGCGACGATGATGCCGCCGCGCGGGCCGCGCAGGGTCTTGTGGGTGGTGGAGGTGACCACGTGGGCGTGCTCCAGCGGGCTGGGGTACACGCCTGCGGCGACCAGGCCGGCAACGTGGGCCATGTCCACGAACAGGTAGGCACCGACCTTGTCGGCGATGGCGCGGAAGCGCGCCCAGTCGATCACCTGCGAGTAGGCCGAGAAACCGGCCACGACCATCTTCGGCTTGTGCTCCAGGGCCAGGCGCTCGACTTCGTCGTAATCGATCAGGCCCTGGTCGTTCACGCCGTACTGCACGGCGTTGAACAGCTTGCCCGAGGCGTTGACCTTGGCACCGTGGGTGAGGTGGCCGCCGTGGGCCAGGCTCATGCCGAGGATGGTGTCACCCGGCTGCAGCAGGGCGAAGTACACGGCCTGATTGGCCTGCGAACCGCTGTGCGGCTGCACGTTGGCGTAGTCCGCGCCGAACAGCTGCTTGAGGCGATCGATCGCCAGCTGCTCGGCGATGTCCACGTATTCGCAGCCACCGTAGTAGCGCTTGCCCGGGTAGCCTTCGGCGTACTTGTTGGTCAGCTGGCTGCCCTGCGCTTCCATCACCGCCGGGCTGGTGTAGTTCTCGCTGGCGATCAGCTCGACGTGGTCTTCCTGGCGCTGGGTTTCAGCGGCGATGGCCTTGGCCAGTTCGGGATCGTAGGATTCGATGCGGACGTCACGCGGGAACATCGGGTACTCCAGCAGGCAGGGAAAAGGGGGTACGGCTCAGCCCCCGATTGTAGCCCCGCACCGGCCTGCTGGGGCCGAAACGGACGGGGCCGGCATCCCCGAAGGAATCCGGCCCCGTATGGTTTCGATTGATGTGGGGTCAGAGCCCTTTCCGTTGGAAAGGGATCCGACCCCGGCCACGATCCTCAGCGGTTGCTGAGCACGTACTGGGCGATCACCCCGGTGGCGATGGCAACCAGCAGCATGTTGCCGCGGTCATCGCGGATCCAGTGGTGCCCGTAGGGCGGGCGACGCAGGTGATAGCGCGGGTAGTCGTTCACCACATAGATCGGGCCGCGGTAATAGTCGCGGTAGCGATGGCCGACCTTCCAGCCATAGCCCGGGCCATAGGCCGGGCGGTACACCACACGCGGCGGTGCCGGGCGGTAGTAGCGGTCATGATCACGGTGCCACTCGCGGCGATCCTGGCGGTAGTCGCGCCGGGCCTCGCGGCGGTCGCGCTCCCAGTCACGGCGGTCGTGGCGCCACTCACGGCGATCCTCGCGCCATTCGCGGCGGTCGTGGTTGCGGCGATGGTCGTTGTCGGCGAACGCCGGGGCCACGGCGCCCAGCGCCAGCACAGAGGCCACGGCACTGGCCATTACTCGATTGATGCGCATGTCAGACCTCTGCTCGGGTGGGTGGTGAGCCCATATTGCGCAACCGATCTGAACCGTTTCCGGCTGGAAACGCTTCCCGTTGCAGGACTGTGACGCAGTATTCAGGCGGCGGCCAGCCCGGCGCCCCTTCCCGGGCGCGGCCCGGAACCGGTTCCGGCTATAATTGGCGGTATTCCATTTCAGTCTGTGCCCGCTGCCGCAACGGGATCTTCCCGTGACGGACCGGGCGCAGGGCCGCGCCTACGGAGACCGCATGTCCTCGCAATACATCTACACCATGAACCGCGTGTCCAAGGTGGTCCCGCCCAAGCGGCAGATCATCAAGGACATCTCGCTGTCCTTCTTCCCGGGCGCGAAGATCGGCCTGCTGGGCCTGAACGGCGCCGGCAAGTCCACCGTGCTGAAGATCATGGCCGGCGTGGACACCGATTTCGAGGGCGAAGCCCGCCCGCAGCCGGGCATCAAGGTCGGCTACCTGGCGCAGGAACCGGAGCTGGACCCGACCAAGACCGTGCGTGAAGCGGTGGAGGAAGGCGTGGGCGAAGTGCTGCAGGCCCAGGCCGCGCTGGAAGCGGTGTACGCCGCCTACGCCGAGGAAGGCGCCGACTTCGACGCGCTGGCCAAGGAACAGGAGCGCCTGGAGGCGATCCTGGCCGCTGGCGACGCACACACCCTGGAAAACCAGCTGGACGTGGCCGCCGATGCGCTGCGCCTGCCGCCGTGGGATGCCGTGGTCGGCAAGCTGTCCGGTGGTGAAAAGCGCCGCGTGGCCCTGTGCCGCCTGCTGCTGCAGAAGCCGGACATGCTGCTGCTCGACGAACCGACCAACCACCTCGACGCCGAGTCGGTGGAATGGCTGGAACAGTTCCTGGCGCGCTACACCGGCACCGTGGTGGCGGTCACCCACGATCGCTACTTCCTGGACAACGCCGCCGAATGGATCCTGGAACTGGACCGCGGCCGCGGCATTCCGTGGAAGGGCAACTACACCGACTGGCTGACCCAGAAGGACGAGCGCCTGAAGCAGGAAGACAACCAGGAAAAGGCCCGCCAGAAGGCGATCCAGAAGGAACTGGAGTGGTCGCGCCAGAACGCCAAGGGCGGCCGCACCAAGGGCAAGGCCCGTCTGGCCCGCCTGGAAGAGCTGCAGTCGGTCGATTACCAGAAGCGCAACGAGACCAATGAAATCTTCATCCCGCCGGGCGAGCGCCTGGGCAATGCGGTGATGGAGTTCAAGAACGTCTCCAAGAAGTTCGGCGACCGCCTGCTGTTCGACAACCTGAGCTTCCTGGTGCCGGCCGGCGCCATCGTCGGCATCATCGGCCCGAACGGTGCCGGTAAGTCGACCCTGTTCAAGATGATCACCGGCCAGGAAAAGCCGGATACCGGCGAGATCGTGGTCGGCCCGACCGTGAAGCTGTCCTACGTGGACCAGAGCCGCGACGCGCTGGAAGGCAACCACAACGTCTTCCAGGAAATCGCGGGCGGCCTGGACATCCTCAACATCAACGGCATCGAGATCCAGTCGCGCGCCTACATCGGCCGCTTCAACTTCAAGGGCCAGGACCAGCAGAAGATGGTCGGTTCGCTGTCCGGTGGTGAGCGTGGCCGCCTGCACATGGCCAAGACCCTGCTGCAGGGTGGCAACGTGCTGCTGCTCGACGAACCGTCCAACGACCTGGACATCGAAACCCTGCGTGCGCTGGAAGATGCGCTGCTGGAGTTCCCGGGCAACACCTTCGTCATCTCGCATGACCGCTGGTTCCTGGATCGCATCGCGACCCACATCCTGGCGTTCGAAGGCGACTCGCACGTGGAGTTCTTCCAGGGCAACTACCGCGAGTACGAAGAAGACAAGCGCCGCCGCATGGGCGACGACGCTGCGCCGAAGCGCCTGCGCTTCAAGGCGCTGAAATAAGGCAACCGGAAAGGCCGCGCTCGCGCGGCCTTTCTCCTTTCGGTAGGTCACCACCGTTGGTGGTGACGCTTCAAGGCGTACCGACCAACGGTCAGTACCCACCACCAACGGGTCGAGATTCCCCATGTCCCTGTTCGAGCGCCTGTTCCAGCTGCAGCAGCACGGCACCACCGTGCGTACCGAACTGCTGGCCGGTGTCACCACCTTCCTGACGATGTCCTACATCGTCTTCGTCAATCCCGAGATTCTCGGCACCACCGGCATGGACGCGGGCGCGGTGTTCGTGGCCACCTGCCTGGCTGCTGCACTGGGTTCGGCAGTGATGGCGCTGGCCGCCAACTTCCCGGTGGGCATGGCACCGGGCATGGGCCTGAACGCGTTCTTCGCCTTCACCGTGGTCGGTGCCGCTGGCCTGCCATGGCAACAGGCACTGGGTGCGGTGTTCATCTCCGGCCTGGTGTTCCTGGTGCTGTCGCTGACCGGCGTGCGTGCGTGGCTGGTGTCCGGCATCCCCTCGTCGCTGCGCTCGGCCATCGTGGCTGGCATCGGCCTGTTCCTGGCGATCATCGCGCTGCAGAAGTCCGGCGTGATCGTCGGCAACGAAGACACGCTGGTGGCGCTGGGCCCGTTGAACACGGCGCCGCCGCTGCTGGCGCTGGCCGGCTTCCTGCTGATCGCGGTGCTGGAAGCACGCCGCATCCGCGGTGCGATCCTGATCGGCATCCTGGCGGTGACCGGCGCGGGCTGGGCATTGGGCGATGTGCAGTACCAGGGCCTGGTTTCGTTGCCGCCGAGCCTGGCACCCACCTTCCTGCAGCTGGACCTGCCGGGCCTGCTGCACCATGACGGCGGCGCACCCATCGCCGTGCTGCTGCAGGTAGTGCTGGTGTTCGTGCTGGTGGAAGTGTTCGATGCCACCGGCACGCTGTACGGCGTGGTCGGCCGCGCCGGCCTGCTGAAGCTGCCGGGCGCGCAGAAGCGTTTCGGCCGCGCGCTGCTGGCCGACAGCACCGCGATCGTGGCTGGTTCGATGCTTGGCACCAGCAGCACCACGGCCTTTGCCGAAAGCGCCTCGGGCGTGCAGGTGGGCGGCCGTACCGGCCTGACTGCATTGGTGGTGTCGGCGCTGTTCCTGGCCGCGCTGCTGTTCTCGCCGCTTGCGGCGATGGTGCCCAGCTATGCCACCGCGCCGGCACTGCTGTTCGTGGCTGGCCTGATGCTGCGTGAGCTGGTGGAAGTGGACTGGAGCGACCTGACCGAATCGGTGCCGGCCGCGCTGTGTGCGCTGGCGATGCCGTTCACCTACTCGATTGCCAACGGCCTGGCGTTCGGCTTCATTGCGTATGCCGCGCTGAAGGCCGGTACCGGGCGTTGGCGCGAAGTGCATCCGGCGGTGTGGCTGGTGGCGGTGCTGTTCACCCTGCGCTACGCGCTGGAATAAGCGGCCGGCACTACCAGAGCACGCTTCGGCCCGCGACCGGGACTACCAGGCGCGGGGTTCACCCGCCACGCACGGCGCTCTGGGATGATGCGGGCATGGCTCGGCCCGACCTTCCCGCGGATCCGTCTTCGCCGTTGCGCCGTCGCTTGCTGCGCGCGGCAGTGCTGGCACCGTTGGCCGCTACGCTCGCCACCCTGCCCGGCTGCTCACTGCCGGTGCAGGTGGATGGCACCTTCCTGCAACCGTGGCGCAGCCACCTGCAATGGGGCCTGGCCGACTGGCAGCGATCCTTGAAGCTTGCGCATACGCTGGGCTGCCGTCAGCTGGTGCTGCAATGGACCGGCATCGTCGGTGGCAGCGACGGCGACTGGTCACTGCCCGACGGCAGCCTGCAGCAGCTGTTCACCGCTGCCAGCGAGAACGACATCCGCATCCGCGTCGGCCTGCCCTTCCAGCAACGCTGGTGGCAGGCTATCGGCGCAGACGACGCCACGCTGCAGGCCTTCCTGGCCGAGAGCCTGGCGCACGCACGCAGCTGGTTGGCACAGGCACCCTGGGCACAGCAGCCAGCCTTCGGAGGCTGGTACCTGCCCTACGAACTGGAGCAGTACCACTGGGCCGATCCGGCCCGCCAGCAATGGCTGGCGCAGTGGCTGCACGGGTTGGTGCAAGCCGCCAGCGCGCGCGGCGGTGACTGTGCGATCTCCTGTTACTTCAGCCGCCTGCAGACCGATGGCAACCTGGTCACGCTGTGGCAGGCGGTGCTGGCACAGGCCACGCTGCGGCCGATGGTGCAGGATGGCGTGGGGGTGGCCGGTGCCGGCAACGTGCAGCAGCTCCAACCGTTGCTCGATCATTTCCATGCACACGGCATCGGCTTCGATGCGATCATCGAACTGTTCCGCGAACTGCCTGGCAGCGCCGCTGATGGCAGCGGATTCAAGGGCGAAACCGCCGATGCCGCACGTATCCAGCGGCAGTTGGCATGGGCACGCGACAGCGGCGCACAGCACGTGCTGGTCTATGCACTGGAGCCATGGCTGACCCAGGACACGCCGCAGGCCGCAGCGCTGCGGCGACGCTGGGGCCTGCGTCAATAGTAGAGGATGGCGGTAGCGAACAGGCCCTTGGCGCGCTGTGTATCACCGCCACCGATCGCGAAGCGGTACTGCACGGTCAGGTCCAGGTAGGAACGCGGCGTGTTGTAGTGGTCCTCGCGGAACCCGTAACGCACGCCCACGCCCGGCCCTGCGCCAAGTGACCAGCTGCGCTGCGTATCGTTGAGCGCGAACGACTGCGCCGGGAACGGCGGATAACGGATGTCGCGCACGCGCGAGCGCTGGTCCAGCCAATCGGCACCCACCACGACATAGGGTGTGACCACCCAATGCGTCTGCCCTGCACCGAAGCGGAAACTGCGCCCGGCGCGCAGTTCACCGGCAGCGAACCACTGTTGGCGATGCAGGCGCCCATTGGCCTCACCCAGGCGCCGCACCGGCGTGCCGTTGGCATCAAGCGCGTCGAGGGTGAAGGTGGCACCATTGTCGTCCCAGGTGTATCCCCCCTGCGCGTAGCCACTGACCATCCACCACTGGTTCACATCGGTGCGCAGATCGGTGCCGTGGTAGTAGCCATAGGTCAGGTAGGACATCCAGCCGCCGGAACCACTGGCCAGCCGGTAGCGCGCCAGCGTGCTGGCTTCCAGTGGCCGGTTCAGGGCCAGCTGCAGGCGGCACTGCACTGCGGCCGATTCGGGGTAGACCTCGCCCTGGCGGGTTGCACTGCCGAGGAACTGTCGGCGCTCGATGCCAGCACTCAGACCGGTCTGGCCAAACGCGTAGCGCATGCCGAAGGACGCGATGGTGGATGGCCAGCCGGTAGTGGAACGCGAGTGACTGAGGCGCTCGGCGCGTGCACGCGCATCCGGCGTTGATTCGCCGGTGCACGGGTCCACCGCGCGGATCGATTCGTAGGTCCCGCCCTCGTCGTACAGCGTGTTGAGCAGGCGTGCGTAGAGTTCCAGCGTGCCATGCTGGTCGTTGAAGGCCGGGGGCCGCCAGAACGCTTCCAGCGTGCTGAACACCGAATCGCCGGGCGTGCTGATCGCAGCGCCGCCCACATTGGTCGCCGCCTGGCGCGCACCGCGGAAACCCGCCGAGGTGATCACGCCCCACTCGCGCGAGTAATTGGCGATGGCATTGCGTACGTTGTAGCGCTGGTGCGCATCCAGTGGCAGCTCGCCGGCATCGGCGCGATCAATGGCGCTACGCAGCAGCGTCACCGCCTGCGGATGGTCACCGTTGGCTGCGCTGGCGTAGGCCTGGTCGAGCACTACGCTTTTCGGTGCCTTTCCGGTGGCCTCGGCGGCACGGAAGTCGGCCAGTGCGCGCGCCGGTTCGTGGGCCTTCTGGTTGAGGTAGCCGCGCTGCATCAGTGCGCCCGCGTCATCAGGACGCTGCGCCAGTGCCGTATCCAGGCGCTGCCGCGCTTCGTCCTGCTGGTCACGGTTGCCCGCCGCCAGCGTGGTGGTCAGCAGGCCTTGCAGGTTCGCGTCGTCCGGTGCGAGTTGCACGGCCTGCCGCGCTTCACCGATGGCATCGGCGTAATCCTGGCGCGCGTAGGCAGCGTAGGCACGCTGTGCGGCACCGCCATCCCCCTGCAGGTCGGCCGGCACCAGTTCGCAGACGTTGCCGCTGTCCCCGGACGGGCAGTGCTGGACCGGTGCCGGGTAGGCCTCGGCGCTGATGCGGGGAGGCTCGCGACTGGCACGGGTCGCCCGGCTGCGCTGCGCGATGCCCTGCTGCAGCAGCTGCCGTGTCCGTGCATCGCCTTCACCTGCCGGTAGCGCCGCCTGCAACGGTGCCAGCAGTGCAGCTGCGCGTACCCGATCACCTGCGGCCAGCGCCGCATCCACTGCCAGCAGTCGCACGTTGCGCTGCTGCGCGGTTGATCCCGGCGTGGCAAGCGCGGCATCGAAATCCTCATTGGCCCGCAGCGTACTGCCCTGGCGCTGGCGCAGGTAGCCACGCATCACCCGGGCATTGAGATCGTTGGCGTCCACCTGCAATGCCTGATCAGCACTGTGCTCAGCGTCGGCCAGCTGATCGCCCTGCAGCTGCGCGGTGATCAGCAGCAACCGGTATGAAGCAACGTCGGGTGCCAGTTCCACGGCGGCGTGCGCCTGCTCAATGGCGGCGGCATCCTCGCCTGCGGACAGCGATTGATAGGCCAGCTGGGCTTGCAGCAGCGCGCGTTGGCGGCCCAGTGTCACGCGCCGCGCGCGCAGCGCTTCGACATTCGGTGCGCCCAGCTGCAGCGCGGTGCCGATGGCGGCGTCGGCCTGTTCGGGCTGTTGCTGTGCCTCCAGCGCCGCCACCCACAGCAGGGCCCATGCGCCCTGTTTCGGCTGCTGCCGGAACGCCTGTTCGGCCTTGCTGGCGGCGATGCCCATCTGCCCGGCGTCGTAGGCCGCATAGGCTTCGGTTGCCAGCATGTAGGCCTGCCGGTTGTTGCGGTCGGCCACCGTTGCGGGTGCGCGCGGTACGGCTGTGCTACGCGCTGCACCTGTGGTCGTCCTGGGCGCAGCGGCCGCCAGCGCCGGCAAGGCCGGATCCTTCATCCCCGCGTCCAGCGCACGGCGCGCCTGCTGCTGCGCTTCTGCGCCACGACCAAGCTTCTGCAGCGCATAGATCTGCAGCAGGCGCAGCCGCACCACGTCCGGGCGCAGCCGGATCGCTTCGCTGGACTGCCGGTAGGCCGTGGGGTAATCGCCACGTTCATAGGCAGCAAACGCCTGCTCGGCGATGCGGTAGGCCGCACCGGACAGCGGCAGTGGCACCTCGGCCTGCGCCATCACCGGCGCGGCGGCCGTGGCCAGTGCCACGGCAATGACGGTGGACAGCAGCGTGGTCTTCATGCCGGCAAGGCTCCGGGCGGCGGCGACTGCAGCGTGGCCGCACGCCGGCGCTGCTCCTGCATGGCCTGGGCCACGGCCTCCTCGGTGGTGATGCCCTGCTTGACCAGGTAGTCGCCGATGCGACCGTCGCGCTGCGGCATGTAGTCGTCCAGTGCGATCTCGAAGCGTACGTGATCGATCAGGCGCATTTCCACCAGCAGGTCGCCCAGCAGGGGCACGTTGTCCAGGTGCCACTGCCGTTCGCCACCGATCAGGCGCAGGCCCGCGTTGATCTCGCTTTCGCGGGCAATGCTCTGTTCGATGTGCTCGCTGCGCGTTTCCTGCTTCAGCAATGCCACGGCGTCCTCGGGCAGCGGACTGGCCACGGCCAGCCGCAGGGTGCCTTCCTGGCGCGGCGGCAGCGGCAGCATGCGCCATTGCACGCAGGCATCGGCACTGACCGGGAACTGGCAGGCACGCAGGTAATCCACGTCGATCACCGCGCGTGGCAGGTCGCCCTGGAAGGCGATGGCCTCGGCCAGGGTCTCGTCATCCAGCCAGCCCTGGGTGAGCAGGATGCGGCCCAGCGGTTGCTGGCGGCCTGCCTGCTGCTGGTCCAGCGCCTGCTGCAGGCGTTCGGGTTCCACCGCCTGCCAGGTGGTCAACAGCTCGCCCAGCTGCTTGCGGGTCTGCACCAGCTGCGCCGCATCGGGGAAGTCGTGCATGGTCTTGTCCCAGACCATGCGCTTGCCGAACAGCAGGTAGGCCAGGAACACCTTCCAGGCTCGGGCGGTGGCCATGAAATTGATCATGTTGCCGACCACCATGCGCGGGATCGACATCAACGCATGCTCCCAGCCGTACAACCGGTTGACGAAATAGAAGCGCTGCACGACCCGGGTCGCCAGCGCTGCGGTGGTCAGCAGCGCGACATTCATCTGCCAGGTACCGGCCTGGAACACGCTGGGAAACTGCATCGTCCACAGCCCGGTCATCTTCAACAGCCAGAACAGCAGCAGCTGCAGGAAGATGATGTAGGCGATGATGCTGACGAACGAGGTGATGATGCCCTTGCGGTCGCGCGCCAGCAGGTACTTGGTGGCCAGTGATCCACGCCAGCCCAGCGACTCCCAGCTCTGCAGGCCGATGCCCAGCACCCACCGCGCCTTCTGCCGGTACGAGGCACGGAAGTTGTCGGGGAAGTACTCGCGCACGCACAGCGCCATCTGCTGGGTACGCTCGCGCACCGGCCCCCAGCCGAACCATGACGGACGGCGCACGCGGAACTGCACCGGGAAGCGGGCGAAGATCGACTGCATGCCCATCGCCGCCAGCCGCGCACCGACGTCGTAATCCTCGGTGAGGCTGTCGGTATTGAAGGGCTGGTTGTCGGTCTGCGCGCTCAGCGCCAGCAGCGCGCGCCGCGAGAAGCAGGTACCGACGCCCGCGGAGGGCACCATGCCGGACACGCTCTCGCGTACCACCAGATCCTTGGCGTGCCACTCGGCGAACTCGTCCATGTAGACGCCGGCCACCAGTTCGTACCACTCGCGGTCCAGCGAGGTGACCGGCAACTGGATCATGTCCTTGCGTGGCAGCAGGTAGTTGTAGAAGCGCAGTTCCATCGGGTGCAGCACGTCCTCGCTGTCGTGCAGGATCACGCCGGCGAATTCAATGTCGTGGCGCTTCTCGTAATCGAAGATGGCCAGGATCAACCAGTTCAGGCAGTCGGCCTTGCTGGTCGGCCCGTCGTGCGGCACCTCCACGCGGCGCAGGCGCCTGTAGCGGCGGCGCATGCGCTCCACTTCATCGATGGTCTGCTGGTCGTTGGGATAGGTGCCGACGAACACGACGTACTCGCGGTAGTCGAGCACGTTGATCATGTTCTCCACCATCTGCGCGATGACGTCGTATTCCATCCACGCCGGCACCATGATCGCCAGCGGCTGTTGCGGCCGCTGCATCAGGTCTTCCTGGGTCAGCGGCCGGTACGCTTCGCGACGCTTGATGGTGAGCGCGCGCCAGCTCTCGCGCACCCAGTACCAGACATCGATGAACAGGTCATCGAGGCTGGAGATCAGGATCAGCACGGCCACCGCCGCCGCCGTGGTTTCCAGGGCGGCGTAATAGTTGGCCAGCTGGATGTTCCAGAACAGACCGTCCACGGTGAATCAGTGCCCTGTGTTGGCGGACTTGCGGCGGCGCACCTGGGTGACGCGGGCGGCCAGCAGCGCGAACACGATCACGCCGACCAGCAGCAGCAACCAGACCATGTGCCGTTCCCACTTCGATTGCGGATTGCCATCCTGGGCAACGCGGCTTCCGTAAGGATCCTGGCGATCGAACTCGCGCACGGCATCAGTGCCGTCGAGCACCGCAAGATCACCGCGCAGCAGCCGGAACGGTGCGCCGAACGACGGTGCCTGCGCGCCCAGGTCGCTGTACAGCACCCCGAGCTGGCCGCCGGAGGTGCCGACCTGCACCACTGCGGCGCGATCCAGGCCGCCGACATCCAGCAGCGGCTGCGGCTTCCCGCCGATCAGCAGGTGGCCGTCCTTCAGGCCGGCCACATCAACACCCGACGGCGCCACACCGAAGGCCAGCCACGGCGTACCCGGGCTGACCGCCGCACCGGCATCGACCACCTTCAGCACCGACGCCTCCGGCGAGGCGCCCACTGCACTGGCCACCGCGATCACCTTGCGCAGCGATGCCGGCGCATCCTGCAGCCACGTGGCGGGCACGAACACCTGGTTGCCGCGTGACAACTGGCTGCTGGCACCGACGAAATCACTGCTCAGCGCACGCTTGGCCAGGGTCAGGTGGCTGCTGGGCAGGATCGAGACCGGATAGGCGGTGGCCGGATCGTGGCAATAGGGGCGTGCCGGCTGGCGCAGGAAGCTGACGCGGATCTCGTTGCGCGCCGACAGCGCATAGGCCGGCACCTTGGCCACCAGCCGCTGCGGCTGGCCGTTGGCCGACAACACCTTGCCCCCCAGCAGGTAATCGTTGAAATGGATCGTGGCCACCGCGCCCTGCCCGGCCGCGTTGGGGGCCGCCGAGACGTCGATCACCACCTCTTCGGGCAGGCGCCCATCGGCCGACAGCGCGCCGAGGTCGAAGGTGGCACTGCGGTCCGCGCGGGTGACGACATCCATCGTGCCGGCGATGTTGCCGAGCCGGCTCAGCAGCACCTGGTCACCGTCCAGCTTCGGCGTGCCCGCTGCGCTGACCTGCAGGCTGCGGCCCAGCGCATAGCTGCGCCACTGTTCGGCGAACAACCCGGCGACCTTGCCCGCCGCCGCCGGGTCGACCACCAGCGTCGGACGGCCGGCAACGGCCACCACGCTGACCGAGGCGCTGGTCGCGGGCTTTTCCAGGCCACCCATGTCGGTACCGCGCCACGCGGCGAACGCCGTGCCCGCGTCGGCGCCAGTGGTGGCAACCTGTGCGGCCAGCGCATCCAGCGCCGCGCGCACGCCGGCCCGCAGCGCATCACTGCCGATCATCACATCGGCGGCCAACGGCCCGCTGTCCCGCAGCGACAGCAGCGCACCGACTTCGGCCAGATCCTTGATCGCGTATGCCCGCTCGCCCGCGGCCAGCGCGGCATAGGCCGGCACGCCCTGCAGGCTGGCCGGGATGCTGATGCCGGTCAGGTCGACACGGTCACCAACCTTGGGCAGCGCCACCACCTGCACCTGCTTGCCACCGGCCTGCAACGCGGTACCGATGCGCCAGGCCGCATCGTAGGCGGGCGCCTGCAGTGCCTTGCCATCCACCAGCAGGCGCACCTGCGGGGGCAGCGCGCCCCACGCCTTGGCCACGGTATCCACGGCGCGGCCGTCGAAGCGGTAGCTGAAACGCGAGTCCGGCGACAGCCGCAGCACGTTGGCCGGCGCGCTCTGGTCGGCACATTGGTAGTCGGACACGATCGACCACCAGCCGACGCCGACCCGCACGAAGCCGTTCTGGCGGGGTTCGCCATCGATGGCCAGCAGCTGGCTGGCATCGCCCTGGGCATCGGTGATCGAGCGCGCGGCGATTGGATCGCCATCCACCGACCACAAGCCCGAGGTACGCCCAGCGTGCCCGCGTACATAGCGCCCATCGAGCTGCAGCTGTGCATCGCGGGTGGCAACGCCAGCCGGCACCGGCAGGTAGACCTCGCGCTGGCTCTCCTGCCCGCTGAGCACCAGCGGTTGGCGGAAACCGAGTTCGCGCAGGGTCATCTGCCGGTTGACCGTGCTGTCGCCGCTCCATTCGGCGAACTGGCCGGCGACGCTGTCGGCGGCATGGGCACTGCCAACCACGCCCGACAGGACGAACGCGGCGGCGGATGCAAGCAGGGGAGAGCGGCCGGTCTGGGTCATGGCGTCACTTCGCGTGGATGGGAGTGGGCGGCACCGCCGCTGCGGAGGCCAGGCGAGAATTCGGGAAGGGGCGTGCCACGCAGCGCGGCGACGATGCGCGCGCTGGCACGGCCATCGCCGTAAGGGCTGGCATCGGGATCGAAGTGGGTCGGGTGCGGTGGTTGTGCCAGTGCCGCATTGACCGCCTCGACAATGCGCGAAGGCGTGGTGCCGACCAGCGTCACCACACCGGCCTCGACCGCCTCCGGGCGTTCGGTGACGTCGCGCATGACCAGCACGGGCTTGGCCAGCGCCGGCGCTTCTTCCTGCACGCCCCCAGAGTCGGTGAGGATGACGTCGGCGCGCTGCATCAGGCGCACGAAGCGCAGGTAATCCTGCGGCGGCACCAGGTGCACGTTGTCGAGATGGCCGAGGTGGGCGTTGACCGGGCCCTGCACGTTCGGGTTGAGATGCACCGGGTACAGCACCTGCAGGTCCGGCCGCCGGGCCAGCTCGGCCAGCGCGCGGCAGATGTCCTCGAAGCCCTGGCCGAAGCTCTCACGGCGGTGGCCAGTGACCAGCAGCAGGCGACGATCGGGATCAAGCATATGGAAGGGTTCGTCAGCCCGCGCACGCAGCGCCGGGGCGGCATCCAGGCGCTCCACGGTCTGCTGCAGGGCATCGATGACGGTGTTGCCGGTGACCAGGATCTGCCCGCCCAGGTGTTCACCGGCCAGGTTGGCGCGCGAGCTGGGCGTGGGCGCGTACAGCTGGTGGCCGACCACATCGATCACCCGCCGGTTCATTTCCTCCGGCCACGGCCGGTTGATGTCACCGGTGCGCAGTCCGGCCTCGACATGGCCGATCGGAATGCGGTGGTGGAACGCGGCCAGCGCGGCGGTCATCGCCGTGGTGGTATCGCCGTGCACCAGCACCCTGTCCGGACGGACCTGCGTGTACAGCGCGTCAAGCCGCTCGAACAGCTTCGCGCACAAGCCATTGAGGGTCTGGTTGGGGACCATGACATCGAGGTCATGGTCGGCGGTGATCTCGAACAGCGACATCACCTGGTCCAGCATTGCCCGGTGCTGGCCGGTGATGCAGACCACCGATTCGATATCCGCAGCCTCGCCCAGGGCACGCACCAGCGGCCCCATCTTGATCGCTTCCGGTCGCGTGCCGAACACCGACAGGACCTTCACCGCAGCGCTCCGGACGGACGGCGCGAGGAAATGCCAGGAGCTGTAGCCACGTCTGGATCCTTTCGGCGTTCCCGTCCAACACCCGCAGGCAGGAGACGGTCACCTCATGAGGAAACTCCAAAATCGCGACGTACATCACATTCGAATGATGGTACGCGCGTCGTGGCATTGATCTTCATCGTTGGAAGATCAAGACGCAGTCAACGCCGCCCGCGGAACGGGCGACGTTGCAGTGAAACGCAGCAGTGGCCGCAGCCTGGGACCGCCTTACTCGTACTGGATGGTGAACGTGGCCTGGCCGTTCGCGACACCGGCGCCGACCGTGCCGGCCTGGGTCTGCACATAGCGCGCGCGCAGCGGCAGCGCCATGACGCTGGTGCCCGGCGCGGTGGTGCCGACGTTGATGGTCTGGCCGAAGCGGACTTCGCGCTCGGTGGTGCCGTCACGCTGGACCATCTGGATGCCGATGCGGGTGGCGCTGTTGCTGGCGGCGCTCAGCTTCAGCACGCCCGGCATGTTCGAGCTGTCCTGGTCGGCATCCAGGCGGATGCCGATCTTGCTCTGGTAGGCCGCAACATTGCTGCCCTGGCAGTTCAGGCGGATCTCGAAGTCACGATTGACCGCCTTGGAACCGACACCGGTGAAGCTGGTGTTGGGCACACTGCCGAAGTCGACGGCGATGTTCCGGCTGCCGGCCTGCACTTCGCAGGTCGGGCTGACCACGGTGGTGCCCGAGCCCTTGAAGGTCGAGGTCAGCACCGGACGACTGGCGCCATCACCGTCGAAGTAATAGGTGGTGAAGCGACCGTTCGGCGCGATCACGCCCGAGCCGGTCTGCGCGGCGGTCTTGATCAGCTGGATGCGGAAGGTGCCGCCGATCAGCGAGATGGTGGCGTTGCCGGCAAAGTTGATGGAGTGCGGATAGTAGGTCTGGATGGCGCCGGAATCGCGGAACAGGCGGATGCCCACGCCCGCAACGTCGGTTTCATACACATTGGAGAACCCGGCGACCGGCCGACGCTGCGCTGCGTTGACGTACTCGCCGATGGAACGGCCACCGGACCAGTCGCAGCGCGCGACGCTGTTCTGCTGGGTGATCGATTCGCTGATTTCCTTGATCACGCCACCGACCGGCGTGCTGGGCAGGATCACGATCTGGCCCATGTCCATGGTCACGTCCTGCGCGGTGAACCAGCTGGACTGGATGCGGCACGACGCACTGGCCTGCTGCGCCAGCAACACACCACCGAGCACGGCCACGGCAGCCAGCGCCTTGCGGCCTCGGGAAGAAATCATCGGCATGCTGCCTCCAGCGGGATGAAGCCGGTCTTGGACGCATCGGCGCCCGCCGGAACCTGGTAATCGACGGTGCAGCGCTGGTCGGCGCCTGCGCCCCATTCCACCAGCAGGCGGCCCTGGTTCTTTTCACTGCGCACGTACAGGCGGCCGCCCTGGCTGACCATGCCCACCGGCTGGCCCTGCTCGTCCTTGACCTGCGCACCGAACGGCATGGTGCGACCATCCGGGTTGCGCACCTGGATCAGCAGCGCGTTGCCCTTGCGGGTATCAAAGCGCAGGTAGCTGATGGCACCGGCGAACGGCGCGATCGACTGGCTGGTGCTTTCCAGCTCGACGTCGTGGGCCATGCCCTGCGGGTCGAGGGTGACGGTGTTGAGGCGGTACGGCGACACGTACGGCACCACGGCATAGCCGCGGCCATCGACGCGCAGGCCCGGGGCGTTGCTGACGATCGCATCGCGCGCGCCCGGTGCTTCCACCAGCACCATGGTGTCGCCACGCTGCGGGGTGAAGGTGAAACCACCCGGATGCACGACCACGCTGCCATTGGCACCCACCGAAGCCTGACGGAAGTCACGCGAGTGGCTGTAGCTGGCGTTCAATGCGGAATAGCGGCTGCGGTATTCGACGTTGCCGATCGCGGTGGTGCTGCCCTCGCGGGAATCGGACAGGGCCGCGCCATAGCTGAAGTTGTTGTCGACACCGGCCGAACCGGTGATGCCAACGCGGCTGTTGTCGTAGCCCCCGCGGTCGCGCACGCCAAGATCAGCACTGAACGACACAGGGTGGGTACCACGGCCCAGCGGCACGCTCATCGACAGCAGGTACTGGGTATCCGAGCGGCCGAGTACGCCCTCTTCGGTGCGCAGCGCCGAGAAGCCGTAGTTCACCGAACGCCAGGCGTTGTTGTAGCCGACCTGGTACTGCTTGGAGGTGCCGGAACGGTCGTAGAAGTCGCGCACCGAGCCGGTCACGTACAACGCGCCCCCCCGACGGCCCAACGGCTGGTTCAGGGTCACCTGGAACTGGCTGCGCTGGCGACCACGGGTGGTCGGATCGATGCCGCGCTTGTCCGAATCACGGCCATACAGCGCATCCTGCAGGCTGTAGAAGCCTTCGGTCGAATAGCGGTAGGCGGCCAGGGTCAGGTTGGTCCCGGTCTCGCCGATCATGTTGCTGTAGCTCAAGCGCACGCTGGCACCGGTGTGGTTGCCGTAGTGGTCGAACGTCGTACGTGCGTGGGTGACGTCGGCGGCGAACGCGCCAACCGGCGTGGACAGGCCGACGCCGTACAGCAGCGACAGGTAGCCGTCGCTCAGTGCACTGCCGCCGTACAGGGTCAGCTGGTTGCCGATACCGCGCTGGTAGGTGCCCTGCACCAGCCACGGCTCATCGGCCAGCAGCTTGTTGCGCACCTGGCCGGCGGTCAGCGAGTAACGCGACACGCCTTCGCGCAGCATCTGCGGCACCGAACCGAACGGCACCTTGAATTCGCGGCGGCGGCCATCGGCCTCGATCACGCTCACTTCCAGATCGCCGCCGTAGCCCGTCGGGTACAGGTCGTCGATGACGAAGCTGCCCGGCGACACGGTGGAGGAGTAGATCAGCTGCTCGTTCTGGCGCACTTCGATGCGTGCATTGGTCTCGGCGATGCCGCGCACGACCGGCGCGTAGCCGCGCAGCGAATCGGGCAGCATGCGGTCGTCGCTGGCCAGGCTGGCACCGCGGTAACCGATCGAGTCGAACAGTTCACCGGTGGTGTAGGCCTCACCGATGGTGAGCATGCCGCGCACCTGCGGGATGCCGCGCTGCGCATAGGTGGCGATGCTCTGCCAATGGCGGCCGTCACCCTCGGTCCAGGTCAGGTTGGAGTCGTGGCGGAACTGCCAGCCACCCAGGTTCATGCCGGCGTTGAGGCCGAGGTAGGCACTGCGGTTGCGCTGGCCACCTTCGACACGGCTGTCGCTGTCGATGGCATTGAAGCTGTAGCCGACGAAGCCGGCATTGATGCCGCGGTCCCACAGCGCCGGGTTGACGTAGCCGCGTGCCTCACGGCGCAGGAACACCTGCGGGATGCTGAGGTCGTAGCGCAGGTTGCCGCTGTCATAGACACCATAGGCATTGGCCATGCGCTGCTGGACCGGCACGCAGCTGGTCTTGTCGGTCGGCACGGACGGATCCTGCTGCAGCAGCACGGCTTCGCTGTCCACGCCCATTTCTTCCAGCATCGGCAGCGGCAGGCAGGCGTCGACACGGCCCTGCGCATCGGCCTTGAACTGCAGATCGCGACGGCCCTGCCAGGCACCGTTGACGTAGACGTCGACACGATAGTTGCCGGCCACCATCGGGTTGCCGTTGCTGAAGGCCGCCAGGTCGACCTGCTTGGCCTGGCCAGACAGGAAGCTGGAATTGAACTGGGCCGACTCCGGTGCGCGCGCATTGGCCGCACCACTCTGCGCCATCAGCGCCTGTTCGCCGAGATTGGCCGGGGCAGCCAGCGCCCATCCTGGGCAGGCCACGCCAGCAACCAGCAGGCAAAGCGCCTGATGGATCGACAATGTCAATCTGTTTCCGATCACACTGACATTCCTTCAATTCGCCGCACAGCGGCGGTGGCGGGATGCGCAGGCCAGGGGCCAGCGCGGCGCGTTCAGCCCCCGGTGCTGCCGAGGCGGATGGTGTGTTCCACCCGGCCGCCGTAGTCGTTGATGGTGATGAAGCGGACCTGGTCGGTGCCCGCCGGTGCGGCGAACTCCAGGCTCTGCTTCGGCGCGACCATCGCGCCCTTGTCCTCGACGGCCTTTTCACTGCTGCCGGTCACGGCATGTACTTCGGCCAGAGTGACGTGGAAGGGGCTCGGGTTTTCCACCCGCAGGCGGTCGCCGGTGCGGGTCCAGCGCAGCGCTGCCGGCGCGTCGTTGGCGACGCCCTTCAGGCCCTGCGGCCGGTAGAAAAGCTTCAGGCGCGAACGGAACGCGACCTGCAGGTAATTCTGTTCGCCGCTGTCGGCGTTGTCCGGGGACGGCGGAACATCCAGCACGTTGAGCCAGAACACCGACTCACGGTCGGTCGGCAGCTGCGCGCCGGAGAAGATCAGGCGAAGCGCCTGGCTGCGGCCGGGTTCGACGCGCGCGATCGGCGGCGTCAGCACGAACGGGGCATCGCTGGTATCGGCGGTCTGGTTGGCGTCGCCGCTGTCGATCCAGGCCTGCACCAGCGCCGGCGAATCGCCCACGTTGTCGACCTGCACGGTGACTTCGCGCGCCTGCGCCGGATAGATCACTCGCGTGCCATTGACCACCACGCCGGCCAGAGCGTTCTGGCAGAAGGGCAGCGTGAACGCTGCCAGCAGCAGCGCCCGGGGAAAGATTGCTTTCATCGGAAGTACTACGCTCGAGGTATGTGGCCTGGGGCCGCGATGCACTGGCCGGCGCGTACGCCGGCCAGTGCGGGTACGACTACGATCAGTTGTAGATGATCGTGTACTTGACGCTGCTGGTGACGTCGCCCGGGGTGGCGGCGGCAGTGGCGTAGTACTCAGCGTAGTAATTCAGGTTGGCGGTGCCGTCGCCGGCCACGGTCACCCACTGCGAGTTGTCCTGGGCCAGGCCGGTGCCAGCCGCCTTGATCGGCAGGAACGTGTTGTTCGAGCCCAGCAGCTGCAGCTGCACGTTGGTGGCAGCGTTGGCCGAAGCCTGGTTGACCAGGCGGCCGCTGTTGAAGTCAACGGTGGAACCCGGCTCGAAGTAGGTGGCGACGTTGCCGGCGCTGCACTTGCTCAGGTTGATGGCGAACGGGGTACGGCCCGCAACGGCACCGGCGGTGGCCAGGGTGTTCTTGGACACGGTCGGCAGGTTGACGGCGAAGTCCTTGCCGCCCGGGGTCGAGATGGTGCAGGTCTTGTCGGTCACCTTGCCGTTGAAGGTGATGGTGCCGTCGGCGGCGTTGGCGGCCAGCGGAGCGGCGGCCAGCATCAGAGCGGCGATGATATTGATCTTGTGCATTCGCTTTTACCTAACCCTACTGAAGAGATGAGAAGTAGAGGAGGAAGCAAGGAGCACTGCCGGGCTATCAAGACCCATCCTTGCGTCTCACCTGTGGCCGGACTCGGACATACCTTCCCCTGAATCCGTGACGCAAGTATAGGCACAACTGTGATGAAAGTCTCATTATTTTTCTGAACGCCAATTCATTGACGCTTTAAATGTGACGTGATAGGCGAAATTGAGATTCAGGGAGCGCGGGGAAGGTGACGGTGGCCGGATCAGGTCACAAACGACCCTGCATGACGCTCCTGGTAACGCGTTCGGCATGCGCGGAAACAGGCTTTTTTCAAGTGGAAATCGCCTTATTTGATGCGCATCACTCTTTCTTGGTGATGGCCCTAGCAGATTCGGATTTGTCCTATTAAAGACGGATCGAACCTGTCGCTAACTAGGACACACCGAACCAGAGAACGTGTCATGAGGAACTCCATTCTGCTGTGCGTGGCCCTGATGTCCGTCAGCGCACTGGCCCAGGCCAGCAGCGGCAGCATCCGTTTCAGCGGCCGCATCGCCGAGCCGGGCTGCACGACGGCCCTGTCCCAGGGTGAGCTGAGCCTGGCCGCCTGCCCGCCGTCGGCCAAGGGCTCGACGGTTGCCGTGACGGCCCTTGCCGATGGCCAGGCCGCCACGCTGCGCGACGGCAAGCGCCAGGGCCAGAAGCTGTCGGTGTCGGCCAGCGCGATGCGCGCCGGCGATATCGCCTTCTCCGAGCGTTACAGCGTGCAGGCTTCGAAGCAGCAGCCGCTGCAGGGCGCCTACCTGGTGGTGGTCGACTACCTGTAAGCCGGCGTGCTGCAAGCCGACGCGTTTACGCCGGCGGCAGCTCGAAGACCTGGCGCAGATAGGCCAGGTAGCCCGGGTCGTCGCACATGCTCTTGCCCGGCGAATCGCTGAGCTTGGCCACCGGCTGGCCGTTGCAGCGGACCATCTTGATGACGATGTTGAGCGGCGTTGGCCCCAGATCATTGGTCAGGTGGGTGCCGACGCCGAAGGCGACCTGGCAGCGACCACGGAAGTAGTCGTACAGGCGCATCACCTTGGCGATGTCGAGCCCATCGCTGAACACCAGCACCTTGCTGCGTGCATCCACCCGGCGCTGCTGGAAGTGCGCCAGCATGCGGTCGCCCCAGTCGAACGGATCGCCCGAATCGTGGCGGACACCGTCGAACAGCTTGCAGAAGTACATATCGAAGTCGCGCAGGAACGCATCCAGGCCGACCACGTCGGACAGCGCGATGCCCAGATCGCCGCGATACTCGCGTGCCCACGATTCCAGTGCCGCCACCTGCGAATCGCGCAGGCGCGGGCCCAGCGCCTGGAAGGCCTGCAGATACTCATGGGCCATGGTGCCGTGCGGGGTCATGCCGTACAGGCGGGCGAAGTGCACGTTGCTGGTGCCGACCAGCTGCGGGCCGAGCGCGTCGCGCAGCAGCGGCAGCAGACGGGCGTGCCAGTCACGCGAGTAGCGGCGGCGGCTGCCGTAGTCGGCAATGCGGCACTGCTCGAAACCAGGGGTATCGCGCAGCAGCGCGGCCTTGGCCTGCAGGCGGCGCTCACCCTCGGCGAAGTCGGCGGTGGTGGTGTTGCGGAACCAGACTTCGTTGATGATCGCCAGCAGCGGCACTTCGAACAGGATGGTGTGCAGCCACGGGCCGGTGATGTCCAGTTCGATCTCACCGGGCACGGTCTTCGACGCGCGTAGCTGGATGTACTTGCGGTCGAGGTGGAACAGGCCGAGGAAATCGGCGAAATCCGGCTTCACGAAGCGCAGGCCACGCATGTAGTCCAGCTCCGCGTCGCTGAAGCGCAGGCTGCACAGGTGGTCGATCTCTTCGTCGATCTGGTCGATGTAGTGGGCCAGGTCGACGCCGGGCGTGCGGCACTTGAACCGGTACTGCACCTGGGCACCGGGGTGCTGGTGGAGCACCGCCTGCATCATGGTGAACTTGTACAGATCGGTGTCGAGCAGGGACTGGATGATAGGCATGGGGTGGATTATGCGCCCGGCGGAGTGAACCGTGGGCGCGCCCGCCTTCCGTAGAGCCGGGCCCACGCCCGGCCGGATTGTTGCCTGAGCCGAGCGTGGGCTCGGCTCTACAAAGACCTGCGCAGCAGGCGCGGCACCAGCATCAGGGCGTGCGCCCAGATCGCGCCCCACACCGCCACCCGTACCGGCAGCGAACGCTGCCTGGCCTCGAACTTCTGGAAATAGCGCCACAGGCCCTTGTGCTTGTGCCATTCAACGAAGAACGGCCGCGAGCGGCTGGAGACGCCACGAACGTGGGTGACCTGCAGGTCATTGGCGATCGCCACCACCGCCCCGGCTTCGCGCGCGCGCCGGCACAGGTCCAGGTCTTCGGCGTGCAGACGATAGCCCGCGTCCCAGCCTCCGATGCAGTCGAACAATGCACGCGGCATCATCAGCAGCGCGCCAGACAACGCCGGCACCCGCTGCAGCACCTGCTGCGGGTCACGCGGCACCGCCAGCTTCGAGCCCTTGCCTGGCGAGCGCAGCATCATCAGGAAGTCCGGATCGCGGCGGCGCACGGCCTCGTCGGCATGGCCCTGCTCGTCGACCTGTTCGACGCCGAGCAGGCAGTCGCCCAGCGCTTCGGCACGGGCGCGCAGTGCGGCCAGTGTTTCCGGTTCAACCATCAGGTCCGGGTTGATGAAGGCCAGCCATGGGCTGTGCGAATCGGCCACGCCCTGGTTGTTGGCGGCGGCAAAGCCGGGATTGTCCGGATTGCCGACGAAACGCACGCGCGGGTCGTGGCTGGCATGGCGCTGCACGATATCCAGCGTGCCATCCATCGAGCCATTGTCGATCACCCGGATCTCGGCCACGTCCTGCGCCTGGCGCAGGCGCGAGAGGCAGGCATCGATGGTGCTGCCGCTCTGGTAGGTGACGACGATGGCGGCAATGGCAACATTCAAGCAGGAGGCTCCGGCGCGGAAGACGGGACGAACAGGTCCCCCTGTTCCTTCGGCATTATCGCCTGCCGCATGCGCTGCTGCAGATCGGCGCGCAGCCCGTGCAGTGGATCGTGCATCAGGAAGTCAGCCAGCCGAGGCACCCAGCCCGGCCAGCGCGCGGCCAGGGCCTCGAGATCGCCATCGCGGCTGACCGCCTCCCCTGCCCGGCTGATGAAGGCGGTCTCGCACAACACGTTGCGCCATCCCAGGCCGGCCATGCGCAGGCTCAGGTCCACCAGCGCCGCGTTCCAGCCGGCATAGCTGTCCACGTCCAGGCCCCCGGCACGCCGACGCGCGTTGCCCCGCACCAGCACCGCGTGGGTGACCGCCGACGGCAGCTCCGGGTGCAGCGCTGGCAGGCCGGCACAGGTCTGCGCCAGCAGCGCGGCATCGTCGGGTTCCGGATTGATCTCGCCCAGCCGGGGCCACGCAGCGGTTTCGCCGGCATTGCACCATGGGGTTGCGGTCGCGATGGCGGCATCGCGGGCGAAGGCGTCCTGCAGCTGCTGCAGCCAGCCCGGTGCGGGCACGCTGTCCGGTGCCAGCACCGCCACGTCCATGCCATCGCAGGCGCGCAGCATCTCGTCCAGGTGGGCGACTTCACCCAGTGGCCGTGCACGCCGGGTGTACTCGGCCTGCAGTGGCGTGTGCGCCAACCAGTGTTCCACCACCGCCTGCGCACGCGGCCCGGTCTGCGCGTCGTCGGCCAGCCAGACCGCGGTCCCCGGCGCGGTGCCCGCATCCAGTGCGGCCAGGCAGCGGTCGAGCGCGGCATCGTCCACGCACAGCGGCAACAACACGATCGCCCCCATCCCGCCTCCGTGGTTGTCGGTAGCCACAGACTAGCACTGGGAGGGTATCGGCCGGGTTGCACCCGGCACCCGCCTCAGGCCAGGGCAACAGCAACAGCCGAAGCAAAAGCTGGGTTCCTGGGGGTTGGCGGGGTGGGTCCGGTTGCGGGGGACGCTGCAAGTACGTCCATGTAAGCTCGGTCGCCGCATCCATGCGGCTCACGCCCCCGCAACCGGACCCACCCCGCCTTCGACAGATTTCCGCGACCTGCCTGCTCTTCTGTAGAGCCGAGCCATGCTCGGCTCAGATCTCACAGATATCGAAATATTCGATTTCGATGGAGAGTCATCCACGCATGGCGTGGATCGTGTCGACCAAGGTCGACACCTACCAACAGCAGCAGGAAACTGTCGAAGGCGGGGCACTGTGGGTTTGCGGGGTGTGAGCCGCATGGATGCGGCGACCAAGCCCCCATGGACGGGTTTACGGCGTCCCCGCAAACCCACAGTGCCCCGCCATCCCTCAGTAAACCCGCTGTTGCTGTTGCTGTTGCTGTTGCTGTTGCCGTTGCTCCAGCTTCAGCCTCTGCGGGTGCAGGGCGCAGCCCTGCCGCAACCCCCTTACTTCTTTGCGCGCGGCTGGTTCAGCGGTTCCATCGCGCGGAAGCGCTGGCTGTACTCGTCGGTCAGATTGCGTGCTTCCTGGCTGTTGCGCACGATGCTCGGGGTCAGCAGCACGATCACCTCCGAACGACGGCTGGTGCGGCTCTTCTGCCCGAACAGCGCGCCCACCACCGGAATCCGGCTCAGGCCGGGAATGCCGCTGCTGCCATCAGTGGCCGAATCGGTGATCAGGCCGGCCAGCATGATGGTGTCGCCGCTCTGCACCGCTGCTTCGGTCGAGAGCTTCTTGGTGGAAATTCTCGGGTTGCAGTTACGCTCGGTCGGATTGCAGTTGTCAGGCACGTTCGAGGCGCTGCTCACTTCCTGCACGATGTCGAGAAACACCGTGCCGTCGCGGGTCACGCGCGGGCGCACCTTCAGGATCACGCCGGTGTCGATGTACTGCACCGAGCTGTAGCTGCTGGTGCCGATGCCGGTGTTCACCGTAGTCGTGTTGATCGGCACCTTGTCGCCCACGTTGAGCGTGGCCTCGGCGTTGTTGCGCACGAACACCGAGGGGGTCTGCAGCAGGCGTACATCGGTGACCTTGTCCAGCGCGCTCACCACCGCCGCACCATTGTGACCGGTGAACGCCCAGCCCAGGCCTTCGCCACCGGTCGCGGCACCGGCGAAGCTGCTCCAGGAGCCACCCGCTGCTGCCGGCAGGGTCACGCCGCCCAGGGCTCCCGTCAGTGCGCGCCCGGCCACGGCGTTGTCGAAGAACCAGTTCACGCCGTACTTCAGGTCACCGTCCAGCGAGACTTCGGCCACCTGCGCTTCGATGTGCACCTGCAGCGGCATCACGTCCAGCTTCTCGATCACCTCGCGGATCGAGCGCCAGGCCTGCGGGGTCGAGCGCACTAGCAGGGTATTGGTTTCCTCCACCGCCGACACGCCCACGCGATCGCCCTCCACTTCCAGGCTGACGCTGACGTTGCCGGACTGGCGCTGCGGCAGGTTCATGCTGCCGTTGCCGGCACCACTGGAACCGCTGCCCGGGGTCGAGCCGAAACTGCTGTTGTTGTTGCTGTCCATGCCACGGTCGCCGTCGCTGCCCAGCTGCGACGGCATCGCACCCGGGGCCAGCGAGGCCGGGCTGGAACCGCCACGGTTGCCGCTGCTGGCGAAGGCTTCACTGAGCCGTTCGGCCAGGTCACGCGCCTTGATGTAGCGCAGCTCGTAGGAGAACAGGCGGGCACTGCCACCGGCCGTATCAATGCGGTCCAGCCACTGCTGGATCTGGTCCAGGTAGCGCACCTGCGGGGTGATCACCAGCACCGCGTTGGCGTTTTCCAGGGGCAGGAAGCGGAACATGCCGGCGCTGGGCGTCTTGCTCTCCTCGCCGAACACTTTCTCCAGGTCGGCAGCCACCTGTTCGGCCTTGCCCGACTGGATCGGGAACACGCCCACCGACATGCCCGACAGCCAGTCGACGTCGAAGATCTCGACGGTGCGCATGTAGTTTTCCAGCTCGGCGCGGGTACCACCCAGGGTGATCACGTTGCGGCCGCTGTCGACGTTGACGATGGCATTGGGCCGCGCATATGGCTCCAGTACCTTCTTCATTTCGGTGGCGGAGATGAACTGCAGCGGGATGACCCGTACCTCGAAGCCTCGCGCACTGGCAGCGGGCGCCGTGCTCGGCGCGACCGTACCGGCCAGCGCCTGGTCCGCGGCGACGATGTTGTAGCGGCCACCGCTGTAGACCATGCGTGCGTTGTTCCAGCCCAGCACCATCTCCAGCAGGTTCAACGCCTGCGCCGGCGACACCGGCTTGGGCGTGGCCAGGGTGACCGTGCCCTGCACCCCCGGTGCGATCACGTAGTTCTGGCCCAGCATGTCACCGAGGATGGCCTTGACCACCGCATGCACCGATTCGCCTTCGAAATTGAAGGTTGCTTCACCGGTGCTGGCGCCATGCAGTGCCGGTGCCGGTGCGCGTGCTGCTTCGCGGTTGATCATGGTGCCGGTGCCACGGCGGATCACTGCCTGCGGAGCGCCCTGGGCGTCACGGGCAGCATCCGCGGCGACATTGGCCGCCTGGCCGGCCTCGGCAGTGGGCGACAGATTGCCCTTGCGCTGCACGTGCGGCGCGGACACGGTGCTGCAGCCGACCAGCAGCGCGAGGGCAAAGGACCAGGGAAGGAAACGCAGGCTCATGCATTCACTCTATCGGTTGGTGCCATCGCCCGGGGGCGGCGACGGTTGTTGCTGCTGTTGTTGTTGCTGCAGCTGGCGGCGACGGGCCTGGATGCGTTCGCGGATGGCCTGCATCTGCGCTTCGCTGGGGCCGTTGTTGGTGGCAGGCGGTGTGGCGGCCGCCGCAGCCGAGGGCGCGGGCGTACTGGCAGCAGGCGACGGCGATGGGGTTGCCGCAGCCGGCGGCGGTGTCGGCGGAGCACCTGCCGGGGGCGGCACAACGATCGCACCTGCCGGCGGCGCACCGTTGGCGCCGCGCAGCACGGTCGGCGGCTCACCGCCCTGGCCGTTGAAGACCGCCAGTTCCAGCACCTGGTTGCCACCGGGGCCGATCACGGTGGCCTGGCGCGGCTGCAGTGCCACCAGCTGCCAGCCGTCGACGGCTTCACCGTTGAGGCGCAGGCGCAACGAACGGTTCTGTTCGGTGGTGAAGGTGGCCATGCCGAAGTCGCCGGTCAGCAGCACGCCGGTCAGGCGCAGCGCGGCGCTGGCGGCAGGCTCGCTGCCACCGAGCAGGTAGGGCTTCGGCCTGCGGTCCTCGGCGAACAGCGGTCGCTCGCCGATGGCACTGTAGCTGTCGGCGCTGGCCATGCGTTCTGCGGCCAACGGCGGCAGCACCGGCAACGAAGGCACTGCATCGGCATCGCCATCGGCACCTGGCAGCTGGCTGCCCAGGCCGAAGCCGGTGGCCAGCCAGACCGCTGCCGCCCAGCCGGCCAGTGCCAGAAGGAAACCGGTGCGCAGGCTGATCTGCTCAAGCTTCATCGGCCACCTCCTGCCCCTCTTCCGGCACAGCCGGTGAGGGTGCCGGTGCAGCCGAAGGCGGTTGCGGCGCCGCGCCCGGCTCGGCTGCAGGTGCCGGCGCAGCGCCATCGGCAGCGGCACCGGGCAGCAGGTAGCCGGCCAGTTCGAACGACACGTCCAGGCCCAGCCCGGATTCATTCGGCGACTGCTGGAAGCGCTGCGCGATCAGGTTGAGGTTGTCGACGAACAGGCGAGGGCTGCCGGTTTCCAGGCTGTGCAGCACCGTGGCCAGTTCGGCCACACCGCAACGCAGGCGCACCTGCATGGCAACGCGCACGAACTCGGCGTCACGACGGTTGTCGGTCAGTGGCGTGCGGTTGCTGATGGTGCAGCTGCGGTTGCCCGGGCTGGCCATCGCCACCGCATCCTGCAGCTTCGCGCCGAGCGCAGCGGCTGCAGCTTCGGCGGTGGCTTCACGCAGGAAGCCCGGCCGCTGCTGCAGTGCCTCGCGGGTGGCGCGCAGGCGTTGTTCGATCTGCGGCTGCTGCTGCAGCTGCGCCTGCACGCGCTGTTCGCGCTCGCGCAGGGCGGCCACGTCGGCATCGATTTCGCGCAGCGGCTGGGTGAACCAAGGGTGCACCAGCAGCAGGTAGGCCAGGCCCAGCACTGCCAGCAGCAGCGCCAGTGCCAGCCAGCGGTCACGGCGTGCGCTTGGCATCGGCATCGGCCGCCTCCCGGGTCGGGGCCGCAGCCGGCAACGGCTGCAGTTCGGCGGTCATGGTGAAGCGGTCACGGCCACTGGCGGCGCCATCGGCCTGCAGTACGCCGGTCAGATTGACCTTGCGCCACTGCGGCGCATCCTGCAGCAGCTGCACCAGCTGCGAGGCCTCGCGGCTCAGGCCGATCAGCTGCAGGTTGTTGTTCTCGATGGCCAGCTTTTCCAGGTAGGTGCCCTCCGGCAGGCGCCGGGTCAGTTCATTCCAGATTTCCACCGTTCCGGCGCGCTGGCTGCGCTGCTTTTCCAGGAATGCGGCACCATCGATCAGTGCCTGCAGCTGCGCGCGTTCGCTGGCGACACCACGCGCACTGCGCGCACTGCGTTCAACCTGCGCACGCAGCTCATCGGCGGCGGCACGGCGGTTGTCGAGCAGCTGCAGGGCCGCCAGCACCAGCATCACCAGCGCGGCCACGGCCAGCAGCACATTCCAGCGCCGCGTCGGATCCACCCGCAGCTGGCGCTGCCCCGGCGGCAACAGATTCACCTGCAGCGGGTCACCGTGGGCGTCGATGGCATCGACACCGGCCAGTTCATCGGCCCACTCGCCCACGCTGGCGCTCCACGCTTCAAGCTGGCGCAATGGCCAGGCAACCAGTTCGACCTGCAGCTGGCCTTCGGCCGCGCTCCCGAGTTCACGCACGTCATAGCTGACCTGGCTGGATTCGAACGGCGTCTGGCGGTCGATCTCGAAACCGACCACGGCGCGCAGGCGGTCGGCTGCAGCCGCAGGCAGGCGCAGATGACGACGCAGTACTTCGCTGGCCGGCAGCAGCCACGCCCTCGGCAGGCTGCGCAGTCGCGGTTCCAGCACGCGGTCCAGTTCGGCCGGCGACAGCGGCCACGGCACGCTGGCCACCGCTTCGCGGCGCTCACCGGCCTCTCGCCAGACATGCAGCTGGTCACCCTGGCGCTGCAGCAGCAGGCGCGCCTGTGCCCAGCCCAGTGCCCACTGCCAACGCGCCGGCACCCAGGCCAGCAGCGATTGCCGCCACCAGCGCAGGAAACGGCCGGCGCCAGGGCCGATCCGGCCCTGCACCTGCCGCACACTGTCCTGCCATGCCGTCATCTTGCTGTCATTCCCTGCTCCCAGCGAAGCACTGTGTAGGACCGCCCGGGAACCCCGCCCGAGCCATTGCGTACCACTGCCTGCAACACCGACCGGCGTCCACTGCCATCGGTTGCACGAGACTCGATACTATAGGTGCCGCTGCTGCTGGCAAGCGTTGTCGCACCGCCAGCGGTATCTGCGTCACGCTCCTGCTGCGCGCGCTGCGCCAGCACGGTATCCGCATCCAGGCCCAGTGCGGTCAGCACCGGCGCGCTGGCGAACTGGGGATCCGGGCGCGCCTGGCGGCTGTACAGGGTCAGGTGCGGCAGCATGGCCTTGTACAGCGGACCGCGCATCCCCAGTACCCGCTGCAGTTCGCCGAGCGTCTCGAAACGCTTGTTGCGCGGGCCATACGGCAACCCGGCCGCCGCATAGTCCGGCGCTTCGGCGCCACCACCCGGCTGCAGCAGGCTGTCTTCATCACGCCAGTCGACAATGGCGCCGGCCATCTGCCGGGCCGCCCCTTCGTCTTCGCCGAGCGCCTTGAGGAACGCGGTCAGCAGGGTCACGTCGGCCAGGTTCAGGTTGATTTTGCCGTTCTCGTCCAGCACCTTGATCTCGATGCTGGCGTCATCGAACTGCCAGCGGTAGGTGCGGCCATCGGCACGCCAGGGCGCCCGCAGCGGATCGGCGGACAGCCGCAGCAGCGCGTACTCCAGGCCGGCGCGCGCCCGTTCCTGGCCGCGTGCGTCGTCATCCAGCACCCGCTGCTGCAGATGCTCGACCCGTGCGCTCAGCGCGAACGCACCGACCAGCGCGGTCATCAATGCGATCAACCACAGCACCAGGACCAGTGCCGCACCGTGTTGCCGGTTCATCGCGCGCCTCCGCTGCCGCCAGCGCGCGGTGCCACCACCAGCGTGGGCCAGGGCGCCCCCTTGGCGGGCACGATCTGGATCTCCACCAGCATCGGCAGGCGACGGGTATCGTCCCAGCGCGGCATCCAGTCGCTCATCTGGCCGGTACTGGCATCGATGCCGCGATAGCGCAGCTGCACCGACTTCAGGTTCTCCACCAGCACTTCCGGTGGGCGCGGCGGATTTTCGGCGATGCGCTCGCCTTCCTGCAGCAGCACCAGGTCCAGCAGCAGGCGCTGCTGGCCATCGCGGCCGTCCACCTGCAGCGCGTGCAGGTAGGCTCCGCCACGGCCGAGGTAACCCGGGAGATCAGCGGCGAACATCATGCGCTGTTCTTCGCCCTGGAAGAAGATCGGTTCGCGGGTGGGATCGGGGACTTCCAGCGGCGTGCGCAGCGCACCGGCCAGCTGCCGCCGCAACAGGGCCTGCACCGCGCGCATGCGCTCACTCTCGACCGCAATCTGCTCGCCACGCTGGCTGACCGCCATCGCCGAGCGCACGCTGGCGAACGCCAGCGCCAGGCCACCGGCCAACAGCACCGTGGCCAGCATCACTTCAACCAGCGTGAAACCTGCAGCACGGCGCGTCATCGCGCACGCTCCAGGTCCGGCGGCAGCAGGCGCAGGCTGCGCCAGCGCAGCTGCTCGCGTTCGCTGTCACCCCAACGCACCTGCAGCTGCAGTTCGGCCAGCCAGGGGGCACCGGCTGACTGTGTCTGCACGACGCTGCCTGCACGTGGCTCCACCCACGGCTGCACCTGCAGTTCCCAGTGGTAGCGTCCCTGCTCCCAGTCGCCCTGCTGGCTGCCCACCTGCAGCGGCGTGGCGACGCCGGTTTCGGCCAGCAACGACTGCGCATGCAGTATTGCGCGCGTGCGCAGTTCGGCCTCACGCACCTGCCTGGCGCCGCCTGACAGGCTGCCCAGCAGCAGGGTCAGCGCCAGCCCGAGCAGGGCAAAGGCGATGATCACTTCCAGCAGGGTGAAGCCGCGGGCGCGCCGCTTCATTGCGCCCGCCAGGGGCCGGAGCGGACCTCACCGGTCAGCCAGCCCACGTCGATGCGCCATTCGGCATCATCACGCTGCAGCCGGATGCGACCGCCGCTGGAGCCGCCGTCGGGATGGAACTCGATCACGCCCTGCCCTGGCGCGGTGGCCAGCTGCGCGGCGCCTTCGAACTGCACCTGCAGCTGTGCCGGCACGTCGCCGTGGCGCTGGTTGGCGCCTTCCCAGCGCCGCTTGGCCGGCTCGATGACAAAGCGCTGCGGTTCGCCCCGGGCGATCGCCTGCGCGCGCACCACGCGCAGCTGGTTGGCGATGTCCTTGCCGGCGCTGCGCAGCTGCATGCCGGCGAAACCGCGCGACAGGCCGGCAGCGGTGATCAGGCCGATCGCGGCGATCAGCGCGATCACCAGCAGCATTTCCAGCAGCGACAGGCCCGCTGCGCGCCTGCCGGGCAGGCGCGGGCGTGGCAACCGGCGCGGCAGGAAATGCGACATGCCCGGTTACGGCTGGTAGCGGATGTCAGCGTCGACGCTGCTGCCGCCGGCCTTGCCGTCCTTGCCCAGGCTGATCAGCTCATACGGCTGGCCTTCGCCCGGCGTGCGGTATTCCAGCGCATGGCCCCACGGATCGTTCAGATCGGCCGGCTTGGCATACGGGCCCAACCAGCCACCGACGCCAGCCGGTGCAGTCACCAGATCATTGAGCGAGCCGGGCAGCTTGCCGGTATCGATCTGGTAGTTGTCGACCTTGGATGCGACGGTCTGCACCTGTGCCTTGGCGATGTTGGCCTTGCCGCGGTCGGCGCCACCCAGCACGCGGCTGGCGACCAGGGTCAGCACTGCGCCGATCAGCACGATGACGATGATGATCTCCAGCAGGCTCATGCCCGACTGGTTGCGCGCGGCGGTGAAGGAAAGGCGGATCGGTCGACGGGAAGCAATCATGGTCGGTCCTTTCAGTTGCGGAGTGTCGGGGTTGCGTAGGGATCCATCGTCAACCGATGGCATTGGTCAGGTCGTACAGCGGCACCAGCACGGCGACGATCACCGCGCCGACCACCGAGGCCAGTACGAGGGTGATCGCCGGCACCATCGCCGCCAGCAGGCGGTCGATGCGCCGGGCGCTGTCCTGTTCGAAAGTATCGGCCGCTTTCAGCAGCATGGTATCGAGTGCACCGGATTCCTCACCGACCTGGATCATCTGCAGCGCCAGGCGCGGGAAACGCTTGCCGCGCGACAGCGCCAGCGACAGGCCGGTACCGTTCTTCACTTCATCCGCGGCGGCTTCCACATCGGCGGCCAGCGCGCGGTTGCCCAGTACGTTGCGGGCGATGCCCAGGGCACCCAGCAGCGGCACCCCATTGCGCAGCAGGGTGCCCAGCGTGCGGGCCAGCCGCGCGGTTTCCAGTTCACCCAGCAGGCGGCCGATGCTGCGACGCTGCAGCAGCCAGCCATCCAGCGCCAGCCGGAAGGCCGGTTGCCGTGCCTTGCGTTCGAAGAACAGCGCAAGTACTGCCGGCACCACCAGCAGCAACACCCACCAGTCACGCACGAACAGGCCCAGCTGCAATACCGCGTTGGTGAACCACGGCAGCGCCACATCCAGGCTCTCGTACATCTGCGCGAACTGCGGCACCACGTAGCCGAGCAGGAACAGCAGCGCACCGCCCACCACCACCAGCAGGATGGCCGGGTACACCAGCGCGTTGATCACCTTGCCCTGCAGGGCCCGGCTGCGTTCGAGGTAGTCGGCCAGGCGCTGCAGGGTTTCGTGCAGGCTGCCGCCGGCCTCACCGGCACGCACCATGTTCACGTACAGGCGCGAGAACAACCCATGCTGGCGCTCCAGTGCGGTCGACAGCGGCGCACCACCGCGCACCACATCGCGGATGTCGGTGATCGCACGGCGCGAGCGTTCGTCTTCCGGCAGGCCGAGCAGGATTGACAGCGCGCGATCCAGCGGCTGGCCTGCACCAAGCAGTGTCGCCAGCTGCTGGGTGAACTGCAGCAATGCCGCGCCCTGCAGCGGCCGTTGGCGGAACAGGTTGCGCCAGGTACTGCCGCCGATCGCACCGCCATCGGCCAGCTGCGTTTCCATCGGCAGATGACCCTGGTCCTGCAGGCGCGCGACCAGTTCGGCCTCGCTGGCCGCTTCCATCTGCCCGTCGAAGATCTCGCCGTGCGGATTCAGTGCCTTGTAACGGTAGGTCGGCATGTCAGCCCCGGCGTCCTGCGCGCATCAGCTTTCCTCGGTGACACGCAGGACTTCCTCGATGGTCGTCTGGCCACTGAGGGCCTTGGACAGGCCATCTTCGTACATCGTGCGCATGCCCGCTTCGCGGGCGATGCGTTCGATCTCGCCCATGCCATCGCGGCGCATCACCGCGCGCCGCAGCGCATCGTTCATCACCAGGAATTCCATGATGGTGGTGCGGCCGAGATAACCGGTCGGCGCCAGCGCGGAGGGCTTCGGGCGATACAGGTGGATCGGCCCTTCCGGCTGCAGGCGGCGCAGCTCGAAGCGTTCGATTTCCTCCGGCGAGGCCTCATAGCGCTCGGCGTGGGTCGGTTCCAGCCGGCGCACCAGGCGCTGGGCGAGGATGCCGTTGATGGTGGACGTGAGCAGGTAGTCTTCCACGCCCATGTCGAGCAGGCGGGTGATGCCACCCGCTGCGTTGTTGGTATGCAGGGTGGACAGCACCAGGTGGCCGGTCAACGCCGACTGGATCGCAATGCGCGCGGTTTCCAGGTCGCGCATTTCGCCGATCATGATGATGTCCGGATCCTGGCGCACGATGCTGCGCAGGGCGTTGGCGAAGTCCAGGCCGATCTGCGGCTTGGCCTGGATCTGGTTGATGCCCTCGATCTGGTATTCGACCGGGTCTTCAACGGTGATGATCTTGACGTCGGCGGTATTGAGCTGGCTCAGCGCGGTGTACAGCGTGGTGGTCTTGCCCGAGCCGGTGGGACCGGTCACCAGCAGGATGCCGTGCGGCTGCTCCAGCACCTTGCGGAACTGCGGCAGGAACGCATCGGTGAAGCCGAGGCGGTGGAAATCGAACACCACCGTTTCGCGGTCCAGCAATCGCATCACCACGCTTTCGCCGTGCGCGGTCGGTACCGTGCTCACGCGCAGGTCCAGCTCCTTGCCCTGCACGCGCAGCATGATGCGACCGTCCTGCGGCAGGCGGCGCTCGGCGATGTTGAGCCGGGCCATGATCTTGATGCGGCTGATCACCGCCGCGGTGAGGTTGGCCGGCGGGCTTTCGCCCTCCACCAGTACACCGTCGACGCGGTAGCGCACCTTCAGCCGGCTCTCGAACGGTTCGACATGGATGTCCGAAGCGCGCAGCTCCACCGCACGCTGGATCACCAGGTTGACCAGGCGGATCACCGGCGCTTCCGAGGCGAGGTCGCGCAGGTGCTCGATGTCATCGACCGCACCGCCCTCGCCATCGGCGGTTTCGACGATCGCGCCCATCGCGCTGCGGCCCTGGCCGAACCAGCGCTCGACCAGGTCATCGATCTCCGCACGCATGCCCAGCACCGGCGTCACCGGCACGCCCAGTGCCAGCTGCACCGCCTGCTGCGGGTAGGGATCGTGGGCGTCGGCCAGCCACAGCCGTACGCCCTGTTCATCCAGGGCCAGCGGGCAGACGTGGAACTGCTTGAGGAAGCGCAGTGACAACGGCAGGCCTTCCGCCAGCCCTTGTGGCGGTGCTTCCGGCAGCTGCTTGCCTTCCAGCAGCGGCAGGCCCAGCACTTCGGCGCTGGCCTGTGCCTGGTCACGCTCGGACACCAGCCCCAGCCGCACCAGCAGGCCCAGCAGGCTGCCGCCGGCCTCTGCGTGCAGCGGCCGCGCACGTGCCAGATCGCCTTCCTTCAGCCGGCCGCGCGCCAGCAGCGCATCCAAGATGCGGCCTTCAGCGTTGTCGGCAGCGGCGGTAGCAGCAAGCGCGTTCACATGACTCTCCTGTCAATCGGCTCGACTTTAACAGTTAAGCCATGATTTCCGCCGCCCCTCCACCACCTTTCGTAAAAAGACGAAGCCCGTCACACGGGATGACGGGCTTCGGCCATTCAATTACGACAGTTCCAGCTTACTGCGTGGCAAGGATGCTCACGCCGTTGTAGGCTGCTTCGCCGACTACCTTGATGTAGTAGGTACCGGCCACCGGCTTGTTCACCCGCACCGTCTCGGACGTGCCCGGACGGGTCGACTTGGCGTCGTTGTCGCTGGCGCTCGGTTCACGCCCCTGCGCGATGTAGACCGAGACATTGCCGGTGCCACCGTAGGTGATCACGCTGAGCTGCTTGCCGGCGACGGCTTCGAAGCTGTACAGGCGGCTGCTGGCGGCGGCACCGTTCAGGCCACCCACGGCGGCCTTGTTGGTCAGCGGCGTGGCCACCGGCCCGCAGTTCTCGGTGCACGGTTCTTCCAGTGCCTTGGCCAGCGCGGCCTTGGCATCGAGAATACCGGTACCGATCGGGGTCGCCGCCGGAATGGTGACCGGGAACGGACGTGCGGTTTCCTTCAACAGGGTACGCATCGCGGCCGGGGTCAACGGATCCTTGCCCTTGGCGATCAGCGCGCTCTGCACCAGTGCGGCAACGGCGGCCACATGCGGCGAGGCCATCGAGGTACCGCCCATGCCCATGTAGCCCGGCGTGCCCGATTCCGGCGTGGTGGCCGCATTGGAGCCGGTCTGCCAGATGTAGCCGCCCGGGTTGCCGTCCACACTGCCACCACCACCCGGACCGGACAGGTCCACGCGGGTGCCGTAGTTGGAGTAGTAGGTGATGCCACCGGTGATGCGGGTGGCACCCACGGTCACCACGCCTTCGCAGCTGGCCGGCTGGTACTTGGACGCGTTGTCGGCTTCATTGCCGGCCGCCACCACCACGGTGGTACCGCGCGAGATCGCGCCGTTGATCGCGTCCTGGTAGGTGCTGGCGCAGGCGCCACCGCCGCCCAGGCTCATGTTGATGATCTCGGCCGGATTGGTGTTGGCCGGAATGCCGGCCACCGAGCCACCCGATGCCCAGACCACCGCATCGGCGATGTCGGACAGGTAGCCACCGCACTTACCGAGCACGCGCACCGGCAGTACCTTGGCCTTGTAGGCGACACCGGCCATGCCGACGCCGTTGTTGGTCTGCTCGGCCACGGTGCCGGCGACGTGGGTGCCGTGCCAGGAACTGTCCTCGGCCAGTGAGCCGTCATAGCACTCGTTGTCGTTCTCGACCCAATCACCGTAGTCCTGCGCACCCGGCACGCGATCGTTGGTCGGGCGCCGCGAGGTCTCCGCGTCGCTGATGAAGTCATAACCCTCCAGCAGGTTGCCGACCAGGTCCGGATGCTGCGGCAGGATGCCGGTATCGATCACCGCCACCACGATGCCCTCACCCTGCGAGACATCCCATGCCGCCGGTGCGTTGATGCCGCCGACCGCATTGTGCAGATGCCACTGGTTCTGCTGGTAGAAGGGATCGTTCGGCACCAGCGCCGGCTGTACGTTGCCGGCACGCAGTTCGGTGCGGCGCAGCTTCACGTCGGCTTCGGCGTACTGCACCGACGGGTCGGCCTTCAGCTCTTTCAGTACGCGCTGCAGTTCGGCCGGGGCCAGGCGGCCCTGCACACGGATGAGGTCCGCCCCGGTAGACAGCTTGCGGACCACCTGCGGGCCGAGCGTGCTGGCGCGGGATGTGCCGCCGGAGAGGCTGGCACGGGTCAGTGCGGACTGCACGGTGGACAGCTTCGCCGAGCGGTCAGTGGCGGCAGCAGCACCGGCCCGGTACTTGACGATGATGCGCTCGGTTCCCGGCTGGGCGGTGCTGGCCTGGCGCACCGGTTCACGGGTCGGCAGTCCAGCGGCGTGGACGGCACCGACAGCCGTCATCGACAGCACGGCGGCGGCAAGCACATTGATGCGAAGGTTCTGCTTCTTGATCACGTCGAATTCCTCTTCTGGGTCATGGATCGAACCAACACTGCGGCCATCATTCCTTGACGACTCCCGGCCGGCCCAGCCGGGATTGCCGTGACCTCCCCCCAGGCCCTCACTGCAGGTGCTGCGCCGGCGTGGGTGGCCGCCGGCGCGATGGAGTGGCTTACCAGCCGAAGCCGGCACCGACGCCAACGGAGCTGTCGTCACTGCTGAAGGCACCACCGAAGGTCACCGTGGCGCGATCGCTGATCGCACGCTGGTAGCCCAGCGACAACGCCGACTCGCCGCCCTGGAAGCCAATGCCGACGCCGACCCGGTTCTGGGTGCGGATACCGGCGGCACTGGTGGCCATGTTGAGCATCGCCGCGCTCATCGCCCCCTGGCGGTCGATGCGACGATCCATGTGGCGCAGGCGTCCGTCGATTTCGCCCTTGAACACATCGAAGCTGTCGGCGACGGCCTGGACGCGGCTGTCGGTGTAGCTGTTGGCCGTGGCCATGCCACGGTCGAGCTGGCCCTTGTTGACCGCATCGGTGGCCGTGGTACCGGCCGCCACGTTGGTGACCTGGCGCTCGTTGCCTTCGCTGCCCACCGAGACCGTGTTGGCACGATCGGCAACCGAGCCCTGCCCCAGTGCCACCGCGTTCGCCGCGGTGGCATTGGCGCCCTGGCCGATGGCGGTGGACGAAGCGCCACTGGCGACCGCGCCGTCGCCCATGGCGACGGCATTGAAGCCCGTCGCCGGGGTGCCGACCGGAATCCCGGCACCGGCGGCGGCAGCGGTCGGCGTGCCCTGCACGCGCGCGGTGCCGGCCGGTGCCGCGTCGGCCGTTGCAGGTGCATCAGCGGCGCTGGCCAGCGGGCTGTCATCCAGCGGGGTACTCATTGCGCGCAGGCTGGCAGTCCCGGCACGCGTGCCACCGGCGGTGCGGCGGTCGATCTCGCTGACCTTGCGGTCCAGCGCGCCGAGCGCATCGCCGACGTTGCTGTAGGTGGCGCCCTGGATCACATAGTTCGGCGCCACGAACACACCCTGCATGCCAACGCTGGCACCACCGCCGAGGAAGCTGGCGGCATCACTGAGCGACTGGAACAGCTGGCCGCCGTTGATCGCCTGGCGACTGCCCGCAGCGATGCTGCCGGCACCGACGTTGTCGATGGTGGTGCCCTGGAAGCCGGACAGGGTCAGGCGGTCACGGCCGGCGTCGTCATAGCTGACTGCGCTGGCCGCCGTGGTTTCCACAGTGGCGATGCGCGAATCGAAATCACCGACGCGGGTTTCCACCGCGCCCACCCGCTGGTTGGTGACGTTGAGCTGCGAACCGGTGATGGCATCGCTGCTGCCGGCGGCGATGCGGCCATCGGCCACATTGACGATGCGGCGCGTGGCCGGACCATCGGTGCCATTGCCACCGCCGACCGACACCACGTTGGCATCGAGTGCACGCGAACCGGCACCCAGCGCCACCGAGTTCGCGCCCGATGCACCGGCGCTGGTGCCCAGTGCAAGGGCACCGTTGCCGATGGCCATCGCATTGGCACCCAGGGCATTGCTGCGTGCGCCGCTGGCAGTGGCTGCCGAACCGATCGCGGCGGCATCGCTGCCGTTGGCACTGGCGGTACCTGCGCCGGTGGCCTTGACGTAGCGGGCCGTGCCATCGGCGGTCGCCGCGACCGCATCGAGCTGGCCACGATTGACCGCGTCGGTGCGCTCGGTGCCGGCAGCGACACGGGTGATCTGACGATCACTGCTCGCGCTGCCGACCGACACAGTGTTGGCACGGTCGGCGACCGAGCCCGCGCCCAGCGCAACGCTGCCTGCGGCACTGGCGGTGGCACTCACACCTACCGCCGTGGCATTGGCGCCGGTTGCCTTGCTGCCGTAGCCGGCCGCGGTACCCAGGCGACCGCTGGCCTCGGCATAGCTGCCCAGCGCAGACGCACCATCGGCCGAGGCATTGGCGCGGAAACCACTGGCCTGCGACTGGGTGCCGCTGGCCGTGGCCTGCGCACCGCTGGCGGTACTGTAGGCGCCCTTGGCCTGTGCGCCGGCACCGGTGGCACTGGAACCGAGTTCGCTGGCGCTGGCGCCACTGCCCACGGCTACGCTGTCGACACCTCCGGCCTGCGCCGCGTTGCCGAGCGCCGCCGCATTGTTGCCGGTGGCCAAGGCATCGAAGCCCACGGCAGTGGCATTGGCGGCCATGGCATTGGCGCCGCTGCCCAGCGCGGTGGCGCCGTTGCCGATGGCATTGGCCGCATTGCCGGCAGCCAGTGCGTTGTCGCCGTCCACCAGTGCACCGGCTTCGCCATCGGCATTGCCGCTGGCCTGGAACTGCAGGCTGGTCTTGTCGGCGACGCTGGCGACCGCATCCAGCTGGCCCTTGTTCACCGCATCGGTGGCTTCGGTGCCCGCCGCGACGTGGGTCACCTGGCGCTCACCGCCGGCCTTGCCGACGGCTACGGTGTTGTCACGATCAGCCTTGGAGCCAGCACCGAGCGCGACGCTGTTGCTGCCATTGGCGGTGGCGTTGGCCCCCAGCGCGGTGGCGCTGCTGCCTGCCGCCCACGAGTTCCAGCCAATCGCGGTCGCGTAGTCCTCGGTGGCCCATGCACCGGCGCCGAACGCCGCCGCACCGGTCCCACTGGCACGCGACGGGATCAGGCCGAAGAAGGTGCTGCCGCCGATGGCCACGCTCTCCTCGCCACTGGCTTCGCTGGACTGACCCACGGCAACGGCACCGGTACCGGCCGCCGCGGCACCGAAGCCGACTGCAGTGGTGTTGGCAGCGCTGGCCGCCGAGCCATAGCCCAGAGCGGTGCCGAGGCGACCGCTGGCTTCGGCGTAGCCACCCACCGCGGTGGTGCCATCAGCCGATGCCGCGCTGCGGAAACCGCTGGCGAGCGCCTGCCCGCCGCTGGCATTGGCTTCTGTACCTGTGGCTGTGCTGTAGGCGCCGCTGGCCTGTGCACGCGCACCCACCGCGCTTGCACCAACCTCGCTGGCGCCGGCACCGCTGCCCAGGGCCAGGCTGTCCTCGCCGGTGGCCTGTGCCGTGCTGCCCAGGGCAGCCGCGTTGCTGCCGGTGGCCAGCGCATCGATGCCCACCGCGGTGGCGTTGGCGGCCAGCGCATTGGCACCGCTGCCGAGCGCGGTGGCACCGTTGCCGATCGCGTTGGCCGCATCACCGGCCGCCAGCGCGTTATCGCCCTCCACAAGCGCGCCGGTTTCACCGTCGGCGTTGCCACTGGCCTGGAACTGCCGGCGGGTCTTTTCCGCTGCCGCGGCGACGGCGTCGAGCTGGTTCTTGTTGACCGCATCATTGCCCTGCGTGCCATCGGCCACATTGGTGATCTGGCGGGTGTTGCCACCGCCGCCCACCGACACGGTGTTGTCGCGATCGGCGATCGAATCGGCACCCAGCGCCACGCTGTTGGCGCCGCGCGATTCGGCGGCATTGCCCAGCGCGGTGCTGTTGATGCCGCCCGACCAGGCACCACCACCCACCGCGGTGGAGTAGTTGCCCGAGGCCTCGGTGGCCAGCACGCCGAACAACGAACCACCGACGGCGACGCTGTTGGTGCCGGTCGCCAGGCTGCCCTGGCCGGTGGCGGTGCTGTAGGCGCCGGAGGCTTCCGAATCGCCACCCACCGCCACACTGTTGGAACCAGAGGCATTGGCGAAGTTGCCGAACGCGGTGGCATTGAAGGCCGAGGCCTGTGCATAGCCACCGATGGCAGTGCTGTAACCGCCGCTGGCTTCGGCACCGATACCGAAGGCCGCCGACGCCGTACCACTGGCCACGCTCTCGCTGCCGACAGCGGTGGCCGCGTCGCCGCTGGCATTGCTGAAGTAGCCCACGGCCACGGCTTCTTCGCCGGACGCTTCGGACAGCACGCCATTGGCAGTGCTACCGGCGCCGCTGGCGATGCTGGCCGCACCGAATGCCGCGCTTTGTTCGCCGCTGGCTTCGCTTTCCGCACCGTGCGCGGTGGCGTACTCGCCCGTGGCCTGTGCGTTGGCACCGACAGCGCTGGCGTTGGCTGCGGTCGCCAATGCATTGAAGCCCAGCGCCTGTGCGTTGCTGGCCAGCGCGTTGGCGCCGCTGCCCAGTGCGGTGGCGCCATTGCCGATGGCGTTGGCGGCATCACCGGCTGCCAGTGCGTTGTCACCCTCCACCAGTGCGCCGGCTACGTCGTCGCCGTTGCCGCTGGCCTGGAAGAAGCGGCTGGTGGTGGTGGCGGTGGTCGCAACCGCATCCAGCTGTGCCTTGTTCACTGCGTCGGTGGCCTGGGTGCCCGCGGCGACGTTGGTGACCTGGCGTTCGTTGCCGCTGCTACCCACCGATACCGTACGTGCACGGCTGGCAACCGAACCGGCACCGAGCGCGACAGCGTTGCTGGCACTGGCATTGCTGCCCGCACCCAGCGCGATCGCACTTTCGCCACCGGCCACTGTATTGGTGCCGATGGCGATGCTGTTGATGCTGTTGCCCAGCGCCTGGAAGCCCAGTGCCACGCTGTTGTCGCCATAGCCGAAGGCACCGCGGCCGACCGCCGTGGAACTGGCGCCGTTGGCCCAGCTGTTGTAACCGATGGACGTGGCGCCGCTGCCACTGGCCCACGCCGCGTTACCGAACGCCGAGGCATTGGTGGCGGTGGCCCACGCACCCGAACCGAATGCTGCTGCGCCACTGGCAGTCGCCCAGCTGTACCCGCCTACTGCGGTGCTGTCATCGCTGCTGGCGAACGCGCTGTCGCCGACCGCGACCGCATAGCTGCCGGTGGCGCGCGACTTGCCGCCTGCGGCGAAGCTGTTGTCACCACTGGCGTTGGCCGCATTACCGAAGGCGCTGCTGGCGGCCCCGGTGGCCTGCGCGCCACTGCCCACTGCCGTGGCATCGGCAACAGCGGTGGTGCCCACCTGCTGCGCCGTGCCGTCGGCACCGATGATCGGCTGGTTGAACTCGTCGTAGGCCTGGCCGAGGCCACCAATGGCGACACCGCCATTGCCGATGGCTGCGCTGTTGCGGCCCACGGCCACGCTGTCATCGCCGATGGCCGACGCAGCCGCGCCATGGGCTACTGCGCCGGCGCCGATCGCATTGCTCGACGAACCGGCGGCGACGGCGCCCTCGCCCTCGGCCAGCGCGCCGGCATCGCTGTCGGCTTCCGGCTGTGCCTGGAAGAAGCGCGCGGTGCTGTCGGCGGTGCTGGCCACGGCATCGAGCTGCGCCTTGTTCACTGCATCGGTGGCTTCGCTGCCCGCAGCAACGCTGGTGATCTGCCGCTCGTTGCCTGCACTGCCAACGGCCACACTGTTGGCACGCACCGCTTCGGAGTTCGCGCCAAGCGCGACGCTGTTGGCGCCGCGTGCGGTGGCGTAGTAACCCACGGCCGTGCTTTGCGCACCGCTGGCCCAGGTCTGCGCACCCAGCGCGCTGGCGTTCTCACCCGGTGCATAGGCGAAGTAGCCAACAGCGGAGGCTTCAGCACCGGAGGCTTCGCTCAGGCTGCCGTTGGCCACCGCACGATCGCCACTGGCGATGGCGCCGGCACCGACGGCGGTCGCGGCTTCGCCGCTGGCCTGGGTCTGCACGAAGAAGCCCAGGCCGGGAATCAGGTCGGCCGGGCCACCGATGGCGACGCTGCTGGTGCCGGTCGCATTGCTCTGGGTACCCAGTGCGGTGGAATAGTCGCCGATGGCATTGGCCACCGCACCGAACGCGGATGCCTGCGCGCCGGCCGCATATGCACCCACACCGTAGGACGACGCCGCAAATCCGCTGGCTTCGGCACTGGCGCCCACCGCGGTGCCACCGACGCCTGCGCTGGTCGCGCCGGTTTCCACCGGTACGCCGCCACTGGTGATCAGCGGGTTGCCGTCGGCATCCACCGCAGCACCACCCACGGCAACGCTGCCTGGACCGTTGGCCTGCGCGTTGTTGCCGAACGCGGCACTGTTCTGGCCCGAGGCCAGTGCGTTGTTGCCCACGGCGGTCGCGTTCTGCGCGACCGCCGTTGCCCCGGCACCGACGGCCGTGGTGCCGTTGCCGAGGGCATTGGCGGCCTCGCCGGCCGCCAGTGCATCGTCACCTTCGGCCAGTGCACCGGCATCGCTGTTGCTGCTGCCGGTGGCCTGGAAGCGCTTGGCGGTGGCATCGGCCACGGCGGCCACGTCCTTCAACTGGCCGACATTGACCGCATCGTTGTCTTCGGTGCCTGCGGCAACGCTGGTGATCTGCCGGGTCAGGCCGTATTCGGCGGCACCGACTGACACGGTATCGACGCGGTCGGCCAGCGAACCCGCGCCCAGCGCCACGCTGCCGGTGGCAACCGCAGCGGAATTCGAACCCAGCGCGGTGCTGTATTCACCGACAGCAGTGCTGAACGCACCGACTGCGATCGACGCTTCGTTGGCGGCGGTGGCGCCGCGGCCCAATGCGGTGCTGCCCGGGCCCATCGCCACGGCACCGCCGCCGACAGCGGTCGCGCCATCGGCGGTGGCTTCGGACAAGGCACCCAGTGCGGTGGCAGCGCCGTTTTCGCTTGCGGCATAGGCACTGGCGCCGACGGCGGTGTCACCAAGACCGAACGCGGCAGCACTCTGCCCGACCACCACGCTGGCGTCACCGATCGCCAATGCGCCCTGGCCGAACGCGCTTGCGCCCAGGCCCGCGGCAATGGCCTGGGTACCGATGGCGGTGGTGGCGTTGGCCAGCGACTGTGCACCCGCACCCGCCGCAACCGCGCCCTGGCCGTCGATCTTCGCCGCGTCGCTGTCATCACCTGCGCCGTCGGCCTTGAAATAGCGGTTTCCATCTGCGGCGACATCGGCCAGCGCGGCCTGCGTGGCGCGCGCCTGCGCATCCAGCTGTGACTTGTTTACCGCATCGGTGGCCTGGGTGCCTGCGGCAACATGGGTGATCTGGCGTTCCTTGCCGGTATCACCCACGGACACCGTGTTGGCCCGCGTGGCCTTGGAGCCGGCGCCCAGCGCTACGCTGTTGGCGGCAGTGGCGCTGCTGTTGCTGCCGATCGCCACCGCGTTGCTGCCCTTGGCGCTGGCCGAGCCTTCGATCAGGCACTTTTCGAGCAGCTTGCCGCTGAATGCCACGCAGGTGGCGCTGCCGCCGATCTGCACCGACTGTGCTGCGGCGGTGCCGCTCATGCCCAACCCCAATACCAGGCCCAGTGCCACCGCCAGCAGTGCGGGCGTGGCCTGCGTCGCATCGCGGCGCTGGTCGACGACCCCACCACTGCTGCTGTCGGAGGAAGCCAGTTCCGAGGCCACCACCAACTGACCCAATGCTTTGTTCCAGACCTTGCGATAAATCCGATTCATCGGTACGGCTCCTGATTGGACTGGTTTTGGGCAAAGCAACGCCACCGCTGGGCTTTCCGGCCCAACGTCCCCTGGGGGCGTTTATTCGCGTGATTTACTGCGGGGTATTGCCGAACGGCGCGCAGCGACAGAAAACCGAGCGCGTGCGCCAACCGGTTACTGCGAAATGAATGCTTCTGAAACGGGGTTCAAGTGTTAACGGCAACTTTCCAAATCGTCAAGACTTTGACACGACAAATCCTATTGCCGTGAAGCAGTTCACCCTTTCACCTGTTTATGAAAGTGTTTTGTTAGGCAAGCGTGACGAAGTTCCGCCGCATGAAAATCGATGTAACTAGCGGTCGGGACAGGAGTTTCACGCGCGCATAGAAAAACCCGCCGATCAACGGCGGGTTTTTCCGTACGCAGCGGCATTGCGGCCTGCGCAGAACGATGCGATCAGCCGCACCATACCCGCGCGTTGCGGAACATGCGCATCCACGGCGAGTCACCCTGCCACTCGGCCGGCGCCCAGCTCATGTTGAGCGCGCGCGGCGTGCGTTCCGGGTGCGGCATCATGATGGTGACGCGGCCGTCGCTGCTGGTCAGGCCGGTGATGCCGTCCGGCGAACCGTTCGGGTTCAGCGGGTACTGGCTGGCCACGTTGCCGTTGCCATCGATGTAGCGCAGCGAAACGCGAGCGGCTGCCTGGTCGACGGCATTGTCGAACACGGCCTGGCCTTCACCATGCGCCACCGCCACCTGCAGGCGCGAACCAGCCATGCCACGCAGCAGGATCGACGGCGACTCCACCACTTCCAGCAGCGCGGTACGGGCTTCGAACTGCTCACTGGCGTTGCGGCGGAACTGCGGCCAGTGCTCGGCCCCCGGAATGATGCCCTTGAGCTGGCTCATCATCTGGCAACCGTTGCACACGCCCAGCGCGAAGCTGTCCTCGCGCGCGAAGAACGCGGCAAAGGCATCACGCAGCGCACTGCGCTCCAGGATCGAGGTGGCCCAGCCGCGGCCGGCACCCAGCACGTCGCCGTAGCTGAAGCCACCGCAGGCGACCAGGCCGGTGAAGTCCTGCAATGCCACGCGGCCTTCGATCAGGTCGCTCATATGCACGTCGAAGGCGCGGAAGCCGGCACGTTCGAAGGCGTTGGCCATTTCGATCTGGCCGTTGACGCCCTGCTCGCGCAGTACCGCCACGCGCGGACGCGCGCCGGTGCTGATGAACGGGGCGGCCACATCTTCATTGAGGTCGAAGCTGAGCTTGGGCTTCAGGCCCGGCGCAGTGAAGGCACGGGCGATCTCGCGCTCGGCATCGGCATTGGCCGGGTTGTCGCGGCGCTTCTGCATCGCGTGGGTGACCGACCACCAGGCGTCGAACAGCGCTTCCCAGCGCCATTCGGCCAGGTTCTCGCCGGCCAGCGACACGCGCACCACCGGTGCGGTGGTCGGCTTGGCGATGCGCTGTGCACACTCGATCAGTGCATGGCGCTCGACCAGGTCGGCAAAGGCGGCGCGGTCTTCGCGGGCGATCTGCACCACCGCGCCCAGCTCTTCATTGAACAGGCTGCGGAACGGATCGTCGCCCCAGGCATCGAGGGTGATGTCCAGGCCCAGCCGCGAGGTGAAGGCCATTTCGCACAGCGCGGCGAAGGCGCCGCCGTCGCTGCGGTCGTGGTAAGCCAGCAGCAGGCCGGCCTGGCGCGCATCGCGGATCAGCTCGAAGAAGCCACGCAGGCGCTGCGGGTCATCCAGGTCCGGTGCGGCTCCGGCGAAGGCCGGCAGGTCGCCGTGGTCGGCATGCACCTGCGCCAGGATCGAACCGCCCAGGCGCTGCTTGCCGGCGCCGAGGCCGATCAACCACAGCTCGCTGTCCACATCACGATCGAGCAGCGGGGTCAGCTGCTGGCGCACGTCGGCCACCGGCGCGAACGCCGAGATCACCAGCGACACCGGCGACACGCTCTTGTGCGCTTCGCCCTGGTCGTGCCACTGCGCCTGCATCGACAGCGAGTCCTTGCCGACCGGGATGCTGATGTCCAGCTGCGGGCACAGTTCCATGCCCACCGCCTTCACCGCGTCGTACAGCAGCGCGTCTTCGCCGGGGTGGCCGGCCGCGGCCATCCAGTTCGCCGACAGCTTGATCTCATCCAGCGCATCGACCGGGGCCGCGCACAGGTTGGTCAGCGCTTCGCCCACCGCCATGCGTGCCGAAGCAGCCGCATCAAGCAGGGCCAGCGGGGTGCGCTCGCCGATCGACATCGCTTCGCCGGCCACGCCGTCGAAGTCGGCCAGGGTGATCGCCACGTCGGCCACCGGCAGCTGCCACGGGCCGACCATCTGTTCGCGCGCGGTCAGGCCACCGACGCTGCGGTCACCGATGGTGACCAGGAAGTTCTTCGAAGCGACCGTCGGGTGCGCGAGCACGCGCAGGCCGGCTTCCTGCAGGTCCAGGCCGCCGGTCTTCAGCGCCGGCCAGCGCGGTGCCGGCGGGTGCGCGGTGTCGCGGTGCATCTTCGGCGGCTTGCCGAACAGCACGTCCATCGGCAGGTCGATCGGCGCATCGGCCGGGGTGTGGCCCGGCACGGCGCCGTAGGCGACCACCAGGTGCTCTTCAGCGGTGGCCACGCCAACGGCAGCGAACGGGCAGCGCTCGCGCGCGCACAGCGCGGCGAACTCGGCCAGGCGCTCCTGGGCCACGCCGAGCACGTAGCGTTCCTGCGATTCGTTGCACCACAGCTGCATCGGCGACAGCGACGGGTCATCGGTGGGCACCTTGCCCAGGTCGATGACACCACCGACGTTCGAGTCGTGCAGCAGTTCGGGGATGGCATTGGACAGGCCACCTGCACCGACGTCATGGAAGAACTTGATCGGGTTGTTGGCACCCATTGCCACGCAGCGGTCGATGACCTCCTGGCAGCGACGCTCCATTTCCGGGTTGTCGCGCTGCACGCTGGCGAAGTCCAGGTCCTCGGCGCTTTCACCGGAGGCCACCGAACTGGCGGCGCCGCCGCCCAGGCCGATCAGCATCGCCGGGCCACCGAGCACGATGACCGCATCACCGGCCTGCAGCGGGATCTTGTCAACCTGTACGCGATCGATCGCGCCGAGGCCACCGGCCAGCATGATCGGCTTGTCGTAGGCGCGGACCAGATCGGCGCCTTCCGGCAGCTCGAAGCTGCGGAAGTAGCCGAGCAGGTTCGGGCGGCCGAATTCGTTGTTGAACGCAGCGCCGCCCAGCGGGCCGTCGGTCATGATTTCCAGTGCCGGTGCCATCCGCGGGTTCAGCGCGCGCGGCGCTTCCCACGGCTGCGGCAGTTCCGGAATGCGCAGGTGCGAGACCGAGAAACCGGACAGGCCCGCCTTCGGCTTGCCACCACGGCCGGTCGCGCCTTCGTCGCGGATCTCGCCACCGTTGCCGGTCGATGCGCCCGGGAACGGCGCGATCGCGGTCGGGTGGTTGTGCGTTTCCACCTTGATCTGGAACGCGCTGGGCACCTGTGCTTCGCGGCGGTATTCGCCACTGGCCGGGTCCGGGCGGTAACGCGAGGCCGGATGGCCTTCAATCACCGCCGCATTGTCGCTGTACGCGCTGAGCGTGTGCTGCGGGGTCTGCTGGTGGGTGTTCTTGATCATCCGGAACAGCGAGCGGTCCTGCTCCTGACCGTCGATGGTCCAGCTGGCGTTGAAGATCTTGTGCCGGCAGTGCTCGGAATTGGCCTGCGCGAACATCATCAGTTCGACGTCGGACGGCGCGCGGCCCAGCGCGGTGAAGCGTTCGCGCAGGTAGTCGATCTCGTCCTGGGCCATGGCCAGGCCGAGGCGCTGGTTGGCGGCCTCCAGCTGGTCCACCGGCACGCGTTCCAGTTCGCCACGGGCCGGCGCCGAGAACAGCGCCTGGCCCTGCTCCACGGTCTCCAGCACCGACTGCGTCATCGGGTCGTGCAGCGCCTTGACCAGCGCCTGCTGGGCGGCGGCATCGGCCGGCCAGCCCTGCACGTCGATGCGCAGGCCGCGCTCGACCCGGCTCACCGGCTGCCCGGCACCACGGACCAGCTCGGTGGCCTTGCTCGACCACGGCGACAGCGTGCCCAGGCGCGGCACCACGATGCGGCTGACCGCGCCTTCGGCCAGGGCCTCGGCCTGCGGCGCAGCTTCGAGGATGCGGCACAGCGTGGTCAGGTCGGGGGCGGCGCTGCCTTCGGGCTGCACGAAGTAGACGTGCCAGGCACCGCTGATGCGCAGGGAGGGAGCGATGGACTGCAGGCGGGATTCAAGACGTTCGCGGCGGAACGGCGACAGGGCGGGCGCGCCCTCGAGGACCATCATGTCCGGGGAACCGTAGTTGGGAAACGGGCCCGACATTGTACCGGAAGCGGGGGAAGGGCTTTGGCCGGGCGGCGCCCGGCACCCGCCGAAGCTGGGGCAACGGCAACGGCCCAAGCAACAGCCAAAGCAAAGGCGGACATTTCGTGGGCTGGCGGGGCGGTGGGGGCCAGCAGGACACGCCGTAAACCCATCCATGGGGGCTCGATGGCGCCATCCATGGCGCCAACGGTCCTGCTGGCCCCCACCGCCCCGCCTCCGACAGATTTCCGCGATCTGCGGGAACGGCACGGGGTCGGATCCCGTTGCTTCGCAACGGGCTCTGACCCTGGATTTGTCGCGATATCTGATAGATCCATCCACGCATGGCGTGGATGGGAGCGAAGCGACCGGCTTTTGCTTTTGCTTTTGCTTTTGATTTTTTGTTCTGTCTTCCGTGGCTGGCCGCGCAGGAACCTGTCAGGGGTCGGGCGGGTGGGCATCGCGGGGGTGTCCGCGGCATGGATGCCGCGGCCAAGCCCCCATGGACGGGTTTACGGCGTCCCCCGCGATGCCCACCCGCCCGGCCAAACCCATGAAATCGCAGTGCGACCCGCCACGAGGGGCTCCGCCGATGGCCGCCGGCCGCGCGCAGCGCCGCTCTCCGCCCGATTCCCGGAACCATGCGCTTGCTCACGGATTGACCACACGATTGATGACAACGTTGTCCCTACCTGGCGCCGGACTCTCCCCGGCCTCCCAGGTACCTCCGTCCGGCCCCTCCGTCGCCTTCCCGGGCGATGCCCGGACCTGCGTCACGCGCGGCGCCATCGGGGCCCGCGCGCCCTTTGATCGGAGACTTACCCATGTACGACCCGATTGTGCGCAGTGCCGAACGTGCGACCCGAAGCTGTCGTCCCCACCGCCTGGCCTGGCTGCTTGCCCTGGCCGCCGGTGCCGCCGCCCTGCCCGGCCTGGCGCAGGCCGCCAGTTGTGCCGGGGTGGCCCAATGGGACCAGGCCAAGATCTACCGGGCCGGCGATACCCTGCAGAAAGGAGGCGTCCTCTATCGGGCGAACCAGGACATCTGGAACGCGCCGCCGGACCATCCGGCCGGTGCGCCCTACTACACCAACCTCGGCGCCTGCGATGGCAGCGGCGCCAACCAGCCGCCGGTGGTCAGCCTGACCTCGCCGGCCAACGGCGCCACCTTCAGTGCCGGCAGCACGGTCAACGTGACTGCCACCGCCAGTGATCCGGACGGCAGTGTCGCCAAGGTCGAGTTCTTCCGCGATGGCAGCACGCTCGGCGTGGCCACCAGTGCGCCGTATGCGGCCAGCTGGGCCAATGCCAGCGCCGGCAGCCACACCCTGCGCGCGGTGGCCACCGACAACAACAACGCCACCAGCAGCACCGCGACCATCACCATCACCGTCAACGCCGCCGGTGGCGATACCACCGCGCCCAGCGTGCCGGGCGGGCTGGCGGTCGGTACGCGCACCGCCAACAGCATCGCACTCAGCTGGAACCCGGCCACCGACAACACCGGTGGCAGCGGCGTGGCCGGCTACGACGTGTACCGCAACGGCAGCCTGGTCGGTTCACCGTCCAGTGCCAGCTATGTCGACGGCGGGCTGACTGCCTCCACCACCTACCGCTACCGCGTGCGCGCCCGCGACAACGCCGGCAACGCGTCGGCACAGGGCACCGAGATCAGCGCCACCACGCTGGCCGGTGACGGTGGCACCACCGGCAAGCGGGTCATCGGCTACTTCACCCAGTGGGGCATCTACGGCCGCAACTACCGGGTCAAGAACATCGACAGCAGCGGCTCGGCCGCACGCCTGACCCACATCAACTACGCGTTCGGCAACGTGCGCAACAACCGCTGCGAAGTGGGCATCACCCAGCCGTCGGATCCGAACAGCGGTGCCGGTGGCGACGCCTTCGCCGACTACACCAAGGCCTTCAGTGCCGCCGAGAGTGTCAGCGGCAGCGCCGATACCTGGGACCAGCCGCTGCGCGGCAACTGGAACCAGCTCAAGCAGCTCAAGGCCAAGTACCCGGGCATGAAGGTGCTGATCTCGCTGGGTGGCTGGACCTGGTCGCGCGGCTTCTCCAGCGCGGCGCGCCCGGAAAACCGCCAGGCCTTTGTCGCCTCGTGCATCGACGCCTACATCAAGGGCAACCTGCCGGTGACCGACGGTGCCGGTGGCGCCGGTGCCGCGCTGGGCGTGTTCGACGGCATCGACATCGACTGGGAATACCCGGTGGCCTGCGGCATCGAATGCGGCAAGCCGGAAGACAACGCCAACTTCACCGCACTGATGGCCGAGTTCCGCCGCCAGCTCGATGCGGTGCGTCCGGGCCTGTTGCTGACGGTGGCGGTGGGCGCCGGCATCGACAAGATCCGCGTCACCGATCCGGCCGCGTACCACCCGTACCTGGACTACATCAACGTGATGACCTACGACTTCCACGGTGCGTGGGATGCGAAGACCAATCACCAGTCGGCGCTGTTCGATTCGCCGAATGATCCGTCCACCGGCGACCAGAAGCTGTACAACAGCAACGACGCCATCGAGGCCTTCATCAGCCGAGGCGTGCCCGCCGCCAAGCTCAACCTGGGCATCGGCTACTACGGGCGCGGCTGGACCGGTGTGGCCAACGCCAACAACGGCCTGTACCAGACCGCCACCGGCGCCGCGCCGGGTACCTACGAGGCCGGCATCGAAGACTGGAAGGTGCTGAAGAACCTGGCGTGGCCGGGCTACACCGACAACACCGCCGGTGCCACCTGGATCTACAACGGCAGCACGCTGTGGAGCTTCGATACCCCGGCCAACATCACCCGCAAGATGGGCTACGTGAAGACCCAGGGCCTGGGCGGCGCGTTCGTCTGGGAGTTCAGTGGTGACGATGCACAGGGCACGCTGACCAAGGCGGTCAGTGATGGCCTGAAATAAGAAAAAAGCCGGGGGCGCTGCGCGCCCCCGGCTTCCTACCTGTAGAGCCGAGCCCATGCTCGGCTGCGGAAACATCAGCCGAGCATGGGCTCGGCTCTACAGAAACAAGGTCGGCGGCGATCAGCGCTTGGCCGACAGCTTTTCCAGCGCCGCGCGCAGCTGCGCCGGCGGCAGGTAACCGCCCAGCTGGGTACCGTCCGGCGCGAAGATCGCCGGCGTCCCGTTCACGCCCAGCTGCTGGCCCAGTGCGTACTGCATCGCCACCGGGTTGGTGCAGTTCTTGGCCGGCACATTGCCACCGCGCTTGGCATTGGTCAGCGCCTGGCGGCGATCCGCTGCACACCAGACCGAGATCATGTCGGTGTAGTCCTTGCTGCCCAGCCCCATGCGCGGGAACGCCAGGTACTCGACGCTGATGCCGTTGCGGTTGAGCTCGGCGATGTCCTGGTGCAGCTTGCGGCAGTAGCCGCATTCGATGTCGGTGAACACGCTGATGGTGTACTTGGCGTTCGGTGCCGCGAACACGATGCGGTCGCCATGGTTGGCCTTGGCCAGCAGATCGCGGCGGTAGCCGAGCAGGCCTTCGCTGTTGGCCGGGCCCTTGGCGCGGGTGTCGTACGGCTGCGACTGGAACAGGTAGCGGCCGTCATCGGACACGTACAGCAACTGGCCGGACACGACGACCTCGCGGAAGCCGGGGAACGGCGCAGCGCCGATGTAATCCACCTGGAAACCGGGATTGAGCGCGGTCAGCGCGGCACGCACGGCCTGATCGGCCGACGCGTTGGCGGCCGGGCTGGCCTTGGCCGCAGCGGTGGCAGGGGCCTTGGCGGCCGGCGGCGCGGGCTGGGCACAGGCCGTCAGGCTGAGCGCGCCGAACACGGCGGCGATGGCAAATCGGAGCATGGAACGGTCCGCGGCAGAAGAAGACCCCGGATTCTGACACAGCCACCGGTATCGGGCCGCGACGCCACGCCCGACCCGGAGCCGGGGTTCAGGCCCTGGCTCAGCCGCGCGGATGATGGCGGGCGTGCAGCTTCTGCAGATGCTCGCGCGCCACCAGGGTGTAGATCTGGGTAGTGGACAGCGAGCTGTGGCCGAGCAGCATCTGCAGCGCGCGCAGGTCGGCCCCGCGGTTGAGCAGATGGGTGGCGAAGCTGTGACGCAGGCCGTGCGGGCTGATCCGCGCCGGGTCGATGCCGGCCACCTGGGCGTGGCGCTTGACCAGATGCCAGAACGCCTGGCGGGTCAGCGCATGCAGCGTGGGCTCGACGAACAGTGGCGTCTGCCCATCCGCCAATGCCTGCACCTTGCCCTTGCCGACCAGCTGCGGCCGCGACTGCTGCAGGTAGCGCTCCAGCCAGTGCTGGGATTCCTCGCCCAGCGGCACCAGCCGTTCCTTGCTGCCCTTGCCGGTGACCCGCAGCACACCCTGGCGCAGGTTGACCGCAGTCGCCGGCAGCAGCACCAGTTCGCTCACGCGCAGGCCGGCGGCATACATCAGCTCCAGCATGGCCCGATCGCGCAGGCCCAGCGGGCTGTCGACATCCGGTGCTGCCAACAGCGCGTCGATCTGGCTCTCGGCCAGCGCCTTGGGCAACAAACGTGGCAGCTTCGGCGGATCGAGCAGCGCGCTGGGGTCTTCGCTGCGCTCACCACGACGCACGCCGTCGGCGAAGAACGCGCGCAGTGCCGACAGCAGGCGCGCGTTGCTGCGCGGCGACCAGCCATGACGGGTACGCCAGGCCAGGTAGTCGAACAGGCCGGGGCGCTCGATGCCGGCCAGCCCGCCCTCGCGTCCATCCATCCACCGCGCCAGACCTTCCAGGTCGCGCCGGTAGCTGTCGAGCGTAGCGCGCGCGAGGCCGTTCTCGGCCCAGATCGCGTCGAGGAAACGCTGGATGCGCACGCTGTCATCGGCGCGCAGTTCCGGCAGTTGCTGCACCAGCTGGCGGCGTTCGGCGGGGGTGGAAACAGAGGCCATGCGTAGAGGATACGAGGGCCACTGCGGATGCGGCCAGCATTGCGTATGCTCGGCGCATGTCCCGCCCTGCCATTGATACGGCCCCTGCGGCCGCTACAGAGCTGCCCCGCCCGCGCGCATTGCTGCTGTGGCGCGCGCTGGCGATGGTCTACGACGCACTGCCGGTGCTGGCGCTGTGGATGCTGGCCGGCACCCTGTTCACCCTTGCCTACACCTTCAGCGGCCATGCCCAGCGCGAGAACATCGCGCCGTTCAGTGCCTGGCAGTGGCTGCTGTGGGCGGTGTGCTGGGCGATCACGGGGTGGTACGCGACGGCAAGCTGGCGCCGCGGCGGGCAGACGCTGGGCATGCGGCCGTGGCGGCTGAAACTGCACGCCAGCGATGGCGCGCCGCTGCGGCGCAGCCAGCTGTGGCTGCGTTTCGCCGTGGGCACGCTATCCCTGCTGCTGGGTGGACTGGGCTTCTGGTGGGCGTGGGTCGATCGCGAACGCCTGACCTGGCATGACCGCGCCAGCGGCACCCGCCTGGTGCGGATGCCGAAACGGTAAGGCGCTGTCTGTAGAGCCGAGCCCGTGCTCGGCTGCTTTCCGCACTGTACGCGACAGCCGAGCACAGGCTCGGCTCTACAACAATCAGAATCAGCCCGACTTGCGCCGGAACAGCAGTCCGGACACCGCCAGCATCACGATCGGTGGCAGCGCATAGGCAATGCGGTAATCGAACTTCAACGCGCCGGCCATGCGACCGAAGAACAGCTGCAGCAGCCAGAAGCCCAGCGCGAACAGGATGCCCAGGAACAGGCGCTTGCCCATGCCGCCGCTGCGCAGCGAACCGAACGCGAACGGCACCGCCGCCAGGCACAGCGCCAGCACGTTCACCGGGTAGAACCAGCGGCTCCAGTACACATCCTCGAAGTCGCGCGCATCCAGCCCGTTGCGCTGGCGATAGGCGATGCTGGTGCTCAGTTCGGCCACGCTGAGGTTGCGCGGCTTGGCGATGCCGGTGGCCAGCGCCGCCGGATCCAGCGAAGAATTCCACGCTTCGCGCGCCACTTCCTCACGCGTGGCCGAGCGTTCACCAAAGGTGTCCCGGCGCACGCCCGTCAATACCCAGCCATCCTTGTCATGCTCGACGGTGGCAGCATGGGTCAGCGAGGCGATCCGGCCGTCTTCAGCGATGCGATACAGGCGCACGTCGCGCAGGATCAGGCGCGTGCCCTTGTCGCCAACCAGCTGCTCCTCGCCACTCTGCGCATTGAGGAAGGTATCGCCCTCGCGTGCCCACAGGCCCGAATAACGGCTGGTGGCGATATCTCGCCCCCACTTGGCACTGGACTTCAACGCATCGGCACGATCCTGGCCCCAGGGACCCAGCGTCTCGGCGCTGAGCACCATCACCGCGGTCAGCAGCGACAGCGCGATCGCCACCGACACGCTCAGCCGCTTGCGCGACAGGCCCAGCGCGCGCAGTGCGGTCAGCTCGGAGGTGGCAGCCAGCTGGCCCAGGCCCATCAGCGCACCGATCACCGCGGCGGTGGGGAACATGGTGTAGGCGCGGCGCGGCACCGTGTACAGCACCCAGGCGGCGGCATGGCCCAGGGTGTAACCGTTCTTGCCGATGTCCTTGAACTCGCCGGAGAACGCCATCACCACGTCCAGGCCGACCAGTACGGCCCAGGTCAGCAACACGGTGGTGAACACCGACCGGCCCAGGTACAGGTCGAAACGCATCGGGCGCAGCCTCATGCGCGGGCTCCCTTCGGGCGGCCTAGGCGGCCATCACGTGCATACATCCAGATGGCCAGCGCCAGCAGCGGCAGGGTCAACCACCACAGGCCGAGCGCAGCGGGGATCTTGCCGTTGGCGATCCAGCCGCTGCCGATGAACATCAGGTTGGTGCCGACCATGTAGGCCATCAGCGCCAGCATCATGCGGCCGTAGCGCTGCTGGCGCGGCGAGCTGCGGCCCAGCGGCACGGTCAGCAGGGCGAACGCCAGCGCGATCAGCGGCGGGGCCAGGCGGCGGTGCAGCTGCGCCTGCGCCTGCGGACGCTCATCGCCGATCAGCTGCAGGGTCGGCATCAGTTCCGGGTCATCCTCGGTGCGGGTCTGCGCGCCATCGGGCAGGGCCACGTCATTGCGGGCGAAGGTCGCCAGGCGGTAGTCCAGCGCACCGGCCACCGGCCCTTCCACCTGGTGGCCGTCATCCAGCTCCAGGAAGCGCTGGCGGGTACCCTCGAAGAACATGCGACCGCCATTGGCCGACACCACCTCCAGGCGGTCATCCTTCTGGCGCTGCAGAAACACGTTGCCCAGCTGGGTGCCATCGGGCGAGATCGAGGACAGGTAGACCACGCCGCCATTGGGCAGCGGGGTGAAGCGGCCCGGCTCCAGGCCGGCCATCAGCACGCTGCGGTTGGCCTCGATGATCATCTGCTCGGCCACCCGGCCGGCCCAGGGGCCCAGCCACAGCGAGCAGGTGCCGACCAGCACCACCACCGGCACCACCAGCATCAACAGCGGCCGCAGCAGGCGCTTGGGGCCCACGCCAATGGCGGTGATGACCGCCATTTCCGAATCGCGGTACAGGCGGGCGATGGCCAGCAGCAGGCCCAGCATCAGTGCCAGCGGCAGGATCAGCGGCAGGTAGGCGATGAACTGCAGGCCCAGCTGCGAGAACAGCAGCTTGGCCGGCAGCCGCCCGTCGGCGATGTTGCCGAGGATGTCCACCAGCACGCCGCCCACGCTGACCACCAGCAGGACGATCAGGGTAGCCAGGAAACTCTGGACGAAATCGCCCAGCAGGTATCGGTCGAGCTTCAGCATGGGGCGGTGGTTTAAACTCTGGGGTTCGTTCGCGGTGCCGCCCAGTCTACTGTCTGGGCGTAAACGGCCTGCGATTGTACGGACTCGCCAATGGAATCTGCTCAATGGCCCTCGAATTCACCCTGAACCACGTTGCTCCGGCCGCCGCCGCCGTTGATTGCCTGGTGGTCGGCGCCTATGCCGACCATACCCTGACCCCGGCCGCACAGGCCCTGGACGCCGCCAGCGGTGGCCGCCTGGCCGCCCTGGCCCAGCGCGGCGACCTGTCCGGCAAGACCGGCGCCACCACCCTGCTGCATGACCTGCCGGGCGTGACCGCCCCGCGCGTGCTGGTGGTCGGCCTGGGCGAAGTCGCCCGTTTCGGCGTGCCGCAGTACCTGAAGGCCGTCGGCGACGCCGTGCGCGCGCTGAAGGCCGGTGCTGCCCGCAGCGCACTGTTCACCCTGTCCGAAGTGGCCATCAAGGACCGCGACGCGGCCTGGGCGATCCGCCAGGCGGTGATCGCCGCCGATCACGCCGCCTACCGCTACACCGCCACCCTGGGCAAGAAGAAGGCCGACGACGCCGGCCTGGCCCAGCTGGCCATCGCCGGTGACGACGCGCAGGCCCTGGCCCAGGGCCAGGCCATCGCCGCCGGTGTCGAGTTCGCCCGCGAGCTGGGCAACCTGCCGCCGAACTACTGCACCCCGGCCTACCTGGCCGAGGTGGGCGTGAAGTTCGCCGGCGAGCATGACGGTGCCGAAGCCGAGATCCTCGACGAGCACCAGATGGAAGCGCTGGGCATGGGTTCGCTGCTGGCCGTGGCCCGTGGTTCGGCCAACCGCCCGCGCCTGGTGGTGCTGAAGTGGACCGGTGCTGGCGACGCCAAGCCCTATGTACTGGTCGGCAAGGGCATCACCTTCGATACCGGTGGCGTCAACCTGAAGACCCAGGGCGGCATCGAAGAAATGAAGTACGACATGTGCGGTGGCGCCAACGTCATCGGCACCTTCGTCGCTGCGGTCAAGGCCAAGCTGCCGCTGAACCTGGTGGTGGTGGTGCCGGCCGTTGAAAACGCCATCGACGGCAACGCCTACCGTCCGTCCGACGTGATCACCTCGATGTCGGGCAAGACCATCGAAGTGGGCAACACCGACGCCGAAGGCCGCCTGATCCTGTGCGACGCGCTGACTTACGCGCAGCGCTTCGAGCCGGCCGCGCTGGTCGACGTGGCCACCCTGACCGGTGCCTGCATGGTCGCCCTGGGCCACCAGACCGCCGGCCTGATGAGCAAGCACGACGACCTGGCCAACGAGCTGCTGGCCGCCGGCGAGCACGTGTTCGACCGCGCCTGGCGCCTGCCGCTGTGGGACGAGTACCAGCCGATGCTGGATTCGACCTTCGCCGACGTCTACAACATCGGCGGCCGCTGGGCCGGCGCGATCACCGCTGGCTGCTTCCTGTCGCGCTTCACCGAAGGCCAGCGCTGGGCCCACCTGGACATCGCCGGCGTGGCCAGCGATGAAGGCAAGCGTGGCATGGCCACCGGCCGCCCGGTCGGCCTGCTGAGCCAGTGGCTGCTGGACCAGGCCGCCCGCGCCTGATGCCGTACCCGACCCTGGCTGGCGCCCGCCGGCCGGGGCCTCGCCCGGCACCGCCGGAACCCTGCCTGACCCGGACCCTGCCATGCCCCGCGCCGACTTCTACCTGATCGCCAAGCCCCGTTTCCTGACCGAGCCGTTGCGCCTGGTCTGCGAACTGGCGCGCAAGGCCAACGACGCCGGGTTGTTCACCCTGGTACTGGCCCGCGACCAGGCCCAGGCCGAGGAGCTGGACGAGCTGCTGTGGGCGTTCGACAACGATGCCTACATCCCGCACCAGATCGCCGGCGAGGACATGGACGAGGAAGAGGCGCTGGTGCTGATCGCCGTACCCGGCACCGGGGCACCGGCGCGTCCGCTGGTGATCAACCTGCGTGATGAGCCCTGGCTGGGCGAGTGCGAGCGCGTGCTGGAAGTGGTTCCGGCCGACCCGGAAGCGCGCGAACCGCTGCGCGAACGCTGGCGCCAGTACAAGGCCGCCGGTTACGACCTGAACAAGCACGACATGTAAGCGCGCCCCGGCCCCCTTGATGGGCCGCCGCCGCGCCCTGATCCTTCAACGATTACCTCCTGGTTCCCCCGCATGACCCAACTCGCCTCCAGCTACGACCCGAAGTCCTTCGAGACCGACCTCTACGAGGCCTGGGAGAAGGCCGGCCACTTCAAGCCGTCCGGCACGGGCGAGCCGTACACCATCCTGCTGCCGCCGCCGAACGTAACCGGCACCCTGCACATGGGCCACGCGTTCCAGCAGACCCTGATGGATGCGCTGGTGCGCTACCACCGCATGCGTGGCTACGACACGCTGTGGCAGGTCGGTACCGACCATGCCGGCATTGCCACCGAAATGGTGGTCAGCCGCAACCTGGCGCTGGAAGGCAAGGGCGAGACCCGCGATTCGCTGGGCCGCGAGGGCTTCATCGGCAAGGTCTGGGAGTGGAAGCAGCAGTCCGGCGACACCATCGAGCGCCAGATGCGCCGCCTCGGCACCTCCGCCGACTGGTCGCGCAGCACCTTCACCATGGACCCGCAGCCGTCGGCCGCCGTCAACGAAGCCTTCGTGCGCTGGTACGAGCAGGGCCTGATCTACCGTGGCCAGCGCCTGGTCAACTGGGACCCGGTGCTGAAGACCGCCATTTCCGACCTGGAAGTGGAGAGCGCCGAGGAAGACGGCTTCCTGTGGTCGATCGCCTACACGCTCGATGACGGCCTGAGCTACGAGCACGTCGAGCGCGATGCCGACGGCGTGGAAACCCTGCGCGAAACCCGCGATTACCTGGTCGTCGCCACCACCCGCCCGGAAACCCTGCTGGGCGATACCGCGGTGATGGTGCACCCGGAAGATGAGCGCTATGCGCACCTGATCGGCAAGAACGTGGTGCTGCCGCTGACCGGCCGCCGCGTGCCGGTGATCGCCGACGACTACGTGGACCGTGCGTTCGGCACCGGCGTGGTCAAGGTCACCCCGGCGCATGACTTCAACGACTATGAAGTGGGCGTGCGCCACAGCCTGCCAATGATCAACCTGTTCACCCCGGTGGCAGCGCTGAATGAAAATGCGCCGGAACGCTTCCAGGGCCTGGACCGTTACGCCGCGCGCAAGGCCGTGCTGGCCGAGCTGGAAGACCTGGGCATCCTGGTCGAGACCAAGGCGCACAAGCTGCAGGTGCCGCGCGGCGACCGTACCGGCCAGGTGATCGAGCCGTACCTGACCGACCAGTGGTTCGTGAAGATGGACGACCTGGCCAAGCGCGGCCTGGAACTGGTCGAAGACGGAACCATCGCCTTCGTGCCACCGAACTGGATCAACACCTACCGCCACTGGATGAACAACATCCAGGACTGGTGCATCAGCCGCCAGCTGTGGTGGGGCCACCGCATTCCGGCGTGGTTCGACGCCGCCACCGGCAACTGCTACGTCGGTCGCAGCGAAGACGAAGTGCGCGCGAAGAACAACCTCGGCAGCGATGTGGTGCTGAACCAGGAAAGCGACGTGCTGGAGACCTGGTTCTCCTCGCAGCTGTGGCCCTTCTCCACCCTGGGCTGGCCGAACGAGCAGGCGATGGCCGAGCGCGGCTTCGACCGCTACCTGCCGTCGTCGGTGCTGATCACCGGCTTCGACATCATCTTCTTCTGGGTGGCGCGCATGATCATGGCCACCGACAACCTGGTCGGGAAGATCCCGTTCAAGGACGTCTACTTCACCGGCCTGATCCGCGACGGCCAGGGCCAGAAGATGTCCAAGAGCAAGGGCAACGTGCTCGACCCGCTGGACATCATCGACGGCATCACCATCGACGACCTGGTCGCCAAGCGCACCGGCGGACTGATGCAGCCGAAGATGGTGGAGAAGATCGAGAAGGCCACCCGCAAGGAATTCCCGGACGGCATTGCTGCCCATGGTGCCGATGCGCTGCGTTTCACCATCGCCGCGCTGGCCACCCACGGCCGCGACATCAAGTTCGACATGAACCGCGCCGAGGGCTACAAGAACTTCTGCAACAAGCTGTGGAACGCCAGCCGCTTCGCGCTGATGAACACTGAAGGCGCGGCGTTCACCGGCGTGCCCAAGCCGCGTACCGATGCCGAGCGCTGGATCCTGGCGCGCCTGGCCGCAGTGTCCACCGAGGCGCAGGGCCACTACGCCAACTACCGCTTCGACCTGCTGGCGCAGTGCCTGTACGAGTTCGCCTGGAATGAGTTCTGCGACTGGTTCCTGGAACTGAGCAAGCCGGCCCTGAACGGTGCCGACGCGGCTGATGCCGAAAGCACCCGCCACACCCTGCTGTACGTGCTGGAAGCGCTGCTGCGCCTGCTGCACCCGCTCACCCCGTTCATCACCGAACAGCTGTGGCAGCAGCTGGCCCCGCGCCTGGGCCTGGCCGAAACCACGCTGTCGCTGCGCCCGTACCCGACCGCCGCCGAATTCGCCGGTGATTTCGCCCAGGCCGAGGCCGACGTGGAATGGCTGAAGGCCGTGATCAGTGCGGTGCGTCGCGTGCGCAGCGAACTGAACGTCGCCCCGTCCAAGCAGGTGCCGCTGCGCCTGCAGGCCGGCCTGGAGCAGGACCGCGTGCGCATCGAACGCTTCAGCGCATCACTGTCGTTCCTGCTCAAGCTGGACAGCATCCAGTGGCTGGCCGAAGGCGAAAGCGCACCGCCGGCTGCCGCTGCGATCGTGGGCGAGCTGAAGCTGCTGGTGCCGCTGGAAGGCCTGGTCGATCTCGATGCCGAGCGCGTGCGCCTGGACAAGGAAATCGCCCGCGTCGAAGCCGAAAAGGAAAAGAGCGAGACCAAGCTGGCCAGGTTCACCGACAAGGTGCCACCGGCGGTGGTGGAGCAGGAACGCGTGCGACTGGCCGACTGGAATACCCAACTGGCCGGCCTGCGCGAGCAGCGCGCGAAGCTGTAAGCGCCGCGCTCTGGTGCGTGCCAGCCAAGGTTGACACCTACCACGGCGGGAGAGGTTGGCATCTACCGATGCGGAATCGGAAACGCCGGGCAATGCCCGGCGTTTCCATTTTCCCGACATGGCATCATCGCCCGATGCCTCCTTCCATTTTCCTGCTGGTCCTCGCGGCTGCGGCCCTGCACGCCAGCTGGAATGCGATCGTCAAGCGCGGACCAGACAAATTCCTCGGTACCGTGCTGGTCACCGGCAGCGCCGCGCTGCTGTCCGCCGCCGCCCTGCCCTTCCTGCCATTCCCCGCCGCGCACAGCTGGCCGTGGCTGGCTGCTTCGGTGCTGCTGCAGGTGACCTATTACGGGCTGGTCGCACGCTGTTACCAGCAGGTCGACATGAGCCTGGCCTATCCGCTGATGCGTGGCAGCGCGCCGATCCTGGTTGCGCTGGTCGGCACCCTGCTGGGCGAACCATTGCCAGCTGCCGCGTGGCTGGGCGTGGTGCTGGTGAGCACCGGCATCCTGTGCATGGCACTGGGTGCGCGTGGCGGCCAACTGCGCTTGCCACTGCTGACCGCGGCGATGATCGCCACCTACACCCTGGTCGATGCGCAGGGTGCGCGCCAGTCCGGCAGTGCGCTCAGCTACACGCTGTGGCTGTTCCTGCTGTCGGGCATTCCCCTGCCATTGTGGACGCTGTACACCCGGCGCGGCGCGGTGCTGGACTATGCGCGGCAGCATTGGCCTCTCGGTCTGGCCGGCGGCGTCGGCACCACGGCGTCCTATGCGATGGCGTTGTGGGCGATGACCCAAGCGCCGGTGGCGATGGTCTCGGCGCTGCGTGAGTCTTCGATCCTGTTCGCGCTGCTGATCTCGGTGTTCCTGCTGCGCGAGCGCATTCCGCGTGCGCGCTGGCTGGCGGCGGCGCTCATCGTAGGCGGTGTATTGGCACTGCGGTTGGCGTGAGCAATGCGTGCCAACCAAGGTTGGCACCTACCACGGCAGGTGATGTGTCGATGACAGCGGAGATCCATCGGTAGTGCCGGCCGCTGGCCGGCAACCCTTCCCGGTTACAGCGGCGGCATCGCCTGCAGGTCGCCGTCGACCAGTTCGATCGCCATCACCACCGCGTCCTCGCGGCCCTGTGCGGCCGGGTAGTAACGCGGGCGGCGGCCGATCTCGTTGAAGCCTTCGCTGTGGTACAGCGCCAGCGCCGGCGTGTTGGACGGACGCACTTCCAGGAACACCCGCTGCGCGCCACGGTCGCCGGCCAGCTGCACCAGCGCCCGCAGCAGTTGCCGCCCGAGGCCACGCGACTGCGTGAACGGGTCGATGCAGATGTTCAGCACATGGGCCTCGTCGGCGGCGATGCTGAGCACGCCGTAGCCGATCAGCTGGCCATCGCGCTCCATCGCCAGGCCGGGATAACCCGCACGCAGGCAGTCAACGAAGATGCCGCGGGTCCAGGGAAACGGATAGCCGCGCACTTCAATCGCCATCACCGCGTTGAGGTCGCTCTCGCGCAGCGCGCGCAGGCTGACCAGGCCGGGCTGGCTGACCGCACTCATGGCGTGCCCCGCTTGCGCAGGGCGCGCAGCTGCGGCCACAGCGCGCGCTTGGCGGCCGGGTCCTGGCGCAGCTGGTCCAGCGGCCAGCTGTCCATCAGCGCCTGCGTGGCCGGATCGTTGGGGTTGCAGCCGGACGCGCGCAGCAAGGCGATCTGCAGGCGATCCGGCAGCCGCACCACCGGCTGCCGGGCATTGCCGCCGGGCAGCGGGCGGGCAGCGGCGGGCGCGGTGTCCGGTGCGCTGACCGGGGTCTCGCGACGCGGCGGTGCCGGACGCTCCTGGCGGGAAACCGGTGTGGCCGCAGCCAGAGGCTCGCGCGCGGGTGCGGTGGATGCCCGCGCCTGCTCCGCCGCTGGCGCGGCAGCCGTCTCGGCTTCGGCCACGCTCAGCTGCAGCGCGGCATCCAGCTCGGCGGCCAGCTGGCCGTCGTGATAGACGGTGTAGCCCATGGCCTGCAGCCAGGCCTGCTGGGCCGGTGACCACAGCACGGGCAGGTCCTGGCTCACGCGGCCTCGGGCTTCTTGCGCAGGCGCTGCACGGCCCACATCACCGGGCCGGACAAGGCGTACAGGATGCCCACCGCGAACAGCACGCGCGGCAGATCGATGACCGCGATGGCGATGGCCACCGGTACCAGCGCCAGCACCAGGAACGGCACGCGGTCGGAACGGGTACCCTTGGCGCCGCCGCCCTTGAAGCTCCAGAAGCGGATGCGGCTGACCATCAGCAGCGCCGCAACGATCGTCACCGCCAGCGCCACGTAGCGCAGCTGGTTGCCGTCCCAGCCCAGGTTGCCATCGGCAAAGGCCCAGACGAAGGACATCATCAAGCCAGCCGCGGCCGGGCTGGCCAGGCCGACGAACCAGCGCTTGTCGACCACTGCCACCTGGGTGTTGAAGCGGGCCAGGCGCAGCGCCGCGCAGGCGGCATACAGGAAGGCCACGGCCCAGCCGACGCGGCCGAGCAGCGGGTCATCGAACTTCAGCCACGACAGCGACCAGTGGTACATCACCAGTGCCGGGGCCATGCCGAAGCTGACCAGATCGGCCAGCGAGTCGTACTGCACGCCGAATTCGCTGCTGGTACCGGTCAGGCGCGCCACGCGCCCATCCAGGCCATCCATCACCGCTGCCACGAACACGGCGATGCTGGCGTTGACGAAGTCCCCGTTGGCCGCGGCGATGATCGCGTAGAAGCCGGCAAACAGGCCGGCGGTGGTGAACAGGTTGGGCAGCAGGTAAATCGTGCGCGAACGCGGCGGCGGTGTGATCGGGTCCATGGAATCCAGTTTAATCGACTTGCCAGTGCTCGGCGCCAATGCTGCAATCGGCGTTCTACGCCCATTCCGTGGAGTTTGCCATGCGTGCCCTGTCCTGCCTTGGATGCCTGCTGCTGTTGGCCAGTGCCAACGTCGTGGCCGGCCCGGTCTATAAATGGAAGGACGCCAATGGCGTGACCCAGTATTCGGAGACCCCTCCGGCGGGCAGGAAATTCGAGACCCGTGCGCAGGCGCGCAGCCCACAGGCTGCGGCCAGCGCCGAGACCCCCGCCGCACCGGTGCCTGAGCAGTGCAGCACGGCCCGGGCCAACCTGGCCCTGCTGGACGGTGGCGGCCAGGTGATGCAGGACACCGATGGCGATGGCAAGGCCGATACCCCGTTGGCTCCGGAGCAGCGCAGTGCGCAGAAGGGATTGGCTGAAGCCGCCATCAAGGCTTACTGCCCGGCGGAGTGAGGGTATCGGCAGGGCTTGCAGCCCTGCACCTGCTTCAAGCAACGGCAACGTCAAACGCCAAAGCGGCTTCCTGAGGGATGGCGGGGCACTGTGGGTTTGCGGGGACGCCGTAAACCCATCCATGGGGGCTTGGTCGCCGCATCCATGCGGCTCACACCCCGCAAACCCACAGTGCCCCGCCTTCGACAGTTGGCCGGTGGCCGGTGGCCGGTGGGCAGTTGATCCACGCCATATGTGGATCAATCTCCATGGAAATCGAATATTTCGGGAATTGATCGAACAGCAGCCGAGCAAGGCTCGACTCTACAGAAATGCAGGCAGGTCGCAGGAATCTGTCGAAGGCGGGGTGGGTCCGGTGGCAGGGGTGTGAGCGGCATGGATGCCGCGACCAAGCCCCCATGGATGGGTTTACGGCGTCCCCTGCCACCGGGCCCACCCCGCCATCCCCCAGTAAACTCGCCTTTGCCGTCGCTTCGGAAGTTGCAGTTGACGTTGCTTGAGGCGGGTGCAGGGCGCAGCCCTGCCGATACCCCTCCCCCCGGCCGGGCTGGCAGAATAGGCGTCTCTGCCGTTATCCGAAGCCGACGATGCGCCTCTCCCAGTTCCACCTGCACACCACCAAGGAAACCCCCAGCGACGCCGAGCTCACCAGCCACCGGCTGATGCTGCGCGCGGGCATGATCCGCAAGCTGGCATCGGGCCTGTACACCTGGTCGCCGCTGGGCCTGCGCGTGCTGCGCAAGGTCGAGCGCATCGTGCGCGAGGAAATGGACCGCGCCGGTGCCGTGGAATTCCAGATCCCGACCATCCAGCCGAAGGAACTGTGGGAGCAGACCGGCCGCTGGCAGAAGTTCGGCCCGCAGCTGCTGAAGATCAAGGACCGCAAGGACCAGGTGTTCTGCTACAGCCCGACCGCCGAAGAAGCCGCCTGCGACTTCGCGCGCAGCGAGCTGTCCAGCTACAAGCAGCTGCCGGTCAATTTCTACCAGGTGCAGACCAAGTTCCGCGACGAGATCCGTCCGCGCTTCGGCGTGATGCGTTCGCGCGAGTTTCTGATGAAGGACGCCTATTCGTTCCACCTGCACGATGAGTGCCTGGTGCGCGAATACGAGAACATGAAGTCGGCCTATAGCCGCATCTTCACCCGCCTCGGCCTGGACTTCCGCATGGTGCAGGCCGACTCCGGTGCGATCGGCGGCGATGCGTCGCAGGAATTCCACGTGATCGCCGATTCCGGCGAGGACGCGCTGGTGTTCTCCACCGGTTCGGACTACGCGGCCAACATGGAAGCGGCGATTGCCGCCGATCCGGCACCGCGTGCCGCCGCCAGCGAAGCCATGCGCAAGGTCGACACCCCCACCCAGAAGACCTGCGAGGACGTCGCGGCCCTGCTCGGCATCGCCCTGCAGCGCACGGTGAAGTCGGTGGCGCTGATCGCTGGCGAAGGCAAGGCACAGCAGTTCGTGCTGGTACTGGTGCGCGGTGACCATGAAGTCAACGAGATCAAGCTGGCCAAGGTTGCCGGCCTGGACGAGCAGCGCTTCGCCAGCGAGGCGGAGATCGCCGAGCACCTGGGCAGCGTGCCGGGCTTCCTTGGCCCGGTCGCCCCGGCCAAGCCCATCCGCGTGGTCGCCGATCGCGAAGTGGCGGCGATGTCGGACTTCGTCGTCGGCGCCAACGAAACCGGCTTCCACCTGGCCGGCGTCAACTGGGGCCGCGACCTGCCGGAACCGGAAGTGGCGGACATCCGCAACGTGCGTGCCGGTGACCGCGCACTGGACGGTGGCGAACTGAAGATCGCCCGTGGCATCGAAGTCGGCCACGTGTTCCAGCTCGGTCGCAAGTACGCCGAAGCGCTGGATGCCACCGTGCTGGATGAAAACGGCAAGGCGGCGGTGATGGCGATGGGCTGCTATGGCATCGGTATCTCGCGCGTGGTAGCTGCCGCGATCGAACAGAACCATGACGATGCCGGCATCATCTGGCCGGACGCGATGGCGCCGTGGCAGGTGGTGGTGTGCGTGATCAACCCGAAGGGCGATGCTGCCGTCGCCGACGCTGCGGCCAACCTGTTGCAGGAACTGCGCGATGCCGGCCTGGATGCGGCGCTTGACGATCGCGGCCTGCGCCCGGGCGCGATGTTCGCCGACATGGAACTGATCGGCATCCCGCACCGCGTGGTGGTCAGCGAACGTGGCCTGGCCGCCGGTACCTACGAGTACCGCTCGCGCCGCGCCAGCGAAGCCGAGAACCTGGACAAGGCCACCCTGCTGCAGCGTCTGCAGGACTGATCAGGAAAAGACCGGGGCATGCCCCGGTCTTTTTCTAGCTGACGCCCATTTGAGCAATATTGCAGCGGACATAATCCGGTCAAAATAGACGCAATGCAGCCGGGATGCTGCCAGGCCATGACCCGCCTGCATTTGTGCTGGGATTAATTCATCTTTATTCTGTCCCGCGACGCCATGGACTGGCTCGTCCCGTCCACTTATTAGTTTCCGGAGTAACCGTAAATGAGCATTGACCTGACCGGCCTGTCGGCACGCGAGCTGGGCGCCCTGATCCGTACCGCCAAGAAACAGCAGACCATCGTCGCCAAGCGCCGGCCGATCACCAAGGTCCGGGCACAGCTGACCAAGCTGGCCAAGACCGAGGGTTACACCATCGAGGAACTGTTCGGCGACGCCCCGGCCCCGCGCGCGCGCAAGGTGGCCAAGGCCGCCAAGGCACCGTCGAAGACCGCTGGCCGCAAGCTGGGCAAGGTTGCTCCGAAGTACCGCAACCCGGCCAACCCCAAGGAAACCTGGACCGGTCGTGGCAAGCAGCCGCGCTGGATGGCCGAGCTGACCGCCAAGGGCAACAAGAAGCCGGAAGATTTCCTGATCAAGAAGGCCTGAGGCCGGATTGGGATGCAATGAAAAACGCCGGCGAAAGCCGGCGTTTTTCATTCTTCGGTGTGTGGACCGAGGTCCACACCCACAGCAAGCAGCCCTCCCGGCGTGTGGACCAACGGTCCACACCCACCGACATCATTACAGGGTTTTGCGAGCGGGCATCAGCAGGTTGCCGAACAGCAGGCCGGCGACCAGGGCCATCACCACGTTGAGCACGGTGAGGAACACGCTCTGGCCGGCACCCACGTCCTGCTGCTGGACCAGGGTCAGCACGCCGCGCAGGCTGGTGCTGCCTGGCACCATCATGATGATGCCAGGCAGGCGGATGATCGCACCCGGGCGGCCAACGAGACGGCCGAACAGATTGCCACCGGCGGTCAGCAGCATCGCCGACAGGAAGATGCCGGCCGGCGCGCCCCAGGCGTGGCCACCGAACTTGGAGATCGCATAGCCGGCCACCGAGGCGGCGATCACCCACGGGTAATCGCGGCGGTTGGCCTTGAACAGCATCGCGAAGGCGAACGCCGCGGTCAGCAGCGAGCCCCACTCCACCCAGGGCCCCTGCGGCCGCGCCGCGCGGATCACCGGGTCGAGGCCGAGCACGTCGGCCAAGGTCACCGCGATCATCGCGCCCACACTGAGTTTCATGATGGTGGTCAGCGCACCGGCGAAGCGCGCGGTCCCCGACACCCAGTGCTGGCTGGCCAGTTCATTGACCGCATTGGTCAGCGACATGCCCGGCAGCAGCACCACCAGCGAGGCGATGATCACTGTGTTGAGGTTGAGCGCGCCGATGAAGGACGCGACCAGCGTGGCGACCAGGCCGGCCAGCAGCGCGGCCAGTGCCTCGGCTGCTTCGCGGGTGGCCGGGCGACGGTCGGTGACCATGCCGAGCAGGCCGATCATCAGGCCGATGACACCGGCGGTGGCGATGTCCAGCCACGGCAGCTTCCACATGCCGGCCACGCCGGCCGCGCCGAGGGTGAACGAAAGGATGGTGCGCAGCTTGCCGCGCCGGCCCGGATCCTTGTCCAGCTGGCGCAATGCGGTGTGGCCCTGGGCGATGCTCATCCGCCCATTGGCCACTTCCTCGGCGATATGGTCGGCGACGCTGAGCTTGTGCAGGTCGTTCTCGCCGGGCGCCAAGCGGATCACGCGGGTGATGTCACTGGAGCCGATCGCCTGCGCCGGGTCGCTGAAGCTGAGGATGATACCGGTGGGATTCGACCACGGTTCACAATCCAGATCGAGCTGGCGGGCCAGTGCCACCACCGCTGTTTCCAGGCGCTGGGCCGTTGTGCCATAGCTGTGCAGGCGTCCGGCGATCTCGGAAACGAAGGCCACGCGCTGTGCGTAGCTGGCCTGGGGCGTGGGGATCGTGTGAGCGTCTGCGGACATGCGCCGTAGTATTACCTAGGCTGGGCCTTACCGGAGAAATTCATCCGAGTTCGACGCGAAGCCCAATACAGAACGGTTATGCTGCGACCCGAATGGCCCAAGTGACCCCGAACCACGCCCCCCAGCTCGAACAGGATGCCCATGACCCGGGCGTGATCCGCCTGTCCGGCACCTGGACCTTGAAGACCGCGCTGGCCGCGGCCGAAGTCCTGCGCGGCGTTCCCGACACGCTGACCGGCATCGATGCCACCGCCATCGAGAAAATGGATTCGGCCGGCGTGCTGCAGGTGCTGCGCGTAGCCCATCGCGCCGACCTCGGCGAGGACGCACTGAAGTTCCGCCCGGATCACCAGGCACTGGTGTGCACCATCGAGGAAGTGGCCGACGACCGGCCCAAGCCCAAGCGCGACTTCGGCGTGCTGGCGGCGCTGGAACGGCTGGGTGTCAGCGTCCATGCCACCGGCCACAACATCAAGGCGCTGTGCAGTTTCCTCGGCGAGAACCTGGTCAAGGGAGCTCGCCTGGTCAAGGAACCCCGTCGCTTCCGCCTGACCGCCACCGTGCACCAGATGGAGCAGGTCGGGCTGGACGCGGTACCGCTGGTGGCGCTGCTGTCCTACCTGGTGGGCGCGGTGATCGCCTTCCTCGGCTCGACCATCCTTCGCGACTTCGGCGCCGAGATCTACGTGGTCGAGTTGGTCAACATCGCCTTCCTGCGCGAGTTCGCGGTGCTGCTGACCGCCATCGTGCTGGCCGGCCGCACCGCCAGCGCCTTCACCGCACAGATCGGTGCGATGAAAGCGCGCGAGGAAATCGATGCGATGCGCACCCTGGGCCTGGATCCGATCGACCTGCTGGTGCTGCCACGGCTGCTAGCGCTGCTGGTGACCCTGCCGCTGCTGACCTTCATTGCGATGGTCGCCGGCCTGGCCGGCGGCATCACCGTCGGTGCGTTCGACCTCGACATCCCGCCCCAGATGTACATCGCGCGCATGCACGAGACGATGGAAGTGCGGCACATGCTGGTCGGCCTGTCGAAGGCGCCGGTGTTCGCGCTGGTGATCGGCCTGATCGGCTGCCTGGAAGGCCTGAAGGTGGAAGGCACGGCGCAGTCGGTGGGCGAACGCACCACCTCCAGCGTGGTCCAGACCATCTCGCTGGTGATCATCATCGACGCCTTCGCGGCGTTGTGGTTCATGCACATGGACTGGTGACATGAGCACGCATCCGACGCCCGACGACATACCCATGCAGGACGACGATGGCCACGACCTGGCCATCCGCGTGCGCGGGCTGGTCAACCGCTTCGGCAGCCAGACCGTGCACGAGGACCTGGACCTGGACGTGCGCCGCGGCGAAATTCTCGGCGTGGTGGGTGGTTCGGGTACCGGCAAGTCGGTGCTGATGCGCTCCATCCTCGGCCTGCGCACACCCGACGAAGGCCGGATCGAGGTGCTGGGCCGCGACGCGCGTGCCGACGATGCCGAGAGCCGCCTGCACATCGAGCGCAACACCGGCGTGCTGTTCCAGGACGGTGCGTTGTTCTCGTCGCTGACCGTAGGCGAGAACGTGCAGGTACCGTTGAAGGAGCACCACCGCGAACTGCCCGAGCGCTGGCATTACGAACTGGCGCTGCTGAAGGTGAAGCTGGCCGGCCTGCCCGCCGATGCGATCAACAAACTGCCCTCGCAGCTGTCCGGCGGCATGCGCAAGCGCGCCGGCCTGGCCCGCGCGTTGGCACTGGACCCGCCGCTGCTGTTCCTGGATGAACCGACCGCCGGACTCGACCCGATCGGCGCGGCCGCCTTCGACCGACTGATCAAGACCCTGCAGGAAGCACTGGGGTTGACCGTGTTCCTGATCACCCACGACCTGGACACGCTGTATGCGATCTGCGACCGGGTGGCGGTGATCGCCGACCGCAAAGTGGTGGCCAACGCGCCACTGCCGGACATCGAGAAACTGGATCATCCGTGGATCCAGGAATACTTCCACGGACCGCGTGCGCGTGCCGCGCGCGGCGAACAGATCGAGAGTGCCTGAGCCATGGAAACCAAAGCCAACTACGTGCTGATCGGCGCGTTCACCCTGATCACCGGCCTGGCCCTGCTGGCCTTCGGCCTGTGGGCGGCCAAGTACTCCTCCGACCGTACCTGGCAGGAATACCGCGTGGTGTTCCGCGAGGCAGTAACCGGCCTGTCGGTGGGCAGCCCGGTGCAGTACAACGGCATCGCGGTGGGTTCGATCATCGAACTGAACCTGGTTCCGGACGACCCGCGCCAGGTGGTCGCACGCATCCGCCTGAACTCGACCACCCCGGTCAAGACCGATACCCGTGCAAAGCTGGCGATCACCAGCCTGACCGGCCCGTCGATCATCCAGCTCAGCGGTGGTACGCCGCAGTCGCCGGCACTGACCACGGTCAACAAGGATCCGGCGCCGATCATTCCAACCACGCCGTCGGCGCTGCAGAACATCACTGACGTTGCCAACCGCATCGTCGAGCGCATGGACCAGATCCTCAGCGACCGCAACGTGGCCTCGATCAACGCGACGCTGGCCAACCTGGAAACGATCAGCGGCGGCCTGGCCGACCGCGACCAGGGCACGCAGGCGCTGCTGCTCAGCGCGCGCGATGCCGCCCGCAGCCTGGACACCACGCTGAAGACCACCAATGGCACCATCGAGCGCCTGGACAAGAACCTGGTGCAGCAGCTGCCGGGCATCATCGACAAGCTCGACGCCACCCTGGCCAAGCTTGATTCGGCCGCTGGCAACGCCGACTCGATCCTTGGCGAGAACCGTGCCGCGATCAACAGCTTCGCCAACGATGGCCTCGGCCAGCTCGGCCCGACGCTGACCGAACTGCGCGGCCTGATCCGCGATCTGCGCCGGGTCAGCGACCGCCTCGAGAACAACCCCGCGCGCTACCTGCTGGGCCGCGACGCACCGAAGGAGTTCGAACCCAAATGAGCCCGACCGCCCTTCCGCGCCTGCTGCTGGCCGCTTCGATGGTCACCCTGCTGGGCGGCTGCTCCATCCTTGGCAGCAGCGAGAAAACCGCAGTGACGCTGTACTCGCCGTCCGTGCAGGTGAAGGCCGACCCGGCGTGGCCACAGGTGGGCTGGCAGCTGGTGCTGGCCAAGCCCAGCGCCGCGCGCATGGTCGACAGCCCGCGTATCAACGTGCGGCCGACGCCGTCGCAGATGGAGATCTACAAGGGGGCCAGCTGGGCACAGCCGGCCACCGACATGATCGAGGACACCCTGCTGCGCGGCTTCGAGGACTCCGGCCGCATCCGCGGCGTGGCCCGCAGCACCGCCGGCATCCGCGCCGACTACAAGCTGTCCACCGACGTGCGCCGCTTCGAATCGGATTACCAGGGACAGGCCACGCCGACCGTGGTGATCGAGGTCAACGCCAAGCTGATCCATGTGGCCGACCAGCGCGTGGTCGCCGACCGTACCTTCCGTCAGGCGCAGCCGGTCGGCAGTACCGACGTGCCGGCGGTGACCGCCGCCTTCGAACGTGGCCTGCAGCAGCTGGCACAGGAGATGGTGGGCTGGACGCTGACAAGCGGGCAGGCCGATCAGCCGACCGTCGCGCGCTGACCGATCAGCGTGGCGTAATCCAGCGGAACGTCAGGTTGATCCGTTCACCCTGCACCCGTGCCATCTTCGGCAGCGCGTGCTGGTAGAACCGCTGTGTCTGCCCCGCCATCACCAGCAGATCGCCATGGCCGAGCAGGTACTCGGCCTTCCGCGCCGGGTCATCGCGCCGGCGCAGCAGGAAGCGGCGCGCCGCGCCCAGGCTCAGCGACGCGATCACCGGGGCGGGTCCCAGCTCCGGCTCGTCATCGCTGTGCCATCCCATGTAGTCGCCGCCGCCGCGATAGCGGTTCAGCAGTACGCTGTTGAAGTGGCCGAAGCCTTCTGCCTGCAGGCGATCACGCATGGCCTGCAACGCGGGTGGCCAGGGGTGCGGCACGAATTCAGCCCCGGAATAGCGGTAGCGCGCCAGCGGATCGCCGATCCAGCAACTCAGCCGCGGCGAATCCACCCAGTTGCCGAACATGCGGATGCGATGGACTTCCCAGGGGACTTCCATCTGCAGGGCCAGCAGCAGCGCAGTGGCCGTGCCGGCGGGCAGCCAGCCGGATAGATGGCGGACGTCAGCGTCAGGCAGTTCAGGCGGGAACAGCATTGAACCGGGTACCGGACAGGAGCGACCACAAGCATGCCTGATTTGCCCGGTTCAAGCGCAAACGGGAGAATGACAGGAAACTTCAGCGCTACTGCCCAATGCACCTGATGCCGCGCCCCTCTCCCCTGACGCATCTCCCACGGCCCCGTAGAGGCCAGCCATGAGTTTCGGACGTTATCTCGCCACCGTGCGGCGGTCGGTACAGCGTCATGGTGGCGGTATCGCAGGCCTGGGGTCGGTGCTGCTACGCGCCTTGAAGGTGGTGCACGCCATGGGTGTACGCGGTTTCATTGCGCGCCTTCGCTCGGCCAGCGTCGTCCGCACCCGCGCCAGCGAACCCTTCGATGCGCCTGCGCTACCCGCACCGGTCCCGCTGGAACAGCTGCGTTTGAGCGTGGGTGTGATGGCGCACGTGTTCTATCCCGACCTGATCAACGAGTTTGCCACCACGCTCTCGCGCATGCCGCTGCGATTCACATTGCTGGTTTCGGTGATGGACACCGCTGCCGAGGCACAGGCACGTGAAGCGTTCGGACGCCTACCGAACGTTCAGACACTTGTTGTCCGCCAGGTCCAGAATCGTGGTCGCGATATTGCTCCTCTCCTGGTGACGTTCCGCGAAGAGATCAAGGCACTAGATCTGGTGTGCCATATCCACACCAAGAAATCGCTCTATACCGGTAGCGAACAGCAGATGTGGCGTCACTACCTGTTGGACAGCCTTCTGGGCTCGCGAGAACGCATCGCCTGGATCCTGGGCACCTTCCAGGCCGACCCGAAGCTGGGCCTGGTCTATCCTGAGAGCTACGTCGGTGTACCACTCTGGGCGCACACTTGGTTGAGCAATGGCCCCGCGTGCGACGCACTCGCGCAGAAACTTGGAATCGCTCTGGACGCGCAGCGTTACATCGACTTCCCGGCTGGCTCGATGTTCTGGGCGCGCGTCGATGCGCTTCGGCCGCTGTACGATCTGAACCTTCCACTGGATGCCTTTCCGGTGGAACAGGGCCAGGTGGATGGAACGCTGCAGCACGCCGTCGAGCGCCTGTTTGGTGTCATCACCCGCCACCAGGGTTTCCGCCTGGGCATACTGCCACCCGATGGTCGCCTGGCTCTTGCTGCCGAAGGTGAACGTAATGTCGGTGAGGCACTTCAAACCGGCATGTCTGACCGTTTGACGCTGGCCGCGCTGGACGCACGCATGGTCACGGTCGATATTTTCGATACGCTGGTCACCCGCGTGTTCCTGACTCCGACGGCGGCTCGTGAGCATCTCGCCTGGCGATTGGAGCGGCAGTGGGGCATAGGTGATTTCTCCCAGCATCGCGCCGACGCGGAAAGCTGCCTGCGCGAAACCTTGCAGCGGGACCCCACCCTCTCCGAGATCCACATCGAGCTTGCCGGGCGCCTCGCGTTGCCTGGCGTGAATGCGAACATGCTCGCCAATGCCGAGCGCATGCACGAGCGCGCGATACTGCGGCCGCGGCAGGGTCTGCTGGCAGCGCTTGCAGATGCGAAGCTGACTGCGCTGACGGCGTTCTCCGACATGTACCTGTCCAGCGAGGACATGCGGCAGGTGCTGCCCGATGGGGTGCAGCGGCTCATTTCACGGTGGTGGATTTCCTGCGAGACCGGCCTGCGCAAGGACTCTGCCGACAGTTGGAAGCAGCTGGCGCGTCAGGAAGGGCGCGAAGATGGCCGCTGGCTTCATGTGGGTGATAACGAACACGCCGACATCCAGATGCCGCAGCTGGGCAGCCTGCTTACGCCCGTGCACGTGCTGCGCCCGTCCGCCCTGCTGGACGTAGTACCGGGCCTTCGCCCGCTCCGCCATCCCCTGGGCACCCAGGCACCATGGTCTGAGCAGCTCTGGCGCGGTCTGCTGGCAAACAGCTTCGCTGCGATCGCCGACACCTCTCCGCAGCGGCTGCTCGGTCGTCCCCAGCTCGATGCACGTACGCTGGGCTATACGGTACTCGGCCCGTTGGTCCTGGACTTCCTGCTGCATGCCATCGACGTAGCTCGCCGCCACGGGGTGGACCACCTGCTGTTTCTGAGCCGCGAAGGCTATCTGCTGGAGCAGGCGTTCACACGGCTGCAGACCGCACACCCATTCGCCGCCACGATCAAGAGCAGCTACTTTCTGGCGTCGCGTCGGGCAACGCTGCTGCCCGCCCAGCTCGACGCCTCAGATCTTGCACTGCTCATGCAGGGCACCTTCAACGGGTCGCTGCGCGGCCTGCTGCAGGCACGGCTCGGCGAAGATGCCGTGGCACAGGTGGCCGCACTGCAGCCGGCGCTGATGGAGCGCGACGTCTTTCTGCCGGAAATGGCCGACGAAGTACAGCGCTGGCTGCAGCCGGTCGGGGATGCGCTTCTGTCGCTGGCAGCCCGCCATCGCAAGGCCTATCAGGCGTACTGGGCCCGCACCGTCGGCTCATCGACGCCGATGGTGATCGATGTGGGCTACGCCGGCAGCATCCAGCGCAACCTCGCTCGCCTGCTCGGCACATCACTGGGCGGCTGCTACATGGCCCTGCGCGCGGGCGCCAGCGCTCTGGCATCGCAGGGCTGGGCCGAGGCACGGTACTTCGACGGCCGCAATGGCGGCAATGACACAGACTCCCCCATCCTCGCCAATGACCTGCTGCTGGAGTCACTGCTGGCAGCTCCGCACGGCCAGTTCAACGGCTTCACTGAAAGCAGCGAGGGCCTGGATAGGCCCCGCTTCGGCTCCATTGAGCTTCCAACGTCCGCCCTGGAGATCCTCGCCGAGGTCCATGCCGGGACGCTGACCTTCATCGACGAAGCCTGCCATACACTCCATGAGGACGTCGCCGAGCTGGTCCTGGACGCCGAGGGCGTCCAGGTTCCACTCCAATGCCTGGGCAATGGGCGATGGAATGCCGACCTTGTACTTGCCCAGCTCGCCACCGAAGACGCCTTCACCGGACGCGGCACGGTCAGCGCGACCCCCTAGGACTAACGCTGGAACGCGACGCCGGTCTTTTCCTTCAATTCCTCATCACTGACACCCGGCGCCGCCTCCACCAGCTGCAGGCCGGCATCGGTCACGTCGAACACGGCCAGGTCGGTGATGATGCGGTCGACCACGCCCACGCCGGTCAGCGGCAGCGTGCATTCGGTCAGGATCTTGTGCTCGCCGTTCTTGGCGGTGTGCTCCATCAGCACCACCACGCGCTGCACGCCGGCCACCAGGTCCATCGCACCGCCCATGCCCTTGACCATCTTGCCCGGCACCATCCAGTTGGCCAGGTCACCCTTGTCGGTGACCTGCATGGCGCCGAGGATAGCCAGGTTCACATGGCCACCGCGGATCATCGCGAAGCTGTCGTGGCTGCCGAAATAGCTGGCACCGGCACGCGCGGTGACGGTCTGCTTGCCGGCATTGATCAGGTCGGCGTCCACTTCGGCGTCGGTCGGGAACGGACCGATACCGAGCAGGCCGTTTTCCGACTGCAGCCACACGTCCACCCCTTCGGGGATGTGGTTGGCAACCAGGGTCGGCAGGCCGATGCCCAGGTTCACGTACGCACCATCGGTCAGTTCGCGGGCGGCACGTGCCGCCATCTCATCGCGGGTCCACGCCATGTCAGTTGCCCTCCGCGCGGATGGTGCGCTGTTCGATACGCTTTTCAGGATGCGGGTTGTGCACGATGCGGTGTACGTAGATGCCCGGCAGGTGCACCTGGTCCGGATCAATCGCGCCGACCGGCACCACCTCCTCCACTTCCACGATGCAGACCTTGCCGGCCATCGCGCAGGCCGGGTTGAAGTTGCGCGCGGTCTTCCTGAACACCAGGTTGCCCGCTTCGTCGGCCTTCCACGCCTTGACCAGCGCCACGTCGGCGCGCAGCGCGGTCTCCATCACGTAGTGCTTGCCATCGAACTCCCGGGTTTCCTTGCCCTCGGCCACCACCGTGCCGTAGCCGGTGGCGGTGAAGAACGCCGGGATGCCCGCGCCGCCGGCACGCAGGCGTTCGGCCAGGGTGCCCTGCGGATTGAATTCCAACTCGAGCTCACCGGCCAGGAACTGACGCTCGAATTCCTTGTTCTCGCCCACGTAGGACGAAATCATCTTCCTGATCTGCCGGGTTTCCAGCAGCTGGCCCAGGCCGAAGCCATCCACGCCGGCATTGTTGGAGATCACGGTCAGGCCCTTGGCGCCGCTGTCGCGCAGCGCGGCGATCAGTGCCTCGGGAATGCCACACAGGCCGAAGCCGCCCACGGCCAGCGTCTGGCCATCGGCGACCACCCCTTGCAGGGCCTCCGCCGCACTGGCGAAGCGCTTGCTGCGCTTGCCGGTGGAAGTCGATTGCTGCATTGCTGTACTACCCTGCACGTTGAGGATGACCGCATTCTAGCTGGAGGGCGGCGAAGCGCCTGGATGCGCCGCAGCATTGCACGGGCATCGCACAGGGTTCCGTAGAATGCCAGGTTCCCCAGCCAATGGCCGGCCCCGTGCCCGCCCCACCCTCGTTGATGGCCCAGATCTACACCGAAGAAGACCTGCTCCGCTGGATGGAAGGCCGGACGCTGGAAATGAGCGACCATGGCCTGTCGGAAGTCCACAGCATGCGTCTGTTCGGTGACATTCTGGTCGCTGAGGTAAAGATCCCGGCCAAGTACTCCTACCGGGTGGAGATCGACCTGGCCGCCAGCCTTCGCCATCCGCGCAGCCTGCTGCGCAACCGGTGTTCCTGCCTGCTCGGCCACGACTGCATGCACGTGGCGGCTGTGCTGGCGCAGATGCTGCAGCAGATCGACCATACGCCCCCCATGCCCGACGACAGCAGCACGCTGCCAACGCTGTTGATCCGTTCGATGACGCCCGTCCTGCGCCTGCACACGGTCGAGTTCCGTCCGCCGTGGCTCGGCCCCCGCGACCCTTCGCAATGGGCCGATATCGCGACCGTGGCCTTCGAATACGACGAACACGTGCGGTTCCTGGATGATCCGAGCCTGTTCGCCCACGATCCGGAAGGCCAGCTTGCGCTGCTGCCCCGCGACCTGGCCGAGGAATCACGGCGCGAGGCCGAGCTGCGCACGGTGGGGCTGCATCGCGACACGGCCCCGCGGGCGCCATTGGAGGGCGCAGGACCTCAGTTCCAGCTGCGCACCCATGACTGGACACGATTCCTGCTGGACGACGTACCGCGCCTGGAAGCCTTGGGCTGGAAGGTGGAGACGGACGACGATTTCCGCCATCGCATCACCCGGGTGGATGAGATCGACCTGGACATCCAAGCGGACCCGGCGGATGCGGGCTGGTTCAACCTGGGCCTGGACATCCAGGTGGAAGGCCGCAACGTGTCGATGGTTCCGCTGCTGCAGCAGGTGCTGCAGTCCGATCCCCGCTGGATGCGTGGCCAGCTGGACGCCATCGGCGATGACGAGAACATCCTGTTGATGGCAGGCGACAACACCCGCCTGGCACTGCGGGCCGCGCGACTGAAGCCGATCATGGCCCTGCTGGCGGACCTGTTCACCCAGCGTGGCGCGCCGCTGCGCTTGTCAGCGCTTGACCGTGGTCGCCTGCAGGCGCTGCGAGACACGGCGCGCCTGCAGTTCCGGGGGCGCAAGGATACCCAGGCGCTGGTGCAGCGCCTGATGCAGGCACCCGCACTGGGTGAAGTGCCGCCACCGGCGGGGCTGGTGGCGACGCTGCGTCCCTATCAGCGTGAAGGCCTGTCGTGGCTGCAGTACCTGCGCCAGCAGGGTCTGGGCGGCGTGCTGGCCGATGACATGGGGCTGGGCAAGACCCTGCAGACGCTGGCGCATCTGCTGGTCGAAAAGGAAAGTGGCCGCCTGGACCAGCCGGCGCTGCTGGTGGTGCCGACCTCGCTGCTGCACAACTGGCAGAGCGAAGCCGCACGCTTCACCCCTGGCCTGCGGGTGCTGACCCTGCACGGACCGACGCGCGAAGCACTGTTCGAGGCGATTCCCGAGCATGATCTTGTGCTGACCACGTATCCCCTGCTGTGGCGCGACGAGCAGGCGCTGCAGGCACATGCCTACCATCTGCTGATTCTGGATGAAGCCCAGCAGGTGAAGAATCCGAAGTCTCGCGCGGCCATCACCCTGCGCACGCTGCAGGCCCGCCATCGCCTGTGCCTGACCGGCACGCCACTGGAGAACCATCTGGGCGAGCTGTGGACGCAGTTCGACTTCCTGCTGCCCGGCCTGCTCGGCAGCGAGAAGCAGTTCAACCAGCATTGGCGCCATCCGATCGAACGTGGCAGCGACCACCGTCGCGCCACGTTGCTGGCGCAGCGCCTGCGTCCCTTCATCCTGCGCCGGCGCAAGGACCAGGTCGCGTCAGAGCTTCCGCCCAAGACCCTCATTACCCGTGCGGTGGAAATGGAGGGCGGCCAGCGTGATCTCTATGAAACCGTGCGTGCCGCAATGGAAAAGCAGGTGCGCGAGGCCATCAGCGGCAGCGGGCTGGCGCGCAGCCATATCGTGGTGCTGGATGCCTTGCTGAAGCTGCGCCAGGTCTGCTGCGATCCGCGCCTGCTGCCGGGCGACGCCCCGGCACGCAATGCCGGCTCGGCCAAGCTGGAGCTGCTGCGCGACATGCTGCCGTCGATGGTCGAGGAAGGCCGGCGGGTCCTGGTGTTCTCGCAGTTCACCGGCATGCTGGCACTGATCGCACAGGCGCTGGAGGAGCTCGGGCTGGCCTATGTGACCCTGACCGGCGACACCCAGGACCGGGCTACGCCGGTGCAGCGCTTCATGCAGGGCGAGGTGCCGGTGTTCCTGATCAGCCTGAAGGCAGGTGGCGTCGGGTTGAACCTGACCGCCGCCGACACCGTCATCCACTTCGACCCCTGGTGGAACCCGGCGGCCGAAAACCAGGCCAGTGACCGCGCCCATCGCATCGGCCAGCAGCAGCCGGTGTTCGTTTACCGGCTGATCGCCGCAGGCAGCATTGAAGAACGGATCGCCGAGCTGCAGGAACGCAAGGCCACGCTGGCCGACTCGATTCTCGAAGGCGGCGGTGCTACGGGGCCACGCTTCAGCGAGGAAGACGTGCAGGCGCTGCTGGCGCCGTTGCCGGGAAAACCACCAGCGTCGCGCAGGGTACGTCGCCGGATCTGAGCTCTAACCTTTTCCGCTCTGGTAGAGCACTGCAATCTTCAGGCGGGCGCTATTTCCTCCATCACCTGCTTCAGACCATCCTGCCAGGTCGGCAGGACGATGCCGAAATCCTGCTGCAGCCTGCGGTTGTCCAACACCGACCAGGCAGGGCGCTTGGCCGGGGTCGGATACTCGGAACTGGGAATCGCCTCGACGGTCGGCACCTTCGCCAACACGCCGGTCGCCAGCGCTTCGGCGAAGATCGCCTCGGCGAACCCATGCCAACTGGTCTGGCCGCTGGCCGTCAGATGCCAGGTGCCGGACAGCTGCCCCGGATGCTGCAGTGCCTGCGCAGTGACATCAGCGATCAGCGCGGCCGGCGTCGGCGTGCCGACCTGATCGGCTACCACACGCAACTGGTCGCGCTCAGCGCCCACCCGCAGCATCGTGCGCAGGAAATTGGCGCCATGGGAGGCGTACACCCACGCCGTCCGGAAAATCAGATGACGACCGCCGGCAGCGCGCACGGCCTCTTCGCCATCACGCTTGCTGGTGCCGTACACACCCAGCGGCGCGGTCGGCTCGTCCTCGCGGTAGGGCGCACTACCCTGGCCATCGAACACGTAGTCGGTGGAGTAATGCACGAACGGCACGCCATGGGCCGCGCACCAGCGTGCGATCACACCCGGCGCCTCCGCATTGGCGGCGAAGGCGGCCTTCGTGTCCTGCTCGGCACGATCGACTGCGGTATAGGCCGCAGCGTTCACCACTACCGACGGCTGGAGACGGTCCAGCAGGGCTGGCAGAGTGTCGGGCTGGCCGAAATCCGCTATCTCGCAGGCACTGCCGTCAGGCAGCTGACCACTGCGGGTGGTGGCAACCACGTCACCCAGCGGCGCCAGCGCACGCAGCAGCTCCTGGCCAACCTGGCCGTTGCCACCGAACACCAGAACGGTCATGGCACGTAGACCGGCAAGCGATCTTCAGCGATGTCCTTCAGGAACGGGGCGTTCTCGTCCTTGGCCGACAGCGTCGGCGCACTGACCGGCCAGTCCACGGCGATATCGGCATCGTTCCAGCGTACGCCTGCATCGAAGTCCTTCAGGTAGACCTCGGTGCACAGGTAGCTGAACACGGCGCGCTCGGACAGCACCGCAAAGCCATGCGCGAAGCCTTCCGGAATCCAGAACTGCTTCTTGTTCTCCGCGCTCAGCACCACCGCTTTCCACTGGCCAAAGGTCGGCGAGCCACGGCGGATGTCCACCGCCACGTCATAGACCTCGCCTTCGAGCACGCTGACCAGCTTGCCCTGCGGGCGCGGCCACTGGTAATGCAGGCCACGCAGCACGCCCTGCGCCGAGGTGGACACATTGCTCTGCACGAAACGATCCGGCAGGCCCAGCGCGGCGAAACGCTCGGCATTCCAGGTTTCGAAGAAGTAACCGCGGGCATCGCCGAACACGGCCGGCTCGATCACCACGCAGCCGGGCAACTTGGTTTCAATCACTTTCACGGAACGACTCCACGCTGGGCGAGCGTGTGCAGGTACTGGCCGTAGCCATTCTTGATCAGCGGCGCGGCGAGTGCCTCCAGCTGTTCGGCGTTGATCCAGCCCTGGCCGAAGGCGATTTCCTCCGGGCAGCAGACCTGCAGGCCCTGCCGGGTCTGGATGGTCTCGATGAAGTTGGACGCTTCCAGCAGCGACTGGTGGGTGCCGGTATCGAGCCAGGCATAGCCGCGGCCCAGTGCTTCCAGATGCAGGTTGCCTTCGGCTAGGTAGCGCTTGTTGAGATCGGTGATCTCCAGTTCGCCACGGGGCGACGGCTTCAGGTCGGCGGCATGCGCGCTGGCATTGCCGTCATAGAAGTACAGGCCGGTCACCGCATAGTTCGAACGCGGATTCTCCGGCTTCTCGACCAGGTTGATGACCTTGCCGCTCTTGTCGAACTCGGCCACGCCGTAGCGCTCCGGATCATTCACCCAGTAGCCGAACACGGTCGAGCCGTGCACGCGTTCGTCTGCACGCTTGAGCACCTCGCGCAGGCCGTGGCCGTGGAAGATGTTGTCGCCCAGCACCAGGCAGCTCGGCTTGCCGGCGACGAAGTCGCGGCCGATAAGGTAAGCCTGGGCCAGGCCATCCGGACTAGGCTGCACCGCGTACTGGATGTCCATGCCCCATTGCGAACCGTCGCCCAGCAGCTGCTGGAACAGCGCCTGTTCGTGCGGGGTATTGATGATCAACACTTCGCGGATGCCCGCCAGCATCAGCACGCTGAGCGGGTAGTAGATCATCGGCTTGTCGTACACCGGCAGCAGCTGCTTGCTGACACCCTTGGTGATCGGATACAGCCGGGTGCCGGAGCCACCGGCGAGGATGATGCCCTTGCGCTGGGTCATGAGGTCTCCTGGGTTCAGGCCGCGGTGCCGATGCGCTGCAGACGGTAGCTGCCGTCGAGCACGCCGTTGACCCATGCCTGGTTGTCCAGGTACCAGTCGACGGTGAAGGTGATGCCCTGCTCGAAGGTGTAGGCCGGTTCCCAGCCCAGGTCGTTCTTCAGCTTGGACGCATCGATCGCATAGCGGCGGTCATGGCCGGGGCGATCGGTGACGTAGGTGATCTGGCTGCTGCGCGGCTGGCCATCCGCACGCGGGCGGCGCTGGTCCAGCAGTGCGCAGATGGCCTGCACCACTTCGATGTTCTGTTTTTCCGAATTGCCACCGACGTTGTAGGTCTCGCCAACCTGGCCCTTGGCCAGCACGGTGCGGATCGCCTCGCAGTGATCGGACACGAACAGCCAGTCGCGCACCTGCTTGCCGTCGCCGTACACCGGCAGCGGCTCGCCGGCCAGCGCCTTGGCGATCACCAGCGGGATAAGCTTCTCGGGGAAGTGGTACGGGCCGTAGTTGTTGGAGCAGTTGGTGGTCAGCACCGGCAGCCCGTAGGTGTGGTGGAACGCACGCACCAGGTGGTCCGAGGCGGCCTTCGACGCCGAGTACGGGGAATTCGGAGCATACGGCGTGGTTTCGCTGAACTTGCCGGTCTCACCCAGGGTGCCGTACACCTCGTCAGTGGATACGTGCAGGAAGCGGAAGGCCGCGCCCTGCTCGGCCGGCAGCGCCTTCCAGTAGTCACGGACCGCCTCCAGCAGGCCCAGGGTGCCCACCACGTTGGTCTGGATGAAGGCACCGGGACCGTCGATGGAGCGGTCAACGTGGCTTTCGGCGGCGAAGTTCACCACGGCATCCGGCTGATGCTCGGCCAGCAGTCGGGCGACCAGTTCGCGGTCGCCGATGTCGCCTTGGACAAACAGGTGGTTCGGGTTGCCATCAAGGCTGGACAGGGTCTTCAGGTTGCCGGCGTAGGTCAGCACATCGAGGTTGATGACCTTGACGCCGCGCGCGACGGCCTCGAGAACGAAGTTACCGCCAATGAATCCGGCGCCGCCGGTGACAAGCCATGTAGGCACTACCTGTTCTCCTGATCGAGATTCGTGGGACGGGGCCTTCATGGCCACGACAATGCAACGTTGAAGGATACAACGGGCCTCCGGTAACACGCGATCACACCAGTGAACTCAGGCCGACTGCATTGCTGCATCGCAACAGTCGGAGCCTCCACCATACGCATTCGCATGGTCACCCCAAGCCAGCTAGAATCGGGGTCCCACCCCCGAACCGGTTGCTGCTTCAGGACCGGACGTTCTCCCCGTTATTGAAGGACCCCGTACCAGATGAAAATCCTCGTCGCGTACAAGCGCGTGGTGGACTATAACGTCCGCATTCAGGTCAAGCCGGACGGTTCCGGCGTGGTCACCGACGGCGTCAAGCTGTCCCCCAATCCCTTCGATGAAATCGCCCTGGAAGAAGCCCTGCGCCTGCGCGACAAGGGCATCGCCAGCGAAGTCGTGGTTGCCACCATCGCCCCGGCCGACGCTCAGGCGCACCTGCGCAACGGGCTGGCCATGGGCGCCAATCGTGCCATCCACGTTGTCACCGACCAGGCCATCCAGCCGCTGACCGCCTCCCGTACCCTGCTCAAGTTGATCGAGAAGGAACAGCCGGACCTGGTGATCCTCGGCAAGCAGGCCATCGACGACGACGCCAACCAGACTGGCCAGATGCTGGCCACGCTGTGGGGCCGCCCGCAGGCGACCTTCGCCAGCAAGCTGGAAATTGCCGATGGCAAGGCCACGGTGACCCGTGAAGTCGACGCCGGGCTGGAAACGCTGGAAGTGGATCTGCCGGCCGTGGTCACCACCGACCTGCGCCTGAACGAGCCGCGCTTCATCAAGCTGCCGGACATCATGAAGGCCAAGGCCAAGCCGCTGGAAACCCTGCAGCTGGCCGACCTCGGCGTTGAAGCCGCCGACACCTTCAAGACCACCCACTACGCCGCGCCGTCCAAGCGCAGCAAGGGCGTGATGGTCAAGGACGCGGCCGAACTGGTTGCCGCACTCAAGCAGAAGGGGTTGCTGTAATGAGCAGGATTCTCGTCATCGCCGAGCACCACGAAGGCAAGCTCAACGCCGCCACCGCCAAGACCGTCAGTGCCGCCGCCGCCATCAGCGGTGCCAGCATCGACGTGCTGGTGCTGACCGCCGACCCGGCCGCCGTCGCCGCTGAGGCCGCGAAGATCGCTGGCGTCGCCAAGGTCCTGACCGTGGCCAACGCCGCCAACGCCCAGGCCCTGGCCCAAGTGCTGGCGCCGCAGATCGCACAGCTGGCCAAGAGCTACACCCACGTGTTCGGCCCGTCGACCACCTTCGGCAAGGACCTGATGCCGTGCGTGGCCGCGCTGCTCGGCGTCAACCAGGTCTCCGACCTGATGAGCGTTGAAGGCAGCCACACCTTCAAGCGCCCGATCTACGCCGGCAACGCGATCATCACCGTGGAAGCCCCGGCCGACCAGATCGTGGTCGCCACCGTGCGTGCCGCCTCGTGGCCGGAAGCCGCCCAAGGCGGCAGCGCCGCCATCGAAGCGGCCAGCGTTGACGCTGCCCTGCCGACCCACACCCGCTTCGTCGGCCTGGCCGCCGGTGCCAGCGACCGTCCGGACCTGCAGAGCGCCAAGCGCGTGGTCTCCGGTGGCCGCGGCGTCGGTTCGGAAGAGAACTTCAAGGTCATCTTCCAGCTGGCCGACAAGCTCGGTGCCGCCGTCGGTGCCTCGCGCGCCGCCGTTGACGCCGGCTACGTGCCCAGCGACCTGCAGGTCGGCCAGACCGGCAAGATCATCGCGCCGGAACTGTACGTGGCCGTCGGCATCAGCGGTGCGATCCAGCACCTGACCGGCATCAAAGATGCCGGCACCATCGTCGCGATCAACAAGGACGGCGACGCGCCGATCTTCGAGATTGCGGATATCGGACTGGTGGGGGATCTGTTCACGATCCTGCCGGAGCTGGAAACAGCTCTGAGCTGAAAAAACCTGAAAGATGCCACGCAATCAAAGGGTTACGTGGCATCTCAACCCACCTTGGGGCCTGCAGGGACGCCGGCCTGGATCACCCGTCCTTGCAGTACCTGTCGCTATAATCCGTGGTCAACCCGCGTAAGGACTGCATTGATGACGCTTCCGTGTTTCAAGGCCTATGACATCCGTGGCCGCGTTCCGGATGAACTGGATGAACGCCTTGCCCGCCGCATCGGCGCAGGCACTGCCGCGTTGCTGGGCCCGGGACCGGTGGTGGTAGGGCACGACATCCGCCTGAGCAGCCCCGCCCTGCTGCAGGCAGCCATCGAGGGACTGACGGCCAGTGGCCGCGACGTGATCGATATCGGCATGTGCGGCACGGAAGAAGTCTATTTCCAGACGTTCCACCGCCAGGCTGCCGGTGGCATCATGGTGACCGCCAGCCACAACCCGATGGACTATAACGGGATGAAGCTGGTCCGCGACGGCGCCAAGCCGATCAGTGGCGACACCGGCCTGTTCGACATCCGCGATTTCGCGGCGTCCGACGCACCGCTGGGCAACGGTCATGGCACCATCACCCGGGACGTCGACAAGGCCGCTTATATCCAGCACCTGCTGGGCTATGTCGATGTGGCCAGCCTGAAGCCGCTGAAGATCGTCACCAACCCCGGCAATGGCGGCGCCGGCCTGGTTATCGACGAACTGGCGCCGCACCTGCCTTTCGAGTTCATCCGCATCCAGCACGAAGCGGACGGCAACTTCCCCAATGGCATTCCCAATCCGCTGCTGCCGGAAAACCGTGCGGCGGCCCGCGATGCCGTGCGCGCGCATGGTGCAGACTTCGGCATCGCCTGGGATGGCGACTTCGACCGATGCTTCTTCTTTGATGCGGAAGGCAACTTCATCGAGGGCTATTATCTGGTCGGCCTGCTGGCCACGGCCCTGCTCGCCCGCCAACCAGGAGGAAAGATCATCCACGATCCTCGCCTGACCTGGAACACAGTGGAAATGGTCGAGCAGGCAGGTGGCGTGCCGATCATGAGCAAAACCGGCCACGCCTTCATCAAAGAGCGCATGCGCGCCGAAGACGCGATTTACGGCGGCGAAATGAGCGCGCACCATTATTTCCGCGAGTTCGCATACTGCGATTCGGGCATGATTCCCTGGCTGCTGATTGCACAACTGGTTTCCAGCACCGGCAAGTCGCTGGGTGAGCTTGTGGCCGACCGCATGGAGGCTTATCCGTGCAGCGGTGAGATCAACTTCCGTGTGGATGATGCCAAGGCTACAGTCGCGCGTGTGCTGGCACATTTCGAGCCCCAGCATCCCGTCCTGGACCATACCGACGGCATTAGCGCCGAATTTGCCAAGTGGCGCTTCAATCTGCGCAGCTCCAATACCGAGCCGCTGCTTCGCCTGAACATCGAGACCCGCGGCGATAAAGCACTGCTGCAGGATCGCACCCGCGAGCTGACCGCCCTGATTGGCGGCACGCCAGCCAATCATTGAAGAGGACCCCACACGTATGACCCCCATCGTCCCCGTCATTCTTTCTGGCGGCTCGGGCACCCGTCTGTGGCCGCTGTCGCGCGAAGCCTATCCGAAGCAGTTCCTGCCGCTGGTCGGCAGCGACACGATGCTACAGGCAACTTGGAAGCGTGTTGCCTCGATCGCTGGCGCCGCGCCCATCGTGGTAGCCAACCAGGAGCATCGCTTCATGGCAGCCGAGCAGCTTCGCGAATGCGATGTCGCGCCGCAGGCTCTGATCCTTGAACCGGTTGGCCGAAACACCGCGCCAGCCATCGCGATCGCAGCGCTTCAGGCGCTCGCCGGCGACGATGATGCCCTACTGCTGGTACTTCCATCGGACCATGTCGTCCGTAATGAAGCCGCGTTCCATTCTGCGGTGCTGCTCGCGGCGCAAGCAGCTGAGGCGGGCAAGCTGGTGACTTTCGGTATTGTGCCCACCTCGCCGGAAACCGGCTATGGCTACATCAAAGCCGCCGCTGGCGAAGGCGTGCATGCCGTTGACCGATTCGTCGAGAAACCGGATCTGGCGACGGCCGAGCGATATGTTGCCTCGGGTGAGTACTACTGGAACAGCGGCATGTTCCTGTTCAAGGCCTCACGCTATCTGAAGGAGCTGGAGATCCTGCAGCCGGCGATTCTGGCAGCGTGCCGCGTCGCGCTTGAAAAGGCCTCGCGCGACAATGACTTCGTCCGCCTGGACGCCGATGCGTTCGCAGCCAGCCCAAATGACTCCATTGACTACGCCGTGATGGAAAAGACCGCCGACGCTGCTGTCGTGCCATTGGATGCCGAATGGAACGATGTCGGCTCATGGTCGGCCTTGTGGGAGGTCTCCGATAAGGACGTCGATGGCAACGCCTGCCACGGCGATGTGATCGCACTGGATTGCAAGGACAGTTATGCCTACGGCAGCCGCCTGATCGCCATGGTCGGCCTGCAGGACGTCGTTGTCGTTGAGACCGACGACGCTGTATTCGTGGGGCACAAGGATCGCGTGCAGGACGTCAAGGAGATCGTTGGCCGCATCAAGCGCGAGGGGCGCAGTGAGGCCGCAGCACACCGCAAGGTGTACCGCCCATGGGGCGCGTACGATTCCATCGACAATGGCGCCCGGTTCCAGGTAAAGCGGATCACAGTCAACCCGGGGGCCACGCTCAGCCTGCAGATGCATCACCATCGTGCCGAACACTGGATCGTGGTCAGCGGAACTGCAGAGGTGACCCGCGGCGACGAAGTCATTCTTCTGACCGAGAACCAGAGCACTTACATCCCACTGGGTGTAACCCACCGGCTCAAAAACCCCGGCAAGCTGCCACTCGAACTGATCGAAGTGCAGTCGGGCAGCTATCTCGGCGAAGATGACATCGTGCGCTTTGAGGATCAGTACGGGCGCGCACCTCTATGAAAACCCGCCGCGCCTTACCGATGACGGTAAGGCGCGGTTCGTGCAGCAAATTCTTCCCAACCAGGACCACCGCGGCGTTCATACAACAATGGACCGGGATGCGGGCGCTCTGCGGTGCGCTGCGGCAAGACGGGTTGCAGCACGAAAGGATGGCGACTGAAGCACAGCTTCAACGCATAGAAGGGAAGCAGGCCAACGAAGCTCTTCCACTGCGAGCGGAACTGCAGGCAGGCTAGAATGCAGCGCAGGCGCTGGCCGATACCGACAGAAATCGGCAGCAATGGGCCATTTCGGGCCATGGGCGAAAGTACCCGAAACACGGGACCAGGAAGCCCCTCACCCTGGTAAAGCGTGTACTGAAACAGCGCCGCCCCCAACTCGGTCGCGAGAGCCAGGCCCGCAAGATGCGAAGCATCATGGTCAGGATGCCCCCCCTCCCAAGCAGGTACGATGATCTCGTCGAGGCTGGCACCCGCATAGTGGGCGCGCAGCGCTTCAATGGCGGGATCCAGCTGGTTGCACAGGTCACCGTCAGCAAAGGCGTGCTGCGCCCCTAGGAAGCGCATGGACGTGAGCGGAACTCCCAGTGCCGTCAGCACCTTCTCACTCTCATGCTGTCTGCGCAGGATGTCCTGCCCACCCCAGCCGCCATCGGTCATCCAGGCCAGATGGATCTGCCTCCCCTCCGCCATGGCCTGCTCGATCCATGGGAAGACGCCGAACTCATCATCTGGATGAGCCAGAAGGAACAGCACCGGGCCCCTCCCCTGAGACTCAGAACGCATCGAAGTCGAGCACGCTGAACAGCACGCTGCCACTTGCTGGAGCCTTTACCCGCTCATCCAGTGCACGGTAGATCAGGTTCAACGGGCTACTGCGGAAGCGCGCAGGCAACTCCCGCCATGCTCCTTTGAGCGCCCCCATCGATCGGGGTACGAGACCCAAGTGAAGACGCAGACCAAGGGGCGCCGATGCCGTCTGCACGCCGTCAATCGGGGTTGGCAGCTCTGCGAACGCTGAGAGCATGAACTTGCCCGTGGACGCGGATGCAGACAGCCGCCCCGTGCTTGAACGCGCCAGACGGTAGCCTCGCTTTGGATTCGCGCATCGCCATTGCAATGTTCGCTGGTCCCACTCCCGTCGGAACTGGACGTCGTCCTGTTTGTTGGCCGTCGCTTCAGGCAACAACGAACCAACACCGATCTTGGCGTCCAGCGGGCCGACTAGGTCGAAGCCCAACTTGCGCAGGAAGCCCGGCGTTGAGTTTGCATTGGCGACACCGTAAATGCCTGCCATGCCCTGAGCTGCACCGTCAGCGTAGGTTCCGTCAGCCAGCTTGGTGAAAAGGCCTCGTCCCTGGTAGTCCGGATCCGTCGCCGTGTTGAGCGAAAGCATGACCCGGCAGACTTTTCCATCAACCACGGCTTGCACAGGAATGCAGGCATAGTGCGCGGCCAATCGTTCGCCGTCCCAGGCGTCCAAGCCGATTACAGGACCTGCTGGATTATGCGCGTACAACCACTCCAGATAGACCGTGTCCAAGTGGGTTGCCTGCGGGAAGCACTTGGCGAAAATCGCCTGATAGTGCCGGAGGAGTTCGGGAGCAGTACCGGCCGGGCGGATATCCATTGGTGCCTCTGTTCTGGTTCGGTTGATACGCAAGTGGTAATCCGGACTTGCCACGGGCGAGTCCGGATGTCCCCGGTGGCCGATTATAGGGAACTATGCCTGGCGCCTTGGAACCAAGACTCCTGTCAATGGGCGACGCGGTACCGATGCAATGTCATAGCCTACGAATGCCAACAGGAACTGCAGGCCAGACACTGCGGCTACAGTGGCAATCATGACCGTGCCCAATGGAGTGGGAACGCCATTCTGTGCTGACTCCCACCAGTGCCAGCCGCCAAAGAACAGTGCCAACAACAGAAGTGCCAGCGCAGCGACCAGTTCGAACGAAGCCACCGAAAGATCACGCAGGAAGTAGCTGTAGCCTATACGCTTGAACGTATTGCGGGCGTGCTTGAAGGCAAACTCTCCGAGAATCTTGCCGACCTTCAACCCGCTTTCTTCATCTCCATAGAGGGCATCCATGGGGATGTCAACCACTACCGCCCGCATCGTATTTAGCCGGAACAGGATGTCGGTTTCGAAGAAGTAGCGCCTGCTGATCTGCTCCATCGGCAGGTGGCTCGCCACTGGCAGGCTGATCGCCGTATAGCCATTCGTGGGGTCGAACAGGTCCCAGTAACCGGACGAAGCCTTTGACATGAAACTCAATCCAAGGTTGCCCACGCGGCGCAGCAAGGGCATCTGCTTGATCTGGCGCAGGTCCCAGAACCGGTTCCCCTTAGTGTAGTCAGCCTCACCGCGCAGGATGGGCGCGATGAACTGTGGCAGCAGTGTTGGATCCATCTGGCCATCGCCATCGATCTTGACCGCCACCGCTGCGCCGTCAGAGATGGCCTGGCGATACCCTGTCATCACCGCGCCGCCAACTCCCTGGTTGACCGCGTGGCGCAGGACCCGGACACGTGGGTCGCTGACATTCGCTTCGATGAAGTCGCCGCTGCCCTCCGGGCAGGCATCATCCACACAGTAGATGGTGTGGACCTCTGGGCCGACGGACGCCACCACTGACTGGATATGCCGTTTCACCTTGTAGCAGGGAATGACCACAGCAACGATAGCGGAAGATGGGACACTCATCGATAGATCCAGTGCTTGGAAATGAAGAAACTTGCCAGGGCAAGTAGAAGATCGCAGGCGGGTTTGGCGATCCATGCCCAGCCGATGCCCGCATGATGACCGACCACCCAGACCAGGCCCGAACTCAACAGGCTCATCAGCACCCAGGTCATTGCAAAACGCAGACCCTGCGTCCGGCTCAACCTGGCAACATTCTTTCCGTCGGTGAATGTGTATTTGCCGTTGAGCCAGAAACCGAAGGCGGCCCCCCCCACGCGTCCCACGAGATTGGCAGCCACCAGAGGTGTACCGCCCCACGAGAGGACCACGAACAATGCCCAATCGATCACCAACTGTACGCCGCCAATGACACCGAACTTCAGCATCTGGCCAAGTACAGGGCCGAGCCGCTCACGTAAATAGGTGATCCGCGGCGAGCATCTCATGGACGGAATCAACTTCATTGGATGGACAGCACCGTCTCCGCCTCAAAAGCGCAACGGCCCGCGCTCGGACCGTCACCCACCACCAGTGACAGGACGTAACGGCCTGGAGCCAGCGTCACCAGCTCCAATGGAACCGTCAGTCCAGCGTTGACTGGGCGAGTTTCGGCAAATCGCGGACTGTCGCTGACGTCAGGCCGTTCCGAACGCACTGCCTTGAAATAGATTGAGGCACCTGCTTCATTGCGCAGCTCAAGGTAAGCGTCAGGCTGCTGGACTACGCTGCCGTCCACCGCCCACCCTACCGCACGCGTCGACGCCGTGCGCGGCAGGGACCAACCGTCCGCACCATGCCTCGCACCTTCAATGATATCCAGATAACAGGCCTGTCCAGGCGCCATCTTGGCCTGTTGCATCCAGTCGGGCACTGCCACCATTGGCGCCGCGCCCGGCCCCTCCGGTCCACGCCCCCCTTGGTTCGGCTCCATGCTAGCCGGCCCCTCGGCTCGACCACAAGCCGACAGGATCAGAGCGGTCACCAGAGTGAACAGGATCGGCCTCATGCCTGGCGTCCTTGCAACAGGGCCCCGAAATACTCCGCATGCGCCTCGGCCTGGCGCTGCAGGGTGAAGCGCTGACTGCGCTCTCGGCCAGCGGCAACCATTGCTTCGACATAGGAATCATCGGTTGCCACCCGATTGAGAGCCTCAAGCATCTCTGCCGGATCCTCAGGGTTGGCCAGGAGATGGCTTGCACCTTCGCCAATCTCGCGCAACGAGCTGTTGTCGGCGGTGATAACCATGGTTCCGCAGGCCATCGATTCGACCACGGGCAAGCCGAAGCCTTCGTACAGCGACGGATAGACGAAGGCACGCGCCCCACTGTAGAGCGCTGGCAGGTCCTCAATCGGCACGTAACCAAGCGTCTGCACGCGATCTCCGGCGGACGCCATCAAACGGCGGAGGTCTTCATTCTTCCAGCCGGCAGCTCCGACCACCACCAGCTTCTCGTCACCCTTGAAGGACAACATGGCCTGCAGAAGGGTCTTGAGATTCTTGCGAGGCTCGATGCTCCCTACGTACAGGAAGTACTTCTGGGGAAGGCCATAGCGCTGCTCGACGCTACGACGCTGGATCTGCGAGGCCGGCTTGAAGACATCATGGTCTACCGCGCAGTGAATGGTCGTGATGCGCTCCTCCGCAATGCCGTAATGATGAATGAAGTCCCGACGACTATTCTCGGAAATCGCCACGAACTTCGCCCCCTCCTTCACTGCGCGCTCGAAGTTGCTCGAGCACAGCTTGATATTCTCTTCAGTATGGAACTGAGGATGCGACAGGAACGTCGTGTCATATACGACCATCACCGCATCCGTTCCGAGTCCCTTTGGATAGACATTGCCGGAGCAGTAGACCAGATCCATGCCAGGTACGAAGTGGTCTTCATCGCGATAGGCAGGGAGTGGGCCGCGATAGGTCGTCATGCCGCTGCCAAGCAGCGTAGTCAGGCCTTTGCCCTTGCCAGGTACATAGTCCGGATGAACGAAGTCGCCGAATCCCGGAAGCAACAGGTAATCATGCCGGCGCCCATGGGCTGCCTGGTGGGCAGATATGCCCTTGACCAGAGTAGCTACATAGCGACCAACACCGGAGACTTCTCCGACCATCGCGCGGGATGCATCAATGGCGATACGTGGCCGCATCTTGGCAGGAACCGCATCGGAGTTCCGCGTTCCATCAACAATGTCAGCAATGCGCGCATGCATGCGTTGCGCCGAATGCCTCAAGGACCAATGGTTCCGGACGTCCTGCGCGGCCTGCTGGCCCTTGGCGCGTGCCTCCCCCTGATTCTCGAAGGCCCGGCGCAGCAGGTCCACCAGATGGTCTTCATCCGGCAACGCCCATTTGAAACCATCGTAGTAGGGGCATTTTGCCTCGGCGGGCACCAGCGAAACCTGCAACGGATAGCTGTTGTCCTCATCCATGAAGGCCTGCTGCGCGCTCCAGTAACTGGCGATCACCGGCACTCCGCAGGCCATTGCCTCCAACAGCGGCATTCCCCAGCCCTCACCTCGGGTCGGGAGAACGAAGCAATCGGCCGAGCGGTACAACTGGGCGATCTGGTAGTACGGCACTGATTCGTTAACCGAGTACACGACACGCCCGCCTTCCGGATCCAACTGCAGGCTGCGGATAATCGCGTCCGGATCGACACCCGGATCATGGTTGGAATACTTGCAGATGAGCACCACCGGATCAGTACGCCGGAACGCACGGTTGAACGCCCTCAGCAGTATCTCCGGCGACTTGCGCTCACCCCACTCGAACACCGACAGGAAAGTGAAGACTCCCTCGATGCGCTCGCTCTTGATCCTGGTGTTGAAGTAATTGGTATCGATCAGCGCAAGAGGCATGACCCGCACAGGCACTTTCACGCCGCAGCGCTGGAAGGTCCACTTATTGAACTCAGTGGGAACCCATACCTCATCCACGGAATTGCAACCATGCACCCAGTCCTTGGGAATACCGGTGGTTTCCAGCATCGTGTAACCAATCCGGTATCCCTCGCTGACCTTGTCAAACGCGTCAGCCTGGCCATATACCAGCTGCGGGGCGCTGCTGCCCGGGGAAGAGCGCTGCTTGATCATCTCCAGCATGTAAACGCCAGTATTCTGCGTCTTCACTTCACTGATCGGCAGCACGGTACCCGGTCCATACAGGTACTCGTAAGACACCGAAATACCGGTCTCGTCCAGGCCCAGCGCGATCTGCCGCGCCGTCATGGCATAGCCAACCGGTCGGAAGAACGTGGAATGAAGATTCAACTTGTACTTGTAACGTGCATCGAGCACATCCTTCCACTTGCCCAGGAATGTCTCCTTGGACTTGAGGAACATGTCGTTGAGGTTGACCTTGTTGACCGAGGTCGACCCATGCTCGCGATGACGAACCGTCAGCGTTCCACAGTTCATGACCCGGAAACCAGCAGCACGGGCCTTCAGGCAGTAATCGGTATCTTCGTAGTAGGAGAAAAAGTCCTCATCGAGGAAACCGACAGCATCCATTACTTCGCGCCGGATATAGACGCAGGCGAACACCACCCCTTCGACATCCTGATCAAAGCCGTACTGATTGATGTCCTTCTCGCCGGAGCCAAGTTGCTGGCCCCAGTAGCTGCGGTCAGGCATGTACGTGCCCGCGTGCTGGAAGTCGTCAGCATCAAGGCGACGTATGCGGCATCCGACCACGCCGGCACCCGCATACCCATATGCCGTGGCCTGGAGCTTGGAAATCCAGTCCGGATCATCGATCTCGGTATCGTTGTTGAGCAGGATCACATCACGATCGCGATCGATCAGTTTCAAAGCGGCGTTGTTACCCCGGACAAAGCCGAGATTCTCGCCATTGAAGATGGTCGAGATGCCCGGCACCTTCTTCAGGTACTCAACGGTACCGTCCGTGCTGCCATTGTCGGCGACGATGACTTCCACTGCATTGGTGTCGGTGTTGCGAAGCACGCTGTCCAGGCAGGGCCTGGTGTACTCGAGACCATTCCAGGTCAGGATCACCACCGAGACAGGACGCGGAGCCGGGGCCGATTCGGCCGGCACAATGGTGGTACGGTTCTCAATGATCATATCAGTCCACCTTGTAGATGCTGCAGGTACCGGTGCCCGGAATGCGGGATGCGTGGGTTACTTCGATACGGTCGTCGGCGAGCACATACCTGGCCTCGCTCAGCGTGCGCGCATCTATTGAGCCACCGTCGGGAAGCATGCGTACCGCAACCGGCAGATAGGGCAACCAGAATGCATTGTCGACCAGTTCCCGGCGGCCACTGGCAACCACTGCGACGCCTCCCGGATCGTGGGCGACCATCTCCTGCGCAAGGGCGCTGCAGCCCGCATCGAATGCGCCTGGGCTGCGACTCAGTTCTCGCCATGTCGCCATGTTGCCGGCCAACAGCCACGCCCCCAACAACACGAGCTGCAGGGCACGCCGCAACCACCCCTCACTCACCACGGCAATGGCAATGATAAGCGCCGCGAATGCCAGGAACCACCAGCGACTGAGGCGATACATCTGCGCCTCCATGCTGTCCACGGTTGAACCGAACCACGGATTGAGGTGCAGCTTGAGCACCAAAATGAACAGGACAGCCGCGCCGAGGATCGACACGATCACGCCCCAGTACGCGTACCAGCCTGCAGCGGACTGCTCGCGCCGTGGCCGCGGCAAGAACAACAGCATCAGCAGCAACGGAAACGACGAGAAGTAGTAGCGACTGTGCCAGCGCCCCAACCCACCGAGGTCACTCGGGGCAATGCCTACGGTGAAGACGATGGCCATGCCGATGGCGCCGGCCGTGGCCATCAGAAGGAACAGAGTTGGGTTGAACTCACCACGCCTGCTTGCCTGCTCCCGCGTGGCCAACAGCAAGCCCACACCAGCAGCCAGCGACAGGCTGAATGGAATTGCCAGGATCGTTAGATGGCCGAGCAGCAAGCCGGCGAATCCATGCAGATCGGACATCACCGTGTCGCGCCATCCATGGAGCCGATTTCCGTACATGCCGAGCCCGTCGGTTTCCGGGGATGACAGTCCGATCGAAACTCCCTTGAATACGGCATAGCTGACCAGCACCGCCAGCAGCCAGATCGGCCGAACCATGAACTGGCGCAGCGTGTGCTCCTTCAATGCAACTACGCCCATGGTTGCCAGCAATGCCAGCAGAACGGTAATACCATTCAGGCGCACATTAAGCAGCAAGCCGATCGTCACGCCAAATACAACAGCCGCGGCGACCGAGCCTTGCCGCTCCAGGAAGCGCAGGCCAGCCCAGCACGCCCACAGGTACAACGGGAAGTAAAGAACTTCGGTCGCCGCATAGGCCGAGATGAACACTCCCGGTATGGCAATGGCGGCCAGAGCGACGAGTACACCCAAGCGGGCATCCAGGAACCGGCGGGCGATCAGATAGGCGGGGAAAACTGCCGAGGCTACAATCAGCGCATTGATCAGCCGCACCCCGATATAGAACGACTCGCCCGCCATGAAACTGGGCGCGATCAGGTAGGGGTAGAGCATGTTCGGCAGATTTGTCGCGTGCAGAATCTGGTCTGGCGAGGGAATGCCCGATCGCCCGCCACCTGCCCAGATTCCGCTGGCGATCATCTTGTAGGCGTATTCGTCACCGGACCAGTACGGCAACATCTGTGCGGCGAGGAAGCGGACCAGGGTGCCTCCAAGCCACAAGGCGCTCAGCAGCGCCCACGGTACTGGTGCTTTCCTGCCACTCAAACCGTGAGTAGTCCACCGCGCGAACACAAGAACGAACGCGGCCAAGGCGACGAGCACGAAGGCACGCAACAGATGGCCGATCCAGATTTTCCATTTGGGAACATGCACAACCCGGATGTCACTGATATGCAGGCCCGCTGGACCGTCATAGAAGATGCGAAGTGACACCACTTCCGGAACGTCCGGGCCAACGTCCATCATGTCCGACCAGCGAACCGACGTCTGCCCAGGTTGTGTATGGAAACTACGCTCCTGAGCAGGACTGTCGTATCCAGGAGCAAACAGATCTACCACAACATCCGCCGGCGCACCGGGTGCGGTGTCCACCGAGAAAGAGAACGCGTAACGCTGCTGCGACTGCAACCGGAACTGCCCTGACACCATGTGCAAAGGCAGCTTTCCCGATGCCCGGAAACCATTGCCATCTGCTTCGAATCCGTCCATCTGGACGGACTCGGCCTGCAGCTGCGGAGAACGACGCGGATCGGCCTGGTAGGCACCCCAGCTGACGAACAACAGCATTGAAATAGCCAGAACAACCGCTGCCAACGCGATCGGGCCAGGCCGCTTCTGCCGTTGCTGCTCGATGCCTACATCCATTCGATCACCCACATCAACTCCCATGGTTTGTTCCCGGCTGAGCCTCAGGCCTTGAGACGTCGCAGGTCGGCTTCCACCATCATGGTGATCAGCTCCTGCAGGCTGGTTTTGGGCTGCCAGCCGAGCTTCTGCTGCGCCTTGGCCGGGTTGCCAAGCAGCACATCCACTTCTGCGGGGCGCATGAACTTCTCATCGATGACCACGTGGTCGCGGTAATCCATGCCCACGTGGGCAAAGGCGATTTCGCACATTTCGCGCACCGTGGTGGTGATACCCGTGGCGATGACGTAGTCATCAGCCCTATCCTGCTGCAGCATCAGCCACATCGCCTCGACGTAGTCTCCAGCAAAGCCCCAATCTCGCTTGGCATCGATGTTGCCCAGACGCAGTTCGCTCTGCATGCCCAGCTTGATGCGGGCAACGGCGTCGGTCACCTTGCGGGTTACGAATTCAATGCCACGCAGCGGGGATTCATGGTTGAAGAGAATGCCGCTGGAGGCATGCATCGCGTGGCTTTCACGGTAATTGACCGTAGCCCAGTGGCCCATCAACTTGGCCACGCCATAGGGGCTGCGCGGGTAGAAGGGCGTTCTCTCGTCCTGCTTCTCCGCCTGGATCAAACCGAACATTTCGCTGGTGGATGCCTGGTAGAAGCGTGCCTGCGGATTGGTGATGCGCACGGCCTCCAGAATGTTGAGTACGCCAACACCGTCCACCTGGGCAGTCAGGATAGGCTGCTGCCAGGAGCTGCCGACGAAACTCTGCGCACCGAGGTTGTAGACCTCTTCGGCGCGCGAAACCTGCATTGCACGGATCAACGAGGACAGGTCCGAGATATCGCCATCGATCAGCTTCACCTGCGTCTCGATTCCCAGTTCTCGCAAACGCCACAGCGTGTCGGTACTCCGACGAGCGAGAATGCCGTGAACGTCGTAGCCCTTTTCGAGCAGCAGTTTGGAGAGGTAGGCACCGTCCTGGCCGGTGATGCCGGTGATCAACGCGGATTTCTTGCTCATGAGGTTCTCACTGATGTCAGGATGTCGTTCAGGGTTTGATCAAAGCTGATCGTCGGCCGCCAGCCGGTCTGCTGAGTTGTCTGTGACGCATCGGCCACCATCCGTCGCTGGTCGGAGGGTCGCAGGCGCGCGGGGTCGACGCGCACTTCCGCGGTGGTCCCCGCCAGCGTCAGCATCTGCTGGAGGACCTTCGCCACGGTGCGCTCAACGCCGGAAGCTACCAGATAGCGGGTCTGTGCAGTGCCCTTGGCGAGAATGGCGGCATAGGCGGCGACCACATCTCGCACGTCGGTGAAATCGCGGGTAGCCTCGATATCCCCGACGTCGATCACTGGCGGCTGCCGCCCCTCCTTGATGGCCACCACCTGGTGGGCCAGGGAGGATACAACGAAGTCGCGGCTTTGCCCCGGACCGATATGATTGAACGGCCGAGCGATCAGGACGTCCCGATGCGTGCGGCGCCCCCACTGCAGACATAGTTCCTCGGCGGCCAGCTTGCTGGAGGCATAGGGGTTGCCCGGGCGGGGCACGGTCGCTAGGTTGACCGGCAGGTCATCCAGGTCGACGCGTCCATAGATGTCGCCGGAACTGATGTACAGGAAGCGCCCACGGAACTCGGTGATCGTCAGCGCTTCGAGCAGATTCAACGTGCCGATGACGTTGATTTCGTAGGTTTCCCGTGGTTGCGCGATCGCCCGGGGAACGAAACTCTGCGCTGCAAGATGAATTACGTCGGTTGCTCCCACTTCAGCAACGAATTCCGCTACCGCTGAGGCATCGCGCAGGTCACGGCCACCAGGCCAAGCGACAGCCTGCACGTTCTCACCGAACATGCCCGCATCGACAGCCGCCAGCAGGTGCCTGCCAACGAAGCCACTGGCGCCAGTAACCAAGAGGCGCGAGCTCATGGTCGTGACACCGACTTTCGTGCAATCACTGCGTAATCAAGTGATTGATGATGGGGCTGGACCAAGGCGTTGATGGTTTCCGCCCCAGGTACATCGGCAGCCACGAATGCGATATCCGAAGCAGGACGTGCCTCGAACAGGGCCTGGATGTCGGACTGCACGAAACCGCGTGCGCTCACGACCCAGCGCAGCATCTGCGGGGGAAGCGGATTGCGGTGAGTGGGATCCATATAGAAGGTCCACTGGGCCACCCGGGCGTTCTCCGGATTCGGGGTTTCGGCAATAAGGCCACCTCCAGGCACCAACACGCGCTGGGCTTCGTCGATCAGCTCGATCAACGAGGCGAAATCCAGGTGCTCGGCGAGGTGGAACAGGGAAACCACGCCCACCGATGCGTCAGGCAGGGACCTGAGCTTGGACAGTGCATCACCGAACTCAACGTCAAGCTCCTTGCGCAAGCATTCCCGAATGAAGAGCATGTTCAGGTCGACACCCGATGCCTTCAGCCCGGCTTCCCGCAGAAGCTCCAGCCACTCCCCCCTACCGCAGCCCAGGTCCAGGACCGGTGCATTGGACGTACCGGCTCCGACATCGCTGATGAACTTCAGGTAGGGCTGCAGGCGCAGGCGAATCTGCTCCTGAGGCCCACGGAAATGGTCCTCGAAATCGGCATAGAGTTGGTCAAGGTGCGACTCCACCGCGGACGTACGCATCTCGACATCACGGACCGGCACCTGCAGCGCTGTGGCGGCAACCGGCACCCTGGGAACAGGGCCAGCCTGCAACTCAGCGAGCTTCTCGCCCAGCGTCTCGATCTGGAGCGCCAGAGCATCGACATCCTCACGGGTTGGCAGAACTGCGATACTGCGGGCCTGAGAGCCGATCTGGACAGCTTGCTCGGCAGCAGTGCGCGTCAGCAATCTCTGCGCATGCTGGAGGTTGCCACTTACCGCCGCGATATGCGTATCCAATACGCGTTCGTTGCGGTGCAGGCGCACCAGTGCATGCCCCCAGTGCAGGAAGCGACCGATCACAGGGAGCCGACGCCATTCGTGCAGTTTGTAGGGCAGGAGCAGACCATCGATATGAATGCCTTTGCTTTCCCCCTCGTCCGACCAACGAATCGCACCAAGTATCTCGACCTTGGTGCGAAGGCCCGCTCGCAATGAACGCAGATGTCCCTGCGCGCCCTCGTCAGGCTCACGAAGAAGAATGGCGCGATAGACATTGACGATGAAAGCAACATCGTCGTAGCCAAGGAAATCGGCAACGACATATTCGCTCTTGATCGGAAACTCCCCGGTCGGAGGCGAAGCAACGAAGCTCGGCGATGAAACTCCCAGATCTGTCATGGAGGGAGTAGCTGCAAGAGGCATGCTCAAGTCACCTACACCAAGGCGCGTACGCACCCGTCGCATTACTTCGTTGGCCGACAGCATGGATTCCTGATTGGCTGCCATGTTCAATTCTCTCGTCTAGTCTGCATAAAGATGGAATGGCCTGAGGCTCGAAACAGTACCGATCAACTCTGGGTGATCGAAATCTGCGATGGCAACCAACTGGTGCCAACGAAGTACTGCTTGTCAAGGTTTGCCACGGAGAACACCAGCGCCATGTCGCGCCACTGGTAATTCTTGCCAAGATGGTCGCGCGTGTCGCTGAGCGAGATCGATACCGAGTACGTTCCCGGACCGAGCTCGGCCTGGAAATCGATGTCGAAGGTCAATATCCGACCGGCCGCAACGTTTTCCAGCATCTGGTCCGTATGGAAAGTGTTCGTACCAAAGATGGCCTGGCCAAGCCGGTCACGGATCATGTAACCCAGAACCAGCCGTTCCAGATCCTGGCGAGTCCTGACCGTAATACGCAAACGCACCGGTTCGCCCACCGCAACATACTCGGTGGCCTTGCCATGCACGTCCATCAGCGACACCGATTCGATGGTGGCTTCACCAGTCCCCGACTCGACCGTGGTACCACCATCTTCCCGCGCAGTCAGATTGATTGTGCCCTGCTCCTTCTGGGCGATGAGTGCATTGTAATAGTCCATTACCTGTTTCGGCTCACCATCCATCACCATGGTGCCGCCATCAAGCAGGATCGCGCGATCGCAGAGCACCTGCACGGCAGTCGGGTCGTGCGAAACGAACAGCAGGCTCGTTCCTTCGGCCTGGAATGCCTTGATCCGGTCAAAACACTTGTGCACGAAGTAGGCGTCGCCGACGGAAAGCGCCTCGTCGACAATCAATAGATCGGGGCGAAATGCTGTTGCGACACTGAAGGCCACGCGCATCTGCATGCCGCTGGAGTATGTCCGGACCGGCGCATCAAAGTACTCGCCAATCTCGGCGAATGCCTCAATCGCGTCTATCGCATCGGCGATAGCAGCCTGTGCATGCCCCATCAGACCCGCAGCATGGAACACGTTCTGCCGGCCAGTCAGGTCCGGGTTGAAGCCCATGCCGAGTTCCAGGATGGCGGCAACCTTGCCTGACTGCACCACCCGGCCGCGGGTCGGTTGCGACGTCCCGGTGATCATCTTCAGCAGCGTGCTTTTACCAGCGCCGTTCTGTCCTACGATGCCCACGCTCTCACCCCGCCCCACGGCGAAGGAGATATCACGCAGCACCCAATGCTGCTCGATAGGCTTGAAGGGTAGGCCGAACCAAGAAAAAACGCGCATCCACTCGCTGCGCCAGGTCGAATAGGACTTGCCGACGTCCTGCACGGTCAACAAGGAGCTCATAGGGCATCCACCATATCGGCACCGGATTTGCGGAACATCACCAACGCCATCACTGCCAGTACAGCGGTAACGATCACCAGCATGCTCAACTGGTCCCAGGCTGGCGGCTTGTTGTAGACCAACACGTTCTGGTAGCTGCTGACCAGTGCGTACAATGGGTTGTAGGCAAACCACGCCTGCAGCTTCGGAGGCAGCGTATTGAGGTTGTAGACAACAGGTGTAAGCCAGAACAGCGCATTCAGCACCACCGGCACAATCTGGCCAAGGTCACGCATGAATACGTTGATGACCCCAAGCAGCGTCCCCAAGCTGACAGACAATGCAAGCGTCATCAGGATCAGCAGCGGGAGCCAGAGCGCGTTGCTGTCCGGATAGTGACCAAGCGCCGCAAACACACCGAAAATGGCGCAGGTCAGCAACAGATTGGTAACCAGCATCGTTCCTGCCGCGATGATGGGCAGGCACAGCCGCGGAAACGCCATTTTCTTCATCAGATTGCCATTGTCGATGAACAGGTTCACGCATCGACTCAGCGTTTCGGAGAAGAGGGTCCAGAACAGCATGCCTGCCATCAGATAGAGGGCATAAGCATATTTGTTGTTGACGCCCGGCAGTTTCGCCGACAGCACTTCAGACAGGATCAGTGCGAAGATCAGCACCTGCGCCAACGGGTGGATGATCATCCAAAGTCCGCCCAGCTTGCTGCGGGCGAACCGGGCCCGCAGATCGTTCCTGATCGAGGACAGGATGAAATAGCGATAGCCCCAAAGGGAGCGCAGTACATTGATCACGTGGATGCAGCCTCGTTGTCCGCCGCATCGTCGCGGTCGGCGTGGTCCAGACCGGAGGGCCGATCAAGATGAGTCGCGAACAGCCGGCCGGTACGCTCCAGCGACATGTCCTGCAGGATGGTCGCACGCCCGGCTTGGGCGACACGCAAGGCATGCTCCGGATCCGCCACGACACGTTGCATCTGCTTCGCCGCATGGTCGATGTCCGGCTCCGCCCATACCTGGCCTTCCGCATGAGGATACTGGCCCGGCCTCACCGGCACCAAGCTGTAGTCGACAAGGAAACTGTTGCCCTCATCCATGAAGTCGCGATTGCCCGACCATGCCGTTGCAATCACCGGTTTTCCAAGGCGCATGCACTCGGCCATGCCCAACCCCAGGCCTTCGGCACGATGCAGGGATACGTAGCAGTCGCTCAGTGCCTGTAGTGCATTGACGTGACTGACGTCGATCACCCCATCACGCAACATGATGCGTGGGTCGCCTTGGGTTGCCATTGCAAGCCGGCGCAGCAACTCCGGGTTCCGCATGCCGTTGCTCGATTTCAGCAACAGCCGGACGTCATTCCGATCTGCGGGGAATGCGCGAAGGAAGGCGTTGATCACCCCTTCCGGGTTCTTGCGGTCCAATGACGAATTGCAGTCAAAAGTGCATAGGAACACGTATGCATCATCCGGCAACCCGAGATGGCCCCTGGTCAAAGCACTGGTGGCGGCCGGCAGGAGCGGAAAGGGAATACGGGTGACCGGCTTGTCGGTAACAGCCCGGAACGCTTCAGCGACGAACGCGGTAGCCACTACGATCTCATCCACCTGCTCGATAGCTCCCCTCCAAGCCTCCGGAGCCTGCGGCAACTCCCAGAACCAGCAGCCGATCACACGCCTGCCCAAGCGCTGCCGACCCACCGAATCAATTGCCGCATCGAACTGATCAGGATTGACGAACACCACCGTGGTATCAAAGCTTGTGCTGGATGCAGCAACGTGCCCGGCCAAGCTTCTGTCAGCACGTGAGTGCGGAATATCGATGTCCGAATCAATCAGGGTTACCGGATACCCAACCTGCAGCAGCGCGCTGGAGTAAGCACGCGCACTGACGCCCAATCCGAACTGACCACTGATGTACCCCAGCAGATTGGCACCGCTGCTGAAGGAGTCCGTCGCCGGCAGTACACCCGGCACCGGTGGTGTAGCGGGCGCAGGCCAGTCGCCAAGATTGCCAAAGCTCACCGAGGCGAACAGCTTGCGGTCGCGCCGCTGGCGGATGCGCTCACGCAGATGCTGCGGCAACAGTGCGCGATAGGCGGCGACCGCCCCCCGCCTGATCCACGCGGAAAACGAGACCGACGCCACCGACGGGCCAGCCAACGCATGGCGGGTCATGAGCAACTACCGGTTTGGGTTGCCCTCATCGGAGCAGAGATCACTCTCATCTCAACCCAACGCCCTTTCCAGATCCACCTGCAGATCCCCCAGATCCTCCACGCCCACGCTCAGCCTTACCAGCGCATCACTGATCCCCAGCTGCTCCCGCCGCGCAACCGGGATCGAGGCATGCGTCATCACCGCCGGGTGGTTGACCAGGCTTTCCACGCCACCCAGCGACTCGGCCAGGGTGAACAGCTCGGTCTTCTCGCAGAAGCGCTTGGCCGCCTCGAAACCGCCCTTGAGGACGATCGAGACGATGCCGCCGTAGCCGCCCATCTGGCGGGTCGCCAGCTCATGCTGCGGGTGCGACGGCAGGCCCGGGTAGATCACCTTTTCCACCGCCGGATGCTTTTCCAGCCACTGGGCCAGGGCCAGCGCGTTGGCGCAGTGCGCCTTCATGCGCAGCGGCAGGGTCTTCAGGCCACGCAGGGCCAGGAAGCTGTCGAACGGGCCCTGCACGCCACCCACCGAGTTCTGCAGGAAGGCCATCTGCTCGGCCAGTTCGGCGTTGTCGCCGACCACCACCATGCCGCCGACCATGTCCGAGTGGCCGTTGAGGTACTTGGTGGCCGAATGCAGCACCAGGTCCGCGCCCAGCTCCAGCGGACGCTGCAGCATCGGCGAGGCGAAGGTGTTGTCGACCACCACGATCAGGCCATGGCGCTTGGCGATGGCGGCAACCGCGGCGATGTCGACGATCTTCAGCATCGGGTTGGTCGGGGTCTCGATCCAGACCATCTTCGTCTTCGGCGTGATGGAGGCTTCAAACGCCGCCAGATCGGTCAGGTCGACGAAGCTGAAGTCCAGCCCGGCGGTGCGGCGACGCACACGCTCGAACAGGCGGAAGCTGCCGCCGTAGATGTCGTCCATCGCCACCACGTGGCTGCCGGCGTCCAGCAGTTCGATCACGGTCGAGCTGGCCGCCATGCCCGAAGCGAACGCAAAGCCGCGGGTGCCGCCTTCCAGCGACGCCACGCACCGCTCATAGGCGAAGCGGGTCGGGTTGTGGGTACGCGAGTACTCGAAGCCCTGGTGCTCGCCCGGGCTGGACTGGGCATAGGTCGAGGTGGCGTAGATCGGTGGCATCACCGCGCCGGTGCTGGGATCGGGCGACTGACCGCCGTGGATGGCCAGGGTAGCCAGGGCCAGCGCGCGGTCGGGCGAAGAGGAGTTGGACATGTCGTTTCCTGAATGGCGCCGACGTGCGGCGCCGTCAAAGGATCGGGAGTCTATCAGCGCAGCCTTAACGAGCTTTGACGCAAATAAACCGGAATTCAGTGGTGATCTGCAGCGATCAGCGGCTTACTGCACGCGGCGGCGCAGATAGTTCAGCAGGTCGATACGGGTGATCAGGCCCAGGAAAGTGTCGCCGTCCATCACGATCGCCACCTGCCCGCGGTCGAACACCGGCAGCAGCGCCTCGATCGGCGACTTCACGTCCAGCCGGTCCAGCTTGCTGACCATGGCGGTGGCGACGGTGTCGCGGAAGCGCGCCTCATCGCCATACACATGCAGCAGCACGTCGCTTTCGTCGACGATGCCGACCAGCTGGTCGCCGTCCATCACCGGCAGCTGCGACACGTCATACAGCTTCATGCGCTGGTACGCGGTGGTCAGCAGGTCGTTCGGGCCGATCACGACAGTGTCGCGCTGGCCGTACGGGCGCAGGATCAGGTCGCGCAGGTCGCCGTGCTGCGGGCGTTCCAGGAAGCCGTTGTCCAGCATCCAGTAGTCGTTGTACATCTTCGACAGGTACTTGTTGCCGGTGTCGCACACCAGCACCAGCACCTTCTTCGGCGTGGTCTGTTCCTTGCAGTACTTCAGGGCCGCCGCCAGCAGGGTGCCGGTGGACGAACCGCCCAGGATGCCTTCCTTGCCCAGCAGCTCGCGCGCGGTGTGGAAGCTCTCGGCGTCGCTGATGGCATAGGCCTTCTTGACGCGGCTGAAGTCGGAGATCGACGGCAGGAAGTCCTCGCCGATGCCCTCCACCAGCCAGCTGCCCGACTTGTCGTTCAGATTGCCGTCGTTGATGTACTCGGCCAGGATCGAGCCGACCGGATCGGCCAGCACCAGCTCGGTCTTCGGCGACAGCTTGGCGAAGGCGCGCGACAGGCCGGTCATGGTGCCGGAGCTGCCACAGCCGAACACGATGGCATCGAGGTCGCCGCCCATCTGCTCAAGGATCTCCGGGCCGGTACCGAATTCATGCGCGGCCGGGTTGTCCGGGTTGCCGAACTGGTTGATGAAGTACGCGCCCGGGGTCTGCTCGGCGATGGTCTTGGCCAGATCCTGGTAGTACTCAGGGTGGCCCTTGGCCACGTCCGAGCGGGTCAGACGCACTTCAGCGCCCATCGCCTTCAGGTTGAAGATCTTTTCCCGGCTCATCTTGTCGGGAACGACCAGAATGAGCTTGTAGCCCTTCTGCTGGGCCACCAGGGCCAGGCCCAGGCCGGTGTTGCCTGCGGTGCCCTCGACCAGGGTCGCGCCGGGCTTCAGGTCGCCGCGCTTCTCCGCCGCTTCGATCATCGACAGGCCGATGCGATCCTTGATCGATCCGCCCGGGTTGGCGCTCTCCAGCTTCAGGTAGAGCTCGCAGACGCCGGTGTCCAGGCGCTGGGCCTTGACGATCGGGGTCTGGCCGATGAGTTCGAGGACGGAAGAATGGATGGGCATTCGGAGGACTTTCGGTTCGCGCCACGCAGGGCCGGACCGATGATTATCCGACGGATGGCGATGAAAGTCAGGTCGCTGCGGCAGCGGCGTGCCCGCCGTAAAAAAGAGATGCGGACGGCCCCGGATCGACGAGGAGACCGGTACCGCCCGCATCGGTGAGTCGTGCCTGCAGGCCAAGGCACCACCGCTTGTGGTGCCTTGGCGCGGCCGCCTCATCGGCGGTGCCGCGATGCCGGGGCAGAAGCGCCCGGCGGGGCCATCGATGGCCGGGTCACGCCGTTCCGGGCGTGACGGGGTGCGTCAAAGCGTGGGGGACGTCGTTGGGAGCGGTGTTTCGTACATTCGCAGAAGTCGTTGCTTGGCCAGCAGCTTTTCGCGCTTCATGCGACCCAGGGTGACATCATCGATCGGGAGTACACCCAACTCCGCGTCCATGCACTTCTTGTTCAACTTGCGGTGCTGGTCATGGAGTGCCCTGAACTCCGGATCACGCGCGCGACGGGCGTCGATCTCGCTCTGGGGCTGATCTTCAAACATGATGGACCTCCTTCGACAGATACACGAACGCCCCGGCCGCAAGGCACGGGGCGTTGTTCATGGAGGAGCGCCGGTCGATGGCCACCTGGACGCCTGCAACGACCTGCGGCACTGGCCTGCGCACGTCGATTCGCTGCGGTTCGCGCCCTGTTTGCATCGGCCCGGCCCTCCCATCGTCCGGTCCGCGGCATTGCGTCCCGGACGATTGACCCTACGCCTGCTCAAGGCGGGGTACAAGACCCCTGCGGCAAAAAGACCGAACCCCGCCGGGGCGGGGTTCAGGCTGAATGCTCATCACAACGAAAAACAAACAATATCAATCAATTACGGGGCAATAATGACCTCGGCCGAGCGCGCCTGGGTGGAGGCCGCCTTCTTGCCGGCGAGCTGGATCCGGTTGCTGGCGACACCGGCCGCGACCAGGGCATCGCGCAGCGCTTCGGCACGCTTCTGGCCCACGCCGTTCGCGTTGTCGTAGGCCTCGATGCGCAGGCGGCCCTTCTTGCCGATGTTCAGGTATTCGGCCAGTGCCTTGGCCTGGTTGCGGGCCCCGCCGGACAGGCTGGAGGCGCCGGCGGTGAACGCGTCACCACGGAAGGTGAAGACCTCGCCGCGACCATCGAACTTCGAGGCCGGCAGTTTCTGACCGGACACCAGCTCGGCTTCCTCGCGGGCCAGCTTGGCGGCGTTCTGCTGGGCGGCGCTGAGGCGCTGCTGCTGCTTGCCAGCCACGCTGGTCAAGGCGTTCTCGGCGTCCTGGCGGGCCAGGGTTTCGGCCTCGGCGGCCTGGCGCAGGCGCTCGGCCTCCTCGGCCTGCATCTGTGCCTGCATGCGCAGCTGCTCGGCCTCCTGGCGGGCACGGGCGGCATCGCGGCGGCTGGCCTCGATCAGCAGGTCACTGCGGGTGCGATCAAGGCGATCGACCTCACGCGCGGCCAGTGCGGTACGCACGGCGGTCTCGGCAATCTCCACCCGGCGCTCGGCCAGGTAGGTGGCCAGCTCCTGGTCGCGGCGCTTGGCCTTGTCCAAGGTGGCGATGGCCTGCTGGGCCTGCATGCGCTCGAAGGCGCCCAGCTCAGCGGTGTCGGGATTGGCCTGGATGGCCATCAGGCGCTGGCTCAGCTGCGCCACCATCGGGTTGTCGGCGGCCACGGCCAGGGGCGGCAGCGCCAGCAGCGCGGCCAGGGTTGCGGCAGTCATCGGCTTCACCGGCGGTCCTCCCCGGTCGACAGCTGGCGTTGCAGCTGGTTGACCTCGTTGCGGCGCAGCTGCAGCTGGGCAGTCACGGTGGCTTCCTCGCTGCGGACGCGGGCCAGGTCGGCATCGGCGGCGGCGCGCAGGGCGATCGCCGGGGCGTTCTTGCGCTCGCGGCGGTCGCCGGCAGCACGCTGGGCCTGCTCCAGCCCCTGCCGGGCCAGCCCGATCAGGTCCGGGGCGTACTGGTCGGCGTCGGCCTGGGTGGCCTTGTCGACCGCCTGCCGGGCCTGGGCCAGTTCCAGTGCGCCGTCCTGCGCCCAGGCGGGGGCAGACAGTGCGAATGCAAACGCCATCACATACAGGCCATGGCGCATTCGTGCGAAGCTAAGTCGTTTCATTGGGGAGGCCGTACCGGTTGTCGGTTCACGGCCATTGTCGTCAAGCCGACACCGTGCTGGCAACGGGCGTCGGCCGTTTCGTTGGGGAAAATTCGCAATGGATATCGGCTACTTCCTGAAGCTGATGACCGAAAAGAACGCTTCGGACATGTTCCTGACCACCGGAGCACCGGTCTACATCAAGATCGAGGGGAAGCTTTATCCGCTGGGCAACACCGGCCTGCCGCCGGGCATGGTCAAGAAGATCGCCTACTCGCTGATGGACGAAGGCCAGGTGCCGCAGTTCGAGCGCGAGCTGGAGCTCAACATGGCCATCGCCCTGCCCGATGCCGGGCGCTTCCGCGTCAACGTGTTCAAGCAGCGGGGCGAGGTCGGCATGGTCATCCGCGCCATCCGCAGCCGCATCCCGAGCATCGAGGAGCTGAACCTGCCGCAGGTCCTGAAGGACGTCATCATGACCCCGCGCGGGCTGGTGCTGGTGGTGGGGTCCACCGGTTCCGGCAAGTCCACCTCGCTGGCGTCGATGATCGACCACCGCAACAGCACCACCACCGGTCACATCCTCACCATCGAGGACCCGATCGAGTACCTGCACAAGCACAAGATGTCGATCGTCAACCAGCGCGAGGTCGGGCTGGACACCCATGCCTTCCACAACGCGCTGAAGAACGCGATGCGTGAAGCGCCGGACGTGATCCTGATCGGCGAGATCCTGGACGCGGAAACGATGGAGGCCGCCATCGCTTTCGCCGAGACCGGCCACCTGTGCCTGGCCACCCTGCACTCCAACAACGCCGACCAGACCATCGAGCGCATCCTCAACTTCTTCCCGGAAAGCGCGCACAAGAACGTGCTGATGAACCTCGCGCTGAACCTGCGTGCAGTGATCAGCCAGCGCCTGGTGAAGAACAAGGAAGGCCGTCGCCTGCCGGCCACCGAGGTGCTGATCAACACGCCGATGATCCGCGACCTGCTGCGCCGCGGCCAGGTGCACGAGATCAAGGCTGCGATGGAAGGCTCGCTGGAGGAAGGCATGGAGAGCTTCGACCAGTGCCTGTTCCGGCTGGCCAAGGCTGGCACCATCGAGCAGGAGGAGGCCCTGCGCGCGGCCGACTCGCGCGATGGCCTGGCGCTGAAGTTCCGCCTGTCCGAAGGCAGCAGCGGCGAACACGACCCGTACGCGGATTTCTCGGCCGGCGCGCCGAGCATCACCCACGGGTTCTGACCTGAAGGGTTCAGGGGCGGTCTCATCCAATGAGACCGCCGATCCGTAGGTTTCCGCAATGGAAACCATCCGCAAGCTTGCCATCCTGGCTGACGCCGCCAAATACGATGCCTCCTGCGCCTCCAGCGGCTCGGGCAAGCGCGACTCACGCGCCAGCGGCGGCATCGGCAGCACCGAAGGCATGGGCATCTGCCACAGCTATACGCCGGATGGCCGTTGCGTTTCGTTGCTGAAGATCCTGCTGACCAACTTCTGCGTCTACGACTGCGCGTACTGCGTGAACCGCGTGTCCAGCAATGTGCCCCGCGCGCGCTTCAGCGTGGACGAGGTGGTCGCGCTGACGCTGGACTTCTACAAGCGCAACTACATCGAGGGCCTGTTCCTTTCCAGCGGCATCATCCGCAATGCGGACTACACCATGGAGCAGATGGTGGAAGTAGCGCGGCAACTGCGCGAGGAACACCGCTACGCCGGTTACATCCACCTCAAGACCATTCCCGAAGCGTCGCCGGAACTGCTGGCCAGTGCCGGGCGCTACGCCGACCGGCTGTCGATCAACGTGGAGCTGCCCACCGAAGCCGGGCTGAGCGCGCTGGCACCGGAGAAGACCGTACAGTCGATCCGCGGTGCGATGGGCGAGCTGCGCTGGCGCATCGAGGAAGCCAAGGAAGCGCGCAAGGCGCCAGCATTGGTCGCGCCGGTGACCATCCGCAGCGCGCGTCCGCGCCCTCCCCGCTTCGCACCGGCCGGGCAGAGCACGCAGATGATCGTCGGCGCCGACGGCGCCAACGACCGGCAGATTCTCGCCAGCGCCGATGCGTTGTACGGCAACTACCGGATGCGCCGGGTGTACTACTCCGCCTTCAGCCCGATTCCGGATGCCAGCCGCCAGCTGCCGCTGCAGCCGCCGCCCCTGCAGCGCGAGCACCGCCTCTACCAGGCCGACTGGCTGCTGCGCTTCTACGGCTATGGCGTGGATGAAATCACCGATACCACCCAGGCCGGCATGCTCGATCTGGACATCGACCCGAAGATGGCCTGGGCGATCCGCCACCCAGAACGCTTCCCCGTGGATCTCAACCGCGCGCCGAAGGAAATGCTGCTGCGCGTACCCGGGCTGGGCGTGCGCAATGTGAAGCGGGTGCTGATGGCGCGCCGCCACGGTCGCCTGCGGGTTGCCGATGTGGCACGCCTGAAGGCGCCGATGAGCAAACTGCTGCCATTCGTGCTGCTGGCCGACCACCACCCGCGCAGGGCGCTGGACGATCCGGCGGCGCTGCGCGCCCAATTGGCCCCACCGCCCCGTCAGGGATCGCTGTTCGATGCCCCACCGCCAGCCTGACGCACAGCGCTGGTCGCTGCGGGTGGAGCCGCCGTGGTCACTGGAGGCCTGGCGCAACGGTGCCCGCGAAGCCCTGTTGCGCGGCATCGCACCGGACCAGCTCGACTGGCTGGAGGGCAGCGACGCATCACTGCTGGATGCGCCGGCGGTCAGCTCCGCGCCCGTGCTGGCCGACGCCGGCGTGCCGAACGTACCGCGCGACTTCCTTGAACTGGCGGCCACCTGCCTGTGCCACCGCGATATGCAGCGCATGGCCCTGTTGTACCGGCTGCTGTGGCGCATCACCCATGGCGAGCGCTCGGTGCTGTCGAATCCCGCCGATGCCGACGTGCTGCGCGCAACCGCGCTCGCCCAGGCCGTTCGCCGCGATACCCACAAGATGAAGGCGTTCGTGCGCTTCCGCGAGGTGCCCGGCCAGCCCGAGGCGTTCATCGCGTGGTTCGAGCCACAGCACCACATCGTCGATCGGGTGGCGCCGTTTTTCGCGCGCCGCTTCACCGGCATGCACTGGGCCATCCTGACGCCGTCACGCAGCGTGGCATGGGATGGACAAGCGCTGGCCTTCGGCCCCGGCGCACGGCGCGAGGACGCCCCGGCAGAGGATGCACGGGAGGCGCTGTGGCAGACCTATTACGCCAGCATCTTCAATCCGGCGCGGCTCAATACCCGGATGATGATGCAGGAGATGCCGGCCAAGTACTGGCGCCACCTGCCCGAGGCGCAGCTGCTGCCGCGCCTGGTGCGCGATGCGGGCGATCGCGTGCAGGAAATGCATGACCGGCCCGCGCAGGCACCGCAACGGAAGATACCTGCGCGGGCGCTGGCGCCAATGCCCGCCGCCGACGCCAAGGGATTGCAGACACTGCGCCAACAGGCGCTGGCCTGCCGCCAGTGCCCGCTGTGGGAAGCGGCCACGCAGGGGGTGTTCGGTGAAGGCCCGGCCGATGCCCCGATCATGGTGGTCGGCGAGCAGCCGGGCGACGTCGAGGATCTGCGCGGCCAGCCATTCGCCGGCCCGGCCGGCCAGCTGCTGGATCGTGCCCTGGCCGAGCTGGGAATCGATCGCGCCACGCTGTACCTGACCAATGCGGTGAAGCACTTCCACCATGAGCGCCGCGGCAAGATCCGGCTGCACAAGCGTCCGGAAAGCCGCCACATCCAGGCCTGCCGGCCATGGCTGATGGGCGAGATCGCGCGGGTGCGGCCGCAGGTCATCGTCTGCCTCGGCGCAACCGCGGCAGCCTCGGTATTTGGCCGTGATGTCAATCTGTCACGCGACCGTGGACGCTGGCACACGCTGGAGGACGGCACCCGCGGCTACGCCACCGTGCATCCGGCGTGGGTGCTGCGGCAGGGCGATGGCGCCCGCCGCGAACAGGCCTATGCGCTGTTCCGCGATGATCTCGCGCAACTTCTGCAAGAAGGGGACGGAGGGGATTAAGTCGTATATGCATTTACGACGTAATCCACTCCGCCCCTTTTTTTGGGTTCAGGCGGCGTCGGGCTGGTTTTCCGGGCGGGCGCGGTCGAAGGCGTCCAGCGCCTGGCAGGCCGCTTCGATGCGGCGCAGGGTCGGGTACGGCGTCAGGTCCAGGCCGAAGCGGTGTGCGTTGTAGAGCTGCGGCAGCAGGCAGAGGTCGGCCAGGCCCGGACGATCACCGTGGCAGAACGTGCCTGTGTCACCGCTGTTGGCCAGCAGCGTTTCCATGGCCTGGAAGCCTTCGGCCATCCAGTGCAGGGTCCACTGCGCGCGGGCGTCGGCCGGCAGCTGCAGGTCGCGCTCCAGGTACTGCATCACCCGCAGGTTGTTGATCGGATGGATATCGCAGGCCACCAGCTGGGCCAGCGCCCGCACCCGCGCGCGGCCGGCGGCGTCGGCCGGCAGCAGCGGTACCTGCGGGAAGCACTCATCCAGGTATTCCACGATCGCCAGTGACTGGGTCAGCACTTGACCGTCATGCAGCAGCGTCGGCACCAGCTGCTGTGGATTGAGCGTGCGATAGGCGTCGAGGTGTTGTTCGCCGCCCTCGCGGACCAGGTGCACAGGCCGGGCCTCCCAGGCCAGGCCCTTCAGCTCCAGGCCGATGCGCACGCGGTAGGCGGCGCTGGATCGCCAGTAGGTGTACAGCACGATGCCGTCGTCGACCGGGCCGTCGTCAACCAGGATCTCCATCGCCGCCTCCATGCTCAGGGCTTGGCCGCCTGTTCGATGCGCTGCTCGATCGCGCCGAAGATGCTGTTGCCCGCGGCATCAAGCATCTCGATGCGGACCACGTCGCCGAAGGACATGAACGGTGTGCTCGGCTTGCCGTCGCGCAGAGTTTCCACCACGCGCTGCTCGGCGAAGCACGATGCACCCTTGCTGGTGTCTTCGTTGGCGATGGTGCCCGAGCCGACGATGGTGCCGGCGCCCAGCGGACGGGTCTTGGCCGCATGCGCGACCAGCTCGGCGAAGTTGAACTGCATGTCCACGCCCGCTTCCGGCGCACCGAACCACTTACCGTTGATGTGGGTCAGCAGCGGCAGGTGCACCTTGCTGTCCTGCCAGGCCGCACCCAGCTCATCCGGGGTGACGAACACCGGCGACAGCGCCGAACGCGGCTTGGACTGCAGGAAGCCGAAGCCTTTGGCCAGCTCGCCCGGGATCAGGTTGCGCAGCGAGACATCGTTGACCAGGCCGACCAGCTGGATATGGCCCGCCGCCTGCTCCGGGGTGGCGGCCATCGGCACGTCGTCGGTGATCACCACGATCTCCGCTTCCAGGTCGATGCCGTAGTCCTCGCTGACCACCTTGACCGCATCGCGCGGGCCGTGGAAGCCGGCACTGGTGGCCTGGTACATCAGCGGATCGGTGTAGAAGCTCTCCGGCACCTCGGCGCCACGGGCACGGCGCACGCGTTCGACGTGCGGCAGGTACGCGCTGCCATCGACGAACTCATAGGCGCGCGGCATCGGCGCGGCCAGTGCCTGCGGGTCAAGGTCGAACACGCCATCGGCGTCGCCGGCGTTGAGCGATTCATACAGGGCGTTCAGGCGCGGCGCGATGTGGCTCCAGTCTTCCAGGGCCTGCTGCAGGGTGGCGGCAATGCCGGTGGCGCGCACGCCGTGGCGCAGGTCGCGCGAGACGACGATCAGGGTGCCGTCGCGGCCGCCTTCCTTCAAAGAACCAAGCTTCATGGGTGGGTGTCCGGAGTCGTGGGCAAACAAGTTTCAAGTGTAATCAAATCTGCGGCAGCGCCAAGCTGCAGCGCGGCATCGGTCCACCCTACCGTAGTGGGGGGTCAGCAGGGCTTGCAGCCCTGCACCTGCTTCAAGCCAGGGCAACAGCCGACGCAACAGCAACAGCGGGCATTCCGTGGGATGGCAGGGCACTGTGGGTTTGCGGGGACGCCGTAAACCCGTCCATGGGGGCTTGGTCGCGGCATCCATGCCGCTCACACCCCGCAAACCCACAGTACCCCGCCGTCGACAGTAGGCCGGTGGCCAGTAGATCCACGCCATGCGTGGATGAATCTCCATTGAAATCGAGTATTTCGACAATTGAACGAAGAGCATCCACGCATGGCGTGGATCTACTGCAGATCGCGAAAAACTGTCGAAGGCGAGGTGGGTCCGGTGGCGGGAGTGTCCGCGGCATGGATGCCGCGGCCAAGCCCCCAGGGACGGGTTTACGGCGTCTCCCGCCACCGGACCCACCCCGCCCCCCTCAGGAAACCAGCTTTTGACGTTGACGTTGCTCCGGCCTCTGCAGGTGCAGGGCGCAGCCCTGCAGAGAGCCCCTTACCTGAACAGGCCTTTTTGCGTGAAGTCTCAAACATCGTTTAGACTTGCGGGGTCTGCAGCGGCCGTCCGTTTCCCTCCGGGATCGCCGGCGACCAGGGTCCGCCCTCTTCGCCCGCCCCCACTCCGACGCCGTTCGTCACGCATTCCAGCCTGCGCTTCGTGCCGGCTGCACCCAATTCTCGCAGCGCGGTTCACGGGAACGCTCCGAGTCAGCCGATCAGTTTGATCTGCCCCCGTCTGTCCGTTTGGACAGGCGTTTCTTGTACTTGGAGCAATCTCAATGTCTTTTGAATCGCTGGGCCTGGCGCCCTTCCTGCTGCGTGCGCTTGCCGAGCAGGGCTACGAAAACCCGACCCCGATCCAGCAGCAGGCGATCCCGCTGGCGCTGGCCGGTCGCGACCTGCTGGCCGGCGCACAGACCGGCACCGGCAAGACCGCCGCCTTCGGCCTGCCGCTGCTGCAGCACCTGGGCACCGCCTCGCAGGAAGTGCGCAGTGGCCCGCGCAAGCCGCGCGCGCTGATCCTGGCCCCGACCCGCGAGCTGGCCACCCAGGTGCACGACAGCCTGCGCGGCTACAGCAAGTACCTGCGCATCCCCAGCGCCTGCATCTACGGCGGCGTCGGCATGGGCAACCAGCTGGACATCCTGCGCCGTGGCGTGGACCTGCTGGTGGCCTGCCCGGGCCGCCTGATCGACCACCTGGAGCGTCGCAGCATCGACCTGTCCGGCATTGAACTGCTGGTGCTGGACGAAGCCGACCGCATGCTCGACATGGGCTTCCTGCCGTCGATCAAGCGCATCCTGGCCAAGCTGCCGAAGCAGAACCGCCAGACCCTGCTGTTCTCGGCCACCTTCGAGGACAACATCCGCCAGCTGGCGCTGGAGTTCATGCGCAACCCGGAACAGATCCAGGTGACGCCGAAGAACACCGTGGCCGAAACCATCACCCACCGCGTGCACCCGGTCGATGGCAGCCGCAAGCGCGACTTGCTGCTGCACCTGCTGGCGCAGGACAGCCGCGAGCAGACCCTGGTCTTCGCACGTACCAAGCACGGCAGCGACAAGCTGGCCACGTTCCTGGAAAAGTCCGGCATCAAGACCGCGGCGATCCATGGCAACAAGAGCCAGGGCCAGCGCCTGCGTGCACTGGGTGACTTCAAGGCCGGCCGCGTGACCGTGCTGGTGGCCACCGACATCGCCGCGCGCGGCATCGACATCAACGAGCTGCCGAAGGTGATCAACTTCGATCTGCCGATGGTGGCCGAGGACTACGTGCACCGCATCGGCCGTACCGGCCGTAACGGTGCCACCGGCCAGGCGATTTCGCTGGTGGCGCAGGACGAAGTGAAGCTGCTGCGTGCGATTACCCGCCTGCTGGGCCGCGACATGGACATCCGTGATGTGCCGGGCTTCGAGCTGCAGACGCCGATCCGCTGGGGCAACAGTGCGCCGGGCAAGGCCGAGCACGATACCGGCGAGCGCGCACCGCGCAAGAGCCACGCACGCCGTCCGCACGGCGATGCGCCGCGCCATGCGCATGCCGGCCCGAAGAAGGCCGGAGGCGGCCGTCGCGAGGGCGGTGGCCATGGCCAGCAGCGTGCCGGTGCGGGCGCGGGTCAGGGCCAGCGCCGTGGCGGTGGTGGCAATGGTGGCGGCCGTGGTCGTGGCCAGGGTGGCAACGGCGGCGGTCGCGCCGGCTGATCCCAGCTGAAATGGATGACGTCTCCCGCTGCGCGGGGGCTTATCGAGGGACGGCGCTGACGCGCCGTCCTTTTTTGTTGCTGGCTACCGTGAGTAGAAGCCGGCGGTGTGCTGCGCTGAGGGCGGATGGGCGTGGGGCCAGCGCAAAACACGCCGTAAACCCATCCATGGGGGCTCGGTCGGCGCATCCATGCGCCTCACGGTTTTGCGCTGGCCCCACGCCCATCCGCTTCAAGCATTGCCCGCGCCTTCTTCTCCCGCCGGGTAGCCGGGAGAAGAAAGATCAAATTCAAATTCAAAGTCAAAAGCCGAAGCCGCAATTCCTAGCTTTGCCTTATGCCTTTGCTTATGCCTTTGCCTTTGCCTTTGCTTTTGCCCTTGCTCCCGCCTTGGGGTCTGATGCGTCCGCGCCCGCAGGAAACTGTCATGGGAGGCAGGGGGCCTCAGCCAGGACCGTTGGCGCCAAGGATGGCGCCATCGAGCCCCCATGGATGGGTTCACGGCGTGTCCTGGCTGAGGCCCCCTGCCTCCCAAGCACAACAACGACTCGGCGCCAAACGCCTCAACCCCGCGCTTTACTCGGATTCACCAGATTCCCGAAGAAGATCGCGTTGATCAGCAGCCGGTCCGTCCCGTGCCAGTACTTGCGGTGCGCCGGATCATCGGCAAACAGCACAACGTTACCCTGCCCCTGCGCCGACACCAGCAACCATGCACTGCCCGCCACCCGCGTACGGTTGCGCTCGGACAGGTAACCATTCACCCGCGGTGGCGTATCAATGCGCACCACCGTCGAGAACGGATTCGTGCTCGGCTGCAGCGTCACCGTGTTCTCCTTGTTGATCGCCGGCTGCCGGCGCGGCACGCCGAACGCCAGCGGATGGCTGGTATCAACATCGGCACTGAGGATGTTGCCGCTCACCCGCTCGATCGCAGCGATGTCGCGCTGGTCGCCAAACGCGCGGCGGCTTGCATCAGCAGCCTCTTCTTCCTTGCCGAGCTTTTCGCCGTCGGCGAGCTTCTGCTCGATCGCCCACTTCGAGGCACTGCCGTAGGTCACCAGCGAACCACCGGCCTGCACCCAGCGCTTCAGTGCAGCCACTGCCGTGGCATCGACGCCCGTATAGGTACCGCCGGACAACACAATCGTGGTGTAGCGGTCCAGCGGCACCTTGCCCAGCTGCTGCGGATCCAGCTTGCTGGCCGGCAGGTGCAGCTGCTGGTCGAGCAGGAACCAGGCCGAGCCGATCTCGGTGGCGGCCACGCCCTCGCCCATCACCAGTGCCACCGCTGGCTTGCGCAGCGCCTTGACGCCATCACTGCCGAGGTCGATGCCTTCGCGGCTGCGGCCGCTGGACAACGCATGTACGCGTACGCCGGCATCGCGTGCAGCAGCACTCACCGCATCCAGCAGCGCCGCGCCCTGCAGCGGTTGCCCGGCCACCGGAACAACGATGCTGCCAGCGGCGAAATCGGCCTCGCCCTGTGCAGTCGAAGCGGTAAATGGCTGGAACGTTGCGCGTGTGCTCAAACCTTTGGCCTGCAGCACCGCCAGCGCACGCCCGGCGTTGTAGTCGCGCCAGTCGATGACATAGGCGAAGCCGGCCTGGCCACCCAAGACCGCGCCCTGCTCCTCCGGCAGCGCGGCCACGCGGGCGCCACCTTCGATACGACTGCGGCTGCCGGCGAAGGCCACACCGTAGGCCGGTGCGATCGCATAGCTGGTGCTGCCGTAGAACACATCCCCCTTGATCGGCGGCGTTTCGGCAAAGATCGAATGCACCAGGCGGAACTGCGCCTGCTGCACCGGCACCACGTAGGCGCTGCCGGCATCGAAGCGCTGCCCATCGACAGTAACTGCACGATCCAGCGCGCGCACCTCGATGCGATGCAACAGCAACAGCTCCAGCAGGCGACGGGTCAGTGCCGGGTCATGCGCGTCGCCGAACACGAAGCTCTTCACCGGCTGCTGCGCAGCCTGCTTCAACGCGCTCTGGAAGAACTGCTTCTGCAGGTCGAACAGGCCGTTGCGTTCGGTCACCGCGCCGCGCACCGTGCCCAGACCGGTGGCGACCTGGTTGCGGATGGTGAACGGGAAGGTCAGCAGTCCATTCACCGATTCCTGCACGCGACCGCGCGAGCTGGCCTGCTCGACGGTAACGCCGACAGCGCCATGGAAGTCCGGGTAGGTGGAGCCGTACACCGGCGAGAAATTGTCGAAATTCTCGCCGGTGTAGTACAGCGAACCCAAGGCATCCAGCGCCTGAGCGTGGTACTTGGCCAGGGTCTTGTTGAATTCATACGATGCCGCCGGAATCAGCGGGCTGTGCATGCTCTTCGGCGAAGGCTCGAAGTAGTAGGTGCTGTCCTTGCCCATTTCGTGGAAGTCGATCTGCACGTTCGGGTACCACTGGTGGAACACCTCCACCTTCGGCCGCGAGTCCTGCTGGGTCAGGGCCAGCCAGTCGCGGTTGAGATCGGTGAAGTAGTGATTGGTGCGGCCCTGCGGGAACGGCTCGACGTGCTCCTTGTCGGCCGGGTCGGCCGAGGCCGGGTCGGAGGCCCAGGCGTTGTGCCAGTTGGCGGCACGATCACGGCCGTCCGGGTTCTGCGCCGGGTCGAACAGCACCACCGCCTGCTGCAGCCACTGCTGGATTTCCGCGCTGCGGTTGGCCACCAGGTAGTAAGCGGTCAGCATCGCCGCTTCGGCACTGGAGGTCTCATTGCCGTGCACGCTGTAGCCCAGCCATACCACCACCGGGCTGTCACCGGCGGCGCTGCGCGGCTGCGCCGGATCGGCCAGGGTCGCGTGCTGCTGGCGGATCTGCTCCAGCCGCGCATGATTGCCTGCAGCAGTGACGGTGGCGATCAGCAGCGGGCGGCCCTCATAGCTGCGACCGATCTCGCGCACGCTGATTTTGTCGGAACGCTTCGCCAGTTCCTGGAAGTACGCCACCAGCTGGTCGTGCCGGGTGTAACGGCTGCCGATCGGGTAGCCGAGGAACTGCTCCGGCGTGGGCACCGCTGCATCGAACGCCGCTGCGTCGGTGACCTGCGGAAAGAAGTACGCGCTCTGTGCCTGCACCGGCTGCGGCGAGGACAGTGCGGTGGCGGCGGCAAGCAGCAACGGAAGAACGGCACGGCGATGCAAGGACACGGTGACTCCCCTGGAACACAACGGCAGACAGTCGCGCGGCCGGTCCCTTCAGGTGACCGGCCGCGGCGGATGGATCAGAAGCGGTAATCGAAGCCCAGCGTGAAGTAGCGGCCACGCAGGTCGTACTGGCTGAAGTCGTACGGCGCGCGGATGCCCGGGAACGAGGCGTCGTACGGCGGCGTCTTGTCGGCCAGGTTCTGCACTTTTGCGTACACGGTCAGCTTGTCGATGCCGGTGTAGGCCAGGTACAGGTCGTACTGGCTGTAGCTGCCGACGCGCTGCTGCACGGCCTTGGCGGCGGTGCTGGCTTCCTGGCGGTAGCTGCTGGTGTAGTACCAAGTCACGGCGGCGTTGAAATCACCGTACTTCCAGTCCAGCGTGGTGGTGGCCTTGTCCTTGGGCAGGGTCGCGCCCAGGTTGCTGCCGGCGTAATCCACCAGCGGTCCGCCGACCACGGTCGGGCGGCGGTAGTCGCGCACGTGGGTGTAGGCCGAGGACACGGTGAAGTCACCCAGTGCTGCGGTCGGGATGCGCTGGCGCAGCTCGACGTCGATGCCCGAGGTCTTCAGCTCGCTCAGGTTCTGGTAGCGGTTGTAGACCGCCTGCAGCTTGCCACGCTCATCGCGCTGCACCGCGCCGGCCACGTTGTCGTTGACCAGGGTCTGGGTGTTGTTGGTGCCGACCAGGTTGTCCAGCTGGATGCGGTAGTAGTCCACGCTCAGGTTGGTGTTGGCCCACGGCGACAGCACCACGCCGAAGTTCACGCTCCTGGTGCGCTCGGGCTTCAGTTCGTTGTTGCCAACGGTGAAGAAGGTCGGGTTCTGCCGCGAGCCCGGCACGTCCGGATCACGCGGGTCGACCACGCTGCCGTAGGCGATGCTGGTGCTGTTGGAGTTCTCCGACAGCGACGGCGCACGGAAGCCCTTCGAGGCCGATGCACGTACCAGCAGGAAGTCCAGCGGCTGCCAGCGCAGGCCGATCTTCGGCGAGAAGGCATCGCCGAAATCATCGTAATGGTCGGCACGCGCGGCGGCGGACAGCTCCAGCGTCGAGGCCAGCGGCACGTTCACTTCGGCATAGGCCGCACTGACCTGACGCTTGCCGTGCACTTCGGCGATGGCCGGGCGCACCTGCAGGCCGGCATCGATCTGCCATGGGTTGTTGGAATCAAGCTTCTCGCGGCGCCACTCGGCACCGGCAGCGAAGCCGATCTCGCCGGCCCAGGTGTGGCCCAGGCTGCCGGAAATCTTCGCATCGATGCCCTGCAGCTTGGATTCGGCCGGACGCAGCGTGGCGATGTTGATCGAGTCGCGCACCGACTGCGGCGTCGCCGCCGGGTTGAGCAGGTTGTAGCTGCCCGTGGCCAGCGCATCGGCCAGCGCCCAGCGGTTGGCGAAGCCGCCGGACACGCTCTCGCGTTCGCTGCTGCGCGCACCGAATGCAGCCACTTCCCAGTCCCAGTTGGCGGTGGTACCGCGCAGGCCGAACACGCCGCGATAGGCCGTGGATCGGTTGGTCTTGATGGTGCCGCCAAGGTCGAAGAACGTGTACTCGATCGGGATCGCACGGCCGTACGGGTTGTACGGATTGTTGGCCGGCAGCAGCGACGACACCGGCTCGGCCAGGCCGCTGTTGGCGTTCAGTGCGAAGCGGCCGCTCTCCAGGGTGAAGAACGGGCTGCTGCCGAACCACGCGGCGCTCTTGATCTGGCTGTACAGCACTTCGCCGAAGGCCTCGACGTTGTCGTTCAGGCGGAAGGTGCCGTTGGCATAGGCCTGGTAACGCTTGGTCGAGGGGATCAGCGTGGTGAACGGCGCCTGGTTGAAGCCGCAGGTGTCACCGGACAGGCCATCAATCGGCGCGCTGGCAACGCGGGTGGTGCCGGCCGGGCAGTTGCCGTTGGCGTCGAGCATCGGTACCGACACGCCGTTGACCAGGTAGCGCGCACCCTTGGCCGACCAGCCGTTCCAGCGGCCACCCGGCTTGTCGGTGTAGATGCCGCTCCTGGTCAGGTTGCGTTCGTCCTGGTCCAGGCGCTCACGGTTGTACCCCTGCAGGCTGAAGAGGATGTTGTAGCCATCGGTGTCGAGATCACCCAGGCCGCCGACGAACTTCAGGTTCTGCTCGTGCAGGCCGCCCTGGTCGGCACCGCCGAAGCTGCCGCCGATCTCGGCGCCTTCGAAGTTCTGCCGGGTGATGATGTTGACCACGCCGGCCACGGCATCGGAGCCGTACACCGCCGAGGCGCCGTCCTTGAGCACTTCGATGCGCTCGACGGCCACCAGCGGCAGCGCGTTGAGATCGACGAAGGTGTCGGACAGGCCGCCGGCCGGGAAGCCATAGTTGGCCAGGCGGCGGCCGTTGAGCAGCACCAGCGTGTTTTTCTGCGACAGGCCGCGCAGGCCGATGCCGGCCGAGCCGGACGCCCAGCCGTTGTTGGTGGTTTCGTTGCTGGCGTTGCCGGTGTTGGCCGAGATCGAACGCAGCACATCGGCCACGGTGGCCTTGCCGGTCTGTTCCAGCTGCTGCCGGCCGATCACCTGCACCGGGTTGGAGGCCTCGGTGTCGGTACGCTTGATGTTGGAACCGGTGACGCGCACGGCGGCCAGGGTGCTGGCTTCGCCACTGGCGTCGGCGGAGGTTTCGGCGGCGGCAGGCAAAGGCGCGGCCAGAGCGACGGCCAGGGCCGCCACGAGCAGGGTGTGCTTGGGCATGACGATGTGGGGAGGTGGTAAGGACGACGAAGTTCCGCAGTAGTCCATGCCTGGCCGGGGTCCGGCCAATAACATCTCTTCATACGGATATAAGAGAAACTATCATCTCTTCATCCGGATGGAAAGAGTTACTTCACGGAAGCCCAACATCCGCTCAGGCTGCCGAACCGCCCACGGCGTACAATCGCGCCATGGAAATCTTCAAAGTCTTCATGCTCGAGGCGGCGCACCGCCTCCCCAACGTGCCGCCGGGGCACAAGTGCGCGCGCCTGCACGGCCACTCGTTCCGGGTGGAACTGAAGGTCGAGGGCGAGCCGGGTGCGCAGACCGGCTGGATCATGGACTTCGGCGACGTGAAGGCGGCCTTCCAGCCGATCTACGACCGCCTGGACCATCACTACCTCAATGACATCCCCGGCCTGGAGAATCCGACCAGCGAGAACCTGGCGGTGTGGATCTGGAACGAGCTCAAGCCCAGCCTGCCAGCGCTGAGCGAGATCACCGTGCACGAAACCTGCACGTCGGGCTGCCGCTACCGCGGCCCCGAGATCTGATCAACCCATTGATCTGAAAGGTTTTTCAAAGGCGCCTTGGGCGCCTTTGTTATTTTTGTTGCAATGCGGCATCAAGGGCGTATGCTGCAATGCATCAAGCCACTTCCTGATGCCCCATGGCCGCCGCCTTCAGCGATCGCTTCAGTGATGCCACCCGCCAGCTCGCCGCCGCGGCAACGCGCGCGAACCGGTTGGCGTTGGAGAACGCGGAAAGCATGTTCGGCGTGCAGCTGAAGGTGATGGAGCGCAACCTGACCGCGACCAGCGGCTGGCTGGGCGAGCTGGCCCGCAGTGAAGACGCGGCCGGTACGCTCTCCAAGGGCGCGCAACTGTGGCAGGACAACCTGCAGCGGCTGGGTCAGGCCCAGCAGGACATGGTCGGGCTCGGCCTGCAGGCCAGCAAGGCCTGGTCCGAACTGGCACAGGGCTACAACGAATCAACGGCGGACGCGAACAACCACTGACGCGACGCAACGCTCATTGCGTGGGTCCCTCCCCCCACGCAATCCGGACCCGGCAGATCCCTCCCTCTGCCGGGTCTTTTTTTGCCCGTTGTCTGGATTGAAGAGCGCTTCCTCGTCTGGATTTCCTGCGAGCTGATGGGCCCCGCCGGGGCAGGCAGGGGCCTGGGCAAATGTCCCCCGGCGCCGGCCGTTGGCCGTCACCTCCTCCTTTACTTTGCCCAAACCCCTACCCACCCCGACGAGGCTCGGCTTGCGGTGGGTAAGGCTGCGAGCAATCTGCCTTCAATGAGGCGCCGATAGATTTCGAGCGCAGGGCGGATGCCCTTGCGTACGAAGTAAAGGGGGAGGCGACGGCCAACGGCCGGCGCCGGAGGACATTCGTACGCAAGGGCATCCGCCCTGCACCACGCAGAATGAATCCGCCACACGCCAAGCTGAAACGGCTCAACGCCCGCGACCACCGTGCCAGTGCTGGTGCCACGCCTGGAACATCAGCACGTTCCACAGGTGCGTGTGCCACTTGCGCTCGCCGCGCAGGAACGCTTCCCAGATACCGCGCACGCGCGCCGCATCGAAGCAGCCCTGGTTGCGCAGCAGCTGCGGATCCAGCAGCGCCTCCGCCCAATCGCGCAGCGGGCCTGCCAACCAACGTGCCATCGGCGGACCGAAACCGCGCTTGGGGCGGTACACCAGCGGCTCGGGCAGGTAGCGTGCCAGCAGGTGCTTGAGAATCCGCTTGTGCTCGCCGTCGTGGTACTTCAGATGCTGCGGCAGGCGCCAGGCCAAGCGCACCACCTCCATGTCCAGCAGCGGCGCACGCGTTTCAACGCCCGCTGCCATGCCGGCACGATCGACCTTGGCGAGAATGCCCTCGGCCAGGTCCATGCGGAAATCCAGCAGCTGGATACGCGCCTCGGCCGGCAGCGCAGTGTCCTGCTGCTGGAAGATCGTGATCGGTTCGCGCGCGCCCAGCACCACCTGCGCCGGCTGGCGCCAGCGGGTGACCCGCTGCAGGTAATGCCCTTCCACATCGTTGGCAGCGACCTCGGCCACCAGCGCACGCCAACCGCCGAGGCGGCCACGCTCCACGTTCATGCGGTTGCCGCTGCGCCGCGCCAGGTCGCGCACCCAGTCCGGCAGGCCACCGCACAGGCGTGCATTGCGCAGCGCGCGGCCATAGCTCGGGTGACCGAAGAACAGCTCATCGCCGCCGTCACCGGTCAGCGCCACCGGCTTGCGCGCACCCAGCAGTTCACTGGCCAGCAGGGTCGGCAGCTGCGAGGCATCAGCGAACGGCTCGCACCAGACCTGCGGCAGCCGCTGCAGCAGGTCCAGGCCCTGCCGCGCATCCATCCGGTGCAGATGATGCTGCACGCCCAGATGGCGCGCGACCTGCGAGGCCCAATCGCTTTCGTCATGGCCGGGATCGTCGAAACCGACCGTCCACGCCTCGATCGGCAAGGTCGATTGGGCCTGCATCATCGCGGTCACCAGCGACGAGTCGGTGCCGCCGGACAGGAACGCGCCACACGCCAATGGCGAATGCATGCGTGCGGCAATGGCCTTCTGCAGTACGGCTTCCAGCTGGTCGGTGGCCTGTTCCAGGCTCGGCGTTGGCTGCAGGGGCTCCTGCAGCGCACGCTGCATCGCATCGCGTGCACACCAGTAGCGCGTCCCCCCTTCCGTCGCCTGGCTGGAACCGCCGGCAGCGTGGTCATCCAGATCGACGCGCAGCACCGCGCCGGCCACCAGCTTGTGGATGCCCCGGTAGATGGTGTGCGGCGCCGGCACATAGTCGTGGCGCAGCAGCAGGCTCAGCGCATCCTGGTCGATGCTCGGCGCGAAGCCGGCGAAGGCCTGCAGCGCCTTCATTTCCGAGGCGAACAGGAACTGGCCCTGGAACCAGCCGTAGTACAGCGGCCGCTCACCGACCGGATCACGCGCCAGCCACAACGCGCGCGACTCACGGTCCCATACGCTGAAACCGAAGGCGCCTTCGACACGCGACAGCGCGCGCTCCACGCCCCATTCAACGATCGCCTGCAGCAGCAGCCGGGCATCACTGCAGCTGCGCGGCAGATCGCGCAGCTGCGCCTGCAGGTCGCCACGGTTGTACAGCCGGCCGTCCAGGCACAGCACGTAACGGCCGCAGTCCGAGCTCAGCGGCTGCAACGGCGTATCGGTGGGTGCCCGGCAGTGGCCCAGCGCGAGGCCGGCCTCGGCGTCGGTCCAGTAGCCGATGCGGCCCCGGCCGCGCTGCTGCAGGGCGCGCAGCATCGGCGCCAGCTGCTGCAGCAGCTGTTCGTCCTCGGCGGGGGGCAGCCAGGCGCCGACCACGCCGCTCATCGGGCACCTCCGCAGCGGCAGCGGCGGGACGGGTTCAGCAGGCAGGGGGCGGCGGGCGACATGGGAACGGCACGCGGAGCGGAGGAGACTCCATGCTCGGCGCCGCACCTGCCCCGCGTCAGTCGCTTTGCTGTCAGCGATGGTCACCAGACGTATCACGAAGGTAACGTTTTGTAACGGCAACAAGCTATGCTGGACGCCAAGTTGTTGCCAGGCCTGAGGCCCGGCCCGCGCGCCAGCAACCCCGGCTGAATGGCGCCCGCCCCCTGGACCCGGGTGGCCCGAAGGCTGGGATAGCATCGCCGCGCTCGTGCCGTGGCGGTACGTATGCCCCACGGAGGCCTTGAAAATGCTGGATATCGTACTGGTCGAAGACGATGCCCGCCTGGGTACGATGGTCAGCGACTATCTGCAGCGGCATGGCTACCAGGTGGCCCATGAGCGCAGTGGTGAGCGCGCGGTGGCCCGGATCCTGGCCGAGAAGCCGGCCCTGGTCCTGCTCGATGTCGGCCTGCCCGACCAGGATGGTTTCGAAGTGTGTCGGCAGATCCGGCCCCACTATGACGGCATCATCTGTGTGCTGACCGCCCGCACCGACAACATCGACCAGGTGCTGGGACTGGAGCTGGGGGCCGACGATTACATCGGCAAACCCATCGAACCGCGGGTGCTGCTGGCCCGCCTGCGTGCGCACCTGCGCCGCCATCGCCGGGTCGAACCGCGCGACGGCAGCCTGCGCTTCGGCGAGCTGAACATCGACCCGTCCACCCGCAATGTGCACCTGCAGGGCGGCCTGCTGGAGCTGACCACGGCCGAGTTCGACCTGCTGTTCCTGCTGGCCAGCAACGCCGGCCAGATCCTGGACCGCGATGCACTGCTGCGCGGCCTGCGTGGCATCGCCTTTGATGGCCTGGACCGTTCGATCGATGCACGCATCTCGCGCCTGCGCCGCAAGCTGGGCGACAACCCTGAACAACCGGAGCGGATCAAGACCGTGCGTGGACGCGGCTACCTGTTCAGCCGCTCGGCATGGGGATGAAGCGCACGCCTTCGGCGATGCGCGGCCACGCCTTCCACTTCCTGCGCTACGGCATCGGCTTCCTGGTCGCCCACCTGCTGCTGATCGTGCTGGGCCTGTGGGCCTGGGATGCGCTGCTGGAAGACCGCACCGAAGCCAGCCTGCTGGCCGAGATGCGTGGCACCCATGCGCTGCTGCAGCAACGCTTCGCGGAAACACCGCGCGAGCAATGGCCGGCGCTGGCACGCGGGCTCGACGCCGACTTCGCCTATGCCCTGCGGATGGTGCCGCTGGCCGAGGCGGAAAAGGAGCTGTCGGCCAGCCAGCGACCGCCGCTCAACAACGGCCGGGTGCAGATCGACCTCGAACACATGCGCAGCCTGCAGCGGATCGGTGACAGCGACTATGCCGTGATGCTGGGGCCACTGGACGAAGCACTGCCCGATGAGGGGTGGCAGGACAGCGAAGTGTCCGGCGTGGCGATCCTGCTGCTGATCCTGATGGTGGCCGTGGCGCTGCCGATGTACGTGATGGTCTACCGCCTGTGGCGCGACGTCTCGCAGCTGGCCCAGGCCGCCCGGCAGATGCGCGACGGCCAGCTGGACACGCGCGCGCCACGCGCCGGCACCGCGCTGGTGCGGCCGCTGGCCAATGCCTTCAATCACATGGCCGAGCAGCTGCAGCAGCTGCTGGAAAGCCAGCGCGTGCTGGCCCAGGCGGTGGCACACGAGGTCCGCACGCCGCTGGCACGGATGCGCTTCGGCCTGGCCGACCTGGAGGACACTGCGCTGGACGAGATACAGCGCGATGCGCTGGGCGGCCTGCGCACCGATGTCGATCGGCTGCAGCACCTCACCGACGCCGGCGTCGAGTACGCCGCACTCGGTCGCTGTCACCAGCTGACCCGCCAGCGCCTGCAGCTGGCGGCACTGGTGCGCGGCGTGGTGGCCCAGTTCGCGCCGCTGCCGATGCCCGTGCAGCAGGCGCTGTCGCCGGCAGGGCTGGTCAACGTCAACCGGCACATGCTGGAACTGGCGTTGCGCAACCTGCTCGGCAATGCCCTGCGCTACGCGCGGCGGCAGATCCGCATCGCCAGCACCGTCAACGATGGCTGGCTGTGCCTGCAGGTGGAGGACGACGGCCCCGGCATCGCGCCCGAACTGCGCGGCCAGGTGCTGCAACCCTATGTGCGGCTGGATCCGGGCAGCCCCGGTTTCGGCCTCGGCCTGGCGCTGGTGCAGGTGGTGGCCGACAAGCATGGCGGCCACGTTGAAGTGATCGACTCCGAACTGGGCGGTGCCTGCATCCGCCTGCACCTGCCACTGGAAAGCGGCGGTGCCGTGGAGAGCGAGACGACCTGCTAGACCGCCGGTTCCGCGCGCGGCAAGGCAAACACGAACAGCGCACCCCGCTCGCTGTCGCGCAGTTCGATCCGGCGCCCATGCAGCTGCACGATGCGCTGCACGATCAGCAAGCCGAGGCCACCGTTGTCACCGCGTCGTGCGCCCAGCGCGGCCGGCGCCTGGAACAGCTGCGCACGCAGCGCGGGGGCTACGCCGGGGCCGTCGTCGGCAACACTCACCTCAACGCTGTCCGGCGTCGCGCGCAGGCACACCTCGATCCAGCCACCCTCCGGCGCATGCCGCAACGCGTTGTCGAGCAGGTTGGTCAGCACCCGCTCGACCAGGCCTAGATCGGCACGCACCAGCGGCAGGCCCGGCGGGAACCCGGCGTGCAGGCGCTGGTTGCGCGCCTGCGCGGCCAGCTCGAACTTCTGCAGTACGTCCTGCAGCAGTTCCGGCAGCGCGAACACTTCCCACTCCAGGCGCACTTCGCCATGTTCCAGCCGCGCCAGCTCAAACAGCGCACGCGCCAGCCGGCCAACCTTGGCGCTCTGCGCCAGCGCGATACCGAGGTAGCGGCGGCGCTCATCCGGCGACAGTGCGGCGTCCTTCAATGCCAGCGTTTCCAGGTAGCCGTGCAGTGACGACAACGGCGTACGCAGGTCGTGCGAGATGTTGGCGACCAGCTCGCGGCGCTGCAGGTCCTGCTGGCGCAGCTGCTGCCACTGCTCACCCAGCCGCTGCGCCATCTGTGCGTGCGCGTGTTCGAGGATCACCAGTTCGTCGCGCTCGCCGGGGCGCAGCGGCTCCGGCGGCGGCAATGGCGTGGGTGCGTCGATGTCGAACGCCTGGATGCGCCGGGTCAGCCGTCGCAGCGGGCGGGTCACCCAGTAGAACGCCACCAGCCCGGCCAGCAGGCCCAGGCTGCCGACCAGCACCACCGACCACCAGGTGGTGTTCCACTGGCTGCCGGCGGCAAGATCGTCGGCCAGCATCTGCCGGTGCTCGCCGACCAGCACCACGTACACATAGCCGGCCTGCCGGCCCTGCACGATCAGCGGTGCTGCACTGAACACCTTGCGGCCATCCGCGCTGCGCGGGTCATCGCCGAGGATCGGCAACGGCGCACCGGCCAGCAGGCGACGCAGCGGCGCCACGTCCACCCGGTTGCGCACCAGGTGCCCACTGGGTGCATCGTGGCCAAGGATGCGACCCTGGTCGTCCAGCAGGTAGACCTCGACGCTGGGATTGACCGCCATCAACTGGCCGAACAGCGCGCGCACCGCGGCATCGCGCATGCCGCTGGTATCCATCAGCTCGCTGCGCTGGGCGATGTGCTCGGCCAGGCCCAGCGACAGCCGCTGCACCACCTCCTGCTCGTGGCGGGTGTTGGCACGCATCTGCAGTGCCAGCAGCGCCATGCAGCACATCAGCATCAGCGCGGCGATCACCGCTGCCAGCTTCTGCCACAGGTTCGGCTTGATCATGCCGCCGCCCCGGCCGGATCGACCAGCTTGTAGCCGCGCCCCCACACCGTCAGCAGCCGCCGCGGGTTGGCCGGGTCCGGCTCGATCTTGCTGCGCAGCCGATTGATGTGGGTGTTGACCGTGTGCTCGTAACCGTCGTGCTGGTAGCCCCATACCTGGTTGAGCAGCTCCATGCGCGCGAACACCTGGTCCGGATGACGGGCAAAGAACAACAGCAGGTCGAACTCACGCGGGGTCAGTTCCAGCGCGTTGCCATCCACCGAAGCGGTGCGCGCGACCGGGTCCAGCTGCAGCCCGCCCAGCTCGATCGCACCGGCATCGATGCGCGCGCTCTGCGCCATCGCCTCGGCCCGGCGCAGCAGCGCACGCACGCGGGCCACCAGTTCCGGCATCGAGAAGGGCTTTGCCAGGTAGTCATCCGCACCCAGTTCCAGGCCAACGATGCGCTGCGTTTCGCTGCCACGCGCACTGATGATGATGATCGGCACATAACGCGCCATCGCGCGTGCACGCTGGCAGACCTGCAGGCCGTCCACGCCGGGCAGCATCACGTCCAGCACCAGCGCATCCCATGGCCCTTCCTGCTCAAGCAGGCGCAGGCCGGCATCGCCGCTGGCGGCGTGGGCGACGTCGTAGCCCTCATCGCCCAGGTGCATGCGCAGCAGGTCGGCGATGTGGGCGTCGTCTTCAACGATCAGCACGCGTTTGGTCGACATCGGCAGCTCGGGGCCAGTGGGGAGGCTGCCCGCATTGTGGCGCGGGACGGCCGTCGATACCTCACGAAAAATTGAATCCTGCGTGAGGATTCGTTGACCCGGGCGGGCGCAGCATGGCCCCGTCGCCCCTTCCCGGAGTCCGCCATGTCCCTGTCCCGCCGCCATCTGCTGGGCCTGGGCGGTGTTGCCACCGCCGCCGGCCTGTTCGGCCTGGGGGCCTGCAGCCGCGCCGCCCCGGCGGCCGCCGAAGCGCGCCCGTCGCGACAGTTCGAGGTCATGCACAGCGATGCACAGTGGCGCCGGCAGCTGACCCCGGCGCAGTACGCCGTACTGCGCCAGCAGGCCACCGAGCGCCCCTACAGCAGCCCGCTCAACAAGGAACACCGCCAGGGCACCTTCGCCTGCGCCGGTTGTGCGCTGCCGCTGTTCTCCTCGTCCACCAAGTTCGAGAGCGGTACCGGCTGGCCCAGCTTCTGGGCGCCGCTGCACAACGCCATCGGCGAAGACCGGGACGTCACCTTCGGGATGCTGCGGGTGGAGGTGCACTGCCGCCGCTGTGGCGGCCACCTCGGCCATGTGTTCAACGATGGTCCGCGCCCGACCGGGCTGCGCTACTGCATGAACGGTGCGGCGATGGTATTCGTTCCCGGCGCCACGGATGGCACCGCCGACGGCTGGCGGGTGCCGGTCGGTTCTTCCCCTGCTTCCGGAGCCTGACGATGCTGCTGTTGCTGCTTGCCTACCTCGGGGGCGCGCTGACCCTGCTCAGCCCCTGCATCCTGCCGGTGCTGCCGTTCGTGTTCGCGCGTGCCGACCGCCCGTTCCTGCGCAGCACGCTGCCGTTGCTGCTGGGCATGGCACTGACCTTCACCGTGGTCGCCAGCCTGGCCGCGGTGGGCAGCCAATGGGTGGCGCAGGCCAACCAGGTTGGACGCTGGATCGCCCTGCTGCTGATGGCGTTGTTCGCAGTCGCCCTGCTGTGGCCACGACTGGCCGACCATCTGCTGGCACCGTTCCAGCGGGTGGGCGCACGGCTGAGCGCGCGCGCCGATGCGGCCGATGCCGCCGGGCGTGGCGGCGCATGGACCTCGCTGCTGATCGGCATCGCCACTGGCCTGCTGTGGGCACCGTGCGCCGGGCCGATCCTCGGCCTGGTGCTGACCGGCGCCGCCCTGCACGGTGCCAGCGTCGGCACCAGCACCCTGCTGCTGGCGTATGCGCTGGGCGCGATCACCGCGCTGGCACTGGCGGTGTGGGTGGGCGGCCGCGTGTTCCGTGCGCTGCAGGCGCGGCTTGGCCTCGGCGACGCACTGCGCAAGGTGCTGGGCGTAGCCGCACTGCTGGCGGTGGTGGCGATTGGTCTGGGCTGGGATACCGGCCTGCTCACCCGTCTTTCGACGGTCAGCACCGCACGCATCGAGCAGGGTCTGCTGGATGCGGTACCCGGCGCGCAGCCGGCGGCACCGCCGATGATGATGATGGCCGGTGCCAACGCCGCAGCCGATGCACCGCTGCCGGTGGAAGGCACCCTGCCCGCGCTGGACGGCGCCACCGGCTGGCTCAACAGCCCACCGCTGACGGCCCAGCAGCTGCGCGGCAAGGTGGTACTGGTCGATTTCTGGACGTACTCCTGCATCAACTGCCTGCGCGCGATGCCGTTCGTGCACGAATGGGAACGCCGCTACCGTGACCACGGCCTGGTGGTGGTCGGCGTGCACACGCCGGAGTTCGCCTTCGAACGTGACCCGCGCAATGTGATGAAGGCCGTGCAGCAACTCAAGGTCGAGTACCCGGTAGCGCTCGACAACCAGTACACGATCTGGCGTGCGTTCAACAACCGCTACTGGCCGGCGCAGTACTTCGTCGACGCGCAGGGCAACATCCGCGGCCACCAGTTCGGCGAAGGCAACTACGCGCGCTCGGAACAGATGATCCGTCGACTGCTGACCGAAGCCGGACAGACGAATCTGCCACCACCGGCCGATCCCGCTGCCGCCGACCTGAAGGGCGTGGCCGCGCAGGCCGACATGGGCAATCTGCGCTCACCGGAAACCTATCTGGGCCACGCCCGCGCCGAGCAGTTCGCCTCGCCCGGCGGGCAGCGCAACGATGCGGCATTCGACTACACCTTGCCGGCCACCCTGGCGTTGAACCAGTGGGGACTGTCGGGGCGCTGGACCGTCACCGACGAGGCTGCGCAGTTGCAGCAGGCCGGTGGCCGCATCGCCTTCCAGTTCCATGCGCGCGACCTGCACCTGGTGCTGGCGCCGACCCAGGAAGGAAAGCCGGTGCGCTTCCGCGTGTTGTTGGACGGCAAGCCACTGCCTGCCGCCGATGCCGGCAGCGATGTCGGTGCCGATGGCAGCGGTGTGGTCAACGAGCACCGTCTGTACCAGCTGGTGCGCCAACGCGGCACGGTCGGCCCGCACCGCTTCGAGATCGAGTTCCTCGACGCGGGCGTGCAGGCCTATGCCTTCACCTTCGGTTGAACCGGGAGGACACGATGAAACTCTCCTTTGAACAGGGCATCGCCGCCGGTGTTGCAGGTCTGGTGGCCACGGCATTGATCGCCGGTGTGCTACTCGTTGACCACGGCGCCATCGCGGCACCGCTCGAAGCCAGCGCGCAGACCCAGGCACTACCGGCACCCACGGGCGACGCCGCGTTCCGCGATGACGCCCCCCACGCCAGCGTGGTGTTCGCCGGTGGTTGCTTCTGGGGCGTGCAGGGTGTGTTCCAGCACGTCAAAGGCGTGAGCAATGCGGTGTCCGGCTACATCGGTGGCAGCGGCGCCGATGCACGCTACGAGCGCGTCAGTAGCGGACGTACCGGTCACGCAGAAGCGGTGAAAATCGACTACGACCCGCGCCAGGTCAGCTACGGGCAGCTGATGCAGGTGTTCTTCTCGGTAGTGCACGACCCGACCCAGCTCAACCGCCAGGGGCCGGACCACGGCAGCCAGTACCGATCGGCGATTTTCACTGACGACGCACGCCAGCAGGCTGCCAGCCGCGCCTACATTGCCCAGCTCGGCCAGACCGGCAGCTACCGTGCGCCGATCGTCACCCAGCTGGTCAGCGGCCAGCACTTCTACCCGGCCGAGAGCTACCACCAGAACTACATGACGAACTACCCGCAGGCGGCCTACATCCGCTACTACGACGCACCGAAGCTGGCCGCGCTGGGCAAGCAGTTCCCGGCGTTGTACCGGCGCGATGCGGCGCTGGTGCCGATGCGCTGACGGCATTTCCCCTAGGGCTGATCGATGCTCGGCTCTACACACAAAAAAAAGACGCACGGCCATCCAGCCGTGCGCTTGGGAAGTATCGGCCGCACCCCGATCAGGCCCGGCCGACAACGACATGCTAGTCTCGCCATCATCATGGGTACAGCACCAGATGGCGGGAAATTCGATGGATACAGATGACCAGAGCGCGATGATCCCACCCCGCTACCAACGGCTGTCCGACGAACTGGCCGAGGCCATCCACGGCGGCCGGCTTCCAGTAGGCAGCCGCCTGCCCTCGCTGCGACAGATGGCCCTGCAGCGCAGGCTCAGCCTGAACACGGTGATTGCCGCCTATCGCCAGCTGGAGGACGCCGGCCTGGTGATTCCGCGGCCCAAGGCCGGTTTCGAGGTGGCGCCACGACTGTCGGTGCCGGAACGTTCGCTGCGTGACACCCCGTCCGCGCCCACCGCACCACTGCAGCAGGTGCTGATGGCCCGGGTACTGGAGGCACAACGTCGCCCCGGCGTGATCGACCTGGCCTTCGCCGGCCCGCGCGGTCGCCAGTTCTACCCCGGCGCGCAGTTGGCCAGGCACACCGCGCAGGTACTGCGCCATGGCCAGCAGACGGTGGAGACCTACGCGCGCCCGAATGGTTCGCCGCGGCTGCTGGCGCAGATCGTGCGCCGTGGTCCGCGCATGGGCCTGCACACCCACGCCGAGCGCCTGCTGCTGACCCACGGTGCAATGGAAGCGCTGCAGCTGGCGTTGCGTGCAGTCACCCAGCCAGGTGATGCGGTGGGCATCGAGGCGCCGTCCTACTTCAACCTCTACCCGTTGTTGGCCAACCTGGGCCTGCAGGCCATCGAACTGCCCACACACCCGCAGCACGGGCTCGACGTGGATGCGCTGGATGCGCTGCTCGAGCACACGCCGCTGGCCGCACTGGTGGTGATGCCGACCGTGCACAACCCGCTGGGCTGCACCATGCCGACAGCGGCCAAGCAACGCCTGGCCGAGCTGGTCAACGCACGGCAACTGCCGCTGATCGAGGATGCGGTTTACGCCGAACTGCAGTTCTGCGAACCGCCGGCGCCCCTGCTGAAGGCCTTTGATCGCGACGGCTGGGTGATGGTGGTCGGTGGTTTCTCCAAGACGCTGGCGCCGGATTACCGCATCGGCTGGCTGGATGGCGGCCGCTTCGCCGAGCGCATCGCGCTGCTGAAATTCCAGTCCACCGGCGGCGAGCCGCAGCTGCTCGGCGATGCAGTGGCCGCGTACCTGGAAGCGGGCAGCTACGAGCACCACCTGCATCGCATGCGTCGTCTGTATCGCGAACAGGTGGGGCGGCTGCGCCAGCTGGTGGCCGAACATTTCCCGCCCGGTACCCGCGCCACCGAACCACAGGGCGGGTTCCTGCTGTGGCTGGAACTGCCGGGCGTGGATACGCGCGAGCTGTTCGAGCGTGCACTGCAGGAGGATATCGTGTTCATGCCCGGCCAGGTGTATTCGCGCGGCGCGCGCTACCGGCATTGCCTGCGGCTGTCGTGCTGCCAGACGCTGGATGCGCGCTTCATCGGCGCGGTGGAGCGGCTGGGTGCGATTGCGCGGGAGCTGGCGCGGGCTGATTGATAGGTAGAGTCGACTGTTAGTCGACTGCTCTTCACCGGATGCCCGAAAATCCCGCGCTGCGCGCGCGAGTCGACTGACAGTCGACTCTACCCTCTCCGGCATCGATTTCGCGTTTCAGCAATTCAGGCGTCGAGCAGGTGCGCGCTCAGCGCTTCGCCATCCGCCCCCGGAAGATGCGGCAGCCGCCCCCAGCACGGCATCGGCAGGCGCTGCCGCAGCGTGGCGAAGTTTTCATCCTGCCGCTGCATCGCCGGGTCGATGTGGTTGCCGATCCAGCCCAGGCACTCCACGCCGCTGGCCTGCAGCGACTGCGCGGTCAATCGCGCGTGGTTGACGCAGCCCAGCCGCATGCCCACCACCAGCAGCACCGGCAACTTCAGCGCGCGCACCAGGTCGAGCTGATCCAGCGTGGCCGAGACCGGCGCCAGCCAACCGCCAACACCCTCCACCACCACCACATCGGCCTGCGCGCGCAGACGCTCGAACGCGGCCACGATCGGCGCCAGCGCCACCTGCACGCCGTCCTCGGCAGCGGCCAGCTCCGGTGCCAGCGGCTGGCGCAACGCATACGGGTTCAGATCGGCATAGTCCGGTACCGGCCAGCTGGCCGCCTGCAGCGCCAATGCGTCTTCGTTGCGCAGGCCCTGCCCCAGATCCTCGCTGCCGCTGGCCACGGGCTTCATGCCCACCGCGCGCAGGCCACGCTGGCGCAGTGCATGCAGCAGCGCGGTGCTGGCCGCGGTCTTGCCGATTTCGGTGTCGGTGCCGGTAACGAACAGGGCGGGCGGCAGCGTAGCGGGCAACGGCATCGATGGGCTCCAACAGGGCAACAGTGCGTGCATTATCGCCGGCCCGGCGCGCTTGCTAGACTGCAGGCATGTTCGCCAATGCCTCGCTCACCGGCAGCAAGCCGGAACAATACGCCCAGCTGCTGGAACAGGCCCGTGGCCTGGTCTACGCCGAGTCCGACCGCATCGCCAACGCGGCCAACCTCTCGGCACTGGTCTACCACGCCCTGCCCGACCTGAACTGGGTGGGCTTCTACCTGTACGACGGCAAGGAGCTGGTGGTCGGCCCGTTCCAGGGCCTGCCGGCCTGCGTGCGCATTCCGCTGGACAAGGGCGTGTGTGGTGCCGCCGCCAGCCAGCGCGTGACCCAGCGCGTGGACGACGTCGATGCCTTCCCCGGCCACATCGCCTGCGATTCTGCCTCGCGTTCGGAGCTGGTGGTGCCGCTGCTGCGCGGTGATGAACTGATCGGCGTGTTCGATATCGACAGCCCGAAGGTCGGACGCTTCGATGCCGACGACCAGGCCGGCCTGGAAGCCATCGCCCGCGTGTTCGTCGAGGCGCTGGGATGAGCGCACCGAAGCTGCGCAACATCGGCCCGAAAAGTGCGGCGTGGCTGCGCCAGGTCGGCCTGCGCAGCCGCGAAGACCTGGTTGCGATCGGTGCCGTGGGCGCCTTCGTCAAGGTCAAGCGCGCGGGCTTCAAGCCCAGCCTGAACCTGCTGTATTCCCTGGAAGGCGCGCTGCTGGACTGCCACTGGCAGGAACTGAGCGAGCCGCAGCGCGATGCGCTGGTGCAGGATTACGAAGCACGCATCGCCGCGCATCCGCTGAAGGCGGCCGGCCCGGCGTCGGGCCCGGTACATGAGCAGCGCTTCGATGCCGACGATGACGCTGAAGACAGCGTTGCCGAGGGCGCGGACGAGGATTGAGCCGCGCCCTTCTGTAGCGCCGAGCCCACGCTAGGCTGGCTGTTCTGATCGAAGTGCAGCCGAGCATGGCTCGGCTCTACAAGAGCAGATCAGGGCTGCTGCAGCTCCAGCAGCTCGCCCACCAGCCCGACCTCACCGCGTTCCAGCCACACCCGCAGGCGCGTGCCGTGGTCGATGCGCAGGGCCCAGCACAACGACATTGGCAGGCCGCAGACCTGCGACAGCACCATGCGCAGCGGGCCACCATGGCTGACCACCAGCGTCGGCACCGGATCGTCCTCATCGAGCAGGCGATCGAGCGCGCGCGCGATGCGCCGTTCAAAGTGGCCCCAGCTTTCGCCGTTGGGCGGCGGGAATGCATGCGGATCGGCGTGGAAGGCCGCCAGTGCATCCTCCGGCAGGTCGAACAGCGACTGCCCGTCCCAATCGCCGAAATCCAGCTCTTCCCATTCCTCGTCCGCTTCCACGTCCAGCCCACGCGGGGTGGCCAGGGCCATCGCCGTGTGCAGCGAGCGCAGCCGTGGCGAACTGATCACCCGCTCCCAGGGCTGCGCGGCGTAGGCGTCGACCAGTTCCTGCGGCAGGCGGGCCAGCTGCGGTGGATCGCTGCGGCCATCGAGGAACTCATCGCGACCGTTGCCGGCATGGCGGACCAGGTCGAGGATCATGCGCGCGTCCTGTACAGGCGACGCGGGAACAGCGGAAAACAGGCGGACATCGGCAACGGCACCACGGGATCAAGGGGCCATTCTAAAGGCACGGCAAAGGCAGTCGAGCACGCGCGGCGCTACGGGCCGCCTGCGATGCCGTAGACTGCGCGCACTTCCAGGTGACCTGCGGCCGTGGCCGGCAGGTTGAAACGGGAAGCCGGTGACGCGTGATTCCACGCCAGGCCGGCGCTGCCCCCGCAACGGTAAGCACGTCAGTTCCAGGCTACACCGCCACTGTGCCGCAGGCATGGGAAGGCGCCTGGACGGTGGCCCCAGGCCACCCGGCGGCAAGCCCGGAGACCGGCCCGGAAGCCTCAGGTCGCGATGCGGTGGGCATGGCGCTGGATGACCGCAGCCTGCGCTGCGGCGTCGGCGCATGCCTGCCTTCGCGGCTCCTCCCCTTCGCCACGCGGGCGTGCGTGGCACCTGGAGTCCCCCATGAAGCTGCAGTCCCGAATGCTGTCCCTGGCCGTGCTGGCCACCCTGCCCGCGCTGGCCCAGGCCGCCGATGACACCACTGCGCTCGACCAGATCCTGGTCACCGCCACCCGCACCCCGATCGCGCTGCAGGACAGTATCGCGCCGGCGCAGGTGATCGACCGCGCGCAGATCGAATCCAGCCAGGCCACCTCGCTGCAGGAGCTGCTGCGCGGCCGCGCCGGCATCAACCTGACCAATGCCGGCGGCCTCGGCAAGCAGAGCTCGCTGTTCCTGCGCGGCACCAACTCGGGCCACACCGTGGTGCTGGTCGACGGCGTGCGCATCAACAGTGCCGACCTCGGCCTGGCCATGTACCAGGACCTGCCGCTGGCGCAGATCGAGCGCGTCGAAATCGTTCGCGGCCCGCAGTCCAGCCTGTACGGTGCCGACGCCATCGGTGGCGTGATCCAGATCTTCACCCGCCGCAACAAGGGCGATTTCGCTCCGCACTTCCAGCTCGGCGGCGGCAGCAACGGGCTGCGCGAAGCCAGCGGCGGCATTGGTGGCGGCACCGAGCGCGGCTGGTTCGGTGCCGACATCGCCTACCAGCATTCCGACGGCATCGATGCCTGCCGCGGTTCTTCCTCGGTGTTCACCGCGGGCTGCTTTGCCGACGAGCACGACCGCGACGGCTACCGCAACCTGTCCAAGAGCCTGCGCGGCGGTTACAGCTTCAACGACCAGTGGAACGTGGAAGGCAGCGCACTGCGCGCCGACGGCAAGAACCATTACGACGGCTACTACAACTACTCCGAGACCCGCCAGCAGGTGCTGGCCGGCAAGGTGCGCTACACCCCGTCGGAGCGCCTGGCGTTCACCGCCAACGTCGGCCGCAGCGACAATGAATCCGACAACTTCGGCGCACCGGGGGTGTTTGGCAGCGCGCAGACCCATCGTGACAGCGCCTCGCTGCAGGGTGACTTCGGTGTGGCCGAGGGCCAGCTGCTGAGTGCCGGCGTGGACTGGAGCGAAGACAATCTGGACGGCAGCAGCGCCGGGTATCTCGTCGACAGCCGCCGCAACACCGGCGTGTTCGTGCAGTACCAGGGCCGCTTCGGCCGCCACCAACTGCAGGCCAGCGCCCGCAACGACGACAACCAGCAGTTCGGCAACCACGCCACCGGCAGCGTTGGCTGGGCGATGGAACTGGGCCACGGCCTGCGCGTCAACGCCAGCTACGGCACCGCGTTCAAGGCACCGACCTTCAGCGACCTGTACGACCCGTGGAGCGGCGTGCCGACGTTGAATCCGGAGAAGTCCAAGAGCGCCAACCTCGGCGTTTCGCAGCAGGGCCAGGGCTGGCACTGGGGCATGGATGTGTACGAAACCCGCATCGATGACCTGATCACCTACGATGCGTCCACGATGAAAATGCAGCAGGTGGAGAAGGCGCGCATCCGTGGTGCCGAGCTGACCGGTGGCGTGCTGCTGGCCGGCTTCGACATCAACGCGCAGCTGAGCTACACCGACCCGCGCAACCGCACCTACGGCAGCACCCAGTTTGACAACTGGCTGCCGCGCCGTGCACAGCAGACCGCGCGCCTGGACATCGACCGTCGCTTCGGCGATTTCCGCGCCGGCCTGACCGTACAGGGCGCGGGCAAGCGCTTTGACAACGCCAGCAACTCGGTGAAGGTTGGCGGCTACGGCACGCTGGACCTGCGCGCCGAGTACGCGCTGACGCCGTCGTGGTCGCTGCTGGCGCGTGCCGCCAACGTGTTCGACCGCAACTACGAGACCGTGGCGTGGTTCAACCAGCCGGGCCGTGAGTACCAGTTGAGCATGCGTTACCAGCCGAAATGAGGAAACGCGCCGGGCATTCCCGGCGCTTTCTCTGTAGAGCCGAGCCCATGCTCGGCTCAGGCAGCAAAGCAGCCGAGCATGGGCTCGGCTCTACACCGGGACGCCGGCGGCCAACCCCGGCAATTCACGCAGATCGTCGATCACCGCCACGGCATGCGCGGTGGCCATGTCCAGGCCGCGCGGGTAGCCGTAACGCACCAGCGCGATCGGCATGCCTGCATCTTCGGCGGCGCGGTAGTCGGTCAACGAATCACCCACCATCAGGCAGGCATCCACCGGCAGCCCGAAGTGCGCAGCGATGTGCCGCAGCGGTTCGCCACTGGGCTTGCGCTGCGGCAGCGAATCGCCGCCCAGTATCAGCGCGAACGCATCACCGATGCCCAGGTGCTGCAGCAGCGGTGGCACCAGCGCTTCGGGCTTGTTGGTGCAGATCGCCAGCGGCACGTTGCGTGCACGCAGTTGCGCCAGCGCTTCACCCACGCCATCGAACAGGCGCGGGCTGCGCAGCAGGCATTCGCGGTAGTGCACCATGAAGACCGGCATGACCTCGGCCAGGTCGACCTCACGACCCGCGGCATGCACGGCCTGCTCGACCAGGCGGCGCACACCGTCGCCGATCCAGCCCAGCACCGTGGCTTCCGGTACGCGTGCCACACCGATGTCCTCCAGCGTGCGGTTCAGCGCTTCGGCGATATCAGCTGCGCTGTCGACCAGCGTGCCATCAAGGTCGAACACGACCAGTGGATAGGGATACGACAAGGGACGGCACCTGCATGACGTGGGGCCGTCCATTGTACGCCGCTGGTTTTTGCACCGATCCGCCTCAGCCGATCCGGCGCGCGCGGGTAGCCAGGAACGTGGGCAGGTAACGGTCGATCAGGAAACGCGGCTGCGGCTGCCAGTCCTCCATGAAGCGATCGATGATGAAGCCGGCATCCAGCTGGCCACCGATCAGTTCGGTCAGGCTGTGGCCGAAGGTCAGTGCATCGCCCCGTGCCAGCTTCGCCTCGCGCTCGGCCGGCGGCAGGTCTTCCAGGTCCGAATAGGGAATGGCGTACTGCGGCCGGATCAGGCCCTGTGCGTCCAGCTGCGGATCGCGCGCACCGACGAACAGCACCGGGTTGTAGAAGCTGGCCATCAGCATGCCATCGCGTGCCAGCACACGGCGGCATTCGGTCCACACCGGGCGCACGTCAGGCACGTACAGGTTCGAGATCGGGTGGAACACCACGTCGAAACTGTCGTTGGCGAACACGTGCAGATCGCGCATGTCACCCTGCACGGTGCGCAGCTGCAGGCCATCGCGCGCAGCGACCCTGCGGTCCTGTTCCAGCTGCCCGTCGGACAGGTCGAACACGGTGACGTCAGCGCCCGCAGCGGCCAGCACCGGTGCCTGCTGGCCACCGCCCGAGGCCAGGCACAGGATGCGACGGCCGCGCACATCACCCATCCAGTCCAGCGGCAGCGCGCGGGGCGTCAGGTGCACCTGCCAGCGGCCTTCGCGCGCGGCGGCAATCGTTGAACTTTCCACCGGGCGCGACCATTCGCGCACTTCGCTGGCCTGGCGGTCCCAGGCAGCACGGTTGTGGTCGATCAAGGCCTGTCCATGGTTCATGTGTTCTCCTTGCCCGGTGGGCGCCAATCCAGATCCTGGAAGGCCGGGCTGGCGAAACACTCGCCCAGGAAATCCAGGAATCGCCGCATGATAGCGGGCTGCTGGCGCCGTGACGCGTACACGGCATGAATGCCGAGTTCGTCCAGGCTGAATTCGGGCAGCAGTTCGATCAGCTCGCCACTGCGCAGCAGCGGCGCCACCTGGTAGGTCGGCAGCATGGCGATACCGGCACCGGCCCGCACCGCCTCCAGCAGCAGCGAGGCCTCGTTCGCGCTGATGTTGCCGCCCACCGCCACCGACAGCGAACGTCCATCGCGGTGCAGCTGCCACAGGCTTTTACCGACGTAATGGTGGGTCAGGCAGTTGTGCGCGGCCAGGTGCTCGGGGGCGGTCGGCGTGCCACGCGCCTGCAGGTAGGACGGCGTCGCGCACAACACCGAGCGGCAGGTGGCCAGGCGCCGTGCGATCAGGCTGGGGTCGATCTGGCGCGCGATGCGCACGGCCAGGTCCACCCGCTCTTCCACCAGGTTCACCGTGCGGTCGACCAGCAGCAGCTCGATGCGTGCCGCCGGATGGCGTGCAACGAAGCCGGCCACGGCCCGTGCCAGGTGACTCTGCCCGAATGAGACGCTGGCGGTCACCCGCAGCGTTCCGTGCGGCTCGGGATCATCACTGGCCAGCTCGCCCTGCAGTTCTTCGCCGATCGCCAACATCTGCCGGAAGCGCGCCAGCGCCGCCTCGCCGGGGCCGGTCAGGCTGATCCGGCGCGTGGTCCGGTGCAGCAGGCGCGCACCCAGCCACCCTTCAACCTCGGCCAGGTAGCGGGTGACCATCGCCCGCGACATGTCCAGCACCTCGGCGGCGGCGGTGAGGCTGCCGCGCTCGGCGACCTCGACGAACACGGTCATGGCGGTCAGTCGGTCCATCTGCTCGATTCCTGCAACAAACAAGCGCGTTATACGCTGTTTTTCGATCAACTGCAGCAGCCTAGAGTGACCCCATTCCCACCCCACACCGCCCCACGGAGTCCTGCCATGAAGATCGCCCTCATTGGTTCCACCGGCAACATCGGCCGCCAGATCGCCCGCCACGCGCTGGCCCGCGGCCACGAACTCACTGTCATCGTGCGCAGCGCGCAGGACCTTCCGGCTGAACTGGCCGGTGCGCATCCGGTGGTCGCCTCGCTGGACGACCTGGATGCGCTGGTCGCCGCCATTGCCGGCCACGACGTGCTGGCCAGTGCCTACGGCCCGCGCCCCGGCGATGACATCGGCCGTGTGGGCGAGGTCGCCGCGCAGTTGGCCGCCGCCGCACGCAAGGCCGGCGTACCGCGCCTGGTGGTGGTCGGTGGTGCCGGCAGCCTGGAAGTCGCGCCCGGCGTGCAGCTGGTCGATACCCCCGACTTCCCGGAGGCCTACAAGCCGTACGCGCTGGCCCATCGCGAGGCGTTCAACCGCCTGCAGGCAGTGGACGACCTGGACTGGACCTTCTTCTCGCCGGCCGCAGAAATCGGCCCGGGCGAAGAGCGCGGCCAGTACCGCGTGCAGCCCAAGGCCTTCCTTGCCGATGCCAGCGGCCACAGCCGCATCAGCTACGCCGACTATGGCGCGGCGTTCGTCGCCGAGCTGGAAGCGCACGCGTATCCGAAGCAGATCATCACTGCAGCGTATTGATCCACGCACGTCCCATGTAGAGCCAAGCCCGCGCTCGGCTCTACGCGAACATGCAGCCGGGCATTGGCCCGGCTCTACACAAGGAATTCCCATGCGTACCGCTGCCCTGCTGCTTCCCCTCGCCCTGGCCGCCAGCTTCACCAGTGCGCCGCTGATGGCCGCATCGGCCACCCCGGTGCCGGCCACGGCGACGAAATCCCAGCTGCACCTGCAGACCTTCCATCCCGGCCCGCAGGCGATGTTCTCGGTGTCCTCGGTGCTGATCGAAGGCCGCCACGACGCGATCCTGGTCAATGCGCAGTTCGGTGCCAGCGACGCGCGCAAGCTGGTCGAGCTGATCCGCGCCAGCGGCAAGCAGCTGACCACGATCTACATCAGCCACGGCGATCCGGACTACTACTTCGGCCTGGCCACGCTGCAGGATGCGTTCCCGAAGGCGCGCATCGTCGCTACCGCGCAGACCGTTGCCCACATCCAGCAGACACAGGCCGGCAAGCTGGCCTACTGGGGCCCGAAGATGGGTGCCGACGTGCCGGCCCGCATCGTGGTGCCGCAGGTGCTGGATGGCGATGCCCTGCAACTGGAAGGCCAGCGCCTGCCGCTGATCGGCCTGGACGGACCGACCCCGGACCGCACGGTGCTGTGGGTGCCGTCGCTGCGTGCGATCGTCGGTGGCATTCCGGTGGTGGCCGGTGAGCACGTGTGGATGGCCGACACGCAGACGCCGAAGTCGCACACCGACTGGCTGCAGACCCTGCAGCGGTTGCAGGCGTTGAAGCCGAAAGTAGTGGTACCGGGGCATTACGCACCGGGTGCCGCACTGGATTCGAGTGCGCTGCGCTTCACCGCAGATTACATCCGCGCGTTCGATGCCGAGGCGGCCAAGGCCAAGGACAGTGCGGCACTGGTGAAAGCAATGCAGTCGCGCTACCCGAAGCTGGATGGCGTCGCATCGCTGGAGCTGAGTGCGAAGGTGGCCAAGGGCGAGATGCAGTGGCCATGAGGTAGGAAGTTTTCTTTTGCAGGGCTGCGCCCTGCACCTGCTCAATGCAACGGCAACAGCCGAAGCAACAGCAAAAGCTGGTCTCCTGAGGGTTGGCGGGGTGGGTCCGGTTGCGGGGGGGCGCTGCAAGTACGTCCATGTAAGCTCGGTCGCCGCATCCATGCGGCTCACGCCCCCGCAACCGGACCCACCCCGCCTTCGACAGTTTCCCGCTATCTGTCGGAACCTGCTGCTGATGGTGGGTGCCGACCGTTGGTCGGCACGGGGTCAGAGCCCGTTGCTGCGCAACGGGCTCTGACCCCACTGTTTGATGATTAGGTATCTGTGGGTTTGTTCATGTCGTGCTCGAACAATTCCCCCTGCACCACCGGCTCCTTCTCGCGGAAGCCGCCGAGCCCGACGCCGACCAAACGGTAACGGGTCTCCGCCGGCAGGTCGACGCGGGCGCGCAGGGCCAGTGCGATGTCGCGCAGTTCTTCCATCGATTCCGGCGGGCGCTCCGGGGTGAAGCTGCGGGTGAGGATGCGGAACTGCGCGGTCTTCAGTTTCAGCACCACGGTGTGGCCGACGCGTTCGGTCTTGCGCGTGGCCTTCCAGGTCTTCTCCGCCAGCTGCACGATCGCTTCGCCCAGGTCTTCCAGCGGCAGGTCTTCGGCGAAGGTGTCCTCCGAGGAAATCGACTGCACCTGCTGGTCCGGTTCCACCGGCCGCTCGTCGATGCCGCGTGCACGGTTGTACAGGCTGCGGCCGAAGCTGCCGAATGCTTCTTCCAGGTCGATCAACGCCCACTGCCGCAGATCGCCGCAGGTGACGATGCCGCGCGCGGCAAGTTTTCCTTCCATCACCTTGCCGACGCCGGGCACCCGGTTCACTGGCAACGGCTGCAGGAACGCGTCCACCCGCTGCGGGGGGATCACGAACTGGCCATCAGGTTTGCGCCAGTCCGAGGCGATCTTGGCCAGGAACTTGTTTGGCGCGATGCCAGCTGAAGCAGTCAGGTTCGTTTCCTCGCGGATCTGCGCGCGGATGGTGCGGGCGATGTCGGTGGCCAGTTCGATGCCGCTCTTCGGCTCGGTCACATCGAGGTAGGCCTCGTCCAGCGACAACGGCTCGACCAGGTCGGTATGCCGCAGGAAGATCGCGCGCACCTGCTGTGACACCGCCTTGTAACGTGCGAAGTCCGGCGGCACGAAGATCGCATCCGGGCACAGGCGCTCGGCACGCACGGCGGGCATCGCCGAACGCACGCCGAACACGCGTGCCTCGTACGAGGCCGCGCACACCACCGAACGCGCTCCACGCCATGCCACAACCACCGGCTTGCCGCGCAGTGACGGATCGTCGCGCTGCTCCACCGACGCGTAGAACGCGTCCATGTCGACGTGGATGATCTTGCGCAGTCGGGTCATGTCAGGCGGAAAGGGCGGGGGCGTGCCGGACGGGCCACACGCCGAAGTATGGTCGTTGCACATCAACAGGATGCGCGTATTCCATTGAAAACACTACGGTTGCGTACGGTTGAAATGTTTGATCGGCGCAGTTTCCACGGGCATCCTCGAGCGCTTGTTTCCCTGTTTCCCCGCTTCCAGGATTGTGCTTCATGACCCGTCTCCACGCGTTCAACCGCGAACAGCTGCTGGCCAGCGCACGCGGTGAACTGTTCGGCACCGCCGCCGGCCGTTTGCCCAACGATCCGATGCTGATGTTCGACCGCATCACCGACATCCGCGAGGACGGCGGACCGCATGGCAAAGGCATGGTACGCGCCGAACTGGATATCCGCCCGGACCTGTGGTTCTTCGGCTGCCACTTCATCGGCGACCCGGTGATGCCCGGCTGCCTGGGCCTGGACGCCATGTGGCAGCTGACCGGCTTCTTCCTGACCTGGCTGGGCGCCCCCGGCAAGGGCCGCGCGCTGGGCTGTGGCGAAGTGAAGTTCACCGGCCAGGTGCTGCCGGAGGCCAAGCTGGTGCGCTACGAGATCGATATCAGCCGTGTCATCAACCGCAAGCTGGTGATGGCCCAGTCGGACGCGCGCATGTACGTGGATGACCGCGAAATCTACAGCGCGCGCGACCTGCGCGTCGGCCTGTTCACTGAAACCGGGAGCTTCTGATGCGTCGCGTCGTCATCACCGGCATGGGCATCACGTCCTGCCTCGGCAATGATCTGGATACCGTTTCGGCTGCGCTGCGCGAAGGGCGCTCGGGCATCACCGCCTTGGCCGACCACGCCGAAGCGGGCCTGCGCAGCCAGGTCGGCGGCCGCGTCGACCTCGACCTGGACGCGCTGATCGACCGCAAGCAGAAGCGCTTCATGAGCGATGCAGCGGCCTTCGCCTATCTGGCCATGCGCGATGCCATCGCCGATGCCGGGCTCAGCGCCGATCAGGTCAGCAATCTGCGTACCGGCCTGATCGCCGGTTCCGGTGGCGGCTCCAGCGAGTGGCAGATCGGCGCGGTCGACTTGCTGCGCGAACGTGGCGTGCGCAAGGTCGGCCCGTACATGGTGCCGCGCACGATGTGCTCGACCGTCTCGGCCTGCCTGGCCACGGCCTACCAGATCAAGGGCGTCAGCTACTCGCTGTCGGCCGCCTGCGCCACCTCGGCGCACTGCATCGGCGCTGCCGCGGACATGATCCGCCATGGCGCGCAGGACATCATGTTCGCCGGTGGCGGCGAAGATCTGCACTGGTCGATGAGCGTGATGTTCGACGCGATGGGCGCGCTGTCGACCAGCTTCAACGAGACCCCGGCCAGCGCCTCGCGTCCGTACGACAAGGACCGCGACGGCTTCGTCATCGCCGGCGGCGGCGGCATGCTGGTGCTGGAGGACTACGACCACGCCGTTGCGCGCGGCGCGCACATCCATGCCGAGCTGATCGGCTATGGCGTGACCTCCGACGGCGCCGACATGGTCGCCCCGTCCGGCGAAGGCGCGGTGCGCTGCATGAAGATGGCGCTGCAGGGCGTCGATCGCCCGCTGGACTACCTCAACACCCACGGCACCTCCACGCCGCTGGGCGACGTCACCGAGCTCAATGCGATCCGCGAAGTGTTCGGCGATGCGGTGCCGCCGCTGTCCTCGACCAAGGCGCTGTCCGGCCATTCGCTGGGTGCGGCCAGCGTGCACGAGGCGATCTACTGCCTGCTGATGATGCGCGATGGCTTCGTCGCCGGTTCGGCCAACATCGGCGAACTGGACCCGAAGGTGGAGAGCTTCCCGATCCTGCGCGAAAGCCGCGAGCAGAAGCTGGATACGGTGATGTCCAACAGCTTCGGCTTCGGTGGCACCAACGCCGCGCTGGTGTTCGGGCGGGTGTGATGGGGAAGGCGTGCCGACCAACGGTCGGCACCCACCAAATAGATGTAGAGCCGAGCCATGCTCGGCTCAGTGCCAACCAAGGTTGGCACCCACCGGGGGCATTGGGGCGTGCCGACCCACGGTCGGCACCTACCGGTTACCTCGGCAACAACGGCACCAGCAATGCGCGCGCGTCCACCAGCGACCCTACGATGCGGTGGCCCAGTGCGCGCAGCTCTTCATCAGGATGCACCAGGTCCGGCACCTGGATCACGGTCATGCCGGCCGCCAGCGCCGCGCGCGTACCGGCCGGTGAGTCTTCCAGCGCCAGGCAACGCTCCGGCGCCTGGCCCAGCCGCTGCGCGGCCAGCAGGTAGATATCCGGCGCCGGCTTCGGCCGCGCCACGTCGCCGCTGGTGATCACCGCATCGAAGTACGGCAGCAGGCCAGCGGCGGCCAGCTTGCGGTTGGCCCGCGGCTGCCGCGTGGTGGTTGCCACCGCACGCGGGATCGCATGTGCCTTCAGCAGCTCCAGCAGCTCCAGGATGCCCGGCCGCAGCGGCAGACCGGTCTGCGTGCGTGCTTCGTACAGCTCATGGCAACGTGCCGCCACGGCGTCGATCACGCTGTCCTCGATGCCCTGCGCACGCAGCAGCGCGTGCGTATCGCGGTCACCGAGGCCGACCATGCGCAGGAACACTGCCTCGTCCAGGCCCAGCCCGAATTCGTCGGCGGCCTCGCTCCAACAGGCCAGCGAGACCCGCTCGCTGTCGATCATCAGGCCGTCCATGTCGAAGATGACGGCGTCGGGGAGGAACGGCAGCGCAGCGATGGTGGTCATGGAGCGAACAGCGTATCCAGGTCGGTGGAAGTGAGCTGCCGCCATTGCCCTTCGTCCAGCCCCTGCAGGTCCAGCCCGCCGACGCGGCTGCGGTGCAGGGCCTGCACGTGGTTGCCCGTGGCGGCGAACATGCGGCGTACCTGATGGTAGCGGCCTTCGTGCAGCACCAGGCGCGCGCGACGCGCATCCACCACTTCCAGTTCAGCCGGCAGCAGGGGCGTCTTCTCGGACTCCAGCATCAGCGTGCCGCTGGCGAACAGCGCCACCTCGTCGCCGCGCAGGTCCTCGCTCAACTCGACCTCATAGACTTTCGGCAGCTTCGACTTCGGCGAGATGATCCGGTGCAGCAGGCCACCGTCGTCGGTCAGCAGCAGCAGGCCACTGGTCTCGCGGTCGAGGCGGCCCACTGTGGACAGCACCGGATCGCGGTCGCGGAAGCGCGGCGGCAGCAGGTCGTAGATCAGGCGGCCGGTGTCCTTGGTCGAGCAGGTGTAGCCGGCCGGCTTGTGCAGCGCGATCGACAGGCCCACCGGCGGGTCCAGCGGCTCGCCGTCGACGCGGATCGCCTCGTGCGGCACCTGGTCGTCGGCATACAGCACCTCGCCGTCGGCGTCGGTGACGCGGCCTTCGCGGAACATCCACTGCACCTGCTTGCGGCTGCCGTAGCCCAGGTTGGCGATGAGCTTGACCAGCTTCACTTGCCCTTCCCCTTCACCGCTTCCACCAGCTTGAAGCCATCACGCTCGGCGATCACGCGCACCGCGCCAAAGCTCTCGTTGAGCGTGTACTCGTACGGCAGGTGGCGGTTGGCCACCACGTACAGGCGTCCGCCCGGGCGCAGCGCCTGCGCGGCCACGGCGATGAAGCGCTGGCCGATGTCCGGGCGATCGGCGCGCGAGGGCGTGTGGAATGGCGGATTGCTGATGATGACGTCGTAGCCCGGCTCGATGCCGGCGGTGACGTCCTGCCACAGGAAGCGCAGCGGCAGCGGACGCGGCGGCGGTGCCAGGTTCAGCTCGGCCAGTGCCAACGCGCGCTGCTCCGCTTCGTACAGGTCCAGCGCGGTGATCTTCGGGCAGCGCTCCAGCAGCTCGCGCGACAGGTAGCCGTAGCCGGCACCGAGGTCGGCGGCGCGGCCGGCCAGGTCGGCCGGCAGGTGCTCGGCCAGCAGCGCCGAGGCCGGATCGATGCGGTCCCAGGCGAACACGCCCGGGCGGCTGAGGAAACGCCCGCCGACGATCGGCCGCACCGCATCCAGTGCCGACCAGCGCTTGGCCAGGTCGGCGTCGTGCTGGCCCTGCATCGGGGCGGTCCAGTACACGCGGCAGTGGTTCTTGGTCAGGCTGCCGCCGAGGCCGGTCAGTTGCTTGAGGTCGCCCTCGCCCGAGCGTGCACCTTCGTTGTTGGACTGGCAGGCAACGATGCGACCGCCGTCGGCGACCAGCGCCAGCGCACGGGCAAACAGCGCGCGGGCTTCTTCACGCTGGCGCGGCGGCAGCACCAGCACCAGCGGGTAACGGCCCTTGCCGGCCACATCATCCAGCTGGCCACTGACAGTCCAGCCGGCGGCCTGCTGCATAGGCTGCGCGAACGGGGCGAAGCTCTGCTCGCAGTGGACCTCGCGGCTGCCGGCCGCTTCACGCAGCGGCCAGCCGTCGCGGGCACGCAGGAAGGCCACCGGGCCCTCCGGCCAGCGCAGGGCGCCTTGGGAGAACGGCAGGAACAGGGTCTGCAGGGGGGCGTCGTCGCTGGAGGCCATCGGCGCGGGTACTTCAAGCGTGAGGGCCGTCCATTGTACCGGCTTGGCCGGACCGGCCCCGGTATGCCGCTTTGCAAAACCCGAACGGGGCCTTGATCTGCCAGCAACATTGAAACGTTCAGGGTAGAGGCTCCCCCGGAAACCCAGGAGAACCTGCATGCGAGCCTTGTTCGTCGGTGGCGTGGTCGACAACAGTGAGATGGACCTGGAAGGCAGCCATCCGCCCGTGCATTACCCCGAGGACACCGGCGGCGGCCACTCGCGCTACCGGCTGCACCAGGTCGGTCATGGCGCCGACGGCAGCGTGGCCTATGCGGTGTACGGCGCACCGGACCTGGCCGATGACGAGGTGGCCCGGGTGGCGGAAGAACGCGCCTATGCGCGCCGGTTCGAGGCGACACCGACCTTGTTCGAGCACTGACACACCGGTAGCGCCCGAGCCCACGCTCGGGCGACGGCGCAGCCGAGCGTGGGCTCGGCTCTACATCCGATCAAGGCGCCCTGGGTGGCAGACGGTCGACGCTGGCGATCTCGTCCAGCCACACATGGTGCTGCTGCACCGGCGTGTCGTAGTCATCCAGGCGCAACTGGCCGTTGCTGCCTTCGTCGCCGGCGTCGTTGCGGTACTGCTGCACGGTCGGTTTCACCGCCACGGTGCCGAGCAGGCGGCGACCATCGTGCAGGGTCAGTTGCACCTGCGTTTCGCCTTCCAGCTGCGGCAACAGGGCTTCCAGGCGCGCGATCTGCGCCGGATCGGTATGGATGCGGGGAGCTATACGGGACATCGGCGACCTCCTGCGTGCAGGGTCGCCGATCGGCCGTGAATGCTCAGTGCAGCGCGCTGTCCGCGCGTGGCACCTGCACCTTGCGTACCGCAGCCACCAGCTGTGCCACCGAGTACGGTTTGGCGACATGTTCCTGGAAGCCTGACGCCAGCGCTCGGCGCCGGTCATCGGCGCGTGCCAGCGCGGTCACGGCAACCGCCGGCAGGGTCATCGCATCCACGCCCATGTCCTCGCGCAGCGTGCGCACCAGACCATAGCCATCCATGCCCGGCATGCCGATGTCGGTCAGCATCACGTGGTACTGCAGGTGCCCGGTATCGGCCAGCAACGCCAGCGCTTCACCGGCCGAGCTGGCGGCCGACACACTCGCGCCCTGCTCTTCCAGCATGCGCCGCAGGTACTCCAGCACTTCCGGCTGGTCTTCCACCGCCAGCACATGCATGCCACGCAGCGGGTACGGTTCGACGATCACCGGCTCCAGGATCGGCCCGCTGATCACTTCGCGCAGCGGGCGTCGCTCGGCATCGGGAATGTGCTGCGGCAGGCGCACGGTGAAGGTGGCGCCGTGGCCATGGCCTTCGCTGGCGGCGGTGACGGTACCGCCATGCAGTTCGACCAGCTGCTGCACGATCGCCAGGCCCAGGCCGAGGCCGCCATGGCGTCGGGTGGTGGTGCCATCGGCCTGGCGGAAGCGGCTGAACAGATGGTTGAGGAACTCCGGTGCGATGCCATCACCGGTATCGCGCACCGTGATCACCCAGTGGTTGCCGTCGGCCTGCAGCTGCACGTCGATGCGGCCTTCGGCCGGGGTGAACTTGATCGCGTTCGACAGCAGGTTCCAGAACACCTGCTGCAGGCGGGTGGCATCGCCCAGCACCAGGCTGGGCTGCTCCGGCAGCAGCAGACTCACGTCCAGCGCCTTGCCTTCGGCGACCAGTTCCTGCGCACCGATGGCTTCGCCCAGCAGGTCGCGCAGGTCCAGTATCTCCACCTCCAGCTGCACCTTGCCCAGCAGCATGCTGCTGAGGTCGAGCATGTCCGAGATCAGCCGCTTCTGCGCACCGGCGCTGTTGGCGATCACATTCAGGCCCTTGTACAGCGGGCTGGTGTTGTCCACGCGCTGCAGCAGCAGCTCGCTCCAACCGAGGATGGTGGTCAGCGGCGTGCGCAGCTCGTGCGACAGCGTGGCCAGGAACTCGTCCTTCAACCGCGCCATGTTCTCGGCGGCACTGCGCGCGGCACGCTCGGACTGCAGAAGCTCCTCGCGGGCCAGCTCGATCTCGCGGCGTTCGGTCACGTCCGGGCTGCTGCCGGCCAGGCCGATGAAGCGGCCCATCCGTGAGAAACGCGGGCGTGCGTTCATCTCCAGCCAACGCCACTCGCCATCGGCGCGTCGGGCCCGCACCAGCGCATGCATCGACCGCTGCGCCTTCAGTGCTTCCTGCAGTTCGTACTCGAACACCGATGCATCGTCCGGATGCACCAGGCCGCGCCAGACATCTTCCGGCACGCGTGTTTCGTCACCGCCAAAGAACTCACTGAAAGCGCTGTTGACGAAACGGGCATGGCCGCGCTCGTCGAGCACCCACACCGGCATCGGCAGGCCGTCGGCCAGTGCGCTGAAGCGGGCTTCGCTCTCGCCCAGCTCCACTTCCATCTGCTTGCGTGCGGTGATGTCGAAGAACAGGATGCCGACCTTGTCTTCGCCCGGACGGCCCACGCGCACCGCATCAACCGCGAACGAGCGGCCCAGCGCACGCGCTTCCATCTCGAACTGGGCGGGGCGGCCACTGCGCGCGACCTCGCCGTAGATGCGGAACCAGTCCTGCTCGTGGCCCGGTTCCAGCGCCGTCATGCGCTGGCCACGCGCGTCCTTCAGGCCGGTGTGGCGCTCGAACGCATCGTTGACCTCGATGAAACGGTAGTCCACCGCGCGATCGCCCTCGAACAGCACCTGGATCACGCAGAAACCGGCGTTGATGCGCTCAAGCACGCCATGATGCAGGTCGGGTTCGGGCGCTGGCACCATCATCGGTGGGCGCTCCACGAGGGGCGGCAGTGTGGACAAGGGGCGTCTGTGCAGGCCGGATTGGAAGCACAGCATCTTCCAAAGCGCGTATTCACAGCGTCAAGCGCCGTCAGTCATGGTTGACGTCGATGAATTGGCGGCAACCACCCTTGCGCACGACGCAATCGGCCATTGCGGTGGCCCGGCCACAGGATCACACTCGATCTGTGATCAACATCGTCCCCAGCGCGGGGACGCAGGAGACCGTCATGAAACGCTCACTCGCGATTGCCCTGCTGGCAGGCGCCCTGGTGGCGGGCGGCGCCAACGCTGCACCGCGCACCGTGACCGATGCGGACGCGCCGCGCGCGTTGCAGGCCGATGGCCCGGTCAGCGTGAAATGGGAGGATCCGGCCAAATTCACCGAGATCCGCCAGAGCACCAACCGCTTCGAGGCCGAACGCGGTGACTGGGTACAGCAGCTGGCCCGCTACCTGCAGACCACCGCTGCCAAGCCGCTGCAGCCTGGGCAGACCCTCGATGTGACCCTGGTGGACATCAAGCGTGCCGGTGACTACGAGCCGTGGCACGGCCCGCGTGGCCGCGACATCCGGATCATGCGCGACATCTACCCGCCGCGGATCAGCCTGCAGTACACGTTGAAGGACGCCAGCGGCCGTATCGTCAGCGAGGGCGATGCGCGCCTCAGTGATACCGGCTACCTGCACAACCTGGGGCTGAAGAGCGACAGTGATCCGCTGCGCTACGAGAAGCGCCTGATCGATGACTGGGTGAAGCGCCAGCTGGCCAGCCAGGCCACCGCTGCGCGTTAGGCCACTCGGTAGGTGTCGACCTTGGTCGACACGCATTACACGGCGCCGACCAAGGTCGGCCGCTACCGAAGCCGAGCGTGGGCTCGGCTCTACACGTATACCCTGGCCACGCGCTTGACCGCGCACGGCAGCTGGTACGCACTCACGCCACAGCGCGGCGCCAGTTCGGACAGCGTCGGTGCGCTGCCCCACAGTTCCACCACGCTGCCGATGCCGGCCTGGGCATGCGCGGTCAGGTCCACCGTCAGCATGTCCATCGACACGCGCCCGATCAGCGCACCGGGCTGGCCGTCGATCAGCACCGGGGTGCCATTCGGGGCGAACTGCGGATAACCGTCGGCATAGCCGAGCGCGACCACACCCACGCGGGTGCGTGCCTTGGCAACGAAGCGTGCGCCATAACCCACCGGCTCACCCGCCTCGATCCAGCGCTCGGCGATCACCTTCGACTGCATCGTCATCACCGGGCGCAGGCGCTCGGTCAGTGCCGTGTTGTCCGGCAGCGGATTGGCGCCATACAGCATCAGGCCCGGGCGCACCCAGTCGCTGCGTACATCCGGCCAGCCCAGCAGCGCCGGCGAGTTGCACACGCTGGTCTCGCCGTCCAGGCCGTCGATGGCCCGCGCGAAGGTCGCGGCCTGTTCGTGGGTGCGTTCGCTGTCCAGCTCATCGGCGCGCGCCAGGTGGGTCATCAGCACGATGCGCTCGACCTGCGGCAGCGCCGACAGGCGTGCATGCGCGGCACGGAAGCTGTCCACGTCCAGGCCAAGGCGATGCATGCCACTGTCCAGCTTCAGCCACACCGTCAACGGGCACGGGCTGTCGTAGGCAGCAACGGCCTCCAGTTGCCACGGCGAACCGACGGCGAACCAGAAGTCATGCTCGGCCACCAGCGCCATGTCGCTGGGCTCGAAGATGCCTTCCAGCAGCAGGATCGGCGCACGGATGCCGGCCTGGCGCAGCTCCAGTGCCTCTTCGATGGTGGCCACGCCGAAACCATCAGCCTCACCTTCCAGCGCCTGCGCACAGCGCACCGCGCCATGCCCATAGGCATCGGCCTTGATGATCGCCAGGGCCTTGCCACCGCCCAGTTCACGGGCGAGCCGGTAGTTGCTGCGCAGGGCGCCCAGATCGATCAGCGCGCGGGCAGGACGCATGTGCGGTTCTCTTGTTGCGGCGCGTGACCGTACTGGCCGTAGCGGAAAATATCCAGGCCTTCGGTGCTGATCTGCGGCTGGCGCGCGCTCATCAGGTCGGCCAGGTAGCGACCCGAGCCGCAGGCCATGGTCCAGCCCAGCGTGCCGTGGCCGGTGTTGAGGTACAGGTTGCGGAACGGCGTGGCGCCGATCACCGGCGTACCGTCCGGCGTGGCCGGGCGCAGGCCGGTCCAGAACTGCGCACGCGACAGGTCGCCGCCCTTCGGGTAGAGATCGCTGACCACCAGCTCCAGGGTTTCGCGGCGGCGCTGCGACAGCGACAGGTCGAAGCCGGCCACTTCGGCCATGCCACCGACGCGGATACGGTCGTCGAAGCGGGTCACCGCCACCTTGTAGCTCTCGTCGAGAATGGTCGAGGTCGGCGCCATCGCCGGGTCGGTGATCGGCAGGGTCAGCGAGTAGCCCTTCAGCGGGTACACCGGCAGGCGCATGCCCAGCGATGCGACCAGCGCCGGCGAATAGCTGCCGAGCGCGACCACGAAGCGGTCGGCGGTTTCCAGCTTGCCGTCGATGCGCACGCCGGTGATGCGGTCGCCATCGAACTCCAGGCCGGTGATGTCCTGGTCGAAGCGGAACTCGACACCGGCATCCACGCACATCTGCGCCAGGCGGCGGGTGAACAGCTGGCAGTCGCCGGTCTGGTCACGCGGCAGGCGCAGCGCGCCGACCAGGCCATCGACGTGGGCCAGGGCCGGTTCGGCCTGGATGATGCCGGCGCGGTCCAGCACCTCGTACGGCACGCCGTACTGGGCCAGGATCTCGATGTCCTGCGCCGAGGCATCCAGCTGCTGCTGGGTGCGGAACAGCTGGGTGGTGCCCAGGTCGCGGCCTTCGAATTCGATGCCGATCTGCGCGCGAAGCTCGTTCAGGCAGTCACGGCTGTACTCGGACATGCGCACCATGCGCGCCTTGTTGATCGCGTAGCGCTCGTGGGTGCAGTTGCGCAGCATCTGCCACAGCCAACGGTACTGGGCCAGGTCCATGCCCGGCTTGATCGCCAGCGGCGCGTGCTTCTCGAACAGCCAGCCGATGGCCTTCTTCGGCACGCCCGGGGCCGCCCACGGCGAGGTGTAGCCGAACGACAGCTGGCCAGCATTGGCGAAGCTGGTTTCCAGCGCCGGGCCGAGCTGACGATCGATGACCGTGACTTCAAACCCGGCCTGTCGCAGGTACCAGGCACTGGTGGTGCCGATCACGCCGCTGCCGAGAACTAGGACTCGCATGGGACTTCTCCAACCCGATCATTCCCTACACTGGAGCGTGCCGGGACCATAATTGGGGAAGTATAGACAGCCATTCCCAGTTGATTTGCCTGTTTTGAAATCAACCGGCAGGATGTTCTCCTGCAATTCATTCCCCAAGGTTGACGGCCATGGCCACCCGTACCCGCGAACTGGACAAGATCGACCGCAAGATCCTGCGCATCCTGCAGGCCGAGGGCCGCATCTCCTTCACCGAACTGGGCGAGCGGGTCGGCCTGTCGACCACGCCATGCACCGAGCGTGTACGCAGGCTCGAGCGCGAAGGGGTGATCACCGGCTACCACGCCCACCTCGACCCGGCCGCGGTGAAGGCCAGCCTGCTGGTGTTCGTGGAGATCAGCCTGGCCTACAAGTCCGGCGACATCTTCGAGGAGTTCCGGCGCGCGGCGCTGAAGCTGCCCAACGTGCTGGAGTGCCACCTGGTATCGGGCGACTTCGATTACCTGCTGAAGGCGCGGATCAGCGAAATGGCCTCCTACCGCAAGCTGCTCGGCAGCACGTTGCTGACGCTGCCGCATGTACGTGAGTCGAAGAGCTACATCGTGATGGAAGAAGTGAAGGAAACGCTGAGCCTGCCGATTCCGGATTGAGGCGCTCGCAGGATGGGGTCAGAGCCCGCGGTGCGGGATCCGACCCCCGGAGTCCCTCAGCGCTGCTGCGGATGCTTCTGCGAGCGCTGTTCCTGCTGCTTGCCGCCCTTGTGCGGCTGCGGCTCCATCTGCTGCTGTTGTTGCTGCTGTCGCTGCTGCGGGTTGCGGCCCTGCGGTTCCTTGCCGGGATGACGGTTCTGCTGGTTTTTCATGATCGCGATCCAGTGGACGAAGGACATGCGGCGGCGGAATGCCAGCGCAGGGCCACGGTGGTCCCGGAACGGTTAATCGCAGGCGAAAAAGCAGTGATCGCCAAGAGGCTGTTTTCGTGCGTTCAGCCCGCACGACGCGCAGGAGCTGCCAACCTTGCTTGGCCCATAGGTCAGCGCCTGATCTGCTGGCCATCACCGGCAGGCACGCTGTCGTAATAACGGCCTGTACGCGAGTCGAACACGCGGTTCGGGCCGGCCGGGCGCACGCCAGGCACGATGCGGCCATTGCGGTCATAGACCTTGTCGGCCGGCTTCGGTACCGGCGCCGGCGCGATCCGGGCGGGACCGGTGGACTTGATCGGCTGTGCCGGCTGCGGCGACGGCAGCACCTGCGGCTGCGGGCGGGCAGCCTGTGGCGGAGGTGCCACCGGTTGCGGTGCCACGGTGGTGGCACTGCGGGTGGCGGTCGGGCTCGACGACGTCGGTACCTGGGCCTGCGCAACCAGGGGCAGCAGGCCCATCAACAGCAGGGGAAGGCTCGGTTTCATGTCACGCTCCGGCGTGGATCGCATTCACCTTGCGCCTGCACCTGTGTGCCGCCCATGAACGGCCATCACACTTGCAAGCGCGCGCCGGCACCCCCACGTTTTCCGGCATCCCCAGGCCATCGACCCCACGGAGCGCCGCCATGACCGCCTTCGACCTGACGCCCCCCACCGCCACCCAGACCGAGGCGCTGGTCGCCGGCCTCAGCGGCGAAGAACGCCGCGTACTGCTGCAGCACGGCACCGAGGCGCCGTTCTGCGGCGTATTCCTCGACAACAAGCGCGAGGGCGTCTACTGCTGCCGTCTGTGCGCACTGCCGCTGTTCCGCTCCAGCACCAAGTTCGATTCCGGCACCGGCTGGCCCAGCTTCTTTGCCCCGTTCGACCCGGCGCACGTGCGCGAGATCCGCGATACCAGCCACGGCATGGTGCGCACCGAGATCACCTGCGCGCGCTGCGGCAGCCATCTGGGCCACGTGTTCCCGGACGGTCCGCCGCCCACCTACGAGCGCCACTGCCTGAACTCCGTCTCACTTTCGTTCACCGGCAATGGCGAGCCCTGGCCCGATCCGTTGCAGCGTGGCGGCGCAGAAAGCGGCGTGGCGGGCTGAAACACCCCGCTGACCGGTTTCACAGAATTCCCTCTTCAGAAAACCGGGCGACGGGCCGACAAGGAGATATCCCCTCTCCTTGCGTCGCCCCATGCTCATCATCGTTGGATTCCTGGTCGTCATCATCAGCGTGATCGGGGGCTATCTCGGTGCCCACGGCCGCCTGGGTGCCCTCTGGCAGCCCTACGAGCTGGTCATCATCGGCGGCGCCGCGCTCGGCGCCTTCCTGGTCGGTACCCCGGCCAAGACGGTCAAGCAGACCCTGCAGGCCATGGTCGGCGTGTTCAAGGGCCCGCGCTACAAGCAGCAGGACTACATCGATGTCCTCAGCCTGCTCTATGAACTGCTCAACAAGGCCCGCCGCGAAGGCTTCATGGCGCTGGAAGACCATGTCGAGCGGCCGGCCGAGAGCGCGCTGTTCGGCAACTACCCCAAGGTGCAAGCCGACCACCACCTGATCGACTTCATCACCGACTGCCTGCGCCTGATGATCGGCAGCAACATCGAGCCGCACGAGCTGGAGCCGCTGCTGGAACTGGAGCTGGAAAAGCACCACGCCGAGGCCATGGCGCCGTCGCAGGTGCTGACCAAGGTCGCCGACGGATTGCCCGGTTTCGGCATCGTGGCGGCGGTGCTGGGCATCGTCATCACCATGGGCTCGATCGGTGGCGACATCGTCGAGGTCGGTGGCCACGTCGCCGGTGCGCTGGTCGGCACCTTCCTCGGCATCCTGCTGGGCTATGGCTTCGTCGGCCCGATGGCAGCCGCGATGGAGGCCCGCGCCGAGCAGGACAGCCGCATCTACGAATCGGTGAAGACCGCCCTGCTGGCCTGCCTGCGCGGCTACAACCCGAAGATCGCGCTGGAATTCGCCCGCAAGACGCTGCCGTCGAACGTGCGCCCGGCCTTCTCCGATTTCGAGCAGCACCTGAAGACGGTCAAGTAAGCCATGGCCGAGACCAAGCCCACCGTCATCGTCCGCCGGGTCAAGAAGGCCGGCCACGCCGCCCATCATGGCGGTTCGTGGAAGGTGGCCTATGCCGACTTCGTGACCGCGATGATGGCGTTCTTCCTGGTGCTGTGGCTGATGGCCACCACCAACAAGAACGACCGTGCCGCCATTTCCGAGTACTTCCGCAACCCGAGCCCGCTGAGCGGGCAGAACGCCACGCCGGCACCCGGCATGGCCGGCCCGGGCGGCGCCAGCACATCGATGATCAAGCTGGGCGGTGCCACCGACGTTTCGCGTGGCAACAGCAACGATCCCTTCCAGAACCAGAAGGAAGCAGTACCGCAGCCGGTGGACCAGCAGCAGCGCGACAAGCAGCAGCTGGAACAGCTGATGAAGGAGCTGCAGGAAGCGATCAGCAGGAGCCAGGCGCTGGAACCGTTCAAGGACCAGCTGCTGCTGGACCTGACCCCGGAGGGCCTGCGCATCCAGATCGTGGACAAGCAGAACCGGCCGATGTTCGACCTTGGCAGCGCCACGCTGAAGCCGTACACGCAGCAGATCCTGCACGAGCTGGCCGAGTACCTGAACCATGTGCCGAACCGGATCAGCCTGACCGGTCACACCGACATCACCGCCTATTCCGTCGCTCGCGGCTATGGCAACTGGGAACTGAGCGCCGACCGTGCAAATGCCGCACGCCGCGCGCTGATCGATGGTGGCCTGGACGACAGCAAGATCACCCGCGTGGTCGGCCTGTCTTCGTCAGTGCTGTTCGACAAGGTCGACCCGCAGAACCCGATCAACCGCCGCATCAGCATCGTGGTGATGACCCAGGCCGCCGAAGCGGCCGCCCTGGCCGGTGCCGGGCCACAGGTGGGGCTGTCGGCGCCGACCGCCGACCCGGACGTGCAGGCCGCGCAGGGTGAGGCGCACTGAACCGGGGTCAGATCCCTTTCCCCTGGAAAGGGATCTGACCCCACCTGCGTGCGGCCGCTACAATGGCGGTCTTTCCGTTTCCAGGTGACCCCACCCCATGTCCCAGAACTCCAAGGCCAAGCGCGACAAGCGCAAGAAGCAGCAGGCCAAGCGTCCGTTCCTGCGCCTGAACGCCCAGCAGCAGGTGCAGAACCATGCCGTGCTGACCAACGAAGACGGCCAGGTGGTTGCGGCCATCGGCCTGCAGGGCCGTGAGTGGCTGCTGGCCATCGGCGGCCAGACCATGGGCAACGCCGAAAACCCGGTGCCGATGCTGGCCATGCTCAAGCACCTGTCCAACGTGCAGGAAAAGGAAGGCCGCAAGGTCAACCTGGAGTACTCCGAGCTGCTGCAGAAGCTGCTGGACACCCTGGCAGCCGAATCCGAGCAGACCGCAGACGAGTACCTGGACAAGCTGGTCGCCGAGTTCGAGACCGTGGAAGCCGAAGAAGGCGAAGAAGCCGCTGAGGCCGCCGAAGGCGAAGTGGTTGAAGCTGCTGCCGAGGCCACCCCGGCCGCTGACAGCGACAGCAAGCCGCAGGCCTGAACCGGCCGCGGCGGTGACGGTCTACGTCGATGACGCGGTGCATCCCTGGCGCGGACAGCGCTGGGCGCACCTGATGGCCGACACCCTGGCCGAGCTGCACGCGATGGCGGCGCAGCTCGGCATTCCACCGCGGGCCTTCCAGAACAAGGCCAGCGGTGCGCACTACGATGTCACTTCCGAGCTGCGCGCGCAGGCCATCGCGCTCGGTGCGCGGGCGATTTCCCGGCACGCCGACCGTGACCTGGTCAAAGCGGTGATTGCCAACGCCAGGGCGCAGTACCGGCCGTAGGCGCGCTGCCGTTTGCCTCCTGTAGAGCCGAGCCCATGCTCGGCTGCTCTACGCGGACTGCAGCCGAGCGCGGGCTCGGCTCTACATGCGCAGCGCTGCCGGCCCGTTCAGAACGGGTCGCTGCCCAGGCGGATTTCAACGTTCAGCAGCGAGCACAGCGCCAGCATCGCGTCGTCGTCGCGGGTCAGCGCCATCACGCCGGTGAAACCGTCGCTGCCGGCATCCACGCTCCACAGCGTGTAGTTGTGCTCGCGCAGGCGGTCGAAGGCGGTGGACATCAGCTGCACGCCGTCCAGGTCTTCGGCGAAATCCTCGTCGTCCAGGTCGCCACCCCAGTCCAGCTGCAGGTTGAAGCGCGCAGACAGCTCGTTCACCGCTGACTGCAGCGAATCCAGATCATCACGTTCCACCTCGAAACCGGACTGCCAGGCAATGGCCGTGAACAGGGCCGGCAGCCAGTCACTGTCCGCTTCCAACGGCTGCCCGTCCTCGGCCAAGTGCTCGCGCCAGCGGTTGAACTGCTGCAGGGCCAGCTCTTCGTCGCCCGGGTTGATCAGCACCAGCAGGTTCCAGACCCGGGCCTCGAAGCCGTCTTCGTCGAAGTCGTGGATGTCTTCCTCGAAGTCGAAATAGTCGCTGTTGTCGGGCATGGCGGAACTTCCTCTGGGGCAGGCCGGCATTCTACGGTTTATCCTGTGCCGCTGAAGCCGGCCTTGGTGGCCGTCACTGTGAATGAAGCGATGAGCGATACCCCTCCCGACCACCTGGCGATCAACCCGGCCAGCCCCTTCCATGATGCGCAGGCGCTGGAGCGCGGCGTCGGCGTGCGTTTCAACGACGTCGAGCGCGACAACGTCGAGGAATACTCGGTCAGCGAAGGCTGGATCCGCGTGCAGGCCGGCAAGGCCCGCGACCGCCGCGGCAACCCGATGACCATCAAGGTCAAGGGCAAGGTCGAGGCGTATTTCCTGGACACGAAGCCGGAGTAACCGGCTTTTGTAGAGTCGAGCCATGCTCGACTCTACATCCGGCGTCATTCGCGCTTGCGCGACTCCAGCAGGTCCAGGTTGCGGATCAGGCGCCGCGAGATCTCATCGGAGATCACCCCGCGCCGGGTCAACCGGAACAGCTCCTCGCGCTCGGCATTGAGGCCGGCGCTGCGCAGCTGGCGGTAGCCCATTTCCATGCGCCGCACCTTCTCCGGGTCCACGTCGGGCCCCTCGCTGTCGCGCTCCAGGTGGCGCTGGTACAGCAGGCTCACCCGCGACGCGGCGTCGTTGTACAGCTGCACGTTCTCGGTGTTCTGGTTCATCACCAGCTGCTGGCGCATGCGCTCGACCCCGGCCAGCGCCGCCTTCGACGACAGCCGGCGCGCCAGGTCCTCTTCCTTGCGTTCACCCGAATCGGCCGGCAGCTGCAGGCCCTTCAGCAGCTGCGGCAGCGCGATGCTGGCGCCGAGCAGCGAGAACAGGATCACCGAGGCGGCCAGGAAGATCACCAGGTCACGTGCCGGGAACGCACTGCCATCAGGCAGGAACAGCGGCAGGGTCAACACACCGGCCAGGGTGATCGCACCGCGCACACCGGCCACCGAGGTCGCCACCACGATGCGCCAGTTCGGTGCCTCGCCCCGCTCCAGGCCGCGACGGCGCGCGCGCAGCAGGTTCCAGCGCAGCGACAGCCACACCCACAACAGGCGCAGCACGACCAGCGCCAGATTGATCACCACCACATACACCAGCAGCCACCACGCACTCTGGTGGCCGGTCTCGTTCATGGTGGTGGTGGCGCGTTCGACGATGCCTGGCAGCTGCTCGCCCAGCAGCACGAACATGATGCCGTTGAAGCTGAACTGCAGCATGTTCCAGACCCCGGCGCGCTGCACGCGCATGCTGCCGGAGACGCGGCCGGTCAACTCCACGTAGCTCATCGCGATGCCGGCGGCGACCGCGGCAAGAATGCCCGAGGCATGGATCTCTTCGGCCAGCAGGTAGGCCGCGAACGGAATGAGCAGGTTGACCAGCATCGCCGCGCCCGGCTCTTCGCCGAAGCGACGCCACAGCCAACGCTGGAAGGTCGATACACCCAGCGTCACCGCCACGCCGACCGCCAATCCCGCCACCGCCACCCACACGAAGGTCAGCGAGGCCGTGGCCAACGAGAAGGTGCCGGTCATCACCGCCGCCACCGCAAAGCGGAAGCAGACCAGGCCGGACGCATCGTTCAGCAGCGACTCGCCCTCGAGGATGTGCATCAGGCGCTTGGGAATCGGTGCCTTGGACGCGATCGCACCGACTGCCACTGGATCGGTGGGTGACACGATCGCCGCCAGCGCGAAGCACACCGCCAGCGGCATCACCGGAATCAGCCAGTGGATCAGGAAGCCGGCGCCGATGACGGTGAACACCACCAGGCCGAAGGCCAGCTCGAGGATCGCGCCCTTGTCGCGGAACAGGCCCTGCTTGGGAATGCGCCAGCCATCCAGGAACAGCAGCGGCGGCAGGAACAGCAGGAAGAACACCTCCGGCTCCAGCGCATGGCCACGGTTGAACACCCCGGCGATCACCGCGCCCAAGCCGATCTGCACCAGCGGCAGCGGCAACGAAAACGGCAGGACGCGAACCAGGTAGCCGCTGGCGACAACGGCTACCAGCATCGCCAGGACGACTTCAATGGTATGCATGCTTCTTCCAGGAAGCGGCGCGGGGGGAGGCTCGGGAGCCAGCGCCGGAAACCCGGAAAAAACTACCACATGCGGCCACGACCGCGACGGCCGGGGCCGCCGCGCGTCAGCCCCGGCTCATGCCCCGTCGAAGCGGTACAGATCCATGGCGAGGAAGCCGGCATCGATACCGGCGTCGATGCGGCGTGCGCCGAAACCGCCCTCGCCGGCCGCGCCCATCGCGAAGAACAGCGGCAGCAGGTGCTCGTCGGTCGGGTGCGCGCGCTCGGCGAACGGCGCCTGCCGGCGGTAATCCAGCAGCGCCTGGCGGTCGTCGGCGGCCAGGCGCTGCTCCACCCATTCGATGAAGGGCCGCACGTACGGCGCTTCCTTGCCGTCCTGGTAGTCGCCCCAGTCGTGCAGGTTGTGGGTGATGCTGCCCGAGCCCACCAGCAGCACGCCCTGCTCGCGCAGCGGCGCCAGCGCGCGGCCCAGCGCGAACTGATGCTCGGGGCCGAGCAGCGGCTGGATCGACAGCGGTACCACCGGGATGTCGGCCTGCGGGCGCAGCAGCCGCAGCGGCACCCACGCGCCATGGTCGAGGCCACGCTGCGGGTCGAGGGCCACTGGCAGGCCGGCGGCGGCGATGCGGCCGGCCACCTCTTCGGCCAGCGCCGGATCACCCGGCGCCGGGTACTGCAGTTCGAACAGCGCGCGCGGGAAGCCACCGAAGTCGTGGATGGTGGGCGGCTGCGGATGCGCGCCGACCAGCGGCTGCCGGCCCAGCCAGTGCGCCGAGGCCATCACGATGGCACGCGGCGTCGGCAGGTCGCGCGCCAGCTCGGCCAGGCGCACGCCGACCTGGCCCGGATGCAGGGCGGTCATCGGCGAACCATGGGAGATGTACAGCGAAGGCAGGCGGGACATGGAATTCTCCAGTTGCAGGATCAGGCGGCGATCAGCGCGAACGCAGGGTCCACTTGCCGTCGCCGACCAGGAACAGCACCACCAGCGCCAGCGCCCAGAACGCCGGGTATTCCCAGCCGCCGCCGGCATTGGCGAAACCGAAGCCGTTGGCGCCGTGCACGGTGACGATGGTGCCCAGCAGCAGCGGCACGCCGACCAGGCCCACCCAGCGCGCGTAGATGCCCAGCAGCAGCGCGACGGTGATCACCAGCTCGACACCGATGGTGAGGTAGCCCAGTACGCCCGGCAGCCCCAGCGACTCGAAGAATGCCGCCGTGCCAGCCGGGGTGAACACCAGCAACTTGATCAGCGCATGGACCAGGAACAGCACGCCCAAGGCCAGGCGCAGCAGGGTGGCGCCATACGGCGCCAGCGGCGAAACAGGAGGGGTCGTGGCGTGCATCGGAAAGCACCTTGAAGGGAGTGGGCACAGGTTATTGCGCCTTCACGGGCCGATAAATACGATCGTTTGACCGTATTTATTTCAAAAGGCGCAACAATGGACACCCTCGAGGCGATGCGTGTGTTCGTGGCGGTGGTCGAGCGCAACGGTTTCAGTGCTGCCGCCCTGGCCCTGGACATGTCCACCGCCGGCGTCACCCGTCAGGTCGCGGCGCTGGAAAAGCGCCTGTCCACCCGCCTGCTCCACCGCACCACGCGCCGGGTCAGCCCGACCAGTGCCGGCGCCGCCTACTACGCCCAGTGCGTGCGCCTGCTGGCCGAGTTCGACGCGCTGGAGGCCAGCATCGGTGCGCAGGCGCTGGAGCCCTCGGGCACGCTGCGCATCAACGCGCCGGTCAGCTGGGGCATTGCCCGCCTCGGCCCGTTGCTGGCCAGCTACCGCGAACGCTTCCCGCAGGTGGAACTGGACCTGGCCCTGTCCGACCGCCTGGTGGACATGGTCGAGGAAGGCTACGACGTGGCCATCCGCATCACCCGCGAGCCCGGCCCCACGCTGATCGCACGCCGCCTGGGCGAATCGCGGGTGAGCCTGTGCGCCGCGCCGGCCTACCTGGCCGCACGCGGCACCCCGCAGACCCCACAGGACCTGCAGGCGCACGCGTGCCTGAGCTACAGCTACTGGGCCGCCGGCAACAACTGGCCGCTGCAGGGGCCCGGCGGTGAGGTGAAGGTGGCGGTGAGCAGCCTGCTGCACGCCAACAACGGCGACGTGCTGCGCGAAGCCGCGATTGCTGGCATGGGCGTGATCCTGCAGCCGGATTTCCTGCTGGAAGACGCGCTGGCCGATGGTCGCCTGGTGCGCATCCTGCCGGAGTGGGAGGCCTCGCCGATCGGCATCTTCGCGGTCTACACCAGCCGCAGCCACCTGGCACCGAAGGTGCGCAGTTTCATCGACCATCTGGTGGAAAGCGGGGTGTAGACGAGTCTGGTGTTTGCCGGCCAGCGACCGGCAAATACGAGATCCGCTCAGGCAGCGACTTCGTCCAGCGCATCGATGATCCGTTCCAGCGGTGCCGGCCGCCCCAGCAGGTAACCCTGCACCTGGTCGCAGCCGTGCGCGGCCAGCCAGTCCAGCTGCCCCGGCGTTTCCACGCCCTCGGCGATGATGGTCAGGCCCATGCTGTGGCCCAGCGACAACAGCGCGCGGCAGATCGAGGCATTGCGCGGATTGGTTTCCACGTCGGCGACGAAGCTGCGGTCGATCTTCAGGATGTCCAGCGGCAGGTGCTGCAGGTAGGACATGCTGGAATAGCCGGTGCCGAAGTCATCCAGCGACACGCTGATGCCCTGCTCGTGCAGGCGCTGCATGGTCTGCATCGCCTGCGCCGGCTTGCGCATCAGGCTGCTCTCGGTCAGCTCCACGTGCAGCGCACCGCGCGCCAGGCCGAAGTCCTGCTGCGCACGGGTGAACTCGGCCACCAGGTCGCTGTTGAAGAACTGCACCGCCGATACATTGACCGCGATCGGCAGCTCGCCCCAACCGGCCTCGACCAGCCGGCGCTGCGCTTTCGCCGCCGCGCGGATCACCCAGCGGCCCAGCGCCAGGATCAGCCCGGTCTCCTCGCACAGCTGGATGAACTCGTTGGGCGGGATGAAGCTGCCGTCGGCCTGCGGCCAGCGCAGCAGCGCCTCCAAGGCGGCCGGGGTGCCATCGCTGGCATGCCGGATCGGCTGGAAATAGAGCTGGAATTCGTTGTCGATGGCGGCATGGATGCGCCCGGCCAGGCGCAGCCGGTCGGCCAGCCGTGTGGTCACCGCCGCATCGAACCAGACCACCACGTTGCCCTCGGCGCGTGCCGCGTGCGCGGCCTGCGCGGCCATGCCGATCACCTGCTCGGCACTGTGGCCGTCACCGGCAGTGTGCACGGCCACACCGATGCGCGGTTCGAACTGGTGCAGCGAATCCTTGCCACGCATCGGCGCCGACACGATCTGCAGCAGGTCGTCCAGCACGCGCGGGGTATCGTGCTCGGCCCCGATCGCGAACACGAAGTCTTCCGCCGGCTGGAATGCCAGCGTGCCGCAACGCGCGCCCAGTCCACCGAGCCGGGTCGCCATCGACTGCAGCACCGCATCGCCGATCTCACGGCCCAGCGTATCGGCCACCAGCTGCAGGCCACGCAACTGCACGAAGGCGATGGTGTAACTCTGTTCCTGCTCATCCAGCTGTTCGGTCAGGGCGCGCACGTTGAGCAGGCCAGTGGCCGGGTTGTGCCGTGCCCGATAGGCCAGGTCACGCTCGTAGGCCAGCCGTTCGCTGACATCCTCGGCCAGCACGAGGCACGCCGGCTGTCCGTCGAAATCGAGTTTGGACAGGTGTGCGCGCACCTCGAACACGCTGCCATCCTTGCGCCGGTGCAGGCGCACGGTCGCGTCCGGAGGATCGCCCACCTGTGCGCGCTGGATGGCACCACGCACTTCGTCCCAGCCTTCGCGCGGGCGGATGTCGAGGATGCTCATCGCCAGGAACTCGTCGCGGCTGTAGCCGTACTGGCGCACCGCAGCGTCGTTGACCTCGATGAAGCGCAGCGTATCCGGGTCGAACACCCAGAACGGTGCAGGATTGCGGTCGAACAGCAGCCGGAAGCGCCGTTCCACTTCGCTCATCTGCTCGCGCGCCTGATAGCGTTCGCTCAGGTCGGTCAGCGCGCCGATCATGCGCCGCTCGCTGTCGGCCACTTCCACCCGCTGCCCACGTGCGCCCACCCAGCGCACCTCGCCCCCGGGCAATACCAGGCGGAACACCTGGTCGAGCACGGCGCCGCCGGCGAATGCCTGGTCAAAGGCATGCTGCAGGCGCGCGGCATCGTCGCGGTGCACGCGTGCGAAGAAATCGGCCACCGGCAGCGCATCGGTCTGCACGCCAAAGATCTCGCGCGCCAGCGGCGACCAGCGCAGCAATGCGGCGTCCTCATCCACGTACCAGGTACAGACACGACCGACCTGGTGCGCAAGACGCAGCTCGGCGTGGCCTGTTTTCAGCTCCTCGGCCATCGCCTGCTGGCTGCGGGTGCTGCGCCGCACGGCGTACAGCAGCACCAGCAACACCGCGATGTAAGCCAGTACGATCGCCACCGACGCCTGCAGGTACGGCCACCACGGCGCCAGTACGTCTTCGTCGGCCAGGCCGACCTGCACCGCCAGCGGGCTGTGTTCCAGCGTGCTGATGGTCATGATGCGCGGTACGCCGTCGACCACACCCGGCACGCTGCCCAGCTCGACCACCGCCTGCGTGCCGAGCAGGTCACGGCGCGGCAGGCCGTAGCGGCGGCCCACCGTGCCGTGCGGATCAGGCACGCGGGCCAGCATGTAACCCTCGGCATCGCTGATCGAGACCAGTCCGTTGGGGCCGACATCGAGGCCGCCGACGATGCGTTGCAGTTCGCCACAGCGCAGCCGTGCCAGCAGCCAGCGTTCGCCGGCCATCGGCAGCGCCAGCGGCACCACCCAGCCGCCATCGCTGGCCCGCTGCGGCGGGCCGATGTACAGGGCGCTGCCCTGGCCACGACGCTGCGGGTCGGTCCACAGCGGCAGCTGCAGGTCGCCCTCGCCGGCCGTCAACGGTCGGCCATGGCGGTCGAGCACGGCGATGCTGTGCAGTTCGGCATGCCGGCCCAGCACCCCGCCGATGGAGGCATCCATCAAGGCCGGCGCCTGCGCCGGCACGCTGCGGAACAGCTCGGCGGCGTCGGCGGCGATGCCGGACATGGCCCGCTCCAGGTTGCGCAGCTCCAGCGCCAGCAGGCGCTCGCTGCCCACCGCCAGCGCACGGCTCTGGCGCTGCGCGGCCTCCAGCCGGCGGTGATGGTCGTTGGCCAGCATGGTGGCCAACCCGGCCACCAACAGAATGCCCAGCAACACCCCGCCCCAGGTAATGGCGCGCAGCGGCCGGGCCAACGCCCGTTTCAGCGCGGGCATCGGTTGGTCTTCCTTGTGCAGTCGGCTGGCTTCATGCGCGAACGAATCCTCCACGTCCCCGACCTCAACGGCCGGCGGACGCCATTCTTGACGCCTGACCCCACCCCGCATGGCCACCTCCCCGTGCCCGCGCAGGGTTCCCGGGCCCAGCATGCACCACCCCGGTGACGGCGTGAAGATCGCTTCCGCGCGTTCAGCCAGATCCCGCACAGGGCAGGTGCCACAACGGGAGGGCCAGCCGGGGCGGAGCGGATTAGACTTGGGGTTTTCCGCTGCAAGAGAAGTCCATGTCCAAGCTGCGCCGTCCCACCCTGGCACTGGCCATTGTTGCCAGCCTGACCCTGGCCGCCTGCGACCGCCCGGCCGATCCGGCCGCTGGCAACGCCAAGCCCGCCGAAGCTGCGCCCGCTGCGGCCAAGCCGATGCTGGGCAGCTTCGGCTTCGATGCCAGCGGCATGGACCGCAGCATTGCCGCCGGTGATGACTTCTTCGGCTTCGCCAACGGCACCTGGGTGAAGAACACCGAGATCCCGGCCGACCGCTCGCGCTTCGGCAGCTTCAACGTCATTGCCGAGAAGACCCTGGCCGACACCCGCGCCATTCTTGAGGGCGCCGCCGGCAACACCCAGGCCAGCGGTGACGACAAGCTGATCGGCGACTACTACGCTGCTTACATGGACGAGGCCGGCATCGAGCAGCACGGCATTGCGCCGGTACAGCCGCAGCTGAAGGCGATCGACGCGATCGCCGACAAGGCCGGCCTGGCCCGTGCCCTGGGCGGCGACGTGCGTGCCGACGTCGACCTGCTCAATGCGACCAACTTCTACACCGACCGCCTGTTCGGCCTGTGGGTGTCGGTGGACCTGCTGCAGCCGGACCGCAACGCGCCGTACCTGGTGCAGGGCGGCCTGGGCATGCCCGACCGCGACTTCTACCTGGGCGGTGGCCGCATGGCCGAGCTGCGCAAGCAGTACCAGGCCTACATCGCACAGATGCTGCAGCTGGCCGGCGTCGCCGATCCGGCGGGCAAGGCACAGCGCATTCTCGCGCTGGAAACGAAGATCGCGCAGGCGCACGCCACCCAGGAAGAAACCAATGACGTGACCAAGGGTGCCAATCCGTGGACCCAGGCCGACTTCAATGCGAAGGCGCCGGGCATGGACTGGAGCGCCTTCCTCGACGCGGCCGCACTGGGCAAGCAGCAGGACTTCATCGTCTGGCAGCCCAAGGCCGTGGCCGGCCTGTCCAAGCTGGTCGCCACCGAGCCGCTGGATGCCTGGAAGGACTACCTGGCCTTCCACGCGCTGGACCGCGCCGCTGCCTACCTGCCGAAGAAGTTCGCCGATGCCCGCTTCGCCTTCCACGGCACCGCGCTGAGCGGCACGCCGCAGCAGAGCGACCGCTGGAAGCGTGCGGTGGACGACGCCAACCATGCCGTCGGCGAAGCGATCGGCAAGCGTTACGTCGAGAAGCACTTCGACGCCAGGACCAAGGAACGCGCGGACGAGATGGCGAAGAACATCATCGCCGCCTTCGCCAAGCGCATCGATGCGCTCGCGTGGATGTCGCCGCAGACCAAGGCCAGCGCCAAGGCCAAGGTGGCCGGCCTGACCGTGGGCATGGGCTACCCGGAAAAGTGGCGTGATTACACTGGCCTGGAGATCCGCCGTGATGACGCGCTGGGCAATGCGCAGCGCGCCGAACTGTTCGAGTACCAGCGCAACATCGCCAAGCTGGGCAAGGCAGTCGACCACAGCGAGTGGGCGATGCTGCCGCAGACCATCAACGCGATGAACGTGCCGCTGGAGAACCGCCTGGTGTTCCCGGCCGCGATCCTGCAGCCGCCGTTCTTCGACGGTGCCGCCGACGACGCGGTGAACTACGGTGCGATCGGCGCAGTGATCGGCCACGAGATCAGCCACGGCTTCGACAACGCCGGCGCGCTGTTCGACGAAACCGGCAAGCTGCACAACTGGTGGACCGCCGAGGACCTGAAGCAGTTCAACGCCGCCGGTGATGCGCTGGCCGCGCAGTTCAGCAGCTACGAGCCGTTCCCGGGCGTGCATGTGAACGGCAAGCTGACCCTGGGCGAGAACATCGCCGACGTGGCTGGCCTGGGTACCGCCTACGACGCCTACCAGCTGTCGCTGCAGGGCAAGCCGGGCCAGACCCTGGAGGGCTTCACCCCGGACCAGCGCTTCTTCCTCGGCTTCGCCCAGGCGTGGCGCAGCAAGAGCCGCGAACAGGCGCTGCGCAACTCGCTGCTGACCGATGTGCATGCACCGGGCCAGTTCCGCGCACTGACCGTGCGCAACATCGACGCCTGGTACCCGGCGTTCGAGGTGAAGGAAGGCCAGAAGCTGTACCTGGCGCCGGACAAGCGGGTCAAGGTGTGGTGATGTAACCGGAACGGGCGCCGCAAGGCGCCCGTTTCACTTGCGGGTAGCTGCCAACCTTGGTTGGCGCTTCCGCGGCACCGCGAAAAGCGTGCCAACCAAGGTTGGCACCTACCAGGCAACCGCGGGCCACTCGCGCAGGATCTCCACCGGCGCGCCCATGCGTGCACAGGCGCGGCTGGCGAGGCCGTCGGGCAGCGCACGGCGGAACAGCGGCGCCATACCCTGCATCAGCTTCGCAGACGCCGCAGCCTGGGCGCGCTGACGGCCACTGCGTTCCAGCATGCCCTCGGCCCAGTCCGGCAGCAGCGCCGCGCCCGCACCGAGGAACACCTCGCGCGACAGCCCCGGCACCGGTACCGGCAGGCGCACGCCGGACAGCACCTCCAGCACCTCGCGCGAGCGCTCATCCACACGCAGCTCCGGCTGACGTGCACAGAAGTACGCCGCCACTTCCGCTTCGCTGCGCGGCACATCCACCGCGCCCAGTGCCTCGGCCACGCAACGGTACTCGTCGTAATAGCGATCGGCGATGTGCGCCGGCACCTCGCGCCCGTAGCGTCGGAACCCCTGCAGGAAACCGAAGGCTTCGGTCACGTGCACCCACGTCAGCAACTGCGGATCGTCGGCGGCGTAGGGCTCGCCCTGCGCGGTCTGGCCGCGGATCTGCGCATGGATGCGGCGCACCCTGGCCACCAGCGCCTCCACCTCGCCGCTGGGCGCATAGCTGGTGCCGGCAACGAAGGCCGTGGTGCGGCGCAGCCGACCCACTAGGTCCTGGCGGAAATTGGAGTGGTCATAGACCCCGGCCAGCGCGCGTGGGTGCAGGGTCTGCAGCATCAGCGCGCACAGGCCACCGGCGAGCATCGAGGGAAATTCGGCGTGCAGCCGCCAGGTGACGCTGTCCGGGCCGAACCAGCCCGGATCGCCCTGCGGATGGTCGTAGTCGATACCACTCTGGCCGCGCGGGAAGGCGTCCAGTACCCAGCGTCGGATCGGCGCCGTGACGGGGCGGGAGAGTCGCTGCAGCAAAGCCGGCATCACAGGTCCAGGAGAGGCGGAAGAACAGTCGCGTCTTGCGCGGTTGGCTCCGATTCTCGGCGATCACGCCTCCGGCGGCGAGCCTCCCCGCTCAGCGACGGTTTCATGTGCGGTCGCAGCACGTTTCACCCTGCGACATCCTGTCGCAGGCCGTGACTGCGATGCTGCATCGCATCAATTTTCACTCCCACCGGTCAAACCCTTGCGCCGCTTGGCATTGCCCCCATTGCACGGCTCGCTGGAAGTGCTAGAACTGGATCCGCCACACCGTCCAATGCTGATCGACGCACGTTCCACAAGGAGCCAGCCATGATTGCCTTGTTCAAGGGTTTGGGAATTCTGCTTCGCGACAACGAGCTCTACAGCAGCCCGTTCGACAAACAGGTGGCGCACTGGCGCAACCTCAGCGAGCAGCAGATCCGCGATGAAGTGGCTGTGCTGGCCCAGGCCAAGTGCCAGTGGCTGATCGCCTCGATCGTCGGCTGGCAGGCGGCCTCGCTGCTGATCCTGGGCCTGATCGCCAACTACCTGTGGCGCGACGACTTCCATATCACCTTCACCCGCGTGGTAATCGTGTTCGGCTCGTGGGTGTCGATCCTGTTCGTGATCTGGTTCATGGCCAACATGTTCGATCAGCAGGCCGGCTTCGAGCGCTGGATGAAGGCGTTCAACAGCCGCGCCCGCATCAGCTCCAAAGCCGACAGCGTCGAGCACGTGGCCGAGGCGCTTGACCTGGCCGAGCACTATCCGGAAGTGCTGGACTACAAGCAGGCGGTCACCGCCAAACGCGAGCTGCGCCACGAGGACATCCGCATCATGACCGAGATCGGGCGCATGAAGCAGCACTCCGAACTGGTCGGCCGCCTGAACCATGTGGGCGAGAACGAGCACCACCACGACCTGACACTGCAGCCTGCCTACTGACCCTTCAGGGAAGCGGGGGGACCCACACTGCCACCGTGATCACTCACGGTGGCAGTGTTCTATCGGGTCCTGGCTGACGCACTGGTGGAAGCCGCTGGGCAGGTCACGCATCGCCTCGGTCTTCCCCACCGCCACGGCAAACCGGCGCAATGGTGGCGTCGCACACGCGGCGTCGGTACTGCACGCTGGGTCCAGCACCAGGTAGTGGCATTGGCCACTACTGCTGGCGATGCACTGGAACCGTGCCTCGCCGTCGACCACGCTGCCCTTGCTGTAAAGCGTGTCCACGCCATTGGCACGGGTGCGGGTGATCGAGGTATTGCTGGATTTCTCACAGCCGGCCAACGACAACGCAGCGATGCAGGCAAACAGGAACAGGCGCATGGTGCCTCCAGGATGCGGCTACATGCCGCGGAACAGGCTCATGAACGGTTGGCTGACCACCAGCGTCTCCGTGCGCCCACGCAGGCGCAGCACGCCGCGCCCGGTATCGTCGCGGCTGACCGCCGCCACCGCCTTCATGTTGACGATGGTCGAGCGATGGATCTGGCGGAAATGCTGCGGGTCGAGCACTTCCAGCAGTTCGCGCAGCGGCGTGCGCAACAGGCTCTCGCCGGCAGCGGTCACCACGGTGGTGTACTTGTTGTCGGCACGGAAGTAGGCCACGTCTTCCAGCATGATCAGCTGCGTCTCGCGGCCGTTGCTGGCGGTGATCCAGGCCAATGGCGGGCGCTCTGCCGCACCCTGCGATGGCCCCAGGCGCCGCAGCAGGCGCTCGAGTACGGCATCGTCCTGGCGCGTTGATGGCAGCCGCGACAGGATGCGTTCGCGGGTGGCCAGCAGGCGCTCGTCGCTGACCGGTTTCAGCAGGTAATCCATCGCGCCCTGCTCGAACGCGTCGATGGCGTACTGGTCGTAGGCGGTCACGAACACCACCTGGGTGCGCGGGCTCAGCTCGGACAGCGAACGGGCTACTTCAATGCCACTGATGCCGGGCATGCGAATGTCGAGGAAGGCGATGTCCGGCTGCTTCTCGGCCAGCTGCTCCAGTGCACTGGCGCCATCCTCGCACTCGGCCACCAGCTTCAGGTCCGGCCACAACCGGCCCAGCTGCTCGACCAGCGACTGCCGCAGCAGTTCCTCGTCTTCGGCAATGAGCGCCTCAAGCGGCATGGCTGCGCTCCTTGTTCGACTGCGGCAGGGTCATGGTTGCGGCCACGCCGCTGGGGAAGTTGGCGACGATCGCCACGCCGGCCTGCTCACCGCAGGTCAGGCGCAGGCGCTCGCGCAGGTTCTTCAGGCCGATGCCGGTACCGCTGGTGCCCTGGCCGAAGCCGAGGCCATCGTCGGCCACCGTCACCGTCACATGGTCATCGAAGCCACGCGCCAGGATCCAGATCGTGCCACCGCCGGGCTTGGGTTCCAGGCCATGCTTGATCGCGTTCTCCACCAGCGTCTGCAGCGCCATCGCCGGCAGCTGCACGCCGTGCAGCTCGTTCGGCACCTGCACCTCCACTCCCAGCCGTGCACCCATGCGGATACGCAGGATCTCCAGGTAGGCACGGGTGCGCTCCAGCTCTACGCCCAGCGTGGACAGCGATTCGTCCACCTGTGGCAACGAGCTGCGCAGGTACTGGATCAGGTGGCCCAGCATCTGGTCGGCACGTGCCGGGTCGGTGCGGGTCAGCACCTGCGCGTTGGCCAGCGTGTTGTAGAGGAAGTGCGGTTCCACCTGCGCATGCAGCAGGTTCAACCGGGCCACCGACAGTTCCTTTTCCACCTGGGTCTGCTCGGCCGCGGCCTGCTCATCGCGGCGCTGGTCGGCCACGCGGCGGCTGATCGCGCGGGTGACCGCTTCGGCATTCTCGAAATTGCTGCCCTCATCCAGTGCCAGCAGGTCGGCCCACCAGCCGGCATCCGGTTCAAACAGCAGGGTGACGGTACTGGTGCCCTGCCCCGGCGTAACCGTCGCCAGCACGCTGTTGCGCTTGATCGCCAGCCGTGCCGGCAGGTTCCAGCGCGACGGCTGGCGGCCGTTCCAGGCATCCACGCGGCGCACGTAGGCCCGTACCTGCAGGCTGCCGGCCGAACTTTCCACGTCTTCAACGCGCGGCAGTTCGGCGATGGCCGCTTCCACCACCGAGAATGCCTGGCCGGCATCCATCGGCAGTTCCACCTGGCGGCGCTGGCGGCCGGAGAGCGTGGTCGAATCCAGCCGGCCGGCGACCAGCCAGACGCGGCGTACATGGGTAATCGCGCTGCCCAGCGCGGAAATCATCAGGAACATCGCCAGCAGGCCGAAGATCCAGCCCGGGCCATCGTTCATGCCACTGAAGATGCCGCTCCAGACCATGCCGGCGACGAACAGCGCCGCAGCCCAGGCCAGCAGGTGACGAAGCAGGAGAGAGAGGCTGGCAAACACGGCGGCGCCTTGGAGGAAGGGGGTGAGCCGAGCATAGGGCGGCCCGCCGGGCAAACAAGCGGGCTGCGACGAAGGGGGGAAAAGCGGGGATGGAAGCCGTTACGGAAACGCCGGGCATGGCCCGGCGTTTCCCCGGAGGGGCAATGCCGGCCAGCGGCCAGCACTACCGAACGCCATTATTTGCGCTGATCGGCGCTGGCGTCACGCACGGCGCGGAACGACTCGTCCCTGCTCCAGTTCGGCCAGCTGCGCGAATTGGCCAGCTGGTTGCCCAGCGTGTACAGCACTTCCAGGTCGCGGGCGGCACCGGCGAACACCCAGTCCGGTTGCCATTCGTCGCCCTGCTGGTGGTAACGCTTGGCGGTGTAGTCCTCGGAGGCCTTCTTGCCCGCGGCCACGCCGCCATCCACCCAGTCCTGGCCGGCCGACCAGGACAGCGCCGGCACGCCACGCTTGGCGAACGGGAAGTGATCGGAGCGGAAGAACAGGCCGGCTTCCGGCTTCGGGTCCGGCGTGTAGCGGATGTCCCAGCCCTTGGCCACGTCCTTCAGCTGGTCCAGCAGCTCGAAGCGCGCGGCGCCGTAGATGCCGAAATCACGCGACGGCCCGAACGGTGCCATGCCATCCATGTTGATCACCGCCACGGTCTTTTCCAGCGGGTACAGCGGATGGGTGGCGTAGTACTCCGAACCCAGCAGGCCCTTTTCCTCGGCGGTGACCGCCAGGAACAGCACCGAGCGCTCGGGGCGCTTGGCCTTGGCGAAGCCGCGCGCCAGTTCGATCAGCGATGCGGTGCCACTGGCGTTGTCCAGTGCGCCATTGAAGATCCGGTCGCCACGCGCGTCCGGCTCGCCCACGCCGATGTGGTCCCAGTGCGCGCTGTAGACGATGGTCTCGTCCGGGTGGCGGCTGCCTTCCAGGCGCGCGGCCACGTTGTGCGAGGTGATCACTTCGGTCTTCACCGCGTACTTCGCGTCCAGGCTGGCGCCGGTGAGCGGCACCGGGGTGAAGTCGCGCTGCTGCGCCTTCTTCTTCAGCGCTTCGAAGTCCTGCCCGGCAGAGCGGAACAGCTCCACGGCCAGGTCGCGCTGGATCCAGCCTTCCAGCAGCGGGTGGCTGTCGGCCGGGTTGTCACGCACCACGTCGAACATGGTGTTGGTGTTGGAGCCGGCCACGGTGGCCCAGCCGTACGACGCCGGTGCGGTCTCGTGCACGATCAGCACGCCCAGCGCGCCCTGGCGGGCACCTTCTTCGTACTTGTAGGTCCAACGGCCGTAGTAGGTCATGCCCTTGCCGTCGAAGTCGCCCTGGCCGGTCTCGAAGTCCGGGTCGTTGATCAGCACGACGGCGATCTTGCCCTTCAGGTCCACGCCCTTGAAGTCGTCCCAGTTGCGCTCCGGGGCCTTCACGCCGTAGCCGAGGAACACCAGCGGCGCCTTGCTGATATCGACGTTGCTGGCGCCGTTCATGGCGGCGCGCACGGCGATCTGCTTGCCCTGCTCCAGCGCAACGGTCTTGCCGCCCTGGTGCAGCGCCAGCTGCGGTGCGCCGACGATGTCGCCCTTGCGCAGCGGCACGGCCTGGGTCCACAGGCGCTTGCCATCCTTGAGGTCACCGCCCGGCTGCAGGCCGGCATCGGCGAACTGCTTGCTGAGGAAGGCGATGGTCTTCTCTTCGCCGGCGGTGGCCGGGGAGCGGCCTTCGTAGGCGTCGGAGGCCAGTTCCTTGACGTCGGCGGAGATCCGCGCGCCGTCGAATTTCGGGGTGGCGGCCATCAGTGCGCTCGACACTGACAAGGCCAGCAGGCCCAGTGCTACTCGCTTCATTGCTCTCTCCAGCAGGGAAATCCTTCTGGAGTGTAATGGGATTCGGCAGGGCTGCGCCCTGCACCTGCAGAGGCCAGGGCAACAGCAACAGCCGAAGCAACAGCGGCATTCCGTGGGATGGCGGGGTGGGTCCGGTTGCGGGGGTCGCTGCAAGTACGTCCATGTAGCTCGGTCGCCGCATCCATGCGGCTCACGCCCCCGCAACCGGACCCACCCCGCCTTCGACAGATTCCCGCTGCTGTTGGTAGGTGTCGACCTTGGTCGACACGCTCGGAAACACGAAGGGGTCAGATCCCTTTCCCGTCGGGAAAGGGCTCTGACCCCATCTGTGTGTTGCTTGAGCCTGTTACCAGTTCGGGTCTTCGGCCGGGGCCGCCGCGGCCTTGGGCTTCGGCTTGGCGGCCGGGCGTGCGGCAGCTGCGGGAGCGGCCGAGGCGGTCGCGCCTGCGGCGGCCGTTGCCGGCTTGCTGCCCAGCTTCTGGCGCAGTTCGATCTGGCCCGGGCGGAAGCCGCCGCGCATCGCGTCTACGCCGTCTTCGATGGTGCCGTAGGACGTCTGTGCAGCCACGCGATCGATGCGGATGGTGCAGCACGGGTGTTCGCTGCGGCCCAGCGAGCGGCCGGTCTGCGGGTCCTTCAGTTCTTCGCCCAGGCGCACGGCCTGCCAGCGCTGGCCAGCCTGCAGCGTTTCGCCGCCCTGACTCAGTACCACCTGGTCGCCGTCCACCGAGACCACCGACACCGGGAACAGCGTGGTGACGATGGTGGTGCCGATCTGGCCGGACAGCGACTCCATCATCGCCGCCGCCATGTTGCGACCGTTGACCACGCGCGGCAGGGTGCTGGGGCCGGTCGAGGCCAGCTGGTGGTCGAAGCTGTCGGACATCACCACCTGGCCGGTGGTGGCGTTGATCAGGCGCAGAGTGATGCGCCCGCCACCGGAGTACGAGGTCACCTGGCGGTCGGACATGCGCAGGTTGCGCACGCTGCGCGGGTACTCGAAACGCTCGATGGTCGGGATCAGGATCAGGTCGGTCGCCAGCTGCTGGCCCACGCGTGCGGTGTCCTGCAGGCGCACGTTGCCGCTGTTGATGTGGTCGATCTCGGCCTGCAGCTCGTCACCAAACTCGCGGTCCAGCACGATGAAGCGCTGGGTCTGGGTCAGCGTGTCGGACAGGCGTGCGCGGATCGCGTCGGCCACTTCGTCCGCGTCCACGCGGCCGTCGCCCACGGCGTAGCTGCCGGCCTTGGTGCGCGGCAGTGCAACCACGATCTTCGGCTTGCCCTGCTCGTCCGGTGCACGGTACTGGGCGATCTGTGCGCGCACGCGCACCTTCCAGTAGCTGCGCATGCTGCGATGGGTCACATCGGAATCGTAGGAGCTGGCGCCACGCTTGGCATCAACACTCACCTTCTCGTCGTAGCTTTGCTTGACACTGGCCGAGGCCGAACCGCCCTTGGCCGAGGCTTCGCCGGACGCACTGGCCGACGCCGAGCCCTTGAAGCTCCAGCCTTCGTCGCTGGCGCGCACGCGGGCGATGGTTTCCTCGTCCAGCTGCCGCACTTCTTCCTGCGACAGGATTTCATAGCCCAGCACCGCGCCCTGCGAGCCGGCGATCATCTGCTGGGTGAACGCGTCGGCGCGGATATCGCCGACGTGTTCGTCATCCACATCCACATGCAGGCCTGCACGCAGGCTCTGCATCTGGCTGGCCACGCGTACGCCGTTGACCTGCGCCACCGCCGACTGCAATGCCGCCAGCACCGCCAGTTCCGGGGTGCTGCCGATGCCGTCGGCTTCGCGCGCGACCTGGGTGGTGCCACCGAAATCCGGCGTGCCACGCAGGGGCGCTGCTTCCACGGGCGCATTGCTGGCCAGTGCACTGGTTGCCTTGTCCTTGGCGGGCGCGGCGGCCGGGGTGTCCTGCTTGCCACAGGCTGCAAGCAGCGTGGCAGCCAGGCCCAGGCCGATCAAACGGTAGGTCATACGCATGGAGATTCGCCTCGGATCAGAGCTTGTCGAGCATCGAATCGGCGTTGGACGGCACCTTCACCTTGCTCTTCTTGGCGAAGGTCACGGCCGACTTGGTCGAGCCGTACAGGCCCTGGATGAAGCCCGGCGATTCCTTGGCCACCCATGCACCTGCCGCCAGCTTGCGGCCGACGGTGGCCAGCTGGGTCGCGCCCAGGTTCTTCATGCCGGCGGTGAAGTTGCTGGCTTCGCCGCCCAGCTTCTGTGCTTCGGCCGCCGAGGACAGCAGCGAGACCAGGCCTTCGGCGTAGTGCTGCTTGGATTCAGCGTTCAGTTCCGGCTGTGCGGCCTGGCGCTCGTTGATCGCCGCCTGCGCCGCTTCGCTGACCGACACCGACTTCTTCATCGCATCGACGCTGACCGAACCCGACGACAGCGCCTGGCGCTCGGCTTCCAGCAGCTGCACCTGCTCGGCCAGGCCGAAGGCGCGGGCGAACGAGGTCTGGGCCTGCAGCGAGTGCGACTGCGAGGTAACGAAACGACGCACCAGCGCTTCCTGCGCGGCTTCGTCCGGAGCGGCGGCGCTGGAGGCGCTGCTGCTGGAGGTGCCGGTGGCGGCACCGGCCAGGTCCTTCAGCTTGCCCAGGCCAGCGTGGGCCGGCATCGACAGGGTGGCGGCAGCGATGGCCACGACAAGAGCGGTATTGCGGATCATGGGATTTCCTTTATGAGAAAGACGGCCGCAGCGCGGCACGCGAGATCGGGGATGGCAGCGAGTCAGTGCCGAGCAAGCTCGGCACCCACCAGAGCCGGTAGCGCCGGGCCATGCCCGGCGAGCGCAGCGGTAACGTCAGCGGACCGCCTTGACGTTCAGTTCGTTGATCATCTGCTGGGCAGCCTTTTCAGCCGCCAGCTGCAGCGCGTTGGTACGGGCGACGGTTTCGTTCGGACCGGTACCGGAGAACTGCACCGGGCCCACCGACGACACGGTGCGCGGGAAACGACCGGTCACGTCCAGCACCTTGCCGGTGACCGTGACGAACACGCGGGTGTTGCCGCTGGCCGGATCGCGGTCGCGCATGCCGACGTCGAGGGTGCCGACGGCGATGTACGGAATGTTGGCCGCACGAATGCCGTTGGCGGTATCACGCAGGGTGGCCGGAGCCAGGTCGTTGCCGGTGCTGAAGTCCTTGCGGATGCGCTCGATGCTGAGCAGGCCGCGCGACTCGCCTTCCACGTATTCGGCTTCGACCACTTCGTAGCCGGCGGCGCTGAAGGCACCGGTCATCGCGGTGTTCACTTCGGCCGCGTTGGCCACCTTCCAGCTGATGTTGTCGCTGCGCTGGGTGGTGCTGCCACCGCTGGTGACCGACATCGAACCGTTCTGGTTGATGCTGCCGTTGGTGCTGACCGAGTTGCCGCGGAAGCTGTCGCCCTCGCGGGTGTTCTCGTTGTAGCTGCTGCTGGCGTCGACGCGGCGGTATTCCTTGTCCTGGAACGACTGCACGGTGTCCTGCGAGCGCGCCATGAACAGGAAGGTCAGCAGCGAACGCTGGGCGGCAGTGGCACCGGCCACGGCCGAACCTGCATCCAGCTTGGTCTGCAGCAGGGTGGTGTTGATCTCGGCGCGGACGGTGACGGTGTAGGTCTTGGCCTTCTTGTCTTCGGTGTCCGACAGCTGCACGGCACTGAGCACGTAGCGGTCGATCTCGCCGATGAACTCGGCACGGCGCGCTTCGAACAGGCGCAGCTTGGCCGCACCGGTTTCGGCGATGTACGCCTCCAGTGCATTGACCTTGGCCTTGTTCAGGGCCTGGGCACGGGTGTCGGCACTCAGGCGCAGGCCGTAGCTGGCCGAACCAGTACCGCGCGAACTGGCGGTCTGCGCAGCGACCGGCGAGGCCACCACCAGGGCGATGAGGATGAGCAGGATGGTACGCATCAACGACATGACTTGATCAACTCCTGGAGGGCTTGGGTCTGCTGCTGCAACGGGCGGCCGCCCGGCTTCTGTTCGTCCAGCCAGCCGCGCGAATCGGCGCGCTTGGCGGCGGCGCCGGCGAAGGCATCGAGGCCCGCCAGCAGGGTTTCGTAGCTGGCCGACCACTGGTCGACCTGCCACTGCGTGACCGGCACCACCTTGGTGGCCCCCTTGCGCAGCGGCTGTTCGAAATAGACCTTGCCGGAGAACGGCTCGGTCACCTTGGCGGTGAAGAACGCACCGAACAGCATCGTCTTCATCGCCGGGGTTTCTTCGATCACGCCGTTCTTCAACGCATCCACCTGCAGGTTGATGACGTAGTCCGGCTCGGGAATCTTCAGCTGGTAGACCTTGCCGTCGGCAAAGCGCGCCGCCATCGCACCACCGATCGCCTGGCCCGAGGCCGGCGGCAACAGGCCGACGCCGGTATTGGACGACAGCGTCTTGGACAGTTCGTGGGCCAGCGTGGCACGCAGCGGGGCGTCCCACCTCGGGTCGGGCAGCTTGGCGCGGACCGCGTCGGACAGGGTTACGCCACCGACCTGCAGGCGACGCACGGCGGCATCGGGCAGCTTGGCCTGGGCGAGGCTGGCGGCCAGCACCTGCGACAGGCTGGTATCGGCACTGCCGTACAGGAGATCGGCAACGATCGCGTCGATATCGTCGTTGTCCGGCCGGTAATCCTGCACATCGATGCGCTGCAGGGTCAGCGGATAGGACGCGATCACCTGGCGCTCGCGGAAGTCGAAGAACAGCGCCTGCAGCGCCACTTCCACCAGCACCTTGTACTGGTCACCGATCGGCTCGACCGAGACCAGTTCGCGGTCCAGTGCCGCGGCCAGCACGGTCGCGCTGGTCGTGCCGTCGAGCATCGCCACCGGCTGGTCAATCAGCTGCAGGTGGGCCGGGGCGCGGCGCTTGAGCGACTGTGCCAGCGCCTGGTTCAACGGAATCAGGCCGCGCTGTTCCAGCACCGCATGCGCATGCGGCGTGGTCGCCTGCACGGCGGCGGCATCAGCGGTGTAGGCAAAACCGGCCCAATAGGCCTGCTGTGATTTGTCTGCCGCCTGCACGGCCATCGGCCATACGGCCAGGCACAGGGCACAGGCAAGCAGGCGCGCAAAAGCGCGCGATGCGCTCTTCGTCCTTGAATACATCCAACCGCTCCTCGGTCAATACGCATGGAAAGTGGACGCTGACGCGTCCGCTGGGCGCGAAACATAACGGCTCGCGGGGCTGCCGACAAGTGCTGCCTTCGTCGGGGTCACTCCGCGGGAGGCAGACCAGCCCGTTGCCGCAGCAGGCCGCGCTCTGCCTGGTTCTGGCTGAGTCTGGCGGCTTCCGCAAAAGCGTGACGTGCGTCCAAGTCGCGTCCCAACGCCTGTAGTAGTTCCCCGTGCACCACCTGCAGCGGCGCGTACTCGCGCAGTCGCGCGTCCACCAGCAACGGCTGCAGCTGCGCCCAGGCCGCGAAGGCACCGTCGCTGCGCAGTATCGCCACCACGCGGTTCAATGCGACAACTGGCGAGGGCTGCACCTGCAACAGCTGCGTATAGAGCGTTGCGATGCGCGGCCAGTCGGTATCTTCGGGACGCCGCGCCGCCGCATGGCACGCTGCGATGCGCGCCTGCAGCACATAGGGATCGTCGCCGCCACCGGCGGCCAGCGCGCGCGCCAGCACCTGCTGCCCGCGTTCAATCTGCAGCCAGTCCCAGCGCGCGCGGTTCTGTTGGTCCAGCAGCACCGGCACGCCCTGTGCATCGGTCCGTGCTGCGGCACGCGAGGCCTGCAGCTCCATCAGCGCCAGCAGGCCCAGCACCGGCGGCACCGGCAGCCGGTGCGCCAGAATGCGCGCGAGTCGCAGTGCCTCGTCGCACAGCGCCGGACGCATCCAGTCGTCACCGGCACTGGCCGCATAGCCTTCGTTGAAGACCAGGTAGATCGCCTCCAGCACTGAAGCCAGCCGCTCGGGCATCGCCTCCGCGCGCGGCACTTCATAGGGCACCTGCTTCTGCGCCAGGGTGCGTTTGGCGCGCACGATGCGTTGGGCGATGGTCGGCTCGGGCTGCAGGAAGGCGCGGGCGATCTCGGTCGTGGTCAGGCCACCGAGCAGGCGCAGGGTCAGTGCCACCCGCGCATCGGCCGGCAACACCGGGTGGCAGGCCACGAACATCAGGCGCAGCAGGTCGTCCCCCAGGTCATCCTCCAGCGCCTGGCTGTCATCCGGCGCTGGCAGGGGTGCCGGATGCAGTTCCTCACCCCATTGCGCATGCTGCTGCGCCACGCGCTGGTGCTGGCGCAGCACATCGATGGCACGGTTGCGCGCGGTGGTCATCAGCCAGGCTCCGGGATTGTCCGGGATGCCCTGCTCCGGCCAGCGCTCCAGCGCGGCCAGCCAGGTGTCCTGGGCCAGCTCCTCGGCGCGGCCGACATCGCCCCCGAGCAGCCGCGCCAGGCGCGCGATCAACACCGGCGACTCCATCCGCCAGAGGGTTTCCAGACGCTGCGTCAGTGCGGGATCGAGCATGCGCCGATCACAGCACGCACGCCCGGCCCGCACAAGCGCCATGGCTCACGCTTCGACGATGGGCTTGAAGCCGCCCCAGAACATGCGCTTGGTATCGAACGGCATGTCCTTCGGGCCCAGCGACGCCAGCCGCGGGTCGGCCATCACCCTGGCGTTGATGCGGTCGCGTGCCGCACGCGAGCGGAACACCACGAAGGCGACGATCACCGTTTCACCGGGCCTGGCTTTCACCGCGCGCGGGAATGACGTGCTTTTGCCCGGTTCCACGTCGTCGGCCACGCACTCCATGTACTGCAGCGCGCCATGGTCCTTCCACACCGCGCCGGCCTTGCGGGCAAGGCGGCGGTAGGCCGCCACCTTGTCCTGCGGGCACGGCAGCACGTAAGCATCCACGTAAGCCATGAGGGTTCTCCCTTGCGGCGGCCGTCAGCCCGGCTCGCCGTCCATGTGTGCGATTTCCCAGAGATGGCCATCCAGGTCCTGGAAGCCACGCTGGTACATGAAGCCCAGGTCGCGCGCCGGCTGCGGCTCGCTGGCGCCGGCGGCCAGTGCCTTGTCCACCAGCACATCAACGGCCTCGCGACTGGGTGCCGAGAGCGCATTGATCACTTCCGTGTGGGTGCGCGCATCGGCAATCGGCTTGTTGGTGAACTGCTGGAAAAAAGGTTGGGTCAGCAGCATCACGTAGATGCTCTCGCTGATGACCATGCCAGCCGCATCGTCATTGGTATAGGTTGGATTGAAGCTGTAGCCCAGCGCGGTGAAGAACGCCTTGGACTTCTCCAGATCCTGCACGGGCAGGTTGACGAAGATCATCTGCGGTTGTGGTGCACTCATTGGTAACGCTCCTTGTGGATGAAGAGGAAAGAGGGAGGGATCAGGGCTGCTTCATGCAATTGACCATCCACGGCTTGCCGTAGCGATCAATCAGCATGCCCCAGCGGTGCGCCCAGAACGTTTCGGCGATCGGCATCTGCACCTGGCCACCTTCGGCCAGCGCAGCGAACACGCGTTCGGCTTCTTCGATGCTGTCGACGTCGACATTGATGGTGGTCGAGCCGCCCTCGCCACCGCCGGGACCGTCGGCCGCCATCACGATGGCGCTGCCGATTTCCAGCTGGCTGTGCGCAACGTGGTCGAGGGTTTCCGGCGGCATCTCGTTGCAGCCTGGCGAGCCATCGGAGGGCGGCATGTCGCGGTATTTCATTTCCGACGTGACCTGGCCACCGAGTGCCTTGGCGTAGAACGCCATCGCCTCATGGGCCTGGCCGCTGAAGCCGAGGAAGGGAATCAGTTTCATGGCAATACTCCGTTGTGCGGTTCAGGCAGTAGTGCCGGGTCCTGCCCGGCAGGGAGATGAATCGGGTCAACCTTCCAGCTGTGCACGCAGACGCTGTTCCTGCTGCTGTAAGTCGGGGGTGAAGGCTTCACCGAAGTCTTCGGCGGTGATCAGCGGGCGCAGTTCCAGCGTGCCGCCACTGCCGAACGGCGCGCGGCTGGCCCACTCGACAGCTTCCTCCAGCGACCGCACGTCCCACAGCCAGAAGCCGGCGATCTGTTCGCTGGCGGGACCGAACGGACCGGCCTCGACCCTGGGTGCGCCACTGCCGAAGTGAATGCGGCGACCGCGCTGGGTGGCGTGCAGGCCTTCACCGGCCAGCATGATGCCGGCGGCCACCAGTTGTTCGTTGAAGGCGCCCATTTCGGACAGTTCCTGTTCGCTGGGCATGCGGCCGGCTTCGGAGTCGGCGTTGGCCTTCACGATCACCATTACTTTCATTGCAGTCTCCCGTGGGGACGCGTGATGCGTGCCCTTCACTGGGTACAACGAACCAGGGTCATCGGAATCGACACGTTTCCGGAAATTTTTTTTCTGCGTGGAAAGCACGCCTTCGGCGGGAGGCGGCGAACGGCGGAGCCCCTCCGTGGCGGGTTTGGGTTGGTCGCTGAAAGCTCGGGTTCATGGGTTTGGCCGGGTGGGTAGGCGGGTCGGGGGACGCCGTAAACCCATCCATGGGGGCTTGGCCGCGGCATCCATGCCGCGGACACCCCCGCCCCGCCTACCCACCCGGCCTTGGACAGTTTCTTGCCTCCGGTACCCACCACGGGAAGATCAAGAGAAAAGGCAAAAGCAACAGCAACAGCAACAGCAACAGCAACGGCGGTTGGCTGGCGGCCTCTGCTTTGCGAGCGAAGCGACCCGCTTTTGCTCTTGTTGTTGATTTCCCGTGGTGGATCGGCCGCCGGAATCTGTCTGGGGCCGGGCGGGTGGGGTTGGCGGGGTATCCGCGCCATGGATGGCGCGGCTAAGCCCCCATGGACGGGTTCACGGCGTCCCCGCCAATCCCACCCGCCCGGCCCACCCTCAGGAAACCCGCTTTCAGCGACCAACCCACCCCACCACGGAGGGGCTCCGCCGTTCGCCGATCGCCCGCCGCAGGCGGCTTTTCGCGCTGCAGCATGCCGGCAGGCAAACCTGCGCCATCATGGGCACCCCGCCCCCGCCAGGACCGCGCCATGCAGCAGTACCTGCTTCTGATCTACATCGAGCCTGCCCTGCTGCAGGCCCTGCCCATCGAAGAATTCAACGCGCTGATGCGCGACTGCCTGGCCCATGCCGACAAGCTGCAGGCCGAAGGCACGCTGCTGGCCGCGCAGAAGCTGCAGCCGGTCGACACCGCGCAGACCCTGCGCGTGCGTGATGGCCACAGTCGCGTATTGGATGGCCCGTTCGCCGAAACCCGTGAACTGCTGGCCGGCTTCAACCTGATCGTCGCCCGCGACCGCGACGAAGCCATGCGCATCGCCCGCGACTTCCCGTGGGCACGCTTCGGCAGCATCGAAGTGCGGCCGCTGGAAGACATGGACGCCGAGCGCGAACGCTGCGGCGCCCCGGCTGCCGCTATGGCAGCAGCCGTACCCTGACCTCGCGCGGGCCGACGCCTTCGTTGCCGCTGTAGTCGCGCACGCTGGCGCGCACGATGTACTCACCCGGCGGCAGCGCCGACGGCTGCCAACGCCCGGTTTCCACCAGGCCGTCACGCACGGTGTTGGTGGCCAGATAACGGAAACGGGTCACCGCGCTGCCATGCACGGTGATCCCACTGTCGGGGGCGTAGGCCACGCGCACCGCTTCCTTCTGCGGCGGCATGCGGTTGAACACGATGTTCCAGCGCGGCTGCTCGTAACCCTGCAGCGGCTGCCCAGCTGCATCGAGGATCTGGTAGCCCACCTGGTACATGCCCAGGCGTCGACGCGGCAGGTTGTTGTCAACCTGGTCCCAGGCCTCGATCACGATCTGCACGCCACGCCCCTGCCGCGCCACCATCACCACGCCGTCGCTGCCGGCGGCCATGGGCTGGTCGGTGTCGTCCAGCAGCGCCACATCGGTGATGCGCGGTGCGAAGTGGTCGGCGTAGTTCTGGAAGCCCAGTGCCACGGCGTTGGTCTCGAAACCACCGGTACCCACGGCCAGGTGCACATGCGCCTGGTTGTTGATGCTGCCCAGGCGATCGCCGACGTGGATACGCATGCCGCGGCGTACGCGCATCCGCTCCAGCTTGCCCTGCTCGTCGTACAACGCCTGCCAGCGCGCGTCGTAGGGTTCGTCACGCGGGGTGCGGCCGACCCGCATGTGGATGTACTTGAGGCGATCCACGGCCAGGCCCTCGGCCTGCTCGCCCAGGCTCCAGGCCGCCATCGGGCTGCTGATCTTGCCATCGGCGATCGCCAGCACGGTCTGGCCCACATCACCGCGCACGTCGAAGCCACCGTGCAGGTGATGGCGACTCTCGCCCTTGAAGTTGCCGCGCACTTCACCCAGTGTGCCGACTACTTCGTGCCAGCCATCCTGCGGCGCCAACGGCCAGCGCCCGCCGGTATCGGGCAGGGCGGCATCGGCGGCCGGGCCGACCAGTGCCGGCGCGGGCAGGTCGCCTACCGGCAGTGGGCGCAGGCGATGCAGACGGTAGCTGGCGGCGTCGGCCACCAGCACGCTGCCATCGGCATCCATCGCCAATCCGCTGGGGCGGGCCAGGCGCGGCAGACGACCATTGCCGACCAGCGCGATCTGGTGGCCCTGCGGCGTCACCTGCACGATGCGGCCATCAAGATCACCCACGTACAGCACGCCGTCGTGGGTGGTGGCCAGCGACAGCGGCCCATTGATCACGCCACCGGCGGCGACCACGGTGCTGACCGTGCCATCAGCGCCTATGCGGCGTACCGCGTTGTTGAACAGATCGGCCACCAGCAGCGCGCCGTGCGCATCGAAGGCCAGTGCCACCGGCGTATCGAAGCGCGCCGCAGCGCCCACGCCATCGGCCATTCCCGGGCGCTCACCACCGGCCAGGGTGCGCACCGTGCCGTCGGTGCCGATCACCCGGATACGGTCGTTGTAGGTATCGGCCACGTAGACCTGGCCCTGCGCGTCCACCGCGATGCCCATCGGCGCATCAAAGCGCGCCTGCGCGGCCGGCCCATCGGCATAGCCCTGTTCACCACCCGCCAGCGTGGTCACCTGCCCATCGGTGCCGATCCGGCGGATCGCATGGTTGCCGGTGTCGGCCACATACAGGTTGCCCTGCGCGTCGGCGGCAATGCCCGAGGGCGTATTGAAACTGGCCTGCAGTGCCGGGCCGTCAACGCGCCCCTCGCCGTGCCCGGCCACCGTTTCAACACGGCCATCGGGAAGGCGGCGACGGATCCGGTTGTTGTCGCCGGCATCGGTGAAATAGACGCTGCCATCGGCACTGCGCAGCAACGCGTACGGATCGGCGAAACGTGCCTGCGCGGCGGCGCCGTCGCGGTTACCCGGGTGGCCATCGCCGGCCAGCGGTTCGATCTGCGCGGTCCACGCCAGCGGCGTTGGAACCGGACCCACCGTTTCAGCCAGCGTATGCAGCGGTGTCTCCCACCAGGTCGCAGCCAATGCCACCACCGTCGCCAACGCTACGCCTGCCGCCATCCATTGCCACCGTGCCATCGTGCTGCGCTGCCTGCCTGCTGCCTGAAGAGGCACCGACAATAGACGCTGAACGCACGATCCGCCATGGCCAATCGTACGGCCAAACGCCAGAGTTCCATCCATCGCGCTTGTTCTCGCTGGCTGCAGCGGGTTCAATGCGGTTCCCACGGATGGAGATCCTCCATGCCCCGCATCCTCCCCCTCGCCGCCCTGCTGATTGCCGCATTGGCCAGTTCATCCGCCACCGCCTCGATCACGGTGGTGCCACAGAAGCCGTCCGTCACCGCCGATGCAATGCACCAGGCCTATGCCACGCGATGGGATGAGGCCATCCAGCAGTCGCGCAGTGGCAACACGCTGGGCGCGCTGATCGCGATGGAACGGCTGATGGAAGATCCGATGCTGGATGACTTCGATGCCGAACATCGCGGCCGCGCCGCGCAGGTGGCCGGCTGGACCGCGATGGTGCAGAAGAAGCCGGATCAGGCCCGCCGCTACCTGCAGCGCGCTCAGGAAGCACTGCCGGACGATGCGCAGATCCTGCTGACCCTGGTCTCGGTGGAACTGTCCGAGAACCAACCAGCGCCCGCCACGAAGCACCTGGTGCAGGCACTGAAGCATGCCGACGCGCCGTTGCCGGTGGACCGCCACGCGATCAACTACCTGCAGTTCCGCCTGCGGGACCAGCCGCAGCAGCGCATGGAACTGCTGCAGGCGCTGTTCGACAACGGCTGGAAGAGCGGCGGCCTGGAACCCACCGGACTGTGGCTGGCACTGGCCACGCTGCAGGCCGACAACGGTCGTGGCGACGATATTCCCGCCACGCTGGCGCGCATCACCGGTCCCGCCGAAATCATCCGCCTGCGCAGTGACAAGCGGTTTGACCGCTATGTCGACCGCGCCGATGCCCGCTTCGATCCGGTGCAGGCCGCACAGAAGCACCTCGACGAACTGCGGGTTTCCGGCCTGCTCGACCGGGCGCTGGATGCACGCATGGCCGAGTTCAGCAGCACGCTGCTGATGCTGGACCGCAACGAGGAAGTGCTGGCACTGACCGATGGCATGGCCAGTGCGGCGGCCGAGGGCGAGTCGCCCTCGGCGGCGGAAGCCGAATGGGTGGCGTGGCTGCTCAACAGCCGGCTTACGGCGCTGCGCCGGCTGGGCCGTACCGATGATGCGCTGGCGGCAGCCAAACTGGCCGCACGCATCGGCGCACTGGGCCCGGATGGTGCCGAGCACCAGTTCAACGTCGGCTTCGTGTTCAGTTCGCTGGGCCGCATGCAGGATGCCGCCACCGCGGTGAATGACATGCCGGGCCTGGCCGGATACGGCAAGGCGGCCCAGGCACTGCTGCAGTTCGTTGCCGCCCGTGAACGTGGCGATGCCAAGGCCGAACAGGCCGCGCGTGCAGCGATCCTGGCCCAGGGCGATGACGCGCGCCTGTTCCAGCGCGAGATGCTGCTGGACGAGGGCAATCTCGACGGCGCCGCTGCCGTGCTGATCGAACAGCTGCGCTCACCCGTCGAGCGCGGCGAGACACTGGCCTCCCTGCAGGACATGCGCACCTATCCGTCGCTGCCCGGTGACGTGAAGATCGATGCGGCCTGGCGTGCGCTGAAGCAACGCGCCGACGTGCAGGCCGAGGTTGCCCGCCTGGGCCGCATCGAACGCTACGAACTGGTCAGCACCTCCACCTCGCGCTGAGGAGCTTTTGTGTAGCGCCACTGGCCTAGCGCGCCGGCACCTCGGTACGGATGCCCATCGCCTCGCGGTAGCGCGCGTACAGCGCCATCACCTTGTCCACATAGGCCAGGGTTTCGGCATAGGGCGGCACGCCCTTGTAGCGGGTGACCGCGCCGATGCCGGCGTTGTACGCAGCCGCCGCCAGCGGCCGATCACCGTTGTAGCGACGCAGCAGCGCGCGCATGTAGCGGGCGCCGCCATCGATCGACTGCTGGGGCGAGAACGGATCATTCACGCCGTACTCCTGCGCGGTGTCCGGCATCAACTGCATCACGCCCTGTGCGCCCTTGCTGGACACCGCCAGCGCATCGAAGTTGCTTTCAGCATGGGCAATCGCGCGCAGCCACGCGTCATCGACGCCCGTAGCCTTGGCCGCGGCCCTGAACTGTTTGGCGTGCTGCGCCAGCTGCGGCTTGCCGACCTTGCCCAGGCCTTCGTGGGCCGGCTCGCCCGGCGGCGTGGCCATGGTGAACTTCAGGAACACCCGCGAGCCGGGCAGGTTGCGGGTGGAGTAGACCAGCGCGCCATCCTGCTCGCGCTCGTACAGCACGCCGCTGAACACGCCCATGTTGCCCCACAGGTTCGGGGTCTGGATGGCGTTGTCGTCGATTTCCTTCGGGGTACAGCGTGAACCGGGTTCCGGCGCGGTGGCCAGGCTGACGGTGTTGCCCTGCACGCAGCGGTAGACGGTGCGCGCGGCAGCCAGCCCGGGCCACAGGCTGGGCAGCAGCAACAGCGCTAGCAGGAGAGGGAGACGGGGCATGGCGGCCGGATCATCCGGCCGCGCCCGCTAATGTCGGGTGAATGGGGGCCGGCAGGGCTGCGCCCTGCACCTGCAGAGGCCAGATCAAGAGCAACAGCAGTTGAAGGATGGCGGGGTGGGTCCGGCTGTGGGGGACGCTGCAAGTCCCCCTCCGGGGCCCGGCCCAGCCGCTGGCGGCTGTGCGTTCGGGCGCTTGCGAAGCGGTGCTTCGCAAGCAAAGCGCCCTCACCCATGTAAGCTCGGTCGCCGCTTGCTCGTGTGCGCAATCCTGCGCACACGGCAAGACCGGGGTTGGGCGTCCTGCCCAACCCGCCCGAGGCATGCCTCGGGCCCATGCGGCTCACGCCCCCACAACCGGACCCACCCCGCCTTCGACAGTTCCCAGCAGCGGGCGGTAGATCCACGCCATGCGTGGATGAAGCTCTCTGGAGACGATGGGTCAATGGATGGAACGAAGACGTTGGATCACTTCGCGGTCTTCCGACGCACCCAATACCCCACGCCAAGCAGCACGAACCACACCGGGCTGGCGATCAATGCCTGGCGGGTGTCGGGCTGCAGGCTCAACAGCACCAGCACGGCCGCGAAGAACACCAGGCAGGCCCAGCACATGGCAACCCCGCCGGGCATCTTGAAGATCGACGCAGCGTGGCGTTCCGGGTAGCGGCGGCGATAGGCCATGTAGGCCACCAGGATCAGCGACCACACGAAGATGAACAGCACCGTCGCCAGCGTCGTGACCAGGGTGAAGGCGGTCACCAGGTTCGGAATCAGGTAGATCAGCAGCGTGCCACCGAGCAGGCACAGGCACGAGAACAGCAGGCCACGGGCCGGCACGGCGGCGCGTGACAGTTTCGACAACCCGCGCGGGGCGTGGCCCTCTTCGGCCAGGCCGTACAGCATGCGGCTGGTGGAGAAGATGCCGCTGTTGGCCGAGGACGTGGCAGAGGTCAGCACCACGAAGTTGATCAGGCTGGCCGCGGCCGGAATACCGGCCAGCACGAACAGCTGCACGAACGGGCTCTTGTCCGGCACCACCTGGCGCCACGGGGTGACGGCCATGATCGCGATCAGCGCCAGTACGTAGAAGATGATGATGCGCACCGGAATCGAATTGATCGCCTTGGGCAGGTTGCGCTCGGGGTCGGCGGTTTCGGCGGCGGTGGTGCCGACCAGCTCGATGCCGACGAAAGCGAACACTGCAATCTGGAAGCCGGCGAAGAAGCCGACCAGGCCCATCGGGAACATGCCGCCGTCATTCCACAGGTTCGACAGCGCCGCGGTATGGCCACTGGGCGAGGTGAAGCCCCAGGCCACCAGCCCGGCGCCGGTAATGATCAGCGCGCAGATCGCCACGATCTTGATCAGCGCGAACCAGAATTCCATCTCGCCAAACAGCTTCACCGTCACCAGGTTCAACGACAGCAGCAGCATCACGCAGGCCAGCGCCGGCTTCCAGGCTTCAAGCCCGGGGAACCAGAATTGTGCGTAGGCAGCGATCGCGATCACATCGGCGATGGCGGTGACGATCCAGCAGAACCAGTAGGTCCATCCACAGAAGAAGCCGGCCCAGGGGCCGAGCAGATCGGTGGAAAAATCGATGAAGGATTTGTACTGCAGGTTGGACAGCAACAGTTCGCCCATCGCGCGCATCACGAAGAACAGCATCGCGCCGATGATCAGGTAGACGAAGACGATGGACGGGCCGGCCAGGCTGATGGTCTTGCCCGACCCCATGAACAGGCCGGTGCCGATGGCACCGCCAATGGCGATCAACTGCAGGTGGCGGTTGGACAGGCTGCGGCGCAGGTGCTCGGGGGGCGTTGCGGGCTCGGTCATGGGCGCGGGCAAAAGGGCGGGCGAAGCGTTCGACGGTAGTCCTCCTCAGGCAGGAGCGCCAGCGCCGGATGAGCCAATCCCGTCAAACTTGGCCGCTTTCATCACAATGTGACCAAATACCGGATTCATCCCATTCCGCCCGGCCCGGCGCCATGCTCAGATAGCCGCACCTGCCCAAGGATCGGCCCGACCATGCGCCCTGCCCTGCCCGCCCCGCTGGAGCCCCGGCCATGAGCCGGCTGCGCGTCATCATTGGTGGCACCGCACTGGCGCTGCTGGCCGCGGCCGTGCCGATCGCGGTGATGGCCTATGCCACCTGGGACCGTGCGGTCAGCGTCGAGCAGCAACGCCTGCGCGACATTGCCGGCCGTGCCCTGCGCCGCGCCGACCAGTCCTACCAGGAAGCACTGGCGGCACTGCAGTCGGCCGAGGTCGGCGCCCACAACGCCTGCGGGCCCGACCATATCCGGCGCATGCAGACGCTGGTGATGACCTCGCCGTCGGTCGACCAGATGGGCTACTTCGAGGGTGGCAAGCTACGCTGTACGTCGTGGGGGCCGTTCCTGTCCGACGTCAACCAGCCCAAGTCCGACCACGTCACCAGTGATGGCGCCGGCATCGCCGTGGATGTGCGCCCCGAGGCAAGCGGACGGCGCCAGGTCCTGTCGATCCTGTACGGCAACTACGACGTGCTGGTCGATCCGCGCCGCTTCGTCGATGTCATCGCCGACCCGAACGTGCGCCTTGCCCTGGCCAGCCCGGACGGCCGCCTCCTGGCCAGGCAGGACGGCATGGATCCGGCATTGCTGGAGACCCTGCTGCGCGCGCCTGGTGAAGGCCTGGACCACAACACCCTGTACGCCACCGCCCGCAACGAAGAGTGGCTGGCGATCGCGACCACACCGCGTACCGCGCTCGCCGCGACCTTCCGCCAGCAGGCGTGGCTGTTCGTGCCCATCGGCGTTCTGCTGGCCGCTGTCGGTGCCGGCCTGGTGATCTGGCTGTCGCGTCGCCGCCTGTCGCTGCGCGGCGAGCTGGCCACGGCGATCCGCCGCCGCGAGCTGTACCTGCACTACCAGCCCATCATCGAACTGGATACCGGCATCTGCGTCGGCGCCGAAGCGCTGGTGCGCTGGCAGCGCCCGGATGGCACCCAGGTGCGGCCGGACCTGTTCATTCCGCTGGCCGAAGAGGCCGGCATGATCGGCGCGGTCACCGATCTGGTGATCGAGAACGTGGTGCGCGACATGCGCGAGCTGCTGGTGGCCGACCGCAGCGCGCACATCGCGATCAACCTGGCCGCCGAAGACATCAGCAGCGGCCGCGCGCTGAAGATGATCTCCAAGCACATGGCCGGCAGCGGCATCCTGCCGCAGCAGATCTGGATGGAGGCCACCGAGCGCGGCTTCCTCGACCTGGACCGCGCCCGCACGATGCTGGCACAGGCACGTCGGGCCGGGCACAGCGTGGCCATTGACGATTTCGGCGTCGGCTTCTCCAGCCTGCAGTACCTGGAACAGCTGCCGCTGGACGCGCTGAAGATCGACAAGTCGTTCATCGATGCGATCGGCACCGAGAGTGCGACCAGCCCGGTGACGCCGCACATCATCGACATGGCCAAGGAGCTGGGCCTGTGGGTGGTGGCCGAGGGCGTTGAAACCGAGGCACAGCTGGCGTATCTGCATACCCGCAAGGTCGAGTTCGCGCAGGGCTGGCTGTTCTCGCGGCCGCTGCCACGGGATGAGTTCGTGGTGTTCCATCACAAGCGGCAGCAGCGCTATGGCGCGGCGCGGGAGCACATGCAGAATCCGCGCAGCGTGCCGATCGAGCGTGAGGGAGTGGAGTAGGACGGCGAACGGCGGAGCCCCTCGTGGTGGGTCGCGTACTGCTATCCCCGGGGCGGCCGGGACGGTCGGGTTCGCGGGGGACGCCGTAAACCCGTCCATGGGGGCTTGGCCGCGGCATCCATGCCGCGGACACCCCCGCGAACCCGACCGCCCCGGCCTCTGACAGGTTCCGGCGGCGTCCCGCCACGGAATCAACGGAAGAAGGCAAAAGCAAAGGCAGACGCAGGTCGCTGCGCTCGGTAGATCCACGCCATCCGTCGATGGTGTGGACCACGGTAGTGCCGGCCGCTGGCCGGCACCGCGCCATCACTGGTCGCCGCCTACGCCCAGGCCTTCGGCCGTGCCAGCAGCCACGCCACGCTCACCGACAGCAGCAGCAGCGGCAGCCATCCCAACTGGTTCGGGCCGCCCGCCTGCAGCAGCACACCCCCTGCAACACCTCCGGCGGCGATGGCCAGGTTCCAACCGGTCACCAGCATCGACTGCGCCAGATCCGCGGCGGCACCGGCACGCCGCGCCAATGCGGTCTGGAACAACGTAGGTACCGCGCCGAAGGCAACGCCCCACAGGATCGTCGCCAGCAGCAGCGCGATCGCGTCGCCCGGCCACAACAGCAGGGTCAGCACCGGCACGATGAAACCGATCACCGCGGCCCACACCAGCGTGCGCAGATGACGGTCCACACCCCAGCCGGCAATGCCAATGCCGGCGATGGCGGCCAGGCCGAAGGCCAGCAGCAGGCGGTCCAGCCACGGGCCGGCACCGGCCTCCACCGCCAGTGGTTCGATGTAGGTGTAGAGCACGTTGTGCGCCAGCACGTACAGCACCATCACCGCCAACGCACTGCGCACGCCCGGCATGCGCCACACCGTAGCCAACGACGTACGCTGACCGGCCGCCGCCGCCGGCAACGCGGGCAATGCCCAGCGCGCGTAGGCCAGCAGCACGACTGCCAGCACGCTCATCAGCGCGAATGCCCAGCGCCAGCCGATCTGCTGGCCCAGCAACGTGCCGGCCGGTACGCCCAGCGACAGCGCCAACGGCGATCCGACCATCGCCACCGCAATCGCCCGGCCCTGCAGCGAGGGCACCACCATGCGCGCGGCGTAGCCGGCCACCAGCGACCACAGCAGGCCACCACACACGCCGGCCAGGAAGCGCGCGGCCAGGATCAGCGGGTAGCTGCTGCTCAATGCGGTCAGCGTATTGACCACCACGAAGCCGGCAATCGCGGCGAGCAGCAAGGGACGTCGCGGCAGGCGCTGGGTCAGTGCGGTCATCGGCAGTGCGGCCATCACCGAGCCGAGCGCGTACACGCTGACCAGCTGGCCAACCGCCGCGTCGCTCACACCGAGGCTTTCGCCCATCGGCCGCAGGACGCCGGCCGGCAGGGTCTCGGTCAGCAGAGTGATGAAGCCGCCACCGGCCAGCGCCAGCAGTCCCGCCCACGGCAGGCGCGTGGCTTCACCGGCCGGGCCAGCCGCATCGATGGCATGGCCGCTCATCGCGCGGTCTCCAGATCGGCATAGACCGCATCGCGCAGCTCATTGACGAAGGCACCGTCCATGCCTTCGTACAGGGTGTTGGTCAGCGCCACCACGCTCAGCCCGCGCGCAGGATCGACAAACCAGCTGTGCCCGTAGGCACCGCCCCAACGCCATGTACCTGCGCTCTGCGGCGTACCGCTGGCGGCCGCATCGCGCAGCACCGCAAAGCCAAGGCCAAAGCCCCAGCCGGCCGGTTCCGGCGGCCCCTGTTCGCCCATCTGCGGGCTGGCCATCTCCGCTGCCAGTGCGGGCGGCAACAGGCCTGAACGCTGCACATCACGCAAGGCTTCCAGCACCGCCATCACTTCATCGGCGCTACCGACCAGGCCTGCCCCGGCCGAGGGGAAACGGCTGGCATCGGTGGCACGCGCGAGGCTGTACTCGATACCGACGGTACCCTCGAACGGAGCGACCACCTCGCCTTCGCGCAGGCGGTGCGGCTGCGGTGTGTCGCTCACATAGGGCGTGGCCAGCCGTGCCGCGTTGCGCGCAGCGAAGGCGGTGTCCCGCAGGCCCAGGGGTGCGGCCAGCAAGCGCTCGAACAGTGCCTGCAGGGATTCACCGGTCGCTGCTTCAGCCACGGCACCGGCAACGTCCACGCCCAGCGAGTACAGCCACTGGCTGCCCGGCGCGAACAGCAGGGGGGCCTGCGCGATGCGGCGCACGTTGTCGGCCAGAGAGAGCGGGTTCGCGTCCATGCCATCGCTGACGCCAGCGCGTGCGTAGGGACCCTTCGCATCGGCTTCGAGAAAGCGATAGCCCAGCCCGCTGCTGTGGCTGAGCAGCTGGCGCAGGCTGATCGCTGGCGTGCTGCCATCAGCCAGCGCCGGGCGGAAGTCCCGCAGCCAGCGCTGCACCGGTGCATCCAGGTCGAGCACGCCCTCGGCCACCAGGCCCAGGATCACCGTGCTCAGCAGCGGCTTGCTCACCGAGGCCAGCCGGAACAGCTGGTCGCGCTGCATCGGCGTGGCCGACTCGCGATCCGCCAGGCCCGTGGCGCTGGCATGGCGCAGCGCGCCGTGCTCGCGCACCAGCACCACCGCACCGACCAGGCGCTGCGGGTGGACCTGCTGCAGCAGCTGCTGCACCGAAGGCAGTGTCGGCGCAGGTTCGAAGGAAGGAGCGGCATTCATCGCGGTGATCCGTGGGGGAGAGGCCGCCACGTTAGGCAGCGGGCGTCCGCGCAAAAAGCCGGTTGCCGCTCCGGGCATCATGGACCGTGTAGTCCGCAATCGGCATGATGGCCGGAACCGCAAGGCCGCAACGGTCTCCACGCCACCCCGCACCACAGTGTTGCGATGGCGGAGCCGCCCGCTACAGCCGCGCCGGCCTACCCTGCCGCTTTCATTGCCCGCACGCCCATGTCAGTCCTGGACAACCTCGCCAACCTGCAGACCTTCGTGCATGCCGCCGACACCCGCAGCTTTGTCGAGACCGGGCGCCTGCAGGGCATATCCGCCTCGGCAGCGGGCAAGTGCGTGGCGCGGCTGGAGCACGCACTGGGCGTGCGCCTGTTCCACCGCAGCACGCGCAGCATCACGCTCACCGCCGAGGGTCAGCTGTTCCTGGCGCGTTGCCGGCGCATCCTCGACGAGCGCGATGCCGCCCGCACCGAACTGGCACAGCCGCACGCCTCGCCCCGTGGCACCCTGCGCATCAGCCTGCCGCTGGTGGGCGACCTCACCCTGCCGTTGATGGCCGAATTCATGGCCGCGTATCCGGATATCCGCCTGGACCTGGACTTCAGTGACCGCCTGGTTGATGTCATCGAGGAGGGCTTCGATGCGGTGCTGCGCGTCGGCGAACCCAGCGACTCGCGGATGAACGCACGCCGGCTGGGGGTATTCCCGCGGCGTGTCGTTGCCTCGCCGGGCTACCTGCAGCGCTGCGGCGTTCCGCGCACGCCGGCAGGCTTGATGCAGCACACGCTGCTGCACTATCGCTTCCCCACCACCGGCAAGCTGGAACCGTGGCCGATCCACTGGCCCGACGATGAAACGCCGCAGGAGCTTCCGGTGCACATGGTGGCCAACACCATCGAAGCGCGGGTAGCGCTCGCACTGCGCGATATCGGCCTGGCCTTCGTGCCGGTGCACTCGGTGCGCGATGCCCTGGCCGACGGCCGCCTGGTCACGGTGCTGGACGAACACGTGCATTCCTGCGGCACCTTCCATCTGCTGTGGCCGTCGGGCCGACACGTACTGCCGAAGCTGCGGGTGTTCATCGACTTCGTCGGCGCCCGCCTGGGTACCGTGCCGTAGCCGCGAGCAATCCACCCATGCCCGGCCCACAGTAGATCCACGCCATGCGTGGATGCTTCTCGCGGCGAAAGGAAGCCGAGCATCGGCTCGGCTCTACAGAACCGCCCGACCATCGGTAGCGCCGGGCCATGCCCGGCGGCCGCGCACCCGACCATTCAGCCACTGCCGCTATACTGGCCGCTCATTCCTCCAAGAGGCTCGCGACCAATGCGCCATTGATGCCGCCGTCTTCCCACTAGACGGCCTGACTCTTCCCGCCCCTGCGCGCAGGGGAGAACCCGGCATCCATGGAGGTCGCATGACCCCGCATTCCCTCACGCTCGATCGCGTGTCGTATCGATTGGCCGACGGCCGCCCGCTGTTTTCCGATCTGACGTTTTCCTTCGAACCGGTCGCCACCGGCCTCGTCGGTGCCAATGGCGCCGGCAAGAGCGTGCTCGCACGCCTGCTGGCCGGCCGGCTGCTGCCCGACAACGGCCAGGTTCGCGGCAGTGGCCGCGTGTTCCTGTTGCCGACGCCCGGCTATCCACCCGCCGGCACGGTCGGTGAACTGGCCGGTGTCGGCGCGGAACTGGCCGCACTGCAACGCATCGAAGCCGGCAGCGTGGACGAGGCCGACTTCGCCCGCGTCGGCGACCGCTGGGATCTGCGCGAACGCCTGCAGCAGCAATGGCGTACGCTGCAGCTACCCGACGACCTCGATCCGGCCCAGCCGGCCGCGCGCCTCAGTGGTGGCCAGGCCATGCAGGTGGCGCTGTCCGGTGCCTGGGCCAGCGGGGCCGACTGGCTGATCCTGGACGAACCCAGCAACCACCTCGACGCACGCCATCGCCAACAGTTGTATGAACAGCTGCAGCAATGGCGTGGCGGCCTGCTGGCGATCAGCCATGATCGCGAGCTGCTTGGGCACATGCAGCAGATCGTCGAACTGGACGTGCGCGGGCTGCATCGCTATGGCGGACCGTGGCAGCACTACGCCGACGCGCGCGCCGCCGAACGTGAAGCCGCCGCCGCCCAGCTTGACCATGCACGTGCACAGCACCGGCAGCAGCAACGCAGCGCGCGCGAACAACACGAACGCCAGCAGCAGCGCCAGGCACGTGGCAACCGTGATGCGAAGCAGGCCAACCAGGCCCCGATCCTGCTCGGCCGGCAGAAGCAGCGCGCCGAGGCCAGCCACGGCCGCGCACAGCAGGTGCAGGCCGTGCGCCTGCACGCCAGCGCAGAGCAGCTGCGCGCAGCGGCATCCGCGGTGCATGCGGCGCCGGAACTGGCGCTGTTTGCCGGTGCGGGCGAGCGTGGCAGCGCGCGTCTGCTGGAGGCCGAGGCGCTGGTGCTGCCACATGGCTGCAGCGCCCCGCTGCAGCTGGAGATCCGCCGGGGGCAGCGCATCGCCGTGGTCGGTGACAACGGCAGCGGCAAATCGACCCTGCTGCGTGTGTTGGCCGGCCAGCTGCCTGCATGCAGTGGCACCGTGCAACGGCATGCACCACTGGCCCTGCTCGACCAGCAGTTGCTGGGGCTGTCCGGCGCGCGCAGCATCCTTGACACCGTGCAGGCCGCCAACCCGCGCGCGGACCCAGGCGAGCTGCGCACGCGGCTGGCCCTGCTCGGGCTGGATGCACAGCGCATCCAGCGGGCGGCCCACAGCCTCAGTGATGGCGAGCGGGTGAAGGGTGCGCTGGCCAGCGTGCTGTATGCCGATCCCGCGCCCCAACTGTTGCTGCTGGACGAACCCGGTAATGCGCTGGATCTGAGCGCATTGCAGGCGCTGGAGGAACTGCTTGCGGCGTGGCCGGGCGCGCTGGTGATGGTCAGCCACGACCGGCACCTGCTGCAGGCATTGCGACCGACCCACGTGCTGCAGGTGAACCCCGAGGGTTGGCAGTGGCGAGATGCCTTGTAGATCCACGCCATGCGTGGATTCGATTTTGTAGAGCCGAGCCCACGCTCGGCTGCAATTGCAGTAGATCCACGCCATGCGCGGATGGAATGATCCGCCAGCCGAGCGTGGGCTCGGCTCTACAAGGCGGGCAAAGACCGGTTGAACCGCCATCCACGCATGGCGTGGATCTACAGGAGCCGTCAGCTCAGCGCTTCCACACCGGGAATGCCTGCGGCAACTGCTGCCACAGCAATGGCCCCGCACGCAGCTCCTGGTCGTTGAGCAGGCACGCATCCAGCTCCGCACGCACCGCGCGCTCATCCATGTGCACGCCAATCACCACCAGTTCCTGGCGACGGTCGCCCCACAAGGGATGCCACAGCCGTTGCATCGCCGCGTGCGCGACCGAATCCGGGAATTCTTCCGGTCCCGGCAACGGCGCGCTCCAGCAGTCGGCCTGCTGGCGCGCCCATCCGAGGTCGCTGTACGGCAGCGGTGTCGGCGGCAACAGCGGTGTGGTGTCCTCGATGCCCGCACGCACGCGATCGCGCGCGGCGTACCAGAAGCCCGCCGCCTGCGTCCGCGTCGCGGCACCCACGGTGTTCAGCTCGCCCACCCAGTCCATGCGGTTGGCCAGCCAGAACCAGCCCTTGCTGCGGATCACGCCAGGCATCCCCGACTGCAGCGCGCGTGCGAATCGCGCGGGATGGAACGGACGTCGCGAGCGGTAGACGAAGCTACCGATGCCGTACTCCTCGGTTTCCGGTGTGTGCTCGCCCCGCAGTTCCTTCACCCAGCCCGGCGCACGTTGCGCACGCTCCATGTCGAAGCGACCGGTATCCAGCAGCTCGGCCAGCGGCACATTGCCGAAGCTGGACAGCAGCAGCTTCGCGTCGCGGTTCAGGCCACGCAGCACGGCCAGCGTGTCCTGCAGCACTTCGTCATCCACCTGGTCCACCTTGCTGACCACGATCACGTCGGCAAACTCCACCTGCTCGCACAGCAGGTCAACCACGCCGCGATCGTCCTCCGGGCCGGCCTGCTGGCCGCGCTCGGCCAGTCGCGACGTCGAGCCGAAGTCGGCAAGGAACGCGCTGCCGTCGACCACCGTCACCATCGTGTCCAGCCGCGCGATGTCACTCAGGCTGAAGCCGTGCTCGTCGCGCACCGCGAAGGTGGCCGCCACCGGCATCGGCTCGCCGATGCCCGTCGATTCGATCAGCAGATAGTCATAGCGGCCCGCATCGGCCAGGCGCCGCACTTCCTGCAGCAGGTCATCGCGCAGTGTGCAGCAGATGCAGCCGTTGCTGAACTCCACCAGCGTCTCTTCGGTGCGGCGCAGTTCGGCCCCACCTTCGCGCACCAGCTGCGCATCGATGTTGACCTCGCTCATGTCGTTGACGATGACCGCCACGCGCAGGCCCTCGCGGTTGCGCAGGATCTGGTTGAGCAGGGTGGTCTTGCCGGCCCCCAGGAAGCCGGACAGCACGGTGACCGGAAGGCGACGGTCGGCGCGGGAAACAGTGTTCATGTCGGAGCGGGTTGGCTGCGGAACGGAAATGTTACTGTATAACAATTGTTGCGCAAGGAAACTCCCCCGATGAAGTCGCCTTCTGCCGCCCTGCTTGATGCCGGCGCGGTCGCCCTGTCCAGCCTGTGCCTGCTGCACTGCCTGGCGCTGCCCCTGCTTGCCGCCGCGCTGCCGCTGTTCGGCACCTGGGCCGAAGCGGAATGGGTCCATCTGCTGTTCGTGGCCATCGCCCTGCCGTTGACCGGCTATGCACTGTGGCGGGCCGAGCGCCGTCACCCGCTGCCGGTGCTGGCCTGGGCTACCGCCGGCGTCGGTCTGGGCCTGTTGCTGGCCGGCGCGCTGGCGCTGCCCACGCATGATTGGGAAACGCCGATGACCGTCGCCGGCAGCCTGCTGCTGGCCGCCACGCACATCTGGAACGCACGGCACCGGCACGCAGGGTAGAGTCGACTGTTAGTCGACTCTCGCGCGAAGCGCGGGATCTCATGCCGCCTGGGCGAAGAGCAGTCGACTAACAGTCGACTCTACCGCCCCTCGGCCTATTTGCCGTAGCGGCGAAGCAGCTCGACCAGCACCGCGGCCTCGTCCGCCCGCTGCTGCGGGTCGTCGGCAGCCACCACATGTTCCTGCAGGTGCTCGTGCAGCAGCTCCATCAACAGGCTGTGGGCTGCACCGCGCACGGCGGCGACCTGCACCAGCACGTCCGCGCAGTCGCCCGCCTCGCCCTCGGGCTTGTCCAGCGCCTGCTCCAACGCCGCCACCTGACCCGCGATACGGCGCACCCGGGTCAGCAGCTGCTTTCGATTCTTGTGTACATGGGCCATGACTGGATCCTATACCCTATGGGGGTATCCACTCTACCCCCCTTGGTCCCCCCATGCACCTGGACGCCCTCGCCGCCGCCCGCCGCCACGAACACCGCTTCGACGACGGCAATCCGCTGGCCGAACGCAATACCCGCCGCGCCCTGTGGCTCACCGTCGGCATGATGCTGGTGGAGATCATCGGCGGCTGGTGGTTCAACTCCATGGCCGTGCTCGCCGATGGCTGGCACATGAGTTCGCACGCGCTGGCGCTGGGCCTGGCGGTGTTCGCGTACCGCTGCGCGCGCCGCTACGCGCACGATCCGCGCTTCGCCTTTGGCACCTGGAAGATCGAGATCCTGGCCGGCTACACCAGCGCCATCGCCCTGCTCGGCGTCGCCGCGCTGATGGCCGTGCAGTCATTGGAGCGGCTGTGGGTACCGGCACCGATCCACTACAACGAAGCCATCGCCATCGCTGCGGTGGGCCTGGGCGTGAACCTGCTCTGCGCATGGTGGCTGCACGACAGCCCGGGCCACGCGCATCACCACCACGGGCATGACCATGGCCATCATCACGGGCATGACCATGACCATGACCACGATCACGGCCACGCGCACGGTCACGACCTCAATCTGCGCTCGGCCTACGTGCACGTGCTGGCCGACGCCGCCACTTCGGTGCTTGCCATCGTCGCCCTGCTCGGCGGCAAGCTGCTGGGCCTGACCTGGCTGGACCCGGTGATGGGCCTGGTCGGCGCCGTGCTGGTCACGGTGTGGGCAATGGGCCTGCTGCGCGACAGCGGCCGCATCCTGCTCGACGCGCAGATGGACGCGCCGGTGGTGGCCGAAGTGCGCGAGGTGATCGAACAAGGCCCGTGGCCGGCGCGCCTGGCCGACCTGCACGTCTGGCAGGTCGGCCGCGGCAAGTACGCGGTCAGTGCCAGCGTGGTCACCAGCGACGCAGGTCTGGATGCCGATACCGTGCGCAACGCGCTGGCGATCCATGAGGAGCTGGTGCATGTAACGGTGGAGATCCACCGCAGCTGATCCTGCGCGACTGCGGTCGAATCTGTAGAGCCGAGCCCATGCTCGGCTTGCCGTTGCCTTTGCAGCGCCGAGCCATGCTCGGCTGTCGCAGGCCATCAGCCGAGCACGGGCTCGGCTCTACAGTCAGAGCTTCAGCATCATCCGCAGCAGGTACATCAGCAGCGGCAGCGCACTCAGCACCGCACCACCGATGCCGATCCACGGCCAGCGCTCGCCGCGCACGCGCGACGCCACCGCCAGACCGCCGCCCACCAGTGCCGCACCCAGCACGCCCACGCCCAGCCCGGCGGCCATGCCATTGCCGCCTGCGGCCACCGCCGCCTGCGCAGCCAACGTGCCCGCGCCCCAACCCACAGCGATCCCCAGCCAACTGACCATGCCGCACCACGGTGCCTTGCCTTGCGCCATCCGAAAACCCCTTTGTTCTTGCCGAATTTCTGTACGGGCGACGCCCGAATGCTGCCTACACTAGCCGCACCTGCCCCGTAGGGACATCCCATGCGCACGCTCCGCCTGCTGCTGCCCGGTGCCCTCCTGCTGCTCACCGCCTGCAGTGGCGACGCCGGGCTTCCTTTCAGCGCCGACCCGTTGCAGGGCTGCTTCGCCACCGGCGCGCGCAAACCGGCCGATTTCCGCATCGACAGGGAAGGCGGCCAGTACTTCGTCTCCTTCAGCCGCGGCGACCAGTGGCAGCGCGAGCCGAATGCTCTGCACAAGGCCACCCGCAGCGAGATCAGCCGCTACTTCCGCGATGACGCCGAGCAGATCGACAGCGCGCTGATCCGCATGGCCGGCGGCTTCGGCATCTTCCACTTCAACAAGGGCGCGACGCTGAAGGGCAAGGCCAGTGATAGTGACTACATGGCGCTGATGCTGATCGGGGCTGGGCCGGTGTATGCGGTGAAGTGCCCGTAAGACGCAATGATTCTGATGGCGACTCAGGGCACTATGGGCGCATCCTGTCTTCTTTAAGGAGCGATGCCAATGCTGCTGTTTCTGCTGCTTGCGGTAAGCGCGCCGAAGACCCAGGGTGCCTATGACGAAGTCCGGCAGCTGCCCGATGGCCAGATCCTGATAATGCGCACTCTGGATTGGGACCTCGGCGATGGCACGAAGGAGCGCGTCATCGTGCACTGGCTGCTGCAGGAGGACGGCCGCATGCGCTACGACTTCGATCGGCAGCCACCGCAAACCCAGGAGGCCCATCGTCGATCGTGCGCGCGGCAGGGCATGCAGCCGTCGCGTGGCGTCGGCATGATCGCGGGGGAAGGGACCACACACGGTTACAGCTGCACCAGCGCTAGCGTCGGGCCCACGCCCGACTCCTCCCTGCCTGCATCCACGCATGGCGTGGACCTACTTTGACATCGGCTTGGCTCTACAACAGCTGCGGTACCATGCCCTCCCCCGAACCGCCCCGGTACCCGCCGTGCCCCATTACACCGGCCCCCTGCTGACCCGCGACAGCGCTGACACCCTGCGCCGTGCCCATGACAAGGGCGCTGCCGACTGGCAGGGTTCGCTCGACCTCGGCCGCAGCGAGGACAGCGTGGCGCTGGATGCCGACGGCTTCCGCTTCCGTGGCCAGCCCTACCCGTGGCCGGGCAAGCTGAAGGACCGCACGCTGTACTACTGGGACGGCGAGGAATTCGCGCCGATCTCGCGTTACAGCGGTTCGCTGATCAAGCTGGTGCCGACCGAATGGGGCGCACCGACCTTCGAGATCGACGGCATCAAGATGCTGCCGACCTCCAAGCTGTCACCCTTCGAGGATGCGCGCCGCAAGGTGGAGCTGGTCGCCCCGGCCGGCAAGGTCATCCTCGATACCTGCGGCGGCCTGGGCTACTTCGCCGCCTGCGCGCTGGAGGCCGGCGTCGGCCAGATCCGCTCGTTCGAGAAGAATGCCGACGTGATGTGGATGCGCACGCTCAACCCGTGGTCGCCGGATCCAGACTCGGCTGCCGCAGGTGGCCGCCTGCAGTTCAGCCACGGCGATGTCTCGCAGCAGATCGAACAGGTGGCCAGCAACAGTGTCGACGCGATCCTGCACGACCCGCCGCGCTTTGGCATCGCCGGCGAGTTGTACTCGCAGGTGTTCTACGACCACCTCGCCCGCGTCATCCGCAAGGGTGGCCGCCTGTTCCACTACACCGGTGCGCCGAACAAGCTGACCAGCGGCCGCGATGTGCCGCGTGAAGTGGCCAAGCGCCTGGAAAAGGCCGGTTTCAAGGCCGAGCTGGCGCTTGACGGCGTGCTGGCCGTCAAACGCTGAGCCTCACTCCGAATCCACCTTGGCCAGCTTCATCACCCACGCCGGCACCTCGGGTTCACCGGCGTAGAACTCCTTCGGTTTCTTCTCCGCCATCGCCCAGCGGTGCAACCAGCTCGGGCCGTAACGGCCGCTGTAGCCTTCGGCACCACGTGCATAGGCCGGGTCACGCATCGCTTCATCCAGTGAGATGAAGCGATAGCCGCGGCGCTTCGTCGCCGCCACCAGTTCGGCAAACGTGGCTGCATTGAGTTCGTTGGCGTGCATCAGCCAGACCTGTGGCAGCGCGTAGCCCAGCAGTGCCTGCGACTGCTTCTCGTAGTAGTCCAGCTTGTTCAGCATGTACGGCACGTAGCCCTTGCGCAGCTGTGCCAGCGTCGCCTCGCGCGCCGGTGAATCCGGCTGCTCGTTCATCACGTTGGCGTAGGCGAACGCCCACACCCACTCGCCGTTGTCGACCGTCACCGGTGCCACGCGGTAGCCATGCTGCTTGAAGAACGCGTCCATCTCCGCGCGTTCTTCCGGCGTGCGCCCGGCACGCAGATAGGGGTGACGCATCCACTGCGGCTTCAGCCCACGCTCGGCCAGCAACGGCCGCAGCACCGTCTCGCCACGCAGGAAATCCTGCTGGAACGCAGGCACGCCCTTGGCATTCAGGTCCATGTGCGAGTAGGTGTGGTTGCCCAGCGCATAACCGGCGTCCAGCCAGTCGCGCAGCATCTGCGCCCGCGCCGGCTGCACCTGCCCGTCGATCTCAAGCTTGTTCCCGTTGACGAAGCCGACTACCGGCACACCCGCCTGGTGCAGCTGCGCCATCAGCGCTTCATGCCGCGACTGCAGGTCCGGCGGAACGATCTGGTCCACCCGCGCCCACGGCAGGTCGTCGATGGTCACCGCAATCCGGCGATCCACTTCGGCGGCGTGCACCGCCAACGAACACAGCAGCAATGGCACAGCACGCAGCAACCAACGCATCAGCACATCCTTGCAGGAGCGAAGTGCTGACTTTAGCGCGATTGTGGATGCATGGTCGGCCACGCACCCGCTATGGGCTGCGCGACTGCACCTGACGCTCGCGCACGATCGCCCGCCACAGCATGAATCCCGCAGCCATCGCCATCAGCATCAACGCGACCAGCACCAGGGCAAGGTCATCGGGATTGCGCAGCAGCGGCGCGTGCTCGCGGGTGAGGATGCCGAATACCACCTGTTGCGCCTGTGCCAGCGGCAGCCGGCCCTGCTCGCCCAGTTCCACCAGGCACGCCGCTGGGGACAGTTTGGCTACGCTGATCCACGCCATGTCGTACAGATGCAATGCCCTGACGGCCAGCGCCAGGATCGCGGCGTGCAGCGCCATCACGCCCCAGTTGGCGCGTCGCAGGCGTTCCGACAAGCGGCCCAGGCGGTAGACACTGATCGACATCGCGCCCAGCAGCGCCAGTGCCACGCCTGCCATCGGAATCCACTGCAACGGTTGCCATGGTGCAAGCGCAGTGGACCGCGCCAGCAGCTGTTCGGCCACCTGCATGCGCGCGACCGGGTCAGGCCCACCGCATGCGTCATCCACCGGCTCCAGCAGCAGTCCCACGCGGTAGTGGAAGAAGCCGGCTGCAAGCGCTACCGCCAGCAGCGCCACCACCTGCAGTGCCAGCAGGATCGGGCCAGGACCACAGATACGAGAGAAGCGGGTAGCAGCAGAGACCATCGGTTCATCCGTGACAACAAAGGACCATCCTAACCAAGCGCCCTGTGCTTGTCGGCTGGCGGATACGACAACCGTCGCGTGGTCCCGGTAGGATGTGGATGAGCATGGATGGTCGTATGTAGAGGTGTTGTGGATGGTCACGCTGTATCTGTGGGTGAGAACGCTGCTTCCGCTGCTGGCATTCGTGATCGCGTGGATGCTGCTGTCGCGCCTGATCAAGGCCCGCGTGGCGCGCCTTCCACGGGTTCCCTTGAACCTGCCCGAGCACAGCACCAGCCCGCGCCGGAAGGACCGGCGCATCTACGCACGCAAACTGCGGCGCAGACCCAGCCTGCGCACCGCAACGCGCCCGGCCACCGCGCCACGCAGCTGGAACCTCGCGGCGGTGTTCGTCTCGTTCTCCGCATTGATCGCCACCGTGCTGGTCATGCCGGATGGCGCGCGCTTCCAGGTCATGGTCGAGAGCCTCACTGGCTACCCGGCCACGATTGCAGAAGTACAGGTTCCCGCTGCCGGGCAGCCTCTCGTGCTGCAGGCGTGGCAGCCCGCACTGGCGCAGCTGTCGCGGCCGGTAGCGATGCGCTACCCGATCGGGCGCACCGGCGGCGAGCATGAGGCACGCGCCACGCTACCGGTACAGGTGAGGCATCAGGGTGATCGGCTGCAGGTGGCTACGGCCGTGCCGGTGGATTCCGATGTGCTGCATACAGAGCTTGCGCGCCTGGCGGGGCTTCCGGTTGAGGCCATCACCGTCCGCCAGAAAAAGATCGCGCCCTGGCTGGAACCCGGCTGGACGCCGCTGGCCAACCTGTAGAGCCGAGCCCACGCTCGGCTGCTTTTGCAGTAGATCCACGCCATGCGTGGATGGATGCAGAGCGGAGTCGAGCATGGCTCAACTCTACAGATCACGATCCGCGCGGCAGCTTCGCCGCCCACATGTTGTCCACCAGATTCGGGTAACGCCGTCCATTCTCTTCCGCCCGCTGTCGCGCCGCCTCTTTCTGCGCAGGCGACAGCGGCTGCGAGGTCTGGCCCTTGGGGTTGGGCTTCTTCCACGGGGGTGTCTTGGTCTGGCGCATGGCCGCAGCTTACCGCTTCAGGAAGTTCAGCAGCGCCAGATTGAAGTGGTCCGCATGGCTGGTATTGCACCCATGTGGTGCGCCTTCCAGGATCACCACTTCGCTGCCCGGAATGGTCCGGTGCGTGCGCTGCCCGGAACCTTCGAACGGCACGATCGCGTCGCTGTCACCGTGCAGGATCAGGGTTGGCACCGTGATCTTCTTCAGATCGTCGCGGAAGTCGGTAGTCGCGAACGCGTGCATGCAACCCAGCGCCGCCGTCTGATCGGATTGATGGCACAGCGCGATGGCCGCCTGACGCGTCTCTTCGGTCACCATCAGCTGGCCATTGGCACTGAAGAAATCGCGGGTGAAGCCATCGAAGAAGGCTTCGCGGTCCTTCTCCAGACCGCTGCGCATTTCATCGGCCTTCTCCTGGGTGAGTGGACCTTCCGGATTGTCCTCGCCGCGCAGCAGATACGGCGGCACGGCGGCTGCAAACACCACGCTGTGCAGGCGCTCCTGCCCGTGATTGGCCACATAGCGCGCCACCTCACCGCCGCCCATCGAGAAGCCGACCAGGGTGACGTCGCGCAGGTCACGTTCCTCGATCACCCCGGCCAGATCCGCCGCCAGCGTGTCGTAGTCGTAACCTTCTGCCGGCTTGTCAGAACGGCCGAAGCCACGACGGTCGTAGCTGAGCACCCGGTGCTGGGCGTCGCGCAGGATCGACACCTGCGTCTTCCAGGCATCGGCGGACAGCGGCCAACCGTGAATCAGAATGACCGGGCGGCCATCGCCACCGGTGTCTTCAACGTGCAGGCGGACGCGGGAAGCAGGCATGGGAGCTCCTGTGGAAGGGGAGGCTTTCAGGCTATGGGTCGGCTCCTATCGCGACTGTGATGGAATCGCCGGCCGCCATGACACCACCTGCACAGGCCACGCCACCCGGCCAATCCATAGATGCGGGCATTCACTCCCTGGAAATCCCGTTTCGTCGCAGGGCGGCTGCGGCCCCCGGAGCGCCGTGCGAGCCTGCGTGAATCCCGTCCTGGAGCCTCGCCATGCTGCTGCTCACCCTGCCCCTGCTTGCTGCCGGCCTGGCCGCCGCCCCGAGCGCTAACGAAACCCTGCGCGAGCAGATCCGCCAGGCCGACGCGCAGCTGTTCGCCGCCGCGTTCGACGACTGCGACCCCGACAAGGCCGCGACCATGACCACTGAAGACATGGAGTTCTTCCATGACAAGGCGGGCAAGTCCGCCAGCAAGCGTGACGACTTCCGCCGCAGCGTGGTCGCCCTGTGCGAGAGCACCCGCGCCAACCACATCCATCTGCGCCGCGAACTGGTGGAAAGCTCGCTGCAGGTGTTTCCGCTGCACGACGATCGCGCCCTGGAGATCGGCGACCACCGCTTCCACGAGCGCGATGCAAACAGCATCGAGCACTGGACCGGCCAGGCCCGCTTCATCCAGGTCTGGCGCCGCGTGGACGGGCGCTGGCTGGCCGAGCGGGTGATCAGCTACGATCATCGGCCGGCGGACTGATCACCGCGATGCGGTGGTTCACGGACCGGTTCTATACTGCCCAGGTCCATCACGACCTACCGCTGCAGATCGCCCCATGGCAGAGATCACCCCCAACCATCCCGAGTACGGCCTCAACCAACAGATCCGCCAGGGCGTGGCCGCCCTGGACGCGCAGCATGGCCGCCCGTTCGATCAGACCAGCGAGCGTCTGGCCGCCAGCCTGACCGTGCTCGCCCGCGAGCAGGGCCTGCAGCAGGTCGACCACGTGCTGGTCAGCAACGCCACGGCCAACCAGCCGGCGGGACACAACATCTTCGTGGTACAGGGCGACCCGGCCAATCCGGCGCACCTGCGGGCGATGATGCCGACCGCAGTGGCCGCGCAGACGCCGGTGGAGCAGTCGATGCAGAAGCTCGGCATTGCCCCGCAGCAGCCGGCCATCGGGCAGCTGCCCGAGCAGCAGGTCCGTGAGCAGGAACAACAGCAGAACCCGGCACACCGCCTGGGCTGAGCCGCCTCCAGCGTTACCGGCGGCCCACCGCGAGAACGTCGACTCGCCGTGCGCTTGCTGCCCTAGGCCATGCGCGGCCCGGACTGCTCCTGCACCTGGCGCTGCTGCAGTTCATCCTGCGTGCGCGCCTGCCCAGACTGCGACAGCTGCTCAGCGCGCTCGAACGAGGTTTCTGCCGGTGTCTGCGCGGCCACCGCCGTTGGCATGCTGGCCCGCAACTGTGCCGGGTCGTTGCGCTCCCCCTGGACGATGAAGATGCTCTGCGCCACATCGGCCTGCGCGGTGCGATCGCTCAACAGCACATGGTCGACCTGGGTCAGGCCATTGGCCTTGGCCAGCGCGTACAGGCTGGCACTGATGTTCTCGCTGGTGGCATCGAAGGCACGGCCCCGCTCTGCATCGAGCCGGGCCACGCCCTGGTGGATCTGCGAGAGCAGCGGGTCGTTGCTGTGCCAGCCCAGACGATCACCGCTTCGTTCGCCCATGCCCTCGGCATCACTCAGCATGTGTTGCTTGAGACTGCGCTCCGGCAGGGGATTGGTTTTCCTCTGGTTGAGCTCGCTGTCCGGAAACGGCGGATCAATGCTGTCCACACCGTGGATGTTGCGCAGCGGTCGGAATGCATCCTTGCCTGCCCCCTTGATGTCAAGAGGAATGCGAACATCCGGAAGAAGCTGGCCGGCGGGACCACCCAACGCGTTCACGTCGATGCTGCTTTTCCGCTGGATGCCCGCGTGATTCAGCGCTTCCCAAGTGAAGTCCACGCAGTTGTGGCGAACATCCTGATAGTGCTTGCTGAAACCGAATTTCTCCGGGTCCGAGCCGAACTGCTGGAGCTTCCTGTACTGATCTTCGCTGATCTCGAGGGTACGGGTGTAGCGCGGGTCTCTATAGACCGTTGCGTCATCCTCCATGATGGCGCCAGGACCATTCATGCTTCCGTGCTCCTTGGGAGCAAATCCATAGCTCTTCGCAGGCACGCCGGGTGCATGCAGGACGTAGAACATATGTCCTGGGGCGGACGTCTGCGGAACACCCTCAGTGTCGACGGCCGGCTTGTGCGTCCTGGGGTCGATCAGCGGTGTGCCAGGTGCAGCAATAACGATCTCTACGGTATAGCGCGGCTTGTCCATAAGGTGATTCTTTCGTTCCTTCCAGTGGTAAGTGATTACTTGCCTGGCGGCCGGGCTGCGTGTACCCGCAACTGAGCCGAGTAGTGCTGCAGTTCCGGCGAGGCCTGCGCAGTGCGAACCTGTACGCGATAGCGGGTATCAAGCTCCAGTGGCAGAGCAACCAGGCTCAGCGTGTATTGGCCGTCACTGCCCATGTGCGGCGACGTATACCGCCATTCGCTGGATGCATGCCATTCCGGAAGCTGTTCACCTGCATTGAGCACCCCGGCCTGATAGCTGTCGTAGGTGGGAACATCCTTCCAGGCATCAGTGCCCCATTGCTGCAGGGTCACCTCGAACGGGACCCTTGATGTGCCCACGTCAGGCTCGTCCGGCCTTCGTGTCCCTTGGCGCTGCAACTCCAGCTCCAGCGCATACGTGCGACCCGGCTTGAAGTTGCGGGCATTCGTCTCGAACTCGAACCGCACCGCCTGGCCGGGCTCGGCAACGATAATTGGCTTGACCAGATCCAGTGGCTCCGGCGCATCCGGTACGCGGCTGCTGCAGGCGCCGAGTGCGCCCGCCAGCGTGAAGACCAGGCCGGCGCGCAGCCAGCGGTGGATACCCAGCATGATTCAGATCCTTTGGCTCCCTGCCATGAGGTTCAACCCTAGCCGCCGGCTGCTGGCGCCGCAACCGGCCAATGAAAAAGGCAGGGTCTTCACCCTGCCTTCTTCACGCGGCTCGCCGCCGGGCGTGCCCCGGCGTCACCCCATTACAGCTGAATCCGTGCCACGCTCTCGTCAGCGCCCTTGTCATCCTTCTCGCCGTTCTTGATGCTCACGAACAACACGTTGTTCTTCGCATCCAGCGCCAAGCTGTTCGGGTGGGTCGGCACCTTGTAGGTCGCCACCTTCTGGTAGCTGTCACTGTTGTAGGCGGTCACCGTACCGGCTTCGCGGTTGGTCACGTACAGGCGCTTGCGCGGTGCATCCAGCAGGATGCCCAGCGGGCCGGCGTCGGTCGGGATGCTGGCCAGTTCCTTGCCGGTGCTGCGGTCGAGCACCAGCACGCGCTGGCCCGGATGCTTGCTGACCAGCCCGCTGCTCTTGGCCTGGTAGCCACGCAGGAATTCCGAGCCCTGGTCGGTCACGAACAGGCGCTTGCCGGCCGGGTCCAGCGCGATGTTCATCGGCTGCTCGGCGGCGATCCTGTGCTGCGCCACCACCTTGTTCGAATCGGTGCCCACCACCACCAGGTCGGCCAGCAGGTTGCTGGTGTAGACGCGCTTGTTGGCCGCATCCAGCGCCAGGCCCGGCGCCTTGGCATTGCCCAGGCCGTCGATGGTGTTGATCACCTTCAGCGTGGTGGTATCGATCACGAACAGCACGCTGCTCACGTCCGGCTGGCTGCTGTGGCCGGTCACGTACAGGCGGTTGGCCGCACTGTCGACCACCAGCTCGCGCAGGTCGTGGGTGTAGGCGGCCTTGCCGTCCTTGCCGGTCTTCTTTTCCATCAACTGGATGGTGCCGACGGCCTTGTTCTGCGCGGTGTCGACCACCGTCACCGACAGGTCCACGGTGTTGCCCACGTACAGGCGGTTGTGGGCGTCATCCAACACCACGCCGAACGCCTTGCGCTCCAGCGGGATGCGGGTTTCCACGGCCAGCGTGGCCGGGTTCAGGCGCAGCACCTGGGCCGGGCCGGCGTCATCGCCGAAGCCGCCGGACGAGGCCACGAACACGGCGTTCTGCTTCGGGCTGTAGGCCAGCTCGTACAGGCCCTTGGCCACGGCCTGGCGCTGTACGGCGGCGGTGGCACTGGCGGCGGGTGCGTTGTCGGCGAACGCCGAGGGCACGCCGAGGCTGAGCGAAACGGCAACGGCCAGGGCGGCCGAGCGGAAGAGAGGATTACGGAACATGCGAGCGTCCTTGAATGGGCACGGGAAGGTGTCCTGGCTCGCTGGGCCGTACTGCGACGGCCCGCCCCGCATCTGTCTGCGCGGGGTGGGCTGGCTGGGGTTGGCGGGGGAATGGTAGCAGGTGGGGGGGCGTGGCGTGCGCCTGCACACGTATGGCAGGCGCGCGGGTTACTGCTCCTTCAACCGCAGCGAATCGGCCACATCGGTCTTGGCCGCCACTTCGGTGGCGATGCTGGCGCGGCGGTGCCCCGGGTCATTACGATCGCCCTGCACGATGAAGATGCTCTCTGCCGCATGGCTGCTCTTCGTTGGCTGGCTGAGCAGCACGTGGTCCACGCGCGAGAGATTGTTCTGCTTGGCCAGCACCAGCAGGCTGGCGCTGATGCGCTGGCTGGCGGCATCGAAGGGGCGCCCGTGCGCGGCATCCAGTTCGGCCACTTTCTGGATCAGCTGCGAGAACAGGCGATGGTCCGGATGCGAGGGGTCCAGCAGCGTGCCGGCCACTTCAATCGGCGTCGGCGGCGGCTCATCGCTGGCACGGTCGCCCTCACGATGATGTTCGGCCTCGCGCTCGGGCATCGCGTGGTGGGTTTCGGCATTCAGATCGCTGCCCGGGAACGGCGCGGCAATGCACTGGATTTCCGGCAGGTTGAACAGCACCGCGAACTCGCCCAGGTTGCTGCCGCCATCCAGCGGCGCCGGCAGCGGATGCAGGCCGGCGTAGTGCAGCGCCGCCCAGACGAAATCGCTGCAGCGGTTGATGGTGGCCGGGCGATCCACGTCGAATTCGAACTCGGCCGGCTCCTCGGCGAAATCACGCAGGCAGCCGTAGTGCTCCTCGGTGATTTCCACGGTGCGGCTGTAGTACGGGTCCAGATGTTCGTCGGCATCATCGTGGCGCACCTGCGCGTACTGCGCGCCGGTGGCGGCTTCGCCCGGCGCGTGGCGCGGTGGTGCGAAGCCGTAGCTGTGGGCCTCGTCGCCCGCGGCTACCTGCAGGTACATATGGCCGCGCGGCGAGATACCTCCACTCTTCAGTGGAGTGCCGGGCGCGGCCAGGTACAGCGTTGCGGTGTAGCGTGTTGCCTGCTCCATGCCTGTTCAGCCTTGATGGGTACTGCGGTCCTGGCTGGATGATGGCATAGGTGGGATAGGGGGTAGGTGGAGGAATAGAGGCGACCGATCGCGGCTTGCTGAATATGTGAGCCAGCGTGCAGTAATGGACCCGGGCGCGAGCAAGGTCGCCGCAGCGACTGGAGCTTGCCATTCCACCGACCTATAGTCGTTTCGATCATGCAAGGGAATCGCCCATGAGCAGAGCACCGGCTTTCCGGCTTGCCTCTTTCGCCCTGGTGGCCGTGCTGAGCACCACCGCCTGCGCCAAGGGCCCATCGACGGAAAAGGCCCTGAGCGGAACCCCCATGTCCGAAACCGCAACCAGCCCACGTACGGTGAGCGGACAGACCTACAAGACGCAGCCGGTAGAGGCTCGGCTTGGCCCGCACCGCTTCATGTTCCCGGCCAACCTCTACTACAACCAGACGGGCCCCCTGGCCGATGGGGGCGTCATGCTCACGGTGTTCTGGCCGGATTTCGATGCAGCGCCGCCCGGTGATCGCCCGGTGCGCAGCACGCAGGACAGCCGGCGGCAGGTGCTGGTCGAGCTTAGATACATCGATCGCGTTCCCATCCAGAACTATCTGGCGCGTCGGTCCAGTAGTGAAGCCACCAGCGCGCCGGGATCACTGGAGCGAAGGGACCCGGTAGAGAACCTCGCGCTGCGCGTTGCACAACCCGAACGCTGGGGTCTGACGCCGTATGCGATTGACCCATCGTTGATGGCAGCCTATGCAAAGGACTCGGAGGCTGCGCTGGGCAGGCCTTACGTGCACAACCCGGGTATGGAGCCAGACTGGTATGTGGCCCGCTCGGTGGAGGGCCAACTGACAACGTTCATCAGCTGCGACCCGGCAGATCGGATTCCTGACGGACTTGTAGCTCAGGGAAAGACACTTAAACGCGCAGGAGAAGGCCAGATCGCAATGTGCCGCCATTCCATCGTGGATGTTGGCGACAGCATCGCCATCGAGATGAACTATGCACGCGTCATGCTGAGCGACTGGCAGCGCCTGGAAACCAGCGTGCGTGATCTTCTGAGCCGCTATCGCGTTCAGTCGTAAACGCTGGAGATCCGGGCGCTCGGCTTCAACCCAGACAGGCACCCGCCGAGGGTCATCACAGCCAAAGACGCTTCTGCGCAGATCTCCTCCATCATGAGCCTGCGTCTACGCCAGTCCAGTTCGGAGAGGGAGACCGATGAATACGATCCCCGTCTATCGGCAGAATGGCGAGCTCACTTACCCGTGACACTCAGCGTGCCGGCGGTGGCGAGGCTGCCTTATTTGGGCCTGCGCAGGTAAGCAACCAGCAGTTCCGGGTGGAACGGCTCAAGCTGCGGCAAGGGCGAATGCAGTTGCACTTCAACCCGGTATCGGCCCGGCGAGGGATTGCGTGCCCATGCGAAGGCCAGCTGTGCGTAGGTATCACCGGGTCGTTCCAGCCCAGCATTCTGCAGCGCCAGTACGTCAGCATCGTCCAGCCACGCGCTGGTTACTCGACCATCGGCGGGGATGGGAATCGTCCGGGCAGGTTCCCCGATGATCGACTCCAGCCGGAGCAACGGCACGTCCTTCCATCCACCCGATTCCAGGCGCGCCATGAAGACGTTGGCCTGGAGCCCGGATGCCTGAACATCGACCAGTGCCTCCAGTGCCGCGACGTCGTCCGTACGATTGACCCGAATGCCGATCATGAGCGTTGGAGAGGAATTCCTGCTGGGAACATCCACATCGAATTCCACTGCCAATGGCTCATCCATTGGCGAGGTGGGCATGGCGCGCACAAGCGGCACCAGATCCGGACGATGGGCCTCTGCTATCGAGCCTGCGTCGCGAGCCGCCTCGGGTCGGCACCCCGTAGCCAGAAGAACGAGCAGTCCAGCGAGCATGCAGATCCGGCGCTTTCCTTGTGGCTTCATCTTCGGTCCTTTTCGCAGGTCGCCCAGTGCAGCTCACACGTTGATCATCCCGCGCTGGCCGCACGAATCTGGATGTCGTGCTGCACCCGCTGGTCTTCCAGCTGCTGATCCATCTGATTCGCAAGCGCACGCTGATGCGCTTCACGGCTGACAGAGTCGAACTGTTGCAGTGACTCTTCAACTGATGTCTGCGCCGCCAGCTCCGTCGGCATCGCAGCGCGCTGATGGGCCGGATTGCTGGGCTCACCCTGCACCACGAACAGCGTGTGCCCGGCCGGGTGTTCGCGCGTAGCGTTGCTCACCAGCACATGGTCCACCCGTTCCAGGTCGTTGTCCTTGGCCAGTACCAGAAGGCTGGCCGTCATGCGTTCGCTGACTTCATCGAAGCTGCGGCCGTGCTTGGCGTCCAGCGCTTCCACGCCCTCGCGGATCTGCTGATACAGCGCGTGATCGGGGTGGCCGGGCTGCGAAGGGTTCTGCAGCGCCAAGTTCGGGGCCGATGCCTCATCCGGTGCGGGCGCGACTGGCTCAGGGCTTGGCGCTATCGTGGGCTCGGCAGGAACGGTGACAGCCGCAGTGACAGGCTGGAGGTCATCCGATAGAGCCGGTTCGGGCTCTGGCACGTGTTGTGCCGCTTCCTGCTCCAAAGGCCATGGATCGCGCGAAGGCTCAGCAGGCAGCGGCTCCTTGAAGGGCAACGGTTCACTCTCCTGCACTATCATGTCCTGCTCTGGAGTGGGAGCAACCGCAGGTGCGACCATCTGCTCCGGCTCCGATGCCTGCTCTGTGCGCTGCGTGGGCATCATCTGCGTTGCCGCATCCAGGGGCGCGGCGACATGTGGCGTCGCGCGCTCAGGTGCGGCCGGGTGCGCCTGCATCGGCCCAGCCGGCTCCGGCGTCTGTGAGGCGGTACGGTTTTCGGTGGGCGCCTCGCTATTTGGATGGGGCTGAGGTTGCGGCTCCGCCTCACGCCGCGGCGGATCGCGCTGCTCGGCGTGCCGCTGAGGCTCAGGCTTGTCCTGTGGGGTGGGCGTAGGTGGTGGTGCGACCGTTATCGCTGGCGACGCTGCCGCAACCGCCGCAGGCGCGATGGGTTGCGCAGTCGCCGGCTCTTGAGGCCGCACTTCCATGTTCTCATCCTGCTCGGATGGCTTGTCGCCATGTGCAACCTGCGCGGCTGCTCGTGCAGCCTGTCCAGCATCCACCTGCGCAGCACCTTGCCGATTGGCCTCCTGCAGTGCCTGCCGGTAAGCCTCCTGCTCACCCGCCGACAGCGCAGCAATGCGCAGCTCGGGCGAGTCCGGCAACGGCGCTTGTTCATTGGCACGCGCGCGCACCTCATTCCATGCGGCCTGCAGCTCCTGCGTGCTGGTGGTAGCGACGGCGCGCGCCACGCCATCCTGACCTACCTGATAGTGCGTGATGGGCCGGGAGGCACCGGCGTTGCCCTCGGCTACAGGCCCCAGCTCCTGAAGCGTGGCCCCGGTTATGCCGTGCTGCTCGCGCGTGCGCGCCGTGGCCAGCGCAATCGCTTGCTCCCACGCCGGGGTCAGCGCAACGCCCGCAGCGTAGTAGCTGTGACGCAGCTCGTTCTGGTTCACTTCCGCCGCAGACGGCAATGGCCGCGCGTCCCATGCGGCGATGGTCTGGTTGAACTGATCGAGCGACGGCTGCTGGATGGTGCGGGTCAGTTCCAGCTCCAGCGCCATGTTCCCCTGCGCAATCTGGCCCGCATGGTTCCACTGCCCTGCTTCATCGCGCTGGTAGAGCTGGTTGTCCGAGCCCCGGATGGCGTCGGGCCTGGCACGCGCCTGCTCCACCGCTTCCGGCACCAGCGGCACGAAGTCGCTGGAACGGGTAGCAGCACGGGTCTCCAGGTAGCTGGCGGCAATCGCGGCCTTGCCGTTGGCGATGTTGTTCTCGATGCGCTGCACCGCCTCGCGATTCAACTCGTCGGCGCGCTCGGGGGTGGCGGTCTGCGTCTCGTACACCCCCCGGTCGTTAGCGCCGGACACGCCAATCTTGACCTGCCGCGTCCACTGCTCGGTCTGCGCATCGCGGTACCAGTTGGGATTGTCCAGACGGCCCTCGCCGTCCTTCGCCGGGATGCTGAAAGGATCCTGCGGCGGCGGCGCCTTGCCCAGCGCCAGCTCTACCGCTTTTACGTGGGCGTACGCACCCAGCTCGCGGGCCTTCTCGTAACTGGCGCCCACACTGCGCTCAGCCGGATTGCCCAGGCCGTCGCCTGCGCTGTCCATGACCGCCTGGCGCTGCCAGTTCAGGCCATTGAACTGCCACGTGACGCCGGCCTTGTCGGTCTGCCGGTAAATGGCGCGGTTGTCGAGCAGATCGGCGCCCTTGTCGAACGCCTTACTCATCAGCAGCGCATCGCCCGCGACGATGGCCGCAGGGACGAAGCTGGACGTGCCGATCACCGACGCGGTGGCCATGCCACCGACCCAGCCACCGCCGTTGCGTGCCAGAGCGTGGGTGAGCTCGGACTGGGCGGCGGCGCCGTTGCCTTCTTCCAGCAGCTGCGAGGTGCGACGGGCGGTGATGACAGCGTCGGCGCCAGAGGCGAGCAGGCCGCCGGATCGGATCAGTTGGCTGGTGGAGGCTTCGCCGAGGAGGAGGTCCATGGTGATGCCGCCTTGCTGCAAGCGAGGCGCACGAATGCGATAGGCAGCCTCCTCACCCAGCACACGCTCCACTTTCAGGATGCCGGGCTCCGACATGACAATCCGACCAGACTGTTGCGCTTCGGAGATTGCCGCCGACAAGCTGTTCTTCTGAAGCTCAAGATCACTTCCTTTAGTCAGCTTGGCGCCGAACTGATCATGGACATCCAGCAAAGCCACAATGCGCGATTCAGTCCTGGTCACTAGAAGATGCATTCGCTCGTCTGGACTCATGCCAGTCAACGCACCGTACTGCAAGGAGTGGACCTGCGCGTAGTGATCGACACTCCCGAAGAATGCCTGCGTTCGCGGCCTGATGGCATCTGAATCCATGCCAAGAGGGGCGTTCGTGTAAAGATCACCATTGACCAGGCCAATCGTCATTGTGTCGCGAAGGCCGTTGACCTGAGCTGCCACGCGCTGCATCGCAGCCACGTCACCGCGAAGCGCAGCTTGGCCGTCTGGTGATGCCTCGATCAGCTCCAGAGAAAAGGTGATTCCGTTCTGATAGTCCTTGATCGGCCCCCCGCCATGAGGGGACACCCCCATGGCAGCAGCGAGCTTCTTGTCTGCCGGCATGTAGAGCAGGTTCTCGAACACGTCCTTCTCAACGAGCTCTGCGTCCACCAATGCCTGCAGAAAATCGTTGTTATTGAAGGTTTGTTGCTCAAGCACATGGTGCTTCTGAAGAATCGGACTGTTGCGCGGCATAGAGCGACCTCTTCCTTGAGTTCAATCAGCGGACTCAGATATCAGCTGCGTCCGTAAACGATAGTCCTCGCGACTCGCCCCTACCACCGATGCCGGCGGCCAGAACCGCATCGCGCAAAGCGCTGTCACAGAAAACCAGGTTCCCTGAGTAAGGCGTTCTGAATATGTGCGCCTGGCTGATGACATCCTTTCGGAACGCCAAGGAACTCCCACCCCTGAGGTCGTAAAACTTGCCTCCGGGATAGCCCTCGTCGCGAACAATGCGGAGCTTTGACGCAGCTTCATCGACCGCATCGATCACTCGGGTCACATCGCAGAGGAAGTAGCGCGGCCCTTCAGATCCATTGGCGAGGCGGTATTCGCTCTCCGCAAACTCGAATCCGTTGGGATCGACAGAGACGAACGCGTTGCGCAAGCGCTCCGAGACGAGCCAGTAACCGCTCATTCCTCCTTCAAGATCTTCCGGAAGCCCCCCCTTCTTGGGCGAGTGAACCAACAGTGGTTTCTCTGCCAAAGGTGGAAATCCCCCCCCTTCAGGACGCAGGATCAACCGTGGAGGTGTGCGAAGTTTCTTCATATTCTCGAACACTACCCCGTGCCCCTTTCCCCCTCGCGTGGTATCCGGCATCAAGAGGAAGAATTCCCCATGTCTGGGCTGAGTTGACTCCATTTGCTCCATGATATTCATCCCTTACAAAATCCTAATTGCTAGCCTAGAGCCAACCTGAAGGAGAGGAAAGTGACCTCCTTTCATTTAAGTGAAAGCTGGCGCCACGCTGCCGCACGTTGCCCTGCGTGACATAGCTGTCGTACGTTCCCAACGCACCGAAGCTCCAAGAGCTGGCACTCCCCAGCTTCAGCTCCGCTAGGCCAACACCAGATCCCCATTGATCAGCGCCACCTTCACCGTGTCCTGCAGCACCCTCACGGCCTCCACTGCCCGAACGATAGAACCTAGGTCGCCTTCAAGCGCCCCCTGCCCGTCCGGCGAGGCCTCGATGGTAGCCAACTGCCGCAACATGCCCTGTGAGTAGGCATCAATCGGCTCCTGCACATAGCGCGAGCATCCCAGCTCATCTGCGAACGCCTGCTCAATGGGCAGGTACAGCCAATTGTGTGCAGAGTTGATGTCGAACTCGCCCGCCGCCTGCAGATGGCGAAGCAGGTTGCTTCCCGCAACGATCGTGGGACCGATGATCAACTGAGAATCGAACAGCGCGTCATTGTCTTCGATGGCAGCCATGGGTCTCCTTTCCTATGGGTGTTGCGATGGGTAACTACGGTCCTCTTTTACTCTGGCATGCATTGGTACGCAATCGGACCACAATCAAATTTTTCGGACCGCCGACGGCGCGTCCCGCCGTGTGAGACCCATCGCAGCCACACTCCTCTTCTCACTGGAGGATGCCCATGATCAGAATCGACCCCACATGGCTGGAAGCCTTCGACAACGAGCTCCTCCACCTGTTCGCCATCGACCATCGCGATGCCGGCATGGATGAGTACCTGCTGGGTTGCTACGCAGATCTGCCTCCGCGCGAGGCCGCACTGGCGTTCGGCAACGACTACGACCTGGAGCGCGACGATGCGCTGTGGCCACGGCCTGGCATGCCAGTGTGAACCGTGCAGCCGTCCGGCGCGCCGGCATTCAAGGCAAGCCATGCCAGAGGATGGCCGCTATGCTGGCAGCGCACCGGAATGGAAACCACGTATGCCCCGTTTGAACACCACCCTGGCACTGAACCTCGTTCTGATGCTGCTGGGCGCTACACCTGCCATGGCCATGGCGGCAGACCCGCAGGTTTCCACTGAAGTGTTCGTAGAGCGCGGTGACAACCCCACCTTCGAGCTGCAGCAGGCGCCTGCCGTTGTGTATTCAACGGCCCCTGCCACCCCGCCCGATACCTTGCTGCAGATGCCCATGGCGGTGCTGTTGGTTGCTCAGCTGGATGAGCTGGGCCAGGTTTCCAACGTGATGGTGGTGCGGTCCAGCGGACTGCGGGAGCTTGATCGTGCGGCCTTTACCGCAGTGGACCAGTGGCGCTTCGAACCGGTCGTGGTTGAGGGCGTCGCGCGGCATGCGCGGGTTCGGGTGCGTTTGAGCTTCGTGCCTCCGGCCGAGGCGCCGCCCGGCTGAACCGCTGGTTCAATCTGTCGCGATTGGCCCTACGCCATGGCCCAGACTGCGAGCAGTTCTGCACTTGGGGCCAATAACGCCAAGCCCTCCAAGACCGTTGCGGCGCAATCGCTTGCCGGCTTAACACCGTGTGCGACAATGCCGAAAGCGTCAGGACTGGCAATCGCCGGTTCTGCAGTTTCTTGGCATTTGGTAGCTGTACGGGTATCTCTTGGCGTGCCACCGGAAAAGGGTGGCGCGGGACTCGAAAACCCGTCTGAATACCCAGTGCTTTACGCTTGCCAGTCGGCGTCATCTTCGGATGGCGCCGGCTGGCAATCCGTTCGCGTTCCATGGCGGGCGGTGCGTGGGGGCCTTCGGGCCCGCCGGCTTGGGTATTCACCGGTTTTCGAGCCCGCACCGTCCGCCACCTTTATCGGTGGCGCTGCTATCTGTCCTGTACGGAGCATTGCCATGAACACATCGGACTTCCGTTCCCTGCACGCGCACTACGATCCGGACAACGCCGTGACCGAGCGCGAACCCTCACCCGATCCAAACTCCTTCGTCGCCACGCTGCACCGCATCGGCACCGGTGCGGCGGCGGATGGCCAGCCGTGGCCGGAGCGGCATCAACTGCCTGGGCGCTGCCTTCAGTTGGCAGATGCAGATTGCGCGCTGGCGGGGCTGCGCGTGGTGGCGGAGCTGATGCTGGCTGCGGAGCGGACTCGGCAGAACGGCGCGCCCGAGGAGTACCTGGGGGATCGGGTGATGGAGGGGTTGAAGATGGCTTGTGTGGCGTTGACTGCGCAGGTGAGTGAGCGGTTGCACGTGCGGGAGTAGCACGTGTGCATGAGCGGCCGGCTCCGATAGTTCAGGGAACCCAGCTACTGAGCTCGCTGCTATGCGCAGCGGGTGGGTTCACTTGAGGAGGGATGTTGCCATTCGGCCGCCAGTGTTCCGGCGTCACCAGCAATCCACGCTCTAAATCAAAGGGCAACACCCAAAGCTGTAGTTCGGCGCTGAAATCAAATGCGGGAAGGGGCTGCGTGAATCCCGCGTGCTGCGGATAGACCAGCGCCAACTGCCCTGCTCCACCCAGGTAGCGCTGCCCGTAGGCAAACATCTGGTAGAAGTCGGATTGTTTGAGCCCATACTTCTCACGCGCATCGCTGGCCGTCGCATCCAGCACCTTCCACTTCGTATCAAGTACGCGGAGCTCATCGCCTCGTCGCAGCAGAAAATCTGGAATCAGATTGAACCAGCTTGCCCCGCCATGGCTGCACAGGTACTCCGACGCTGCACCGCCAACCCGCCACTCCGGCGCGAACTGGCGCGCTAGGCAAGCGCCCACGTAGCGCTCAAACAGCCGCTCCATGGGGAACATCATGCTTGGGCTGCGCCAATCGCCCGCCAATGCCAAGGGGCTCTGGCCCGACAAGATCAGCTCGCATAGCGGACGGACTTCACGATAGTGGGCCATCAGCCGGTCGCTGCCCCAAGCGCGCAGATCGTTAGCCACCTGGGTACTTCGTGGCACGCTGGCCATACGCGTAGACAACTCCTGGGCAAGTCTCCAGGTTCCCGCGTTGCGCGTACGTGCACACACGCGATCCAGGGCGACGCGCAGTAGCCGGTTCTCAGGCCTGTCCTCGCTAAACACATCGTGCTCGATGTTGAAGACGTGGGCACGAGTGGGCGACTGACGGAGCTGACGCGAAATATCCAAGCGACCACGCAGGAACAACTGCTCCTCGCGGACCCGTGTGTAGTCGAAGCGAAGTCCGCGCTTTAGTAGTTCATCCAGCGCGCCGATGAATCGCCCCATGACCCATTCATTTAATGGCGTATCGAATAGAGTCACGTCGGCAGGACTACCTTCCCTCGGTGAGATGTCTAGCACGGTGCATAGCATGCGGCGCAGCAACCGCCTCGCGCCGAGCGCATCATCTACATGTGCAACGTGCTTCGGCAGCACCTCCAATGTGGTGCCGTCGGGACATTCCACTACACCTACATACTGGTCCAGACGCAGCCAGCGTGCGCCATCGCGCTGCATGAGCGCCGCTCCGCCCGCGCGCAAGCGCTCGAACTCACCACAGAGCCAGTCAAAGGACGCCTGCGGGAAGAAGGCGGCATCCAGCCCCTCCTGCTGCGGACCGCCTTCTGAAACGCCGATCCGCGCATACTCGCGCACAGTCAGCACAGCCATCGGTCAGTCTGCCTGGCCGACGAGAATTCCCCTGTAACTGGCTGCCTGCTCGAACGCTGACTCATGGATATACCAATTGGCGGTGTCAGGTGCGAGCTGTGCCTCCGGGGCAAACAGGCGGTTCAACTGCAGCTCGCGCTGGCGCAAGAAGCGCTCACCCTGCGGCTTAGCATCATCGTTCAGCACCCAAGCGATACGACGCCAGTCTTCGAAGAAGTACTCCTGCAGCAACGGCAGAATGCGCAGGCGGAACGCCTCAGCCAGCCCAGGCAGATCTTTGGCGCCCATCAAGTACGCATGGCCGATGAGGTGATCCCGGCCGAGCAGAACTTCGATGCGACTGTTTAGGGTGCTTAACAGTTCACCCATGCGAATACCGTCGACGTCCCAATCAAGCAGCTCCGGCTGGGGCGGCATTTCGATGAACCGGAAGCGTCGGCGCAGTGCTACGTCCATCGCAGCCAGCGAGCGGTCCGCAGTATTCATTGTGCCAATGATGTGCAAGTTGGCTGGCACCGCAAAATCTTGCTTGGAGTACGGCAAGCGAACGGACAACGCTTCATCCATCCCCTGCCGCTTGCTGGGCTCAATGAGGGTAATGAGCTCGCCGAAGATGCGGGCGATGTTTCCCCGATTAATCTCGTCGATGATGAGTACGTATGGCAGGTCGCTGTGCTGCGCATCGATGCAAAGCTCGAGGAAGACACCGTTCTCAACGCCATACTCGAGCGCACCGCTTGCACCTGCACGAGCCTTCAGGCCCTCCACGAAGTCCTCATAAGCGAAGCTCTGGTGGAAGGTGACGAAGCGGATGCGTCCTTCTTCATGCAGCGCATCGAAGCGTTGCTTGAGCACGGCTCGCGCACCAGCCCCCTGACCCTTGATGGCGGCCAGCAACTCCGGATCGAGGATCTCCAGAGCCTTATCCACCACACCATAGGTCTTGCCGGTACCGGGTGGGCCATAGAGGATGGTGTTGGAGGGAGCGTGCATCACCTGCATATCGTCATCCTGTTCCACAGCTTCATCTTCTTGCTCCTCAGCCTCTGCACCGTCGCCCTGCTCATAGGCGATGGCCACCCAGAGGAAGGACTGAACGTCGATCATGTCTGAGGGCGGCCAGCCGTCATCTGACAGTCGATCGGCGAGGCGGCTCGAGAGCGCACGAATGCGCTCCCATTCTTCGACGGTCATGCCGCCCTTGCGGAAGTCGAAGGTCGGGTCGAGCAGACCCAAGGCACGGCGCATCTGGCCGGTCTTGATGAAAAAGTAGCGAGTCGGATCTTTTAGAGTAAGCAGAAGGCTTGAAAGCGACCGTTGGCCGGCAGGCTGTAGCGGTGCGCTCAGCTTGTACAAGGACTCATTGAAGGCCTCAAGTGCAACGTTGTCGTCCCGCCTCCTAAGCAGTGAGAGGACCGCCCTACCCAGCGCTACTCGATCGTCCTCTGGCAACTCGGCCAATTGCGCGACAATTCGCCAACCAACAATGTTCTGAGGTTGCACGTTCTCTACGCCAACGCGAACCTTAAGCAGCTTGAGCAGCGCAGACCAAATTTCCTCTGGCTGTCCGCTCCTGAGCGCCGGACGCATGATCGCGGGGTACTGCTCTACCAACTGCCGCTTGTAGCTGGTTTCCCGCAACAAGCGCTGATCTTTAGAGAAGCCGGTGAATCCGGGGAATCGTGCGAGGAAGCGTTCGCGCAGACGTACGTAGCCGAGCTCAAACGTGTCTCGGCTGCCCTTGCGTGCCTCAATTCGATACTGCCCGTTTGTCTCTTGAATGATGAGCAGCGAATCGCCCGCTGTTACCCCAAGGCGCCTAAACGCGGGCGCAACACGTGCGCGGATGCGAGCTGAGCCTGGTCCATTGGGCCGCAAATCGGAGGTGATCTGATAGCCATTCGGGAACGTAAAGGTAGCTTCTCTTCCTGACGCTACGTCTGGAAGGCCCAGCATGGCTGCATCGAAGCCTGACCAACTGGGGTCAACTGAGATGTAGCCGTTGCGTATGGCGCCATCGGTGAGCACGACTTCCCAGATCAACGGGCCACTCGCCACAGCGGGCGTAGGAGTAGCGAAGGACTTTGTGGTTGCTGGCGGCAGAATCTTTCCGTCACCCTTCAGTCGCAGCTGGCGCGCAGAGAACTCGGTTGGGGAGACGCTAGGACGCCACTGCAGGATCTCAGCCAGGCTGTCGCTATGACCGGTTCCAATGTCGACCGCATCGAACAGGCACGTAACAGGGTGCTCCCCGTCCATCGCCACGAAGTCGAGCTTGCCGCAGTAGATGAATGGGACCGCATTGGAGGCGCCGCGAAACTTTGCCCTCATCCGCGCGAACAGATAGGTGGGCGAACCGCCTGAGATCCTGCGGATGATCGGGGAGCTTTGACTGTTCCTATTCTGGCTTTCCCAGTAGAAGTCGGTGCCGTCGAAAACGTCGAGGTAGTCGGCTTCCCCTTCCTTCTCGAGTGTTACGAACAGCAACACAGCGTTCTCGAGTTCTAGGATGCCGTCGGCCCAGGCAGTGCCATAAATTTCCGTTGGAACAGGCAATCCGCCCAGATGTGCGACATCTTGACGAGAGTACTCGGAACCGATCCGAAACCCATCCAGTCCGATCGGTGAGTTGATGCGTCCCATGCATGACTCATAAAAATTGGCCCAGTACTAATCCTAATGGAACAATGCCAATTACGTCACCAAGTAGCGGTTGGCAGCTTGACTGCTCTCACGTAGAGACAATCAAGCCTCACAGTCCCTCAGACCAGAACATTCCAGGAGAGTCATCGACTCCTCTCTTGTAATACCTCAATGAATCCGCGTACCACGAGATCCTTCTCGCTCGTCATTCAGCCCAATTCGAAAGAAAACGCAAGGAAGATCGCATGCGATTGGGAGAAAAGGCGTCGTCAAAAACGCCAGCCCCATCGAAGCCGATCATAGAAGCAGGCAAGCTTTCTATAGTAGCTCACGTAGCCAGTCGATCCCGCCTTGAAAATATCAAAATTGTCTTCAAGAAAACCTCGAAGAACTTCGAGATCGATCTTGTCGGCAGAAAGGAATGGAATGTATGCGGCCGCGACCTCCGGGGTAAATTCATCGATCACATCCTGAATATCCATATCCTTACACTTCTTAGCGAAAGACTTCTTGTAAACGTTGGAACGGAACTCATCGATCCTCCGCTCAACCCATTTCTTAAGATCATACTCCGACTTGTTAAAATCAGCCTTTGTCGTAATTCCGGCAGCATTCAAATACTTGAAAACCGGAACATTACTGGTATTTCTTCCGACACTCTTAATGACACTCTTGAGTATCATATCAGCGCTGTACTGACGATCCTGAATTACCAGATCAGAGAGCAAATCCACTAACTGGATTGACTCATAACCGACCGCGGAGAGGCCCTTAGCAATTACTCCAACGCCTACCAAGAATTCAACATCATCCGTTTTAGTGATGTTCTCGATGTCGATGACGCTTATTTTCTTATCCGGGTCACCGCTCTTGACAATTTCATACATCTGATCCTTACAAAAACGCAATATACGAGCAGGAACTTTTCTCTTGGTTTTCTCAAGCGCAGCATAAACCTTCGAGAAATCTTGTGTTTTTACGAGAACAATTGGAATCTGCTCTGCATCCAAAGCGTAATAGGATTCCGAAATTGAATCACCCTCTTCTTCCTCAGGCCTCTGCAAGAATATTAAGTTCTTTCTCAACTTGCTAACATTCTTACTGCCTATGCATGAGCTAATAGATCTAAGTATCGACTGAATATTCGGATCAGATAGCGAATACCCAATAAACACGACGGGATGTTCAACAAATACCGTAATTAGCTTGGCAGCCAAGTACGGATTCCGGCTTGCGAATAGTGCGTAGTCGTCAGAGGTCAGGACCAGCGATTCAGGATCCGAGCACCCGCCGTGGATTTTATATATCTCACCAACCTCTTGCGGGTTAGCGAACAGCAAGTCCCCCTGTCCTACGTAGACCTTATAATCAGGGAAAAGATGCTCGGCAAAACAATCCCAATTAGTGGTAATAACACCATCGACATTGAGCCTGCGAACTATCTCAACCTCTTCACCAAGAAGCACACCATCCGGGAATTTATCAGTAAGTGAGGACAGATATCTGCAGATCTCAACCCTTAGGGCTGATGAACTGGTAGATACGCTCTGACCATAATGAGCGCGACTTTCCTCAAACTCGGGATCGGACCACCATCTTTCGTTAAAATCGACAGACAGGAGCTTTGCCGCTTCTGGATAGTCGCCATCAACTCGGGAAAGATAGTATTCGAACTTCTTCCCTGGAGCACAGAAGCGCTGCAAAAGCCCCTTCCAGTCTTCCAAGCCGATGTAGCGCCTGGAAAAACCGGAGCCAAGGAACAGAAAAGCCCCGGATGTCTTCTCTTTGAATAGATCGGTCAGATAGCCTTCAATATCCATATTCAAGCCCTAAAAAATGGGCGACCCACGGGTCGCCCATTTAATGAAAGATAACTACCTAATCAAACCCCAACAGGATTAGCCTTCTCCGGATCAATCTTGTACTGCTTGATCGCCCGGGCCACATCCTTCGCGGTCATCTTCCCTTCCTTCGCCAACGCCGCAATCGCGGCATGCGCGATGTAGTACCGGTCAACCTCAAAGAACCGGCGCAGGTTCGCACGCGTATCCGAACGACCAAACCCATCGGTACCCAGCACCGTGTACGACATCGGCACGAACGCACGGATCTGATCCGCATACGCACGCACGTAATCGGTGGCGGCAATCGCCGGGCCCTGGCGGCCTTCCAGCAGCTCGGTCACGTAGGCCTTGCGCTGCTCACCTTCCGGATGCAGGCGGTTGGCACGTTCCACGTCGAAACCATCGCGACGCAGTTCGTTGAAGCTCGGGCAGCTCCAGATGTCGGCAGTCACGCCGAAGTCCTTGTCCAGCAGCTCGGCGGCAGCAATGGCTTCGCGCAGGATGGTGCCCGAACCCAGCAGCTGCACGCGCAGCTCGCCCTTCTTCGGCTTGCCGGCGTCGGTCAACAGGTACATGCCCTTGACGATGCCTTCGGCCGCACCTTCCGGCATTTCCGGGTGGGTGTAGTTTTCGTTCATCAGGGTGACGTAGTAATACTCGTCCACCTGGTCTTCCATCATGCGCTTGGTGCCGTGCTGCAGGATCACCGTCACTTCGAAGCCGAAGGTCGGGTCGTAGCTGCGCACGTTCGGGATGCCACCGGCCACCAGATGGCTGAAGCCATCCTCGTGCTGCAGGCCTTCACCGTTCAGCGTGGTGCGGCCGGCGGTGCCACCCAGCAGGAAGCCGCGGGTACGCATGTCGGCGGCCTGCCAGGCGATGTCGCCCACGCGCTGGAAGCCGAACATCGAGTAGTAGATGTAGAACGGCAGCATCGGCACGTTGCTGACCGAGTAGCTGGTACCGGCGGCCATCCACGAGCTGATCGCACCCGGCTCGCTGATGCCCTGCTGCAGCACCTGGCCGCTCTGGTCTTCGCGGTAGAACATCAGCTGGTCGGCGTCGACCGGCTTGTACTTCTGGCCGAACGGCGCGTAGATGCCGATCTGGCGGAACAGGCCTTCCATACCGAAGGTACGGGCTTCGTCGGCCACGATCGGCACGATGTGCGGGCCCAGTTCCTTGTCACGCAGGGTGATGTTCAGGCTCTGCACGAACGCCATGGTGGTGGAGTAGCTGCGCTCGCCGCTGCTCTTCAGCAGGCGGTCGTAGGCTTCCAGCTTCGGCGCCACGAAGGTTTTGTCAGCCTTGCGGCGGCGCTGCGGCAGGTAGCCGCCCAGCGCGGCACGGCGTTCCTGCAGGTACTGCACTTCCGGCGAATCCGGGCCCGGGTGGTAGAACGGCACTTGGCCGTCGGCCAGCTGCGCGTCGGTCACCGGAATGTTGAAGCGGTCGCGGAAGTGGCGCACCGCTTCGTCGTCCAGCTTCTTGGTCTGGTGGGTCGGGTTCAGCGCTTCACCGGCGCTGCCCATGCCGTAACCCTTCACGGTCTTGGCCAGGATGACGGTCGGCATGCCCTTGGTGTTCACGGCCTGGTGGTAGGCGGCGTACACCTTGTGCGGGTCGTGGCCACCACGGTTCAGGCGCCAGATGTCGTCGTCGCTCAGGCCGGCCACCATCGCGGCGGTTTCCGGGTACTTGCCGAAGAAATGCTCGCGGGTATACGCGCCGCCGAAGGCCTTGCAGTTCTGGTATTCGCCGTCGACGGTTTCCATCATCAGCTTCTTCAGGACGCCATTGGTGTCCTTGGCCAGCAGGGCATCCCAGTAACCGCCCCACAGCAGCTTGATCACGTTCCAGCCGCCGCCACGGAACACGCCTTCCAGTTCCTGGATGATCTTGCCGTTGCCGCGCACCGGACCGTCCAGGCGCTGCAGGTTGCAGTTCACCACGAAGATCAGGTTGTCCAGGCCTTCACGGCCGGCCAGGGCGATGGCACCCAGGGTTTCCGGCTCGTCGCTCTCGCCGTCGCCGATGAAGCACCACACCTTGCGGTCGGACTTCTCGATCAGGCCACGGTTTTCCAGGTAGCGCATGAACTGCGCCTGGTAGATGGCGGCCAGCGGGCCCAGGCCCATCGACACGGTAGGGGTCTGCCAGTAGTCCGGCATCAGCCACGGGTGCGGGTACGAGGACAGGCCGCCGCCGTCCACTTCCATGCGGAACTTGTCCAGCTGATCTTCGCTGATGCGGCCTTCCAGGAAGGAACGCGCGTAGATGCCCGGGGCGCTGTGGCCCTGGATGAACAGCAGGTCGCCCGGGTGGTTCTCGCTCGGGGCGCGCCAGAAGTGGTTGAAGCCCACGTCGTACAGGGTGGCGCCGGAGGCGAACGAGGCGATGTGGCCGCCCAGGTCACCCGGCTTGCGGTTGGCGCGGACCACGGTGGCCATCGCGTTCCAGCGGATGATCGAACGGATGCGCCATTCCAGCTCGGCATTGCCCGGGCTCTTGGCCTCGAGCTGCGGCTCGATGGTGTTGACGTACTCGGTGGTGGGAGAGAACGGCAGGTAGGCGCCCGAACGACGGGTCAGTTCCACCATGCCTTCCAGCAGCTGATGCGCGCGCTCGGAGCCCTCGACATCAATAACGGCCTTCAACGACTCGATCCACTCCTGGGTTTCCACAGGATTCGGGTCGTTGTTCAGCACCTCGTTCAACCAGTTCATTAGCGCTCCCATAACCGCACGCACGCGCGCGACTGTTGTATAGATTTCTAGACCGCAAAGTGTAGCGCACCAAGGGCTTTCGTCACTTGGCTACGCAGGCGTATGGATGCAACCGGCCAGTGTCCGCAAGGGGCTTGCAAGCGCCCTTGACGGCCCTGCGGCGGGCCTTGGCGGCTGCGCGGGCTGTCGCTTGCGGGCCGCTGCGCCCATGTGCAGGACGCAGTGTTACCGCTGCCGATGACGGTTGTAGGGCAGCGCCGGGGCCACGGTGGGCGCCGTTCGGGCTTCGGCACTGAACCGGCGACAACGTGTCGCACCTGCCTCTGGATTGCCGCTGGCCGTGGGCCCAAGGTGGTCCGTGAGTGATGGGCCCGGTGGCCCTGCTCCCTTCCACAGCATCGCCGGGGCGCCTCGCAAGGGGCGCCCCTTTTGCTGTGGGTGGGGCTGGCCGTGGCCCAAATTGCACCTGCTTGTGGCCGGATCGGGTGTTGTCGCTTTCGACATATCGATATATCGTTTGCACACTCGTTTACCGATATATCGAAATGAGCCGAAGCCCCTCTCCCAGAGCCCGTTCCACCGATTCGGCGGTGCCCCGTCGCAACGGTCAGCCGCGCGTGCTCAGCCGCGGCGACCTGCGCCTGCTGGTGCTGGCCCTGATCGGCGAGCAGCCGCGCCATGGCTACGAGCTGATGCAGCTGATCAGCAACCAGTTCATGCAGGCCTATACGCCCAGCGCCGGCACCATGTACCCGCTGCTGGCCAGCTTCGAGCAGGCCGGCTGGATCGAGGCCGAGGAAGTGGATGGCAAGCGGATCTTCCGCATCACCGCCGCCGGCGAGTTCGAGCTGAAGGTGCAGCGCACCCAGGTGCGCCTAGCGCAGCGACGTGCTTTCGACCGCGCCCGCGAGATCACCAAGGCCTCGCTGCCGCCGCCGCTGGCCTGCGCCCTGCGCGAGTTCAAGCGGGCACTGGTGCACCACCACGGCCGCTGGGCCGAGGGCGAGGCGGACGAAGTGGCGGCGCTGCTGACGCGGGCGTCTGCCCTGCTCAACGGTACCGCCGGTAGCGAGGCATCACCGCTTTCAACGACCCAGCCAGACTGAATCCAGCCAGGTCTCCCCTACGCCGCGCGCCCCCGCGCGACACCTTTACAGGTAACCCCATGACCGAACATAACAACACGCGCCTGCGCCTGGATGTGCGCTTCCGTGAACTGACCGTGCTGCGCACTGAAGAGGTCACCCCGCACATGCGCCGCATCGTGCTGGGTGGCGACGCGCTGGCCGGCTTCGATTCGCCCGGCGCCGACGACCACATCAAGCTGTTCTTCCCCAACGCTGCGGGCGAGATGGTGCTGCCGGTGCTGACCGCCGAAGGCCGCAGCTACCCGGACGGCAAGGAGCCCTCGCCCGCCCGCGACTACACCCCGCGCTGGTGGGACCACGAGACCGGCGAGCTGGCCATCGACTTCGTGCTGCACGACCAGGGCATTGCCGGGCCGTGGGCCGAGCGCGCGCAGCCGGGCGACGTGCTGGTAATCGGTGGCCCGCGCGGTTCGTTCGTGGTGGCCGACACCTACGACGCCTATGTGCTGATCGGCGATGAGACTGCGTTGCCAGCCATCGCCCGCTGGCTGGACGTGCTGCCGGAGGATGCCGAGGTGCAGGCCTTCATCGAAGTGAGCGATGAAGCCGAGCGCCAGGACCTGCCGCAGTACGAGAACGTGCGCATCCACTGGCTGGAACGCAACGGCTTCCCGGCGGCCAGCAGCACGCTGCTGGAAGACATGCTGACCGACTTCGAGGCCCCGGAAGGTGATGTCTTCTACTGGATCGCCACCGAATCGCGCCGCGCGCGGATGATGCGCAAGTTCATCGAAGGCCACCTGGGCGTGCCACGCGACTGGATCCGCTCGACCGGCTACTGGAAGGCCCACCCGGACGAAACCGACGGCGATTGACCGGGCAGCCGGTGGGTGCGGACCCTGCTTGGTGGGTGCGGACCGTTGGTCCGCACGCCTTTGACGCACCTTCCTGGGTGGGTGCGGACCGTTGGTCCGCACGCCCTTGACCATGTAGAGCCGAGCCCACGCTCGGCTGCTTTTCGATTCACCCTCGCGCTACGCGCGATGAGCCGAGCGTGGGCTCGGCTCTACAAGAGCACTGGGCGCCCCCTGCCGCGTCCACCCGAACCGCTTCGCGGCCCATATTTCCAGCGCCACCAGCAGGGCGATGATCAGCACCGGCAGCAGCAGCCCGAAGTACACGCCGGGCATCATGCCGTTGATCTGCGCCTTCACCAGCCGCAGCACGCCACGGGTGTGCAGCAGCTCATCCACGTGCATGGTCAGCGCCTCGCGCACCACTTCCGGTTCCAGGCCGAGGGTACCGGCCCGTTCCACCAGCGTGTCTTCCACCATGCCGCACAGCAGACCTTCGCGCACTTCCGTGGGTGATACAGCGGGCCATTGTAGAGCCGAGCCAATGCTCGGCTGCTCTTCGTTCCGCGATCGGCGAACCCTCGCGCTACGCGCGATGAGCCGAGCGTGGGCTCGGCTCTACAGGTATTCCGCCGCCCGGTTCAACGCATCAGCCGCCAAGCAATGCGACAATCGCGCTCCTTTCCTGCAGCAACGAGGCCCACATGGCCAAACTGACCCTGGCCAGCGTGGACGCGCTGCGTACCCGCTTTGCCGATGACGCCGCCTGCGATGCGGCGCTGGCCGCCTTCGCCGACACCAAAGCCCTGCGCACGCCGCTGCGCGAGCTGGTGGAAGCACAGCACCGCTACCTGCAGGCCGAGTTCGAAGTGGCGCAGGTGGCCGATGTGCTGCGCCGCGACCAGAAGTACGCACCGGTGGGCCGGCCGTCGGTGCACATCGTGCAGCTGCGCAAGCAGCAGGCCGCGACCAAGCAGGCCGCGTTGATCGCCCGCCAGGTAGTGGCGCAGGCAGCGCAGACCTTCGTGCGCGTGAGCGGGATGACGGTGAAGGCCAAGCAGAGCCCGAGCGAAACGTGCGTGGCATGGTTGGGCGCGCTGCGCTGAGCGCGCCGCGCACGATGTGATGGAACCGACCAGCGCGTGATGGAACCGGCCAGCGGTAGAGTCGACTGTTAGTCGACTCGCGCGCGCAGCGCGGGGTTTTGGCATCCCGCGGAGAGCAGTCGACTAACAGTCGACTCTACCAAAGCGGCTTTCCGCGCAGTGCGGAGTTTCCGGGCGCCATCGACGCGGATCGCATTCGCAAAAAGAAGGCCCGCTTTTCAGCGGGCCTTCTGCCTTCTCACGACGAGTGAGTTGGGGCATCAAGCCGCCGGCTTTTCGCCGGTGGCTTCGGTGGTGATGCGGATCTTCACTTCATCGCTGACGTTCGGGGCATACGCGCCGACGCCGAAATCGCTGCGCTTCAGGGTGGTGGTGGCATCGAAGCCGGCGGCCGGAACCTTGGCCATCGGGTGCTCGCCGCCGCCGTTGACGGTGACGTCCAGGGTGACCGGCTTGGTGATGCCCTTGATGGTCAGGTCGCCGGTGACGGTCAGCTTGTTGGTGCCGGCCGCTTCCACCTTGGTGCTCTTGAAGGTGGCATCGGCGAACTTGGCGGCGTCGAAGAAGTCGGCGCTCTTCAGGTGCTCGTCGAACTTGGCGGTGAAGCTGTTCAGGCCGCTCAGCGGCAGCTTCACTTCCACGGTGGACTTGGTCACGTCTTCGGCGTTGTACACCAGGGTGCCTTCAACGTTGCCGAAGTGCGCGCTCGGGTTGGAGAAGCCGAAGTGGCTCCACTGGGCCAGCACGTCGGTGTGGGTCGGGTCCAGCTTGTAGGTGCCCGAGGCGATCTTGATCGCTTCGGCGGCCGGCGCAGCGGCGGCGGCATCGGCAGCCGGGGTGGCGGCCTGCTCGGTGGTGGCCGGGGCGGCGGCATCGGCGGCCGGGGCAGCGGTGTCGGCCGGCTTGGAGCAGGCGGCGATGGCCAGGGTCAGGGCCAGCGGCAGCAGCAGTTTACGGGTGGCGCTCATCTCAGGAACTCTCCGGATCGTAGGGTGGGTACACGGTGCAGCAAGAGCCCGCCGCGGGACGGCGGGCCCGAAACCGATACAACGACTTACGCGATGCGCGCCGCTTCGTCGAACGACAGGCGCGGCAGACGCGGGAACAAGCCCGCCGAGTCACCGTAACCCAGGTTGACCAGGAAATTCGACTTGATGGAGGTGCCGGCGAAGAAGGCTTCGTCCACCTTGGCCGGGTCGAAGCCCGACATCGGGCCGGCATCCAGGCCCAGCGCGCGTGCGGCCAGGATCAGGTAGGCGCCCTGCAGGCTGCCGTTGCGGATGGCGGCTTCGTGGCGGCCTTCCTGCGGGCCATCGAACCAGGCCTTGGCATCGGTGTGCGGGAACAGGTACGGCAGCTTCTCGTGGAAGTCCAGGTCGAAGCCGATGATGACGGTGACCGGGGCGGCCATGGTCTTGGCCAGGTTGCCTTCGGACAGGGCCGGGGCCAGCTTGTCCTTGGCTTCCTTCGAGGTGACGAAGACGAAGCGGGCCGGCGTGGTGTTGGCGGCGGTCGGGCCCCACTTCACCAGGTCGTACAGTTCCTTCAACAGGCTCTCAGGAACCGGCTTGTCGAGAAAGGCGTTCTGGGTACGGGCAGTACGGAACAGCTGATCGAGGGCAGCAGCGTCGAGCGCGTGGGACATCGGTGGATCTCCAGGGCGGCGAAAGGAAGTCAGTGCCCGCGGGCGGCGCGGGGCGAATCGACGAGCCGCAGTGTAGAGTGTCGCGACTGTTGCAACACCCAGCAGGGCTGAAACGAATTAATGCCAATGGTGAAACGATCGAGCGCGCCTTGGACGGTCACGGACGGCCGCGCAGGCAATGTCCGCCAGGCGGTTGCGCTGGCCTCGGCGCTGCGCCAGGGCACCCATCGGCCGCTGGTCCTGCAGCCCCGCGCGCCCTGGCGCTGGCTGTCGCCGCGTCGCCTGCCCGGCGATGTGAATGGCTACGGCGAGGCCTTCGCGACGCTGGCTGCCGATGCCCCGGCGCTGGCGATCGGTTGTGGCCGCCAGGCCGCTGGCGCCCTGCGCGTGCTGCGCGCCCGTGGCAGCCAGGTGGTGCAGATCCTCGACCCGCGCATCAACGCTCGCCATTGGGATGTGGTGGTGGTGCCCGAACACGACGCCCTGCGCGGCAGCAACGTGCTGACCCTGCTCGGCAGCCTCAACCCGGTGGACGATGACTGGCTGGCCTGGGGCCGCGCCGCGTTCGCCGGCTTCAGCACCCTGCCCGGCCCGCGCACCGCGCTGCTGGTGGGTGGACCGACGCCGCTGGCGCCGTGGGATGAAACGTCGATGGTCGGTGTGTTCCGCGCGCTGGCCGACCAGATCCACAGCGAGGGCGGCAGCCTGCTGGCCACCACCTCGCGACGCACGCCGCCCGCCTTGGCCGAGATCCTGCGCGCGACCTTCGCGGACCTGCCGCACGTGATCTGGGGCGACGGCGGCGACGGCACCAATCCCTATGGCGGCCTGCTCGGCTGGGCCAACCGCGTGGTGGTGTCGCCCGATTCGGTGAACCTGCTGTCTGAAGCCTGCGCCACGCGCATGCCGGTGATGGTGGCGCTGGCCGATACCGCGCAGGGTCGGCTTGCGCGCTTCCAGCAGCAGCTGCGCGAGCGCGGGCGGTTGCAGGCGCACTGGCTGGACTGGCAGTACGACCGCATCGAGCCGCTGCGCGAGACCGCTCGGGTAGCGGCAGAAGTGAAGCAGCGCCTGGCATTGGGGTAGTGCCGGCCGCTGGCCGGCAATCCTGGGCGCCCGGCATCACGGTGGTGCCGGGTGCGCAGCGATTTCTGAACATTTCGATCCGCCCGCACCGTTAGAGTCCAGCTTCCCCCATCACGCTGAACGTCTTCATGCGCACCCTGCTCCTGCTGCCCCTGACCCTGCTCGCTGCCTGCTCCACCGCGCCCACCGAACTGGACCCGATTTCCTACCAGTGCCAGCAGCAGCTGGACGCGTATCGCGAACAACCGGCCTTGCGCGATCCGAAGACTGGCGAGCGCCCGCCGCTGCCGATCGCGCCGATCAGCGATGCCTGCGACAGGGAACTCAAGCGCAAGGGCGTGGACCGCCCGCTGCGCTGAGCGGCGTATGATCGGCGCGCGGGCCTGCCCGCCGTTGAAGGTATCGACATGGATCGTTTCTCCCGCCTGCCCCGCGCCGCCCTGCTGATCGCCAGCCTGCTGGCGACCGCACCGGCATGGGCCAACAGCACCGAGTGCCGCGAGCGCTACCCGAGCGTGGCGTCGCAGGCGGCGATGCTGGACGTGGCCTGGACCACCGCCGAGCGCCTGGATGCGCTGCCCGATGTGGACGTGGTGGTCGCCGCACGCGGTGGCCAGGATCTGAGCCGCTATGGCCTGCGACACAGCCACCTGGCCTTCCTGCTGCGCGAGGACGATGGCCGCTGGCGCGCGATGCACCTGCTCAACCGCTGCAAGACCGACAGCTCGCAGCTGTACCACGAAGGGCTGGGCAACTTCGTCGGCGAGAGCGGCGGCCATACCGACCTGCGCATCGGCGTGCCGGCGGCGCCGCTGCGTGCCGCGTTGAAGGCGATGCTGGTGTCGCCCTCGATCCAGCCCAAGGCGCTGCACGAGACCAGGTACAACGTGGTCGCCTACCCGTTCGCCACCGACTACCAGAACTCCAACCAGTGGGTGCTGGAGGTGCTGGCCGCGGCAATGGCGCAGGCCGAAGGCGCGCCGGCCATCGTCAAGCGCGAACAGGCCCAGCAGTGGCTGCGCCAGCAGAAGTACCAGCCCAGCGTGCTGCATATCGGCCTCGGCAAGCGCGTGGGTGCGCGCCTGTTCGTGGCCAACGCCACCACCACCGACCATCCGGCCGGCGAACGCATCTCCGGCAACTATTCGGTGGTGACGGTGGAATCGGTATTCGACTTCCTGCACCAGCGCAGCCAACTGCAGCAGGAACTGGTGATCCCCCATGTGCCGGTGGCCGGTGCTGCCGCCGCCACGCCCTGAATCCAGCAAGGAGAACGACATGCGCACCCTGCCTGCCTTCCTGATGCCGATGCTGATCGTCGCGAGCCTGGCCTGGTCCACGGCCGCTCATGCAGAGCGCCGCATCGTGATCATCCATGACCCGGGTCCGCAGGGGCCGAGCCTGGAGATGTCCTCGCAGATGGTGAACTCGGCCCGTGCGGCGGCGGCGAAGGAAGCCCAGGATGCCGCCGATGCTGGCCAGCCGCTGGCGCGCCCGCAGCAGATCAAGCTGCCGCAGATGCAGGTGAGCGCCATCGCCACCACCGTCGACGGCCGCCGCGAAGTGCTGCTGCGTGATGCCAACGACCCGCAGAACACCGCGTCGATGCAGTACCCGCGCGGCATCGGCGATCCGGCCGTGCAGTTCACCGTGGGCCAGACCGTGAACTTCGAGCCCACTGGCAACGACCAGGGCTGGCAGCTGAAGGACAACCAGGGCCGCCCGCTGGAATACCTGCCCGAGGCCACCGGCCCGCGCGACATCTTCGATACCCGGCGCTGAGCCGCCGTCCCCACCCTGACCAGGAGGTCTCCATGTTCCGTTGCCTGCGCGTTCCCGCCACTGCCCTGCTGCTTTCGGCGCTGGTGGTGCCCACCGTCCATGCCGGCGCCGCGCCACAGTTGAACAGCGGCCAGACCAGCGTGCTGGTCACGTCGCTGATCGTGCTGTCGATTCCGTTGGCCACGTCGATGGGATTGGCCGAACTGTCCAAGGCCCCGTTCAAGGCCAGCGAGCGCAACGGCAAGGTCGCCGCACGCACACCGGCGGTTCCGCTGCCGCCGATGGAGGTGAAGCAGGTCGCCACCACGCCAGCGGGTGATCGCCAGGTGCACCTGCAGGTACCTGGCAAGGCCGACCAGACCGCAACGCTGCAATGGCCGGCGGCTGCAGGCGATGACCCGGTCGCCGGCTTCGTCGTTGGCCAGCAGGTGCGCTTCGACCCGACCGACGCCGGTGCCGGCTGGACCGTGAAGAGCGCGCAGGGCCAGGCGCTGGCCTATGTGCCGACCGCCTACGCCGCCGGCGACGTGATGAGCGAGGTGCTGTAAAGCTGAACGACCGGTTTTGGCTTTGCCGCGGGCCGGGCGGATAATGGGCGATCCCCTTTGTCCCCCTGGCTCGCCATGTCCGTGCGTCCTGCCCCTGTGTTTGCCCCGCTGACCCCGCGCGCCCTGGTGCTGGCGGTGCTGGCGATGGGCGCAGTGGTGCTGCTGTCCAACGTACTGGTGCAGTACCCGATCAATGACTGGCTGACCTGGGGTGCCTTCAGCTATCCGGTGGCGTTCCTGGTCAGCAACCTGATCAACCGCCGCTTCGGCCCGGGCCCGGCGCGCCGCGTGGCGTGGATCGGTTTCGCGGTGGCGGTACTGCTGTCGATCTGGGTGGCCACGCCGCGCATTGCTATTGCCTCGTGCTCGGCGTTCATCGTGGCGCAGCTGCTGGACATCACCGTGTTCGACCGCCTGCGCCGTGGCAGCTGGTGGCGCGCGCCGATGGTGGCCACCACCTGCAGTGCGACGGTGGATACCACCATTTTCTGGTCGATCGCGTTTGCCGGCTCCGCCCTGCCGTGGGTGAGCTGGGCCGCCGGCGACCTGGCGGTGAAGCTGGCGATCGGCGTGTGCCTGCTGGCCCCGTTCCGCGCGCTGTTGTGGAAGATGGCGCCGCTGCGCGCCACCAGCTGACCGCACATGCTCTGGTAGGTACCGACCGTTGGTCGGCACGCTCCATCAGAGTTCATCACCGCTGACAGATTGTGCCGACCAACGGTCGGCACCTACCAACAGCGGATCATCCCCGGGCAATTGCGCTAATGGGTGCACCCACTCACCCGAACGGCAACTCCGCGGCTCTGCACGCTGCCGTAATCGCGGCACACGCCTCTTCAATCGCGGGCGTGGTCGGTGCCAGTCGCGGACGTCGATCCAGCGTGCAGGCCAGGCCTACGTCCAGCAACGTGGCATGTGCGCCATGCAGCGCCTCTGCGGTGTCTTCCGGCAGGAAACCGACAACCGCCAACGCGTCGATCAACGACGGCGTATCGCGTGGTTGCAGCAGCGCCCCATGCTGCGCGCTGCGCGCCAGCACGCCGGTCTGCAGCAGGAACTCCAGGTCCACTACGCCACCGGCACCCTGCTTCAGGTCCAGCCGCGCGGCATCGCTGCGGTCCAGCTCGGTGCGCATGCGTCCACGCATCTTCAGCACATCGGCATACAGCGTGGCCGGATCGCGCTCACGTCCCAGCGTCTGCGCACGCACCTGTTCGAAGTCGGCCAGCAGGCTGGCATCACCGGCCACGCCGCGTGCGCGCACCAAGGCCTGGTGTTCCCAGGTCCATGCGCGTTCGCGCTGGTATTCGGTGTAGCTGGCCAACGAAGACACCAGCGAACCCTTGCCACCGTCCGGGCGCAGGCGCACGTCGATGTCGTACAGGCGGCCCGCAGCAGTGACCGCACCGAGCAGCGCCATCACCTTCTGCGCCAGGCGCGCATACCAGCGCCCCGGCTCCAGCGGACGCGCGCCGTCGCTGGCGTCCACGCCGGCCGGATTGTCGTGCAGGAACACCAGGTCCAGATCGGAGCCGAAGCCCAGTTCCAGGCCACCCAGGCTGCCGTAGCCGATGACCGCGAAGCGGCCACCGGGAATCTCGCCGTGTGCGGCGCGCATGTCCGCCTCGGCCATTGCCAGCACGGTGACCACCACCGCCTGTGCCAGCTCGGCCAGTTGCCGGGTGCTGTCCACCGCCCCCTGGCGCCCGTCCAGCGTGGCCATCGCCATGCGGAAGCTGAGCGCCAGCCGCGTCTCGTTGAGCCAGCGCAGCGCAGATTCGGGATCTTCCACCGCCAGCACCTGCTGGCACTCGGCCAGCATGCCGGCGGCATCGGGCATCGGCCCGGACACGCGCACGTCCAGCAGTTCGTCCAACAGCAGCGGATACGCCGCCAGGCGTTCGGCCAGCAGCGCACTGCGCGCCAGCACATCGACCAAGCGCGCCAATGCACTCGGTTGTTCGTCCAGCAGCGCGAGATAACTGGTCCGGCGCAGCACCGCCTGCAGCAGGCCAAGCACGCGCTTGAGCGCGGCATCCGGCTGCGGTGAACGCGTGGCGGCATGCAGCAGCGCCGGCAGCACACGGTCCAGGCGTGCGCGCGCTGCGTCGGACAACGACTTCACGCCGGTGCTTTGAGCGAAATCGCGCAGCGACTGGTCAGCGCCGTTGGCATCGAGGAAGCCGGCTTCGGCCAGCAGCGGTGCGTTGCTGCCGTCGGGCAAGCTGCGCCAGTAGTTGGCCAGTGCATCGGGCGCGGCCTGGCCCTTGCGCGGCGCCAGCAGCGCGGCGAACTCGGTACTGACCCGTGCCTGCTGCACGGCCAGCGCCGCGCACAGCACGTCCCAGTCCGGATAGCCGAGGCCGACGGCGATGCGCTCGCGATCCAGCGCATCGCTGGGCAGCACGTGGGTCTGTGTATCGCGCAGCATCTGCAGGCGGTTTTCCAGCCGGCGCAGGAACAGGTAGGCCTCGCGCAGCGCGCTGCCATCTTCGGGGGCGATCTGCCCGGCGGCGACCAGCGCGTCCAGCGCCACCAGCAGGCGGCGTTCGCGCAGTGCCGGTTCGCGACCACCGCGGATCAGCTGCAGCGCCTGGCACAGGAACTCGATTTCGCGGATGCCACCGGCGCCACGCTTGATGTCGTCGTGCAGTTCGCGGCGCGCGACTTCGGCGGTGATTGCTGCCTTCATCTCCCGCAGGCCGTCCAGTGCGGTGAAATCCAGGTAGCGGCGGTACACGAACGGGCGCAGGGTCTGCAGCCACGCTTCACCGGCGGCGATGTCGCCGGCCACCGCGCGCGCCTTCAGCCAGGCATAACGTTCCCAGTCGCGGCCTTCGCGCTGGAAATACTGGTCCATCGCCGCGAACGACAGCGCGACGCGGCCGGCGCTGCCGAACGGGCGCAGGCGCAGGTCGACGCGGTGGCTGAAGCCGTCGACCGTGGTTTCGTCCAGCAGCTTGGCCAGGCGCTGGCCGAGGCGTGCGAAATACTCTTCGGCGGCCAGCGCGCGCGCGCCGTCGGATTCGCCGCCGTGCGGGTAGGCGTAGACCAGGTCCACATCGGAACTGAAGTTGAGCTCGCCACCGCCGAGCTTGCCGAGGCCGAACACCACCAGCTGCTGTGGGGTGCCTTCGCCATCGCGGACCACGCCGTGGCGTTGGGCGAATTCCTGCTGCAGGGCGTCCAGTGCCAGCCGCAGGCAGTCTTCGGCCAAAGCGGTGGCGCCGGCGAGGGTCTGCGGCACGTCGTCGAGGCCGGCCAGGTCGCGCCAGATCAGCCGCGTGGACATGGCGGTGCGCCAGCGCCGTATCTGCGCCGGCCAGTCGCTGGGCTGCAGCGGATCGAGCACCGGCGCCGGGATCGGCGGGCAACCGGGCGCGGCCAGCTGCGCCAGCAGCGCCGGTTGCCGCACGAGGGTGTCCAGCGCGAAGTCACTGGTCACCGCCAGCCGGGTCAGCAGCGGCAGCAGCTCGGCAGGAACGGGCTCGGGCAGGACCTGGGCCAGGCGCGTCAGGGCGCGGTCGACAACGGGCTGGAGGGCGGCGGACAGTTCGGCGGGGGCGAGGGTCATGCCCTGATTCTCGCGGGGTCGGATCCCTTTGCCAACGGCGAAGGGCTCTGCCCCCGAGATGCCGCCGCTTGATGCCGCGGGTGGGGTCAGAGCCTTTTGCCCTTGGCAAAAGGATCCGACCCTGAAGGGGTGCCGCGTATTCATACTGGATGACAGGCAATAAAAAAGCCCGCTTGCAGCGAACTGCCAGCGGGCTCTGCTCCCTCCCCCACGTCGGGATGCAGGGCCATCGTGCGGGCTGCGAAAGCACTTTGCACGCTGCACTGCAAAACAAAACCGGCGGGTATGGGTGAGCCCTCCGGTGAAAAGCCATTCCACGAAGGTAGAACCCCCCGTACGGATGAGGATGGCCGATAATCGGAATTCCCCCCAGCAACACGTGTCGTCATGTCTGTTGATCGCATCGCCAACGCGCGTCTCCGTGACCGCGTGGTCTCCGCAGAGGCCGCAGCCGCGCTGATCCAGCCCGGTGAAACCGTGGCCATGAGCGGCTTTACCGGCTCCGGGTATCCCAAGGCCGTTCCCGTGGAACTGGCCCGCCGCATCGAATCGGTGCATGCCCAGGGCCAGCCCTTCCAGATCAGCCTGATGACCGGCGCCTCCACCGCGCCGGAACTCGATGGCGCGCTGGCCAAGGCTGATGGCATCGCCATGCGCATGCCGTTCCAGAGCGACCCGGATGCACGCAACCGCATCAACGAGGGCAAGCTGGATTACATCGACATCCACCTCAGCCACGTGGCCCAGCACGTGTGGTTCGGCTTCTACGGCGAGATCGATACTGCGGTGATCGAAGTCTCGGCCATCCGCGAAGATGGCTCGCTGGTGCCCTCCACCTCGGTCGGCAACAACAAGACCTGGTTGGACCTGGCCAAGAAGGTGATCGTCGAGGTCAACGAATGGCAGCCGGCCGGCGTCGACGGCATGCACGACATCTACTACGGCACCGCGCTGCCGCCGCACCGCAAGCCGATTCCGCTGGTGAACGCCAACGACCGCATCGGCGACACCGCGCTGCGCTGCGACCCGGACAAGATCGTGGCCGTGGTGCGTACCAACGGCCCGGACCGCAACAGCCCGTTCAGCCCGATCGATGCAACCAGCGAACAGATCGCCTCGCACCTGATCGAGTTCCTCAAGCACGAGGTGAAGAAGGGCCGCCTGCCGCCGAACCTGCTGCCGCTGCAGTCGGGCGTGGGCAACATCCCCAACGCGGTGCTGGCCGGCCTGGCCAAGAGCGGTTTCCGCGACCTGGCTGCGTTCACCGAGGTGATCCAGGACGGCATGCTCGACCTGCTGCGCGACGGCGTGCTGAGCTATGCCTCGTGCACGGGTTTTGCGCTGAGCCCACAGGCCAACGAGACGTTCAAGGAGAACATCGATTTCTACCGCGAGCGCATCATCATGCGCACGCAGGAGATCTCCAACCACCCCGAACTGGTGCGCCGCCTGGGCTGCATCGGCATGAACGGCATGATCGAAGTGGACATCTATGGCAACGTCAATTCGACGCACGTGATAGGCACGAGGATCATGAACGGCATTGGCGGTTCGGGTGACTTTGCCCGCAACGGTTTCCTGTCGGCGTTCCTGAGCCCGTCCACTGCAAAGAACGGCACCATCTCGGCGATCGTGCCGATGGCCAGCCATGTCGATCACACCGAGCACGACGTGTCGGTGATCGTCACCGAACAGGGCCTGGCCGACCTGCGTGGCCTGACCCCGCGCAAGCGCGCGCAGGTGCTGATCGACAACTGCGCGCACCCGGATTTCCGCCCGCAGCTGCAGGATTACTTCGATCGTGCCAGCCGCGAAAGCTACGGCAAGCACACCCCGCACCTGCTGCCGGAAGCGCTGTCGTGGCACCAGCGCTGGCTGGATACCGGCACGATGAAGGGCTGCTTATTCTCGGTTCGCCGGGCATGGCCCGGCGCTACCAGCTTCCAGTGGGTGCGGACCTTGGTCCGCACCCACCACGCGCACCAAAGCGGTGCCGATCAGGCGCGCAGCGCCGCCAGCGATTCCGCCTGCAGCCGCTCGTAGATCTCGAACTCGTCATTCACCGCCACGCCCAGCGCCTGCTCGAAGGCCTCGCGGTTGGCGTGCGCGGCATACGCGCGCTGTTCTTCGCCGCCCAGGTTCGACTGGAAGATGCCCGCGGCGCTGACCGGCAGGAAATCCTCGTAGACGATCGGGTCGGCCGTCGCCAGGCCCGCGGCCACCAGCACTTCAGCCGGCAGATCCGCCACGCGCTCGGGCGCGGCACGGCCGGCGTCGGTCAGCTGGTAGCGGTAATAGCCCAGTCCTTCCTGGCGCAGCGTGTCATGGTCATCCGGGAAGCTGGCGAACACCGCCTGCAGGCGCTGGCCGTAGTCGCCGCCGGTGCTGCCTTCGCCACCGGCATCGCGTGCCTGCGACAGCAGCTGGTCGTACAGCGCGCGGCCCTTCGGGGTCAGCGCAAGGCCGCGCTGTTCGATCTCGCCGAAGCGCGCGGTATGCGTGCCGGCATCGCCACCTTCCGCGTCCGGGAAATGCACTGCCTCTTCCAGCGCCTTGAAGCTGGTCTGGCGCAGCAGGATCGGGCAGGCGCGGCGCGGCGGGCCTTCGATCACCGCCTTGGCCGCCATGCCGTGTTCGATCATCGCCGCCTGCGCAGCGTCGATGTCCAGCGTGCGCGGGGTCAGGTGATTGATGTGCGGGCCGCGGAAACTGACCACGTCGGCCACCAGCCGATGCGCGTTGTGCAGCGCGTGGTAGGTCGGCAGGTCGACCGTGGCATCGCCGTGCCAACGGAAGGTTTCCAGTGCTTGCTCGACGAAGCGCTCGGCATCGGCCTGCGCCAGGCCACCGTCACGCTCGGCCTGGTCGATCAGTGCCAGCGCGCCCTCGGTGAAGATGCGGCGGCGCGCAAGGATCTTCGCCGATTCGGCACGCAGCGCTTCGTCTTCGATCAGCTCCAGGCGCAGCAGCGAGGTGAACACGCGGAACGGGTTCTGCGCCAGCGCGGCGCCGGTAAGCGGGCGGAACGCGGTGGAATGCACCGGCACGCCCGCGACCGACAGGTCGTAGTAGCCGACCGGGTACATGCCCATCACGGCGAACAGGCGGCGCAGCGTCGCCAGTTCCTGCACGGTGCCGACGCGGATCGCGCCGTGGCGCTCTTCATCCAGGCGTGCGCGCTCGTCGTTGCGCTGCAGCTGCGCGGCCAGCGCCGGGTCCTGCTCCAGCACCTGCGCGTTGATCCGCTCCACCAGTTCCACCAGCGTGCCGTACAACGGCACTTCGGTGCGGTACATGCGGGACATGGCCTGTGCGAACAGGCGGCGGATCACATCAGGCGAAACGAAAGAGGCGCTCATCAGTCACTCGATTACGGGAACGGGGAACAGCTCGAACCCGTATTGTCGCCGGAGTGCGTGGCGGCGGCGATATGCAGAGCAACATGAAACATCGGTAGCGCCGGGCCATGCCCGGCGGATCCCAAGGCCGCGCTGCGCGCTCGCCGGGCTTGGCCCGGCGCTACCGCTTCAACTGGCGCCTGAGGGTGGCATCCAGGGTGATCGGCCGGTCCCAGTGCTGGTAGCTGGCCACGATGGCATGGCGCACGGCGCGGTAATGCAGGTTGTCCGGCGTGGTGGGCATGCGCTTCACCACCGCCTCCCAGCCGCCCTCCGGGTCCTGGCTGAAGGCGCGCACGCTCTCACGGCAGGTCTGGCCGCTGGCCTTGGCCCAGAAACAGGCGAAGTAGATATCCCCAGCCTGACAACCGTGGGTGGTGAACAGCGCGCTGATGTAGCCACGCGGCACGTCGGCATAGCGCGAGACCTCATCGAGAAAGGCATCCGGGTAGCGTTCGGCGTAATGGTTGATGTCCTGCAGCTGGGCATCAACCCAGCTGTCGCCGGTTGCCACCTCGTAGGCTGCCGAACGCTCGGCGGTCTGCTGGGCCAGCACGGTGGCCGGCACCAGCAGCAGGGACAACAGCAACACGCGCAGTCGGTAATTCATGCCCCGATTCTGCCGCAGCCGCCGGGCCCTGTCAGGCGGCCGCAGCGGCCTTGGCTTCGATCGCCGCCAGTGCGGCCGGCCAGTCGTGGGCGGTATCGGCGGTGACCATGCGCGGTTCATCGTCGGCCACGCCGTGCTGGGTCTCGTGTGCCCAGGTCACTGCATACGGGGTATGCACGCCCCAGCCACCGAGGGTGACCACCGGCTCGATGTCCGAACGCAGCGAGTTGCCGACCATCACGAAGCGCTGCATCGGCAGATCGAATTCGGCCAGCACGCGGGCGTAGGTTTCCGGGTCCTTCTCCGAGACGATCTCGATGCGCGGGAACAGCTCGCCCAGGTTGGCGACCTTGATCTTGGCTTCCTGGTGGAACAGGTCGCCCTTGGTGATCAGCACCACCGGGTAGTGCTCGGCGATGGCCGCCACGGCTTCGCGCACACCGTCGATCAGCTCGACCGGATGGCGCAGGGTGTCGTGGCCGATATCCAGAATGCGCTGGATGTCCTTGGCCCCGATACGCTGAGCGGTGATGTCGATGGCCGCTTCGATCATCGACAGGGTCATGCTCTTCACGCCGTAGCCGAAGGTGCCCAGGTGGCGCTGCTGCACTTCCAGCAGGTGGCGCGCGGTCTGGGTGTCATGCACGTCGACGTAGCGCGACAGCAGGTCAAGGTAATCCTGCTCGGCCTTGCGGTAGTAGTCCTCGCTCTTCCACAGCGTATCGTCACCGTCAAAACCGACCAGGCCGATGGCGCGCGACGGCGCAGGCGTGGAGGTGTTCATCGGCCAAGGATACAGGGGTGGCGATGACGAGAAAAACCCGGGCGGCCGCAGCCGCCCGGGTCCCCATGCACCGGTCTTCCCGAATCAGGTGTGGATCAGCGGCCCTGGGCCGCGCCAGCACCCGCACCGGCCTGCTGCGCGGCCACGTAGGCCTTGTACTCATCGGCGCTCAGTTCGCCGTCCTTGTTGGTATCGGCCTGGTCGAACACCTGGGCCAGGCCCGCGTTCACCTGTGCCTCGGTCTTGCTGATGGTGCCGTTGCCATCGGTATCGATGCTGGCCCAGGTCTGGCCACCGCCATTGGCCTGCGCCGATGCCGCGGCGGCCGCATTGGTCGCCTGGTCAGCCGCCTGCCCTGCCTGTGCCGCCGACTGCTGCGCCTGGGCGGCTTCGTTCTGTGCCTGCGCGGCCTGCTGCTTGGCCGACTGGGCCATCGCCGGAATGGCCAGCACGCTGCCGGCGGCGACGATCAGGGCGATCAGGGGCTTGCGGTTGCGAATAGTCATCAGGGGTGTCTCCTACCAATTGGGTGGTGTTGCGCGGCATGTTGTCTCCGCACAGCACCTACCCTGCCACCGCGTTTCTGAATCGATTTTGCCACGCGACCGGCGTCAACACGCACGATTAACCACTCGCCCCCATGCATGCTTTAGCGCGGTGGTTAGCAGCAAGTGAGCAGCTCATAAGATGCGCATTCAGCGCTGCCGGATTTAACCGGCAACCAACGAAAAACCTGCGTCAGTCGACGTTCTGTGCCGATGACCGCGAACTGAACAACACCCAGCCGAGGGCAACACCGGCGAGCGCGCCGGCGATTTCCAGCACCACGCGGCTGCCGAGTTCGTTCGGATCATGGATGGTGGCGAGGAACAGGCGCGCGTACAGTGGGGATTCCAGCCGCACGATGCCCATGTAGAACAGCTTCCATGCATCGATGCCGGCGGAGATGATCACGGCGATGACGCAGGACCAGCCGATCGCGTGGCCGACTGTCCAGTGCAGGAGCCGGCACAGCTGCGACCACAGGAAGTACACCAGCAGCCCGACCAGCAGGGCGATGGCGCCCGCTTCCAGGGTACCGAGCAGGCCGAAGTGCAGGGGAAGGTTCATCGGGTGGGCAGCGGTGGGATGGCGGCCAGTGTAAGGGATCTGCCCCGGACCCAATCCGGCAGCCACGGTAGATCCACGCCATGCGTGGGTGAATCTCTCGAAATCGAATATCTCGACGATTGAACAAAGAGCAGCCGAGCATGGGCTCGGCTCTACAACGGACCGCGCGGGGAATTGTCGAAGGCTGGGTGGGTCCGGTTGCGGGGGCGTGAGCCGCATGGGCCGGAGGCATGCCTCGGGCGGGTTGGGCAGGACGCCCAACCCTGGCCTTGCCGTGCGTGCAGGACTGCGCGCACGAGCAAGCGGCGACCGAGCTTACATGGGTGAGGGCGCTTTGCTTGCGAAGCACTGCTTCGCAAGCGCCCGAACGCACAGCCGCCAGCGGCTGGGCCGGACCCCGGAGGGGGACTTGCAGCGTCCCACGCAACCGGACCCACCCAGCCATCCCACGGAATGCCAGCTGTTGCTTCGGCCGTTGCAGTTGCCTCTGCAGGTGCAGGGCGCAGCCCTGCCGATACCCCTACCGCACTGGGACGTCGTACGCGGTGCCGGGATCCGGTTCGGGCTGGAACGTGTAGTGCCACCACTCCTGCGGATAGTTCACGAAACCACGCCGTGCCATTGCCTGCACCAGTTGCCGCCGGTTCGCCTGCTGCGTCTCACTCAGCCCGCTCGTCTGCGTATGCGCGCGTGGCCCGAAGAAATCGAAGTCGGTGCCCATGTCCAGCGGCGTACATGCTCTGCTGCGGCAATCCAGCAGGCCCAGATCCACCGTGGCACCGCGGCTGTGGCCGGAGCGTTCGGCGATGTAGCCATCGGCCAGCAGGCGCGGCTTGTCCAGGTCCGGATACTGCTGCGCCTTGCGCGAGAGCTCGCGCGGATCGTTCACCCAGGCCATGAAGGCCTGCACCGAACGCACCGGCCGATAGCAATCGTAGAGCCGCAGGCCGAAACCCTGAGCGCGCAGATCCTGTTCCACCTGCGCCAGCGCTTTCGCCACCGGCGCCAGCAGGTAGCAGGACGACGCCTCGTAGCCGGGCACGCGCGCGCCGGTGAAGTTATTGGCGCCGGCGTAGCGGATGTCCATGTCGATGCCTGGCGACAACGTGCGGATCTCCACCAAACCAGCGCTGGCCGCGTCGGTGGCCGGTGAAACACGCGGTGGCTCAGCGGCGCTGGCGGTCGCTGCCAGCGCAGTCGCCAGTACGAGTGAAATGCAGGTCCTGGAAGTCATAGCTGAAGTCGATGTCCGGATCGATGGCGCGCAGGTCCAGCGTCGGTACCGGGCCCTCGCCTGGCTGCAACCACGCCTGCGCTTCGTCGCCAAGCGTATCCCAGCGCAGCAGCCAGCGCCCCTGCAACTTCAGCACGGCCGCCTGCAGCGCTGGCGACTTGTCGACGCTGAAGCGCAGGCCGTCCTTGCCCGGGCACAGCGAGGCCGGGCCCAGCCAGGGATCGGTGTAGCGGCCCTGCCAGCGCTGCAGATCGGAAGCCGCGAGTCGCTGCGCAGATGAAGTCACAGGTCGCTGATGCCCGGTTGCCGCACGAGCGGCCTGGTCCGCCTTCAGTTCGGCCAGGTATTCCATCGCCGGGCGTGCATCGTCGGGTGCGGTGAAGCGCTTCAGCGTGGCCTGCATCAGCGCGGTGCGCGCATCCTCGCCTTCGCCGTTGATCAGCATCACCACGCCCACCCTGCGGTCGGGCAGCAGCGCCAGCGACGAATACATGCCCGACAGCGTGCCGGTGTGGGCCACCTTCCACTGCCCGTCCATGTCCGACACGCGCCAGCCATACCCATAACCGTAGAAATGCGCGTTGTCCCAGCGCCGCTGGCGCTCGCCCAGCGGCATGGGCATGTGCAGGGTCCACAGCGTGCGGCGCTGCTCAGCGCCCAGCCATTCCGGCACCAGCGCAGGATCCAGCAGCACCTGCATCCAGCGCGTCATGTCGCGCAACGAACAGCGGATGCCCCCAGCCGCCATCGAGGGTTGGTCCGGGCTGATCGCTCCATCGGCGTTCACCACTTTATTATTGCGATCACCGCGCCGGGCATGCGGCTGCGCCACGTTGCCCACGCGCTTCACCGACCACGCCCCCACCTGGCAGCGCGTCATGCCCAGTGGCTCGAACACCTGCTCGCGCATCAGCTGGTCATACGGCCTGCCACCCGCCGCCGCCGCCACTTCACCTGCCACCACATACATCAGGTTGTCGTAGGCGTAGTGGCTGCGAAAACTACTGACCGGCTTCAGGTGCGCCAGCCCGGCAATGATGTCGGCGCGGGTGAACGTGTTCGGTTCCGGCCACAGCATCAGGTCACCGGCGCCCAGGCCCAGGCCGCTGTTGTGGATCAGCAGGTCGCGCACCTGCATCTGCTCGCCCACCCACGCATCGTGCATGCGGAAGCCCGGCAGATGCCGCCGCACCGGATCCTCCCAGCGCAGCTTGCCCTGCTGCACCAGCCGCGCCAGCAGCGCGGCGGTCATCGCCTTGCTGTTGGAGGCGATCTTGAACAGCGTGTCCTGGTCGATATGGCCGCCATCGCCGCGCGCGCCCTCGGCATGCTGGTACACCACACGCCCCTGCTCGACCACCGCCATGGCCAGCCCAGGCAGGTGCTCGTGCTGGACCACGGCGGCGACGTCGGCATCGAGGGAGGCGATGTCGGTCGCCGAAGCGGACGGTGCGGCCAGTGCCGCCGCGACGATCAGCAGGTGGTACATGCGCGCAGCCCTTCCATTGCCCGCGCCGTCACGGTGGACGGCGCGGATCGTGGCCTCAGAAGTTCCAGGTCACCACCAGCTGGGTGTAGCGCGGGGCCTGCCAGCGCGTCCCGGTGCCGAACGTCGCCTCGCGGTACTGGCCGGGCTGCGCTTCATAGCGCTGGTGCACGTTGATGGTCTTCTGGTTGTTGAACAGGTTGTACACCGACAGCCGTGCACTGAGGTCGATGCCCTCCACCGGCAAACGCCAGGTCACATTGGCGCCCATGGTCCAGGTCCACGGCAGGCGACCGAACGCACCGCGTGGGCTGTACTCGAACTGCCGCTGGTTGTACGGACCGGAACAGTTGGCCACGCACAGCCAGCCGGTGCCACCACCGCTACCTTCGCTGGAGGTACTACCACCGGCGATGGAATCGTTTGGCCACATCACGCCGTAGGCCGTGATCGGACCACCGGACTGCACCTGCAGCGTGGTTCCGAACGACCATTGCTTGTTCAGCGCGTAAGCGGCACGCAGCTTGAACTGGTGGCGGAAGTCGTTGAACAGCACGCCATAGCGCTCGTTGGTGGCCGGATGGTCCCAGAACTGAACCATGCCCGTGTCGCCGTAGTTGGTATCGGAATTCACAGGGCCTTCGAAATTGCCCTCGCTCTTCGACCACAGGTAGGACGCGTTGAACATCCACTTCTCGTCCCATGCACGGTCGATCTGGAACTCCAGTGCCTTGTAGGTGCGCTTGGGCTTGGAGTAACCGATCACCTCGCCGCTGCCACCCTTGCGATAACCGCTGTTGGCGGTATCGATGGTGATCCAGCCCTCGTTGGCGCAGCCGATGCTCTTATCACCCCAGATCGTCAGGCTCTCGCCCGGGTTGGCGATCGGCCACAGCGTGCTCGGGGTCGGGCCGCACGGGGTGTAATTGATGCGGATGTCGTCCAGCGCACGGGTCATCCGTCGATAGGTGGCGTTGACGCCCCACGACCATGCCTGGTTGATCATGTTCTGGAAGCCCAGGATGTACTCGTCCTGGTAGACCGCCTTGAGGTCGCGATCCACACTCTGGCGCAGGTCGGCACCGCCGGTGTTCATGCGGGTGTCGGTCGGGCCGATCTGCTGGCCGACGATCGGTGCCATGTACGGTGAGCCTGTCGGCGAGGTTTTCCGCTCCCAGCCGTTGAGCACGTAGTAGCTGTATTCGTCAGTGAGGCCACCGGCGAAGTTCACGTTGATGTTGTTGGTGACCGGCAGGTAGTAGCGGCCAGCGTTGCCGAACAGCTTGGTGCTGCCGTCACCGCGCATGTCCCACGAGAAGCCGACACGTGGCGCGATCAGGTCGTCCATCTTGATGAACGCCTTGCCGGCGGCAGTGCGGTTTTCGAAACGGTCCCAGCGCACGCCGAGGTTGAGCATCAGGTTCGGCGTGATGTTCCAGATGTCCTCCACGTAGAAGGCATTGGCTTCAGTCTCGAACGTGCCGCCCGATTTGCGGTTTCGCGCACGCAGCATTTCGGTAACGCCCGCCGGCACGTAGGCGTTGGCGCCATCCCAGACTTCATCGCCCGGTCGCGCCACGTAGGCGGTATAGCTCAGTTCGGTCGGACCGGGGTAGCGTGTGGATTGCTTGGTGGTCATCAACTCGCGGTCGACACCGAAGCGCAGCAGGTGATCACCCAGCTGCCATTCGAAGTCCAGTCGCGCCACGTCACGGGTATCGTCACGCTCGGCCACCGCCGTACCGGTAGGATGGCAGCCGGCACGAAGACCCTGCAGCTTGCCCAGTCGCGGGCCATACGTACTGTCGGTGAACACCGGGCTGCAGGCCTGGTCCAACGACGAATTGGTGAACGCACGCTGGTTGTTCTGGCCGACCATGGCACGGGCGGTGAAGTTCTGGCCGAAGTGGCCGGTGTAGGTGGCCGACCAGTTGCGGCCGCCGGTCTCGGTGACCGAATCGCCGCCCCAGGCGCCGAGCTGGTCGGCGTTCCAGTTGTAGCCGTACGACGCATTGGTGACATCGCCCTCATCCGAGAACGCCAGCAGCGCCAGGCTGTGGTTGTCGTTGATGTTCCAGTCCAGCTTGGTGCCCCAGAAGCCGTTGCCGGAATCATTCTTGAACCAGGTGCTGCCATCGGACGAAGTGTTGTGTCCCTTGTCGCTGCGGTCTTCGTACATCGCGAACAGGAACAGCTTGTCTTTGATGATCGGGCCGGAGCCCCACACGTTGGTCTTCAGGAAGGAGTTGTTGTCGCGGCTGCCATAAGAATGCGGGGTTCCATCACGATGGAAGTGATCGCCGCCGCTGGAGCGCCATGCACTGGGTTCAGCGGTGACTTCCACGCCGCCTTCGAATTCGTTGCTGCCCGAACGGGTTACCGCATTGATCACGCCGCCGGTGGAGCGCCCGAACTCGACCGAGTAGCCACCGGTCTTGACCTGGAATTCCTTGAAGAACGCAAATGGCGCAGTGCTGAAGCCACGACGGGTGTACATGTCGGTGACATTCAGGCCGTTGATGAAGACCGCATTCTCGGCCACCGATGAACCGGCGAACGACAGGCCACCGAATGACGAGTTGCCGCCGACCACGCCCGGCGCCATCAGCGCGACCGCAGACAGGTCCTGCGCCACCGGCAACCGCGAGATTTCCTGGCGGTTGATGTTGAAGGATGTCTCGGTGGAGTAGACGTCCACGCGGTTGACCACTCGGGTGCCGACCACCTGCAGGGCATCAAGATTGGTGACGCCGCCGCCACTGGCCAGGTTGACCGTGGTGGTACCACCTACCGCCACACTGACAGCAACCTGATCGCCCAGTTTCTGGCCATCGCGGCTGAGCTGCAGCTGGTAGTCACCTACCGGCAGCTGGCCGAGGCGGTAGCTGCCATCGGCGCCAACGGTGACGGTACGGGTCAGGCCGGTGCTGCTGCTGACCACGGTCACCTGGTCACCGGCGGTTGCACGGCCGGCGACTGCACCGCTCACGTTCTGTGCCATCGCGATGCCGGGCAGCACTACGCCCAGACACGCCCCGAGGGCGACGCACAACGCCGCCCGCTTGATGCTGTAAGCCTTCATCCCCTGCTCTCTCCTGCAAGAATTGAATGGTATGAGTTGCGATGTGTCGCGCTAGCGTTGCCCGGCTGGCAGTACCCGCCACTGGAAGTCGTAGCTCCATTGGTCGAAGTACAGGTTGCCGCCTGCCCACTCGGCCTCGCCGCGCTGCGAGTCGACCGTTTCCGAGCGGTAATGCTGCTTGGCCGGCACGAAGGGCTGGCCGAAATCGTCGTTGAAGGCGATGCGGTAGCCGTCGAGGCCACCCAGATAGAAATTGCGCAGTGCAGGCACATCGCTGGCGAGCGCGCCGGTGGTCACGTCCATCGGCAACCAGCCGTAGGGCGCCAGGTAGACCTGCCCCCAATCATGCAGGTTGTTGTAGCCACTGCCATCGTCGGAGAACACCATCCCCGACTGCCAGCGCGCGGGAATGCCGTTCATGCGTAGCAATGCGATCAGCAGCAGGGTCTGCTGGCCGCAGTCGGCATGGCCAGCGCGCAGGGCGTAATCGCTGATGTTGCTGAGCGTGGAGTATTCGCGCGCGCCCGCCCATGGAATGCGATCGACCGCTGCGAACAGCTTGCGCACTACTTCATACGGGCGCGCCTCGCCCTGCAGCACCTGGTCGGAGAACAGCTTCAGCGCGGGGGTGAAGCGCACATGCGGCAGCTGTTCAGCCAGGTAGGGCTTCAATGCGGGATCGTTCGGTGTGGCCTGCACCTTGGCGGGATCGATCGCGGTATGCCGCGCGAAGATCGTCACCGCGTAGCGGATCTCGAAGCGGGTCGGCTGCCCGGCCACCGCTTTGGCTTCCAGATAAGCGGTGCGCTGCAGGGTGCTGGCTGGCGCCATGCGTGCCTTACCGGGCGCGCTGCCCAGCCACTGCACCTGCTCCTGCTGGCCCGGAATCTCGCGCGGGTACGGAATCCAGGCGCGCACGGTTTCGCCGGCCGGTACGGCCTCGGCTTTCACCGTGAGCGACTGGGTGAATTCAATGCGCTGCGGCAGTACCGACGCCTGCCCACTCTGCTGGGCCGCGGCAAGCACGTGCGCGTGATGTGCATTGAGCACCTCGTTCGGGCCCGGCGCCGGCACCGGTGCATCCGCGCGGCGGCGCGCGCGTGCCTCATCGCTGAGCAGGAACAGGTTCGACGGTGCGCGCTTGAAGTACCAGCGCGTGCCGTCGATATCGAGGTGTTCAATCAGGCCGAGCTGGTCCCAGCGCGCGAATTCCTCGTCGGTGAGGCCGGGAATCCAGCGGCGCACGGCGGCCTTCGCGGCGGTTTCGTCGAGGGAAAAATCCAGGCGGATGCGGCGCATGCGCTCGCGCTGGAACGGCTCGTCTGTGGCGGCGGGTGCAGTGGCCAGCAACGCATCGGCGTCGCGGAAACGGCCGCTGTCGACCAGGTCGATCACCTGCACTCCTCGCGCGCGCTGCTGGCTGCTGCGCTCGTCTGCTGCGTGCGCGGCCGACACCCACAGCAGCAGCGCGGCACAGAGACCGGCGGCGGCAGGCAGACACGGTTTGCGAACGGCAGACTCCACAGCGACACTTCCCCAGCGCGGGTGGTAACGGCTGTGTAACACGGGCCGGGATGCTGGTCAATAATTTATTCTTGATTTCGAAGCCAAAAGGAATAAATATTCCAACAGGCATTCGAGGAGGGTGTGCACCGCATGAGCCTGGCTTCCCGCGAACCGCGCCGGCGTTGGCCGCGCCGGTTGACCCTGGCCCTGTGCCTGCTGGCCGCCCCGGCCTTTGCACAGCCTCCCGTGGCACCCGATCCCGGCGCACCGCTGCCCTATGTGATCGGCCTGCACGAGGCCTACCTGACCCCGCAATACTGGGCCGCGCGCCTGGACAACGCCGATGCGCCGATCCTGAATCGCGCGCAGATCGAAGCACAGAACGCGCGGATGCGGGCACAGGACAGCCACATCCAGGACATCGCCGCACTGCCCGCCCAGCTTGATGCAGCGACGGTGCGTGCCAGCATCACCGCGCTGTCGAGTTGGCCCACCCGCGCCCTCTACAACGACAAGGGCCAGGCGATCGCGACCGCACTGCGCAGCGCGATCGAAGCCAACCTCGGCCTCGATGCGATTCCTGCCCAGGTGGCACCGGCCTACGGGCTGGTGGTGAAGCGCGCGGCACTGCGTACCTTCCCCACCCGCGAGCGGGTCTTCAGCACTGCCGGTGACACCGACATCGACCGCTTCCAGGAATCGGCACTGTTCCCCGGCGACAAGGTCGCGGTGGTCCATCGCAGTACCGATGGCCGTTGGCTGTTCGTGCACAGCGAGCGCTACAGCGCATGGATCGAGGCCGATGCCATCGCCAGCGGCGACAAGGCCACGGTGCTCGGCTATGGCACGAAGGGCCCGTACCGCATCGTCACCGGCGCCACCGCGCAGACCGCCTACACCCCGGAGGAACCGCGCGTCTCGCGCCTGCAGCTGGACATGGGCGTGCGCCTGCCGGTGCTGGCCGACTGGCCCGCTTCAGAACCCGTGAACGGCCAGCAGGCGCACGCGTCGTGGGTGGTGCAGCTGCCGGTGCGCGAGGCCAACGGGCGCCTGAAGCTGGTGCCGGCGCTGCTGCCGCGCTCGCAGGACACCGCCGCCGACTACCTGCCGCTGACCCCGCGCCTGCTGCTGCAGCAGGCCTTCAAGTTCCTGGGCGAACGCTACGGATGGGGCCACGACTACGACACCCGCGACTGCAGCGGGTTCGTTTCCGAGATCTACCGCAGCTTCGGCGTGCTGCTGCCGCGCAATACCAGTGCACAGGCGGTCAGCCCCGCGCTGGATCGCCTGCCCTTCACCGGCAAGGACGGCAAAGCGGTACGCGACCGCGCCGTCACCGACCTGCAGGTGGGCGACCTCGTCTACATTCCCGGGCACGTGATGATGGCCATCGGCCATGTCGACGGCCGCACCTGGGTGATCCACGATACGGCGGGCGGCAGCTGGTTCGGTACCGACGGCACGCGCGTACAGGCCCACCTCAATGGTGTTTCGGTCACGCCGCTGGAGCCGATGATGGCCAGCGATACCGTCCGCTACATCGACCGCATCACCAACATCCAGCGCCTGCGGGCCAAGACTCCTGAATGAAGATCACTGCCATCGAACTGGGCATGCTGCGCGTGCCGCTGAAGACGCCGTTCAAGACTGCCCTGCGCACGGTGGAAACCGTGGAAGACGTGGTGGTTCTGATCCGCACCGACACCGGCCACACCGGTTACGGTGAAGCCCCGGCCACTGCGGTGATCACCGGCGATACGCACGGCTCGATCATCGAAGCGATCCGCCACTTCATCGCCCCGCGCCTGATCGGCCAGGACGTGGTCAACCTCAACCATCTGTGCACGCTGGTGCAGACCGCGATGGAGCGCAACACCAGCGCCAAGGCCGCGGTGGAAATCGCGCTGTACGACCTGTGGGCGCAGCTGCACGGTGCGCCGCTGTACCAGATGCTCGGTGGCGGCGACCCGGTGATTACTACCGACATCACCATCAGCGTGGACTACATCGACAAGATGGTGGCCGACTCGCTTTCAGCGATCGAACGCGGCTTCGAGTCGCTGAAAATCAAAGTCGGCAAGGACATCGGCCTGGACATCGAACGGGTCAAGGCGATCCATGCGGCGGTGGAAGGCCGCGCCCTGCTGCGCCTGGACGCCAACCAGGGCTGGACCGCCAAGCAGGCGGTGCATGCGATGCGCACGCTGGAAGAGGCCGGCGTGGTACTGGAGCTGCTGGAGCAGCCGGTGAAGGCGGCGGACATCAGTGGCCTGAAGTACGTCACCGACCGCGTCAACACGCCGGTGATGGCCGACGAAAGCGTGTTCAGCCCCAGCCAGGTGATGGACCTGATCCAGCAGCGCGCGGCCGACATCATCAACATCAAGCTGATGAAGACCGGCGGCCTGTCCAACGCGATCCGCATCGCCGACATCGCCGGCATCTACGGCGTGCCGTGCATGATCGGCTGCATGATTGAATCCAGCATCAGCGTCGCCGCCGCCGTGCACCTGGCGGTGGCCAAGAGCGATGTGATCACCAAGGTCGACCTCGACGGCCCCTCGCTGGGCCAGTTCGACCCGGTCAGCGGCGGCGTGCATTTCAACGAATCGGAGATCAGCATCAGCGACGTGCCGGGGTTGGGCATCACCGAAGTGCGTGGGCTGGAGATGCTGGGGTGACTTCTGCCTTGCGGCTGGCCTGGCCTGCCACTGACGTTGGGTCGGGCGTTACTTTTCTTTTCGCGAAAAGAAAAGTAACCAGAAGAAACGCTCCGCCGGCTGCGAGCCGGTGCTATGCACCGGTTCCCTGCGCTCCTCGGCCCGTCGAGGGACGGCGCAGGAACTCGCTACGCTCAGACACCCGCGCCTCTTCGCCCTCGCCGGACCTGCGGTGCTCGGCTCGCTTGAAGGCGGACTCAACGTTAAAGGCAACAACTGCATCCTGTAGATCCACGCCATGCGTGGATGCTTTTGCTCTTGCTTCTGCTCTACCCCGTATTCCCTTCGCGGCTGGCACGCGCGCGATCTGTTCGGGGTCGGGCGGGTGGGGCTTGCAGGGGTGTCCGCGCCATGGGCCCGAGGCATGCCTCGGGCGGGTTGGGCAGGACGCCCAACCCCGGTCTTGCCGTTTGCGCAGGACAGCGCAAACGAGCAAGCGCGGCCAAGCCTCCATGGACGGATTCACGGCGTCCCCTGCAAACCCCACCCGCCCGACCCACTCCATGACCTGCTCTACGCTGCCAACCGCAACGCGTTCCCCTATGCTCCAACGCACGCCCCTCGGACACCCCGCATGCCGCCCCTGCTGAAGATTCGCTCCGAGCGCGGGCAGATGTCGGCCATCGAGCGCCGCATCGCCGACTTCATCCTCGACAACGCCCACCTGCTGCGCGACTACTCGTCCCAGCAGCTGGCCAGCGCGTTGGGCATCAGCCAGTCCAGCGTGGTGAAGTTCAGCCAGAAGCTCGGCTTCAAGGGCTACCCGGACCTGAAGTACTCGATCGGCCAGGACGTGGCTCGCGCCGGTGCCAATCCACAACAGGCCCCCAGCGAACCCGACAGCGGCGATGACTACCTGCGCCTGGGCGACGCCCTGCGCCGCAGCAAGGCGCAGGCCGAAGAGGAAACCCGCCAGGCCAACCCACGCGAGGAAATCGAGCGCATCGTGCAGCTGCTCGACGGCGCACCGAAGCTGTTCGTCCATGGCCTGGGTGACGATGGCCTGTTCGCCCGCGAGTTCGCCATGCGGCTGTCACTGCTCGGCCTGCTGGTAGTGCCGCATACCGACCCGATCCTGATGCTGGCCAATCTGTCGGCCGCACGCCCGGGCGATGCGCTGCTGATGTTCTCCGAGTTCGGCAACCTGCCCCAGCTTTCGCAGCTGTCACGGCAATTCCAGGACATGGGTGGCAAGGTGATTTCCATCACCCGCCACACCGCCAACCCGCTGCGCGCGCATGCTGATGCTGCGCTGGTGGTGTGTGCGCACGATCGCACGCCGCAGGTCGCGCAGCTGCTGTACCGTAGCGCCATGCACGCCCTGCTCGATTTCCTGTTCGTGCTGCTCTGCCACACCAATCCGGATCGCCAGCAGCAGCTGGCGGTGAACCTGGAGCGGATCGACCACCTGCTGGATTCCTGACCGGAGCACCTGTTGATGAAATCGCTGGTTCGCCTCGCTACCGCTGCGCTGCTGCTTGCTGCGGCGGTGTCCGTCCACGCCGCGCCGCTGGATGGTGCGCGCCAGCTGATCGTGGTCACCAGCGATGGCTGGGACAGCACCCAGGGCCAGCTGCAGGCCTATGTGCGCGATGGCAAGGGCTGGCACGCGCATGGACAGGCGTTCCCGGTGGCGCTCGGCCGCACTGGCAGTGCCTGGGGCCTGGGCCTGCACCCGGCGCAGGCCGACGGCCCGCAGAAACAGGAAGGCGATGGCCGCAGCCCTGCGGGCGTGTTCGCGCTCGGCAGTGCGTTCGGCTATGCCGTCACCCGCCCGGGTACCGCAATGCCCTACCAGCCGATGCTGGACAGCAGCTACTGCATGGACGTACCCGGTTCACCGTTCTACAACCGCATCGTCGATGAGAAGAAGGTCGGCAGTGCAGCGGTCAAGGGCTCCACCGAGCCCATGCGGCTGGACCTGCACAACAAGGGCGACGTGCGTTACCAGGAAGGCTTCGTGATCGCCCACAACCCGGACAACCAGCCCGGCAAAGGCAGCTGCATCTTCGCCCACCTGTGGCGCCAGCCCGGCGAGGCCACAGCCGGCTGCACCGCCATGCCGCAGGTGCGCATGCAGGCCCTGCTGAACTGGCTGCGGCCGCAGGATGCGCCGCGCTTCGTCCTGCTGCCGCGTGCCGAGTACACGCGCCTGCAGGCCCAGTGGCAACTGCCCGCACTGAGTGGAGACGCCCGTTGAGCGCGCAGGACGAACCGCAGCTGCAGCGCGCGGTCAGCCGCTGGCAGATCGTCGGCCTGTCGATCAACGATGTGATCGGCAGCGGCATCTACCTGCTGCCGGCCGCCACCGTCGCCCTGCTCGGTCCCTTCAGCCTGTGGGGCGTGGTCGCCGCCGGCATCGTGGTCGCGCTGCTGGTGCTGTGCTACGCGCAGGCCGCCAGCTACTTCGATGAACCCGGTGGCAGCTACCTGTATGCACGCGAGGCGTTCGGGCGATTCGCCGGGTTCGAGATCGGCTGGATGATCTGGTTGACCCGCATCAGTTCGGCGGCCGCACTGAGTAATGCACTGGCCGATGCGGTCGCGCGCTTCTGGCTGTGGGCCGGCGCCGGCATGGGCCGCATCGCGGTGATCGTGGTGTCGCTGGGCTTCCTCACCGGCGTCAACATCATCGGCGTGCGCTCGGCCGCGCGTACCGGCGTGGTGCTGGTGATCGGCAAAATGCTGCCGCTGCTGCTGTTCGTGGCCATCGGCGCGTTCTATATCGACCCACAGCTGGCGTTCTCCGGCCAGCGCCCGGACCCGCATGACCTGCAGCGCATGGGCGAAGCCGCGCTCCTGTTGCTGTATGCCTACGCGGGCTTCGAGAACATCCCGGCCGCGGCCGGCGAGTACCGCAATCCGCGCCGCGACATTCCGTTCGCGCTGATCACCATGATCATCACCGTCACCGTCATCTACGGCGCGGTGCAGGTGGTGGCGCAGGGCACGCTGGCCGGCCTGTCCAGCTCGGCCACGCCGCTGGCCGATGCCGCTGCCGGCTTCGGTGGCGAAGCGCTTGCGCTGATCCTGACGGTCGGCGCCACCATCTCCATCCTCGGCACCAACAGCAACACGATGATGATGGGCCCGCGCTTCCTGTTCGCGCTGGCCCGCGATGGCTATGGGCCGAAGATCCTGGCGCAGGTGCACCCACGCTTCCACACCCCGGCCGCCTCGATCCTCTGCCAGGGCCTGATCGCGCTCGGCCTTGCCCTGTCCGGTTCGTTCGTGCAGCTGGCCCTGCTGTCGATGACCACGCGCTTGTTCGCCTACATCGGCACTGCCGCGGCAGTACTGGTGCTGGCCAAGCGCTACGCCGACCGGCCAGGTGCGCTGAAGCTGCCGGGTGGCCCGCTTATTCCGGTGCTGGCGCTGCTGCTGTGCCTGGCGCTGTTCGCCAGTGCCAGCTGGCAGAACATCGCCGCAGCACTGGTGGCGTTTGTCATCGGCGCGGTGATCTACAAGCTGCCGCGCAAGGATGCCGACGCCGGGTGATCGGTAACGCCGCGGCATGCCCGGCGGATTGATCTGGTTATCACGCTGCCGGACCGGGCCGTTAACCGCCACGCAGGCACGATCGGGCTTCGTCCACAACGGAGCCTTCCATGACCGAGTACCAGATCCCCGGCCGCGTACCGGACGACAGCACCCCGCGCGATGCGGTCAGCAACTACTGGCGCGAACGCTACACGGCCGAGCCGTACTACGACGACCAGTTGTTCTTCGAGGACTACGAGCCTGCCTACCGTATCGGACATGCGGCTCGCGCACAGGACATGATCCGCGCCTACGAGGAAGTGGAGCGCGAACTGGAATCACGCTGGGCCAGCGAGCGTGGCCGCAGCCGGCTGGAATGGGCGCAGGCGCGCGGTGCGGTGCGTCGTGGCTGGGAGGATGCACAGCTGGCGGATCCGCGGTTGAAGCGATAACGCCATGCTTTTGTAGAGCCGAGCCCACGCTCGGCTCTCGCACCACGTCTGTAGAGTCGAGCCATGCTCGACTGAGCCGAGCATGGCTCGGCTCTACACCGGATCGATCACTCCTGTTCCGGCAGCGGCGGCACGCCTGCGCTGCGCTTGCTCTCACCGCCACCGGCGGCGATCAGGTCGCGGGTGTTCTTCTGCACCGCCACCGCACCGAACAGCGACAGCGCGTAGGCCATGCCATAGAAGCCCTTCTCGCTCGATGCCAGGGTGGCATTCCACAGCCCAACCAGCAGCAGCATCAGCGCCGACAGCAGCGCGAACCAGCACAACGCGTAGTACAAACCACTCACCGGAATACCCTCGACGCGGTCACGCACACTCTTCTGCAGCGACACCGCCGCGAACAGGCCGAACAGCAGCAGGGTCAGGTAGTAGCCCTTCTCGTTGAGCGCCATCGTGGCGGCATTGAACAGGCCGATCAGGTAGGCCGCCGCGCCCAGCAACAGGGCCACCCACGAGGCGGCGATGAAGGCGGTGGACGGCTTGTGGGGCATGGCAGTGTTCATTGCAGATCCTTGGCAGGCAGTCGGGCACGCGTTGCCCGGGCGTGCCCACCCTAGACGATCCCGCCGCCGTCGCACAGGGGGGGCGCAGGACCTTCGGGCCACGACGATCACGCCTCCAGTGGTATACAAGGGACAGCCCGGCCATCCGCATCCCCGCCCTGGAGATACCCATGACCCGCATGCCCCTGCTGCTCGCCCTCGGCCTGGTGCCGATCCTCGCCACCTCCGCCTGCAATGCCGCCGACCCGGCCGCCAACGGCGCCCAGGCCACGGCATCCGCCGCCGCCGACCAGCGCCCGTTCACCGCCACCGAAGTCAGCCGTTTTGACCAGCCGTGGGCGATGACCTTCCTGCCCGACGGCAGCCTGCTGGTCACCGAGAAGCGCGGCAAGCTGCAGCACCTGGACCTGGCCAGCGGCCAGAAGCATGAGATCACCGGCGTTCCCAAGGTCGCCTATGGCGGCCAGGGCGGTTTCGGTGACGTGATCCTGCACCCGCAGTTCGCAAGCAACCACGTGATCTATCTCAGCTACGCCGAGGAAGGCACGCTGGACACCCGCGGTGCTGCCGTGGCCCGTGCCACGCTGGCGCTGGACGCCAACGGCGCCGGTCAGCTCAAGGACCTGAAGGTGATCTGGCGGCAGAGCCCCAAGGTCAGCGGTGAGGGCCACTACGGCCACCGCCTCGCTTTCGGCCCGGACGGCAAGCTGTGGATCAGCTCCAGCGAGCGGCAGAAGTTCGATCCGGCGCAGGACATGGGCGGCAACCTCGGCAAGATCATCCGCCTCAACGATGACGGCAGCCTGCCGGCCGACAACCCGTTCGCCTCGCAGGGCGGCGTGGCCGCGCAGGTGTGGTCGCTGGGCCACCGCAACATCCTCGGCATGGCCTTCGACGCCAACGGCAAGCTGTGGGCACACGAGATGGGCCCGGCCGGCGGCGACGAACTGAACCTGATCGTGCGCGGCGCCAACTACGGTTACCCGATCGTCTCCAACGGCGACCATTACGACGGCCGACCGATTCCTGACCACGACACGCGTCCGGAATTCGCCGCCCCGAAGGTGACCTGGACGCCGGTGATCTCGCCGGCCGGCTTCGTGATCTACAGCGGCAGCCTGTTCCCGCAGTGGAAGGGCAGCGGCTTCATCGGTGGGCTGTCGTCGACCTCGCTGGTGCGTGTGGCGTTCGACGGCGACAGCGCGCGCGAGGCCGAACGCTTCAACATGGGCGAGCGCATCCGCGAAGTGGAACAGGGTCCGGATGGCGCGCTGTGGCTGCTGGAAGATGGCAGCAAGGCGCGCCTGTTGAAGCTGACGCCGAAGGCCTGATCGGCACCTTTTCCCGGAACGGCCCCGCATGCGGGGCCGTTTCCGTTTACTGGATGGTGATGACCTTCACCTCGGTCTTCGTGCAGGCCTGGTCCAGGCACTGCCCGTTCAACCACACCTGTCCATCGCCAATCATCACGCCCTGCTGGTTGACGAAGACCTTGCCGAAGTCCTGTTCGGACACCGCCTTGACCACCGCCGGGGTGATGATCTTCTCGTAGTTGCGCTGGAACTCACCGGGGCCGGTGATCTTCTTTCCGCCGCTGATGTTCAACGGGAAGTGCACTTCCTCGACCACGGCAGCGCGATCTCCGCCGACCACCGCGGTCTTGAACGCGTTGAAGACCTTTTCGTACTGCGCCGCATCGCCAAGCAGCGACTCGATGCGCGCGCGTGCGTCTTCGGCGGGCGCTTCCGCTTCGGACGCGGCCGGTGCGGCGGCGGTGGGCTCAGCGGGGGGTGCCGCAGGCGCTGCCGGGGCGCTGGCCTCCATCGGCGGCGGCGCATCCGCTGCAGGCTCGGCCGGCGGCGCCGGCTGCGAACAGGCCGCCAGCAGCAGGGCGGGAATCAGACAAGCCATCCGGCGCATGCGCGCACTCCATCGAAACAGGAAGCCCGATGGTAGCGCCGCCGCAGTGAGGACAACAAAAAGGGGACGGAGGGGATTAAGTCGTTAGTGCCACAAACGACTTAATCCCCTCCGTCCCCTTTTTTCGATCAGGCCTTCAGCAGCTCGAACTGCACGGCTTCACCCGCCGCCGACGAGGCGCAGACCCACAGGTCGAACTGGCCCGGCTCGGCACGCAGCACGCCGTCGCGGCCGGTGAACGCCAGCTGCTCACGGCTGAGGGTGAACACCACTTCGGTGGACTCGCCCGGCTGCAATGCCACCTTGCGGAAGTCCTTCAGTTCGCGCACCGGACGCACACGGCTGGCCACGCGGTCGTGGATGTACAGCTGCACCACTTCCTCGCCAGCCACATTGCCGCTGTTGGTCAGCGTGGTGGTGATGATCAGGGTGTCGTCCCAGCCGAGCTGTGCCGTGCTCAGCTGCGGCACACCGTAGGCGAAGGTGGTGTAGCCGATGCCATGGCCGAACGGGTACAGCGGTTCGTTCGGAATCTCTCGCCAGCGGGCCTTGAACTCCGACATGGTCGGCAGTTCCGGGCGGCCGGTGCGCGGGTGGTTGTAGAAGTACGGCTGCTGGCCGGATACCTGCGGGAAGCTGACCGGCAGGCGGCCGGACGGACTGTAGTCGCCGAACAGCACATCGGCCACCGCATGGCCGGTCTGCGTGCCCAGGTACCAGGTCACCGCCACCGCCTGTGCATTGCGCACCGCGCCCTGCAGCGCCAGCGCGCGGCCATTGCGCAGCAGCACCACCAGCGGCTTGCCGGTCATCGCCACGGCCTCGGCCAGCGCCTGCTGGGCCGGCGGCAGGGTGATCTCCACGCGCGACTGCGCTTCACCGCTGTAGCGCTGCGGTTCGCCCAGCGCCAGCACCACCACGTCGGCGCGCAGAGCGGCAGCCACGGCTGCTTCGGTGCCGCCCGGAATGGCAGTTTCCAGTTCGCAGCCCGGCACGATCTCCAGCAGCGCTTCGTCACCGATGGCGGCACGGACGCCGGTTTCCAGATCCACGTAGCGCTGCTTGTCACCGAACAGCGTCCAGCAGCCTTCAATGTTCTCGCGGTCCTGCACGAACGGGCCGATCAGCGCGATTTTCTGCCCGGTCTTCTGCAGCGGCAGCACGTTGTCGCGGTTGTTCAGCAGCACGATCGAACGGCGCGCGGCGTCGCGCGACAGTTCGTCATGCGCGGCGAGGTGCGAGGTATCCGCTTCGCGCGCCGGGTCCAGCGAACGGTACGGGTCGTCGAACAGGCCGATGGTTTCCTTCAGCCACAGGATGCGGCGCACGCCCTCATCCAGCACCGCCATTGGCACCTCGCCGCTCTCGACCAGGCCCGGCAGGTGCTCGGCGTAGAAGCCGCTCTGCATGCTCAGGTCCAGGCCGGCGGTGAACGCCTTGGCGGTGGCATCGCGGTCGTCGGCGGCATAGCCGTGCGCGACCAGTTCCATGTCGGCGGTGTAATCGGAGATCACCACGCCCGGGAACTTCCATTCGCCGCGCAGGATGTCGGTCAGCAGTTCGGCATTGGCGCTGGCCGGCACGCCGTTGATGTCGTTGAACGAGGACATCACGGTGATCGCGCCGGCGTCGAAGGCGGCCTTGAACGGCGGCAGGTGCACGTCGCGCAGGGTCTGCGGCGAGATGTCCACCATGTTGTATTCCATGCCGGCCATCACCGCGCCATAGGCGGCGAAGTGCTTCGGCGTGGCCAGCAGCGAATCGGCGGCGCGCAGGTCGCTGCCCTGGAAGCCGCGCACGCGGGCGGCGGCGAACGCACAGCCCAGCACCACGTCCTCACCGGCACCTTCGGCGCCACGGCCCCAGCGCTGGTCGCGGGCGATGTCCACGGCCGGGGCATAGGTCCAGTGCAGGCCGGCAGCGGTGGCTTCGATGGCGGTGGCGCGCGCGGTGCGCTCGGCCAGGTCCGGTTCGAAGCTGGCAGCCTCGCCCAGCGGGATCGGGAACACGGTACGCATGCCGTGGATGACGTCGGCAGCCAGGATCACCGGGATGCCCAGGCGGCTCTCCTCGGTGGCGACCTGCTGGATGCGGCGGCCCAGTTCGGCGCCCACGCCGTTGAACAGGGAACCGACCTTGCCCTCGCGCACCTGCTGCAGCACCTGGTCGGCATTGCGCACGTTGGCTTCCGGGTTCACGTCCGGGGCGAACGGGCGGACCATGTCTGCGAAGACACCCAGCTGGCCGACCTTTTCCTCGACGGTCATCTGGGCAATGAGGGATTCGATGCGATCGGAGGCCACCGGCAGTCCTTGATGAAAACGTTTACAAGCCCGGCATTCTAGCGATCCCGAGCCGTTTGGCGAGAGGTTTCTTCATTCAGTTTCAGGCTCCAGCCGGATCCGTACGGTCCGGCTGGAGGCATCGCAGCTTACTCCGAGCCGGCCAGCTGGCGCTGCCCGGCCATCAACATGGCGTCGCTGGAGGCCTGGAACACGCGCAGGCCGAAGGCCGGCAGGATCGCCAGCAGGTGGTCGAAGATGTCCGACTGCACCGCCTCGTACTCGCCCCAGGCAGTGCTGCGGGTGAAGCAGTACAGCTCCAGCGGCAGGCCCTCGGTGGTCGGCTGCAGCTGCCGCACCAGCAGGGTCATGTCGGTATGGATGCCCGGGTGGCTGCGCAGGTAGCGCTCCACGTAGGCGCGGAAGGTGCCCAGGTTGGTCACGCGGCGGCTGTTGACCTCGGCCACGCCCTGCTCGCGCAGGCGCCCGTTCCACTGCCCCAGCTCCTGTTCCTTCTCACGCAGGTAGTCGCGCAGCAGCGCGAACTGGCCGAGGAAGGCCAGGTCGCCCTCGTCCAGGAAGCCGACGCTGTGCTGGTCCAGGTACAGCGCGCGCTTGATGCGGCGGCCACCGGCTTCCTGCATGCCGCGCCAGTTCTTGAACGACTCGGTCACCAGCTTCTTGGTCGGGATGGTGGTGATGGTCTTGTCGAAGTTCTGCACGGTGATGGTGTGCAGGGCGATGTCGATCACATCACCGTCGGCGTTCTGGCTGGGCATCTCGATCCAGTCGCCGATGCGCACACGACCATCGCCGCTGATCTGCACACTGGCCACCAGTGACAGGATGGTGTCCTGGAAGATCAGCATCAGCACCGCCGTGGCCGCGCCGAGGCCGGTGACCAGCGGGCCCAGCGCTACGCCCAGCAGGGTGGCGATGATCGACAGACCGGCGGCCACGAACACCACGATCTTGACCACCTGCAGGTAGCCCTTGATCGGCTTGTTGCGCGCATCGGGCTTGCGCTCGTACAGGCTGTTGGCCGCGTCCAGCGCATGCGAAAACGCCATCGACACCGTCAGTACGGCCCACACGATGCACAGCTTGATGATGATGTTGACCAGGCCGGGCGGCAGATCGGGGATGAGGGTGATGCCCGAGGCGATCACCTGGCTGGGCACCACGTTGGACAGGCGCGAAATGACCCGCATCAAATGGCTGCCACGCCCGGACTCGGCACCCGGAAGGCGCTGCAGCAGGCGTCGCAGGCCACGCACCAGGATGCGCTTGGTCACCCAGTTGGCCAGGCCGGCTGCGATCAGCAGCGCCGAGATCATCAACGCCAGGTAGGCGCCGGGATAGGGTTCCAGTGTGTTCTGCAGCTTTTCCAGCCACTGTACCGCCACCACCGCGTCCACCATCAGTTGTCTCCTTTCTTCATTGCTGTTGAGGTTGCCGGCCAGCGGCCGGCATGACCGGGTCAGTCCCGCGTGCGCTCGATGATCACGCCCACCGCGCGCGCGCCGCGCACCGCACCGGGCTTGCTCAGCTTCAGGCGCAGCCACTTCACGTCGAACTCCTCCAGTACGATCTGCGCGCAACGCTCGGCCAGGGTCTCGACCAGACCGAATTCCGATTCGCGCACGAACTGCTCCAGGCGCTTGCTCACCGCCTTGTAGTTCAGGGTGTGGGCGATGTCATCGGTAGCCGCAGGGCGACGGTTGTCGAAGCCCATTTCCAGGTCGAACACCAGGTCCTGGCGGATCCGTCGCTCCCAATCGTAGATACCGATCAGGGCGTCGATCGTCAGCCCCTCGATGAAAACCTTGTCCATTGCGCTTACCCGCCCGAATACAGGGGGCCATGGTAACGGCACGGCGGTGACCCTGCCCGGAACGGGCGATGGGTGGCCGGCACGGGGCGCAGCTCCAGAAAAGACAAAGGGCCCTGCTAGCGGGGCCCTTTGGTACCTCTCAACGTCCCCGGGGGGAGCTGGAATCCAGCCGCGAGTCCCGGAGCACACGCTGCAGATCATGACGTTCATTCCCTCTACGGTCCAGAGTCAATCGCGACATGCTGGAGGAAGCCCAAGGCGATACAGGGATTCTGCTGCCTGACGCGGCGGCGTTATCCGATATCAAGCCTGCGGCAGCCAGCGCAAGCTGATGATCCGCCATGTGGTCCCGTATTTCGATGAGAGAGCAACGAATCCTGCAGGCAGCGCTGTCACGCCCACGGTGGGCGACGTACAAACGTATCGCGGACCGGCACTCTTTGGACGCCGCCTCGCTTTACGTATGGAACATGCAGATGTGCGGCGCGCTGCTATCCCCCCTGCACGTCTGTGAAATCGTAATCCGCAACGCGGCGGCCGCGGCGCTGGCGCATGCCTTCGGGCCACGCTGGCCCTGGCATCCTGCACTGCTGCAGCGGATGCCAGCAGATGGCGCGTTGTCGGCCTTGCAGAATATCCATAGACAGGCAGGTCGTCGGATGGACACTCAGGAGATCATCGCCAGCCTTCGCTTCGCGTTCTGGCAACAGCTTTTCACGCGGCGCTTCGAGGGAGCCATCTGGACGCGGGGCTTGAAGATCGCACTGCCGAACGCGCCACAGAGTGCTCTCAGCGTGGTCCGCACGAACATCCATGCCGACCTCGACCGCATCCGCCACCTGCGCAACCGGATCGCGCACCACGAACCCATCCTGGAACGCGACCTCGGTGCCGACCTGGCCGCGATCGGGCGGCTGATCCACGCCCGCTGCCCGCACACCCTGGGCTGGCTGCAGCGCCATGAGCGGGCGACGACCGTGTTGGCGGCGTCGCCGTTGGCAGTGCGTCGGTAATACGTCCGCCCGGCGTGGCCCGGCGCTGCCGGATCAGACCGCCGGCAGGGTCGCCATGTCCCAGCGCGGGGTCACATCCACCTTCGGCGGGCTGTGCTGGCCGGCCTGCAGGCGCAGCGCGCCAGCGAAGGCGATCATCGCGCCGTTGTCGGTGCACAGCGCGGGGCGCGGGAAACAGGCGCGGCCGCCCAGGCGCTCGGCCATCTGCTGCAGGCGCGCGCGCAGGCGCTTGTTGGCGCCGACGCCGCCGGCCACCACGATCACGTTGGTCCCGGCCGCTTCCAGCGCGCGCTCGCACTTGATCGACAGGGTCTCGACCACGGCATCTTCAAAGCCACGGGCGATGTCGGCGCGGGTCTGCTCGCTCTGGTCGCTGTCGCGCCAGGCCATCAGCACCTGGGTCTTCAGGCCGGAGAAACTGAAATCCAGCCCCGGGCGGTCGGTCATCGGTCGCGCGAAGCGGTACGCGCCCGGCGTCCCCTGCTCGGCCAGCCTGGCCAGCTGGGGACCACCCGGGTACGGCAGGCCCATCAGCTTGGCGGTCTTGTCGAAGGCCTCGCCGGCCGCATCGTCCAGGGTCTCGCCCAGCAGCCGGTACTGGCCGATGGCGTCCACGGCCACCAGCTGGGTATGGCCGCCGGACACCAGCAGCGCCACGAACGGCGCTTCCGGCGGATCGTCTTCCATCAGCGGGGCCAGCAGGTGGCCTTCCATATGGTGTACGCCTACCGCCGGCACCTCCAGCGCCCAGGCCAGCGAGCGGGCTACGCCGGCGCCCACCAGCAGCGCGCCGACCAAGCCCGGACCCGCCGTATAGGCCACCCCGTCGATGTCGCCCACGCCCAGACCGGCGTCGGCCAGGGTCTGGCGCACCAGCGGCAGCAGCTTGCGGACGTGGTCGCGGCTGGCCAGCTCGGGCACTACACCGCCGTACTCGGCATGCAGGGCGATCTGGCTGTAGACCGCGTGGGCGCGCAGGGCCGCGCTGCCGGCCAGGTCGGTGTCATACACCGCCACGCCGGTCTCATCACAGGAAGATTCGATGCCAAGGACTCGCATGCCTGCTATTATGACGCCCCTGCCGCCCCCTCGGGGGATGTGCAGATCTCACTGCTTTCGAACTTCCGGCCCGTATTCAGGGTTGGCCGCTTGCAGTTTGTCTATTCGCCGCTATAATGTGCGGCTCGCCGGGCGTGACCCGGTTCTACTGTGTCCCGGAGATTCCATGCCCAGCGTCAAAGTCCGCGAGAACGAGCCCTTCGAGTTTGCTCTTCGCCGCTTCAAGCGCACTTGCGAAAAGGCCGGTGTGCTGGCCGAAACCCGCAAGCGCGAGTTCTACGAAAAGCCGACCCAGGAGCGCAAGCGCAAGGCTGCCGCTGCTGTGAAGCGTCAGCTGCGCCGCTCGTCGCGCGACGTCACCAAGCGTCAGCGCCTGTACTGATCGGACGCATCTTCATTGCGGCGGGCTTGCCTGTCGCGATGGAGCCGAAGCCGGCACGCGCGAGCGTCGCCGGCTTTTTGCGTTTCCGGGTTCGGGCATCCGCCCCGCCCCACCTACCACCACGAGGTTCCTCATGAGCATGAAGCAGCAGCTCACCGAAGACATGAAGGCCGCCATGAAGGCGGGCGAGAAGCACAAGCTGGGCGTGATCCGCCTGATCAATGCCGCCATCAAGCAGCGCGAAGTGGACGAGCGCATTGAACTGGATGACACCGCCGTGATCGCCGTGCTCGACAAGATGGTCAAGCAGCGCAAGGACTCGGTCAACCAGTACGAGGCCGCCAACCGCGAGGACCTGGCCGAGATCGAGCGCGCCGAGATCGTGGTCATCGAAGCCTACCTGCCGGCGAAGATGGGCGAGGCCGAGATCGTGGCCGCCATCCAGGCCGCCATTGCCGAGACCGGCGCCTCCGGCCCGGCCGACATGGGCAAGCTGATGGGTGCGCTGAAGCCCAAGCTCGCCGGCCAGGCCGACATGGGCCTGGTATCCAAGCTGGTCAAGCAGCTGCTGGCATAAGCCATTGCCGGGGTCGGATCCCTTTCGCATCGCGGAAGGGCTCTGACCCCATTGATGCATCCGCTTCACCGCACCTTCGACCCCCGGCTGCTACAACATCCCCATGGTCGAGCAATCCAACGCCCCCACCGGCTCGCGTCCCCACGGCTTCCCCGCACGGCTTCGCCACTACGCTGACCGCCTGCAGGACAGCTTCCCGATGGCGGTCGCCAAGCGCTTCGTCGAAATCGACGTGCTGACCCAGGCCGCTTCGGTCTCCTTCTACGCCCTGCTGTCGATGGCACCGCTGCTGGTGCTGCTGTTGTGGCTGACTGCCTCGCTGTACCCGCCTGCACAACAGACGTTGATCAGCCAGATCGGCTCGGTGGCCGGCAGCAGCGTGGCCAGCGTCGCTGACACCGTGCTGCACAACGCCAACAGCCAGCCCAGCGTCGGTTCGCTGGCCGGGCTGTGGAGCACGCTGCTGCTGTTCGTGGGTGCCACCGCCGTGTTCGCCCAGCTGCAGAACGCGCTGAACCGGATCTTCCACACCAGCGGCCAGCGCCTGGAAGGCGTCAAGGCCTGGCTGCGCAAGCGCGTGTTCTCGTTCGGCGTGGTGCTGGCACTGGGCTTCCTGCTGATCCTCTCGATGACCGCCACCACTGCACTGCAGGTGGTGTTCGCGCAGCTGCCCTCGGTGCTGCCGGCAATCGGCTACCTGACCTCGCTGCTGCTCTACACGCTGGCCTTCGCCTTCCTCTACCACTACCTGCCGGACCGCCGCGTGGCGTGGCGCCAGGCCTTCATCGGCGGCGCCATCACCTCGGTGCTGTTCACCCTGGGCCGGTATGGCATCGGCGTCTACATCGCCACCGTGGCCCCGGGCAGCGCTTACGGCTCGATGGGTGCGCTGGTGATCGCACTGGTGTGGATCTACTACGCCACCGCCGTGTTCTTCGTCGGCGCGCTGATGACCGCGGTGATCGACGAGCGCCTGCATGCACGGGCTCAGCTGGCCAAGGCCGGGGTCGAGGCCGAACAGGCCAGTCCCGGCGTCGCCAGCGAGTAAACTAGGGGAACCTGCCGCCCCTGCTGCGCGCCCTGGCGGCCGCGCCCCGTTCTGTTGCCCATGGCCCGTATCCCCGACGCTTTCATCGACGATCTGCTCGCCCGCTCCGACATCGTCGAGGTGGTGGGCAGCCGCGTGCCGTTGAAGCGACAGGGCAAGGAATATGCAGCGCGCTGCCCGTTCCATGACGAGCGCTCGGCGTCGTTCACGGTCTCGCCCACCAAGCAGTTCTATCACTGCTTCGGTTGCGGCGCACACGGCACCGCGATCAGCTTCCTGATGAACTACGACCGCCTCGAGTTCCTCGACGCGGTGGATGAACTGGCCAAGCGCGCAGGCATGGAAGTGCCGCGCAGCGAGAACCCACGCAGCCCCCAGCAGCAGGACGACAGCCGCGAGCTGTATTCGGCGCTTGAGGCGGCCACGAAGTTCTTCCAGAGCAACCTGCAGGGCAGCGAAAAGGCACGCAGCTACCTGGATGGGCGTGGCGTGGACGAAGAGAACCGCGCACGCTTCCAGATCGGCTACGCGCCGGATGGCTACAGCGGCCTGCGCGATGCGCTGGGCAAGGACGAGCGGCGCATGAAACTGCTCGACCGCGCCGGCCTGTTCTCCAAGAACGACCGCGGCCACGTCTACGACAAGTTCCGCGACCGGGTGATGTTCCCGATCTTCGACCGCCGTGGCCGGGTGATCGCCTTCGGCGGCCGCGTGTTCGAGAAGGACGACGGCCCCAAGTACCTCAACTCGCCCGAGACCGCGCTGTTCCACAAGGGCCGCGAGCTGTACGGCCTGTGGCAGGTGCGCCAGGCCAACCAGAAGATCGAGCGGCTGATCGTGGTCGAGGGCTACATGGACGTGGTCTCGCTGTTCCAGTTCGGCGTCACCCAGGCAGTTGCCACGCTGGGCACGGCCACCACGCCGGACCATGCCGAGCTGCTGTTCCGCAACGCGCCGGACGTGTTCTTCTGCTTCGACGGCGACGCCGCCGGCCGCCGTGCCGGCTGGAAGGCGCTGGAGTCGGTGCTGCCGCGCATGAAGGATGGCCGTCAGGCCTTCTTCCTGTTCCTGCCCGATGGCGAGGACCCGGACACCATCGTGCGCAAGGAAGGCGCCGAGGCCTTCAACGAACGCCTGAAGCAGGCCACGCCGCTGTCGCAGTTCTTCTTCGACGAGCTGACCCGCGAGATCAACCTGGGCACGCTGGACGGCAAGGCGCGCCTGGCCGAGCGGGCCAAGCCGATGCTGGCGCAGATTCCCGACGGTGCCTTCGGCGACCTGATGAAGCAGCAGCTGGCGCAGCTGACCGGCCTCGGCGGCAACGCCCAGGCTGCACGCGCTTCGATGCCTCAGCGCCAGCCGGCACGCACTATTCAACCGGTGGCCAAGCGCAGCCTGGTGCGCGGCGCGATCGCCGTGCTGCTGCAGCAGCCGTCGCTGGCGCTGACCCTGGGCGGCAAGCACCACTTCCAGGGCCTGCGCCTGCCCGGCGTGGAGCTGCTGCTGGAGCTGCTGGGGCTGGTCGAACAGCGCCCGGACATCAGCACCGGCGCCCTGTTGGAACACTTCGACGGCCGCGAGGAACAGGCCTCGTTGCATACGCTGGCGGCACAGACGCTGCCCGGCACCGAGGCCAGCTGGACCCAGGAACTGCATGACGCGGTGGCCCAGCTGGAAAAACAGCTGCTGGTGCAACGTCTGGAGGAGTTGTTGGCAAAACAGCGCCAGCAGGGTCTGGACGATACTGACAAATACGAACTGCGCGAGCTGCTGAAGGCCCGCGCCGGGCTGCGCCTGTAGAGGGGCAGACGCTTTCACGGAGAGGACCATGCTGCTGCGCCTGACCTGCCTGCTGTTGTTGTCGCTCTGCCTGCCGCTGGCCGTCCTGGCCGCGGATACCCCGCTCAATGAAGTCCGCCCCGGCCTGTATGCCGGCGGCCAGCCCAGTGCCGCACAGCTGCGCGAACTGGCTGCACGGGGTGTGCGCACGGTGATCGACCTGCGCCAGCCCGACGAAGACCGCGGTTTCGATGAAACCCACGTGGCCGAATCGCTGGGCCTGCGCTATGTGCGCATTCCGGTGGCCGGCGCAGAGGGGCTGGATGCGGCCAATGTGCGCGCCGTGCATCAGGCCCTGCGGCAAAGCCAGGGACCGGTGCTGCTGCACTGCGCCTCCGGCAACCGTGCCGGTGCCGTGCTCGGCTTGGTCAATGCACGTTACGAACACGCCAGCCCGGAACAGGCCCTGCAGCTCGGCCAGCGTGCCGGCCTGAAGTCGCTGGAAGCCGCCACCCGCCAGCGCCTGGCCACGCCATCCATTTCGCCCTGACTCCACCGCACCAAGGACTCTGCCCACCATGACCCGCTGGTGGTCGCGCCTGCGACCGGACAATTTCACCCTCGCCCTGCTGTGCACGGTTGGCCTGGCCTCGCTGCTGCCGATGAAGGGCGCCGCCGCCATCGTCCTTGATGACGTCACCACCGTCGCCATCGCGGCGTTGTTCTTCCTGCACGGCGCGCGCCTGCCACGTGAGTCCATCATCGGCGGCATGCTGCACTGGCGGCTGCACCTGACCATCCTCGCATGCACCTTCATCCTGTTCCCGCTGCTGGGGCTGATGTTCAAGCCACTGTCGGGCTGGCTGCTGACCCCGGAGCTGTACCTGGGCGTGCTGTTCCTGTGCACCCTGCCCTCCACCGTGCAGTCGTCCATCGCGTTCACCTCGATGGCGCATGGCAACGTGCCCGCAGCAGTGTGCAGTGCCTCGCTGTCGAGCATCCTCGGCGTGTTCCTCACCCCGCTGCTGCTGACCGCGTTGGCTGGCACCTCCGGCGGCGTGCACGATCCGCTGCATGCGATCGGCGGCATCATGCTGCAGTTGCTGGTGCCGTTCGTGGCCGGCCATCTGCTGCGGCCGTGGATTGCCGGCTGGGTGGAGAAGCAGCGTGCACTGCTGCGCTACACCGACCAGGCCACCATCCTGCTGGTGGTGTACTCGGCCTTCGGCGAAGCCGTCACCGAGGGCCTGTGGAGCAAGACGCCGCTGCTGTCACTGCTGGCCGTGGCCGTCGTGGCCGCGGTGCTGCTGGGCATCGCCATGCCGCTGATCACCTTCATCGCCCGCCGCCTGCGCTTCAACCGCGAGGACGAGATCGCCATCGTGTTCTGCGGCTCGAAGAAGAGCCTGGCCACGGGCGTGCCGATCGCCAAGGTGTTGTTCGCTGGTGGCAGCCTCGGTGCCATCGTGCTGCCGGTGATGATCTACCACCAGATCCAGCTGATCGTCTGCGGCGTGATCGCACAGCGGTATGCGCGGCGCAAGCCCTGACGCGACGAGGAGAACATCCACGCATGGTGTGGATCTACTGTAGAGCCGAGCCCACGCTCGGCTGCTCTTCCAACCACCCCTCAGCCGAGCATGGGCTCGGCTCTACAGGTGGCGCTTTACAACCAGGGCAGGATCCAGTGGTCCACCAGCAGGAAGGCGAACAGCGCCATCAGGTAGACGATGGAGTAATAGAACATCTTCATCGAGAACAGTTCGTCCGGCGGGTTCAGCATGCGCCAGGCGTACCAGAGGAACACGGCGTTGAGCACGATCGCGCCGCCCAGGTAGAACGCGCCGCTCATGCCCACCAGGTACGGCAGCAGGCAGACCAGGGCCAGCACCACTGAATACACCATGATCTGCTTGCGGGTGTGCACCACGCCATGGGTCACCGGCAGCATCGGAATTTCCGCCTTGGCGTAGTCCTCGCGGCGGAAGATCGCCAGCGCCCAGAAGTGCGGCGGCGTCCAGATGAAGATGATCAGCACCAGCAGCGACGAGTACGCCCAGTCCGACGAACCCTGCATGCCGGTCACCGCGGCCCAGCCCAGCATCGGCGGCATCGCGCCGGCCAGGCCGCCGATGACGATGTTCTGCGAGGTCGCGCGCTTGAGGTACACGGTGTAGATCACCGCATAACCGATCAGCGAGGCGAAGGTCAGCACCGCAGTGATCAGGTTCACCCACAGCACCAGGATGGTCATCGACAGCACGATCAGCAGGCCGGCGAACACCAGCACCTGCCACGGCTTGACCTTGCCCACCACCAGCGGACGCCACGAAGTGCGCGCCATCTGCGCATCGATGTGCGCATCCAGCAGCTGGTTGATCGCGGCCGCGGCCGAGGCCGCCAGCCAGATGCCGAGGAAACCGAGCACGCCGGCGCGCACCTGCTCCCAGCTGGGCACGCCGGGGATGGCCAGGACCATGCCGACCAGGGCAGTGAAGACAATGAGGGCGACGACCTTGGGTTTGGTCAGGTCCCAGTACTGGCGGTAATTGGAAAACATGGAATCAGTCCGGGGCACGCAGGCGGGCCAGCAGGCTGACCAGCACGAACAACAGGGCAACGGCCACGCCGTTGTGGGCCACCGCCACTTCCAGCGGCAGCGCCAGCTTCACATTGAGGATGCCGAGGGTGACCTGCAGCACCAGCAGCGCGATCAGCGCACTGGCCCAGCCACGCATGCTCGGCAGGCGGAACAGGCGTACGCCCAGCCACAGCAGGTAGACCGCCACCACCACCGCGAACAGGCGGTGCGCCATCTGGATGGCGATACGCGAGGCGCCATCCAGCACGCCGCCTTCGTAGTCCACGCCGATGCCACGCCACAGGGTGAAGCCTTCGACGAAGTTGTGCTGCGGCCACCACTGGTTGGCGCAGCGCGGGAAGTTGTCCAGCGAGGCGCTTCCGCCGCCGCAGGCCAGCGCCGCGTAGTTGGCACTGACCCAGCCCCCCAGTGCGATCTGGGTGACCAGCACCGCCACACCGATGCGCAGCATCCACTTCAGCTTCGGTGCTTCGGCCAGGGTGATCGGCATGTGCGTTGCGCGCCAGGCCATCCACACCAGCAGCGCGAACATCAGCATGCCGCCCAGCAGGTGGCCCATCACCACGATGGGTTTCAGCAGCAGGGTCACCGTCCACATGCCCAGCAGGGCCTGGAAGATCACCACCGCCAGGGTCAGCAGGGCAGCGCGCGCCAGGTCGATGTTGCTCCAGCGCAGCGCCGCGATCAGCAGGATCGCCTCGCCTATCAGGGCCAAGGCGCTGGCGGTGCCGTGCCAGCCCATCATGTACAGCGGTATGCCGGCGGCCACCAGTACGCAGGCGGTCACCACCGCCGTGCTTCCGAATCGCCGCTTGCGCGTGGCCAGCAGCGCCAGGGTCAGGATCTCGATGCCCAGCGCGCCGGCCAGGAAGCGATGCACCTGCTCACGCCAGGCCTTGTGGGTTTCCAGCGGGCGGATCTCCGCCGCGGGGTGGCCGATGGTCTCTTCCACGTGCTGCGGCCAGGTGGCCTGGCCATAGCAGGTGGGCCAGTCCGGGCAGCTCAGGCCGGCATCGGACAGGCGCACGAAGGCACCGAACATGATCGTGCTCGCGGTCATGATCATGGCGAACCACGCCAGGCGGTGGAAATTGCGGTGCAGCGCCGGACGCGCGGAAAGGCTCATCAAACGGGACTCACTTCAGTTTCAGCAACGTGGCCATGTCCTTGCGCAGGCCACCCAGGTCGGTGCCCGGGGCATGACGCATGATCACGAAGCCGTTCGGATCGATCACGTAGACCGGCAATCCCGCCGGATCATCGACGCCAGGCAGCGCCGCGCGCAGTGCTGGCGACGGAGCCAGCGGCCGCAGCGCGGGCAGCGAGGCGATCGACGCCGGTGGCGTTCCCAGCCACAGGATTTCGACATTATCGGCGTTATGGCCGAACAGCTGCCACACCTTGCCCAGTCCCTGCGACAAAGTGACGCACTGCGCGTCGCAGACTCCGGCCGGCGCCACCAGCAGGCGCCAGGTCCGGGCCTCCGGGTTCCACGGGTAGGCTTGGCCAGTGGCCAGGGTCGGGCTCTGCTGGCGCAGATCCACCGGCGGCTTCAGCAGCTGGCCGGCATTGCGGTGCCCGGTGGGCTGCCAGCCGGAGAAGCGCAGCACGGCGGCCAGCGCCATCGCCCCGAAGAACACGGCAAACAGCAGTACCAGGGTCCGGCGGCCGGAGCCGCGCGCCTGCGGGGACGTAGCAGTGTTCATGCGGGGCATTTTCTCATGGTTGGGTACGGGATGCCGGTCGTGCCACGGCGCGCCTCCTGCGCCACTCCAACACCAGCGCAACGACGAGCACGGTCAGGCCCAGGCCGAACCACTGCACGGCGTAGCCCAGGTGACGCTGCGGTGGCAGCGTGTTCGGCAACAGGTCCAGATCACGTTCGTCGCCGAAGGGCAGCGCCGGGTCCAGGCGCAGTACACGATCGGGAAGTGACTGCACCCCCAGCGCGCGGGCCAGGCCTTCGGCCGGCAATCGGCTGGCCAGCCAGCGGCCCGCTTCCCCCGTGGCGGAGAATGCGGGACCGAGTGCCAATCCGGCCGACGGCGGCGGCGCCAGCAACCCACGTACGGCCACCGGAGAAGGGGGTGCCGGCACATCCGGCAGGGTGCGATCCGGCGGCAGCGCGCGCCATCCCAGATCGACCAGCAGCACGCTGCCCTCGTCACTGCGGAACGGGCGGTAGATCTTCACGCCCGCGCGGCCGTGCCGGGTCTGATTGTCCAGCAGCACCAGGCCGGGAAGGAAGCGACCGTGGTCGGCCACGCCATGCAACGCACCGGGCGCTGCCAGCGCCTGCGCCAACGACAGTACCTGCGCTGCGGCTGGACCCTGTGCATCCAACATTGCCTGTTTGGCATGCATGCGCTGCAGCTGCCACAGCCCCAATGCGGTGAAACCGGCCATTGCCAGCACGGCCAGCAGCCATCCGAGCACGCGCGTGTGCTGGCGCATCATGACAAGTCCGCGCAAACGCGGTCAGATAGGCCCATCCACCCTGCCCTCGAGCCGCGCATGAGTGATTCGCTGAAGACCCTGCTGGTAATCGCGTTTCTGATCGTCATTGTCTGGAATCTGGGCGCCGGCCTGTATTACCTGCTGGTCGACCGCGGCCAGACCAAGCGCACGGTCAACGCACTGACACGCCGCATCGGGGTGTCGGTGGCCTTGATCGTACTGGTGATCGTGAGCATCTACATGGGCTGGATCAAACCGCACGGCATCGGCGGCTGAGGCCACCGATGCGTGCGCGGTCAAAGCACGTAGACGAACATGAAGAGCATCAGCCACACCACGTCGACGAAGTGCCAGTACCATGCGGCGGCTTCGAAACCGAAATGGTTGTCGCGGGTGAAGTGTCCCTTGGCCGAACGCAGCCACATCACGATCAGCATGATCGTGCCCAGCAGCACGTGGGCGCCGTGGAAGCCGGTCAGCATGAAGAACGTCGAACCGTAGATACCCGAGCCGAGCGTCAGGTTCAGTTCCTTGTAGGCGTGGATGTACTCCTCCGCCTGCAGGGTCAGGAAGCCGAGGCCGAGCACCACGGTCAGGCCCAGCCAGATCAGCAGCTGGCGGCGGTTGCCGGCCTTCAGTGCATGGTGGGCGATGGTCAGGGTCACGCCGGAGGTGAGCAGGATCAGCGTGTTGATCAGCGGCAGGCCCCAGGCCGGGATGGTCTGGAACGCACCGCCGATCGCCGCCGGGCCATTGGTCGGCCATCCTGCCGAATAGCCCTGCCAGAGCAGTTCGTTGGTCATCACCCCGCGGCCTTCGCCGCTGAGCCACGACAGGCCCAGGTTGCGGGTGTAGAACAGCGCGCCGAAGAAGGCGCCGAAGAACATCACCTCGGAGAAGATGAACCAGATCATCCCCATCCGGAACGAACCATCGACCTGGTGGTTGTAGTTGCCGGCCTGCGACTCGCGCACCACGTCGCTGAACCACCAGAACAGGGTCAGCACCAGCATCGCGATGCCGATGTAGAACGTCCAGCGTCCCCAGCTGGCATCGTTGAGCCAGCTGGCCACGCCCACCATGGTCACCATCATCGCGATGGAACCCACGAACGGCCATTTGCTCTGGGCCGGGACGAAGTACACGTTGGCGTCGGTCGGTGTCTGGGCCATGTCGGTATCCGGGTCAGGGTGCGGCGTGCGCGCCTTCCGAGGTGGCGGCCGGGGCCAGCCGATCGGACAGCGCGTCGTTGCGGTAGAAGGTGTAGGACAAGGTGATCGTCCTGATCTCCGGCGGCAGGTCCGGATCGACGATGAAGCGCACCGGCATGTCGCGCTTCTCGCCAGCCTGCAGCGTCTGCGCGGTGAAACAGAAACATTCGGTCTTGCTGAAGAAGCCCGAGGCACGCGCCGGTGCCACCGAAGGCACCGCACTGCCCACCACCGCCTGCTGGCTGTCGTTGCGTGCGAAGTACAACGCTTCGTTGAGTTCGCCGGGCACCACGTCCATGGTCAGCTGCTCGGGGTGGAACGACCACGGCAGGCGCGAGTTGACGCCGCCATCGAACTCCACCCGTACGGTGCGCTTGCCGGACGCCGCACCCGCACTGGCTTCGCTGCCGGGGCCGCGCTCCAGGCGCACACCGAACACCTTCTCGCAGGCGATGCGGTACAGCGGCACCAGCGAGAACGTCAGCAGGAACACCGCCACCGCCACGCCGATCAGGCGCGGCAGCCCGGCACTGCGTGAGGTCGCGGTGGCCGGTGCGTCGCTCATCGGCCGATCACCCCACTGAGGATGAAGCCGACGTAGACCAGCACGGCGATGACGCCGACCCACATCGCCGTGCGCCTGGCACGCTGGCGTTGCAGTTCGATGCCGTTTTCCGGGGCGTCGCCCGGGCTGTTGTAGAGCCGAGCCATGCTCGGCTGCTTTTCGTCAGTCGGGCATGGCTCGACTCTACCCAAGGCGTCAGCCGAGCATGGCTCGACTCTACAGATCTGCAGCGGGCTCTCGTTATGCATGCCCCACCTCAGTGCGTGATGTCGTCATGCGCCAGATCCCCCGGACGGATGGTCGGCGGCGTGGTGAAGGTGTGCGCCGGTGCCGGCGATGGCAGCGTCCACTCCAGCCCACGTGCGCCTTCCCAGGAACGCGCCTCGGCCTTCTCGCCATTGCGCAGCGAGGACAGCAGGATCGCGGCCATCATGAACGGCGTGACGAACATGCCGAACGCACCGATCGAGCTGATCAGGTTCCAGTCGGCGAAGGCCACGCTGTAATCGGGAATACGGCGCGGCATGCCGGCCAGGCCGAGGAAGTGCTGCGGGAAGAACAGCAGGTTGACGAACACGATCGACCACCAGAAGTGCACCTTGGCCCACTTCTCGCTGTACATGCGCCCGGTCCACTTCGGCCACCAGTAGTACACCGCGGCAATCAGCGCGAACACCGCGCCGGTCACCAGCACGTAGTGGAAGTGGGCGACCACGAAGTAGGTGTCGTGATACTGGAAGTCGGCGGCAACGATCGCCAGCATCAGGCCGGAGAAGCCGCCGATGGTGAACAGGATGACGAAGGCCACCGACCACAGCATCGGCGCTTCGAACGTCAGCGAGCCGCGCCACATGGTGCTGACCCAGTTGAACACCTTCACGCCGGTCGGGATCGAGATCAGCATGGTGGCGAACATGAAGTAGATCTCGCCACCCAGCGGCATGCCCACGGTGAACATGTGGTGGGCCCAGACGATGAACGACAGGAACGCGATCGCGGCGGTGGCGTACACCATCGCCTGGTAGCCGAACAGCGGCTTGCGGCTGAAGGTCGGGATGATCTCGCTGACCACGCCGAAGGCGGGCAGGATCATGATGTAGACCTCGGGGTGCCCGAAGAACCAGAAGATGTGCTGGTACATCACCGGGTCACCGCCACCGGCGGCATTGAAGAAGCTGGTGCCGAAGAACTTGTCGGTCAGCAGCATGGTCACCGCACCGGCCAGCACCGGCATCACCGCAATCAGCAGGAAGGCGGTGATCAGCCAGGCCCAGCAGAAGATCGGCATCTTCAGCAGGTCGATGCCCGGCGCACGCATGTTGAGCACGGTGGCGATGATGTTGATCGCGCCCATGATCGAACTGATGCCGGCCACGTGGATGGCGAACACGCTGAAGGCGACGTTGTAGCCACCCTGCAGCGACAGCGGCGGGTACAGCGTCCAGCCACCGGCCGGTGCACCACCGGGCAGGAACAGGGTCAGCAGCAGCAGGCTGAAGGCCACCGGCAGCAGCCAGAACGACCAGTTGTTCATGCGCGGCAGCGCCATGTCCGGCGCGCCGATCTGCAGCGGGATCATCCAGTTGGCCAGGCCCACGAAGGCCGGCATCACGCCACCGAAGATCATCACCAGCGCATGCACGGTGGTCATCTGGTTGAAGAACTCGGGCTTGACGAACTGCAGGCCCGGCTGCGCCAGCTCGGCGCGGATCACCACGCTCATCGCCGCACCGATGATGAACATGATGAAGCTGAAACCGAGGTACAGCGTGCCGATGTCCTTGTGGTTGGTCGAGAAGAACCAACGCTCGAAGAAGCTCTGGTGGTGATGGTGATCGTCGTGCCCAACTGCCGAGTGCGCCATTGCAAAACACCTCTCAGAATCGGTTGTCACCACGGCCGCGAGCGGCCGCGGGCTTTACATCACGCGCCGCTGGCTGCGGTGGCAGGTGCGCTGCCCGCTTCTGCAGCAGCAGGCGCAGCCGGTGCTTCGCCCGCCGGTGCAGTCGGTTCGGCCGGTGCCGCAGGTGCCGCCGGCGTGGCAGGCGCCGCAGGCTTGCGCTGCGCCAGCCACTGCTTGAAGTCTTCCTTGGACACCGCCTCGACCACGATCGGCATGAAGCCGTGGTCCTTGCCGCACAGCTCTGCGCACTGCCCGCGGTACACGCCGGGCTGCTCGATGCTGGTCCAGGCTTCGTTGATGAAGCCGGGGATGGCGTCCTGCTTCCAGCCCAGCGCCGGTACCCACCAGGCGTGGATCACATCGTCGGAGGTGATGACGAAACGCACCTTGGTATCGACCGGCAGCACCAGGCGGTTGTCGACATCCAGCAGGTAGTGCGGATGGCTCTCGCGGGTCGGCACGACGCCGCTCTGCCGCACACGGTCGGACTCGCGGTCCAGCCGGCTGGTGAAGGTGACGTTCTCGCCGAGGTATTCGTACTTCCACATCCACTGGTAGCCGGTGACCTTCACCGTCATCTCGGCATCGCGGGTGTCGTACATCTTGATCAGGTTGGCCGTGGCCGGCCAGGCCATCACGATCAGGATGATCACCGGGATCACCGTCCAGATCACCTCGGCCTTGGTGTTGTGGCTGAAGGTGGCGGCGACCGCGCCCTTGGATTTGCGGAACTTGAACATGGCGTAGGCCATCGCCCCGAACACGATGACGCCGATCACCGTGCAGATGATCAACGACAGGTTGTTCGATTCCCAGGCCAGGCGCGAGGTCTGGGTCACCCCCTTGCCCATGTTCAGCTGCCACGGCTTGGGATCGGCCGCCTGGGCCCAGGCCAACGCCGGCATCAGTCCCCCGGTCGCCAGCACTGCGGCAACCGCGTTCACGCACTTCGTGCCCCACCTGCTGCTTTGCTTCATTGCCTAGACCCTTAGCGTCGTCGGTTGCCGCCATCGCTGGCGGCGAGCAAGCTTTCAAGTGTCTCTGCAAGCGTCTGACGTTCGGCCGGCGCGAGGAAACTCCCCACCTCCACCTGCCGGCCGCTGGATGCCAGCCGGACCCTCTCATCGTCGGTGAGCAGGCGCACCCAGTGGGGGTGGGCCCGGAACACCGGCGATCCACCGGGTACGGGAATGACCTCCACGTACGCCGGCACTACCCGGATCTCCTCCTGCCGTTCTCCGCTGCGCCACAAGGCACGCAGCGCCGCCGCCAGCACCAGGCTGTACAGCAGCGCGAACAGGGGGGCGAATGCATTGCCGGCCAACCACCCGAGGGCGGACACCAGCCACATCGCACCCGACAACACGGTGAACAACAGGACGAACTGCCGGGCATCGAGCGCCCGTGGGGGACGCAGCCGCAGCTGCGTACCTGACCCATCCGGAGCTGGAAGCACCTCGATCATGTCGCAACCGCGTTCCTGCCGCGGGAAACGTCTCGATGGTAGCCCCGCCCTCTCGCCGGTAGCAAGGGTGCATTCACACTTTTTCCCATGCTGCAACACAGCATGAGGTCGGCGACACAAATGACGAATTCAGCACAAATTCTTCCGAGCTTGCTGAACACGCTGAATCCACCGCAGCTAGGGGCTATCAGCACTTCATCAAGGTGGCTGCGGGGCACTTCCGGAACCCGCAAAAATGATTAAAATCGCCAAGTTTTCCACTGGCCGGACCGGCATGAACGCACCTTCCTCCTCCCCTGCCGCCCACGACGCTCCGCGTCCCGGCGCGCTGCTGTCGCCGGAACTGCCGGCGCCCCCCAACCCGTTCCGCCAGGCCATCACCGATGCCTGGTTGAAGGACGAGGCCAGCCATGTGCGCGAGCTGCTGGCGCAGGCCCGCCTGCCCGCCGAGGAACAGGCCAGGGTGCAGGCGCTGGCCGCCGACCTGGTCGGCCGCGTGCGCGTGCGTGCCAAGGACCAGGGCGCCATCGAAGCCTTCATGCGCCAGTACGACCTGGGCAGCGAGGAAGGCGTGCTGCTGATGTGCGTGGCCGAGGCGCTGCTGCGCATTCCGGACCAGGACACCGCCGACAAGCTGATCCGCGACAAGCTGGCCGATGCCGACTGGGAAAAGCACCTGGGCGGCAGCGACTCGGTGCTGGTCAACGCCTCCACCTGGGGCCTGATGCTGACCGGCAAGCTGGTGCAGATGAACGATGCCACCCGCGCCGATGCGCCCAGCGCGTTCAAGCGCCTGGTCGGCCGCGTGGGTGAGCCGGTGGTGCGCCTGGCCGTGCGCCAGGCGATGAAGATCATGGGCCACCAGTTCGTCATGGGCCGTACCATCAGCGAAGCGCTGTCGCGCTCGCACAAGGGCGACAACGCGAACTACCGCTACTCCTTCGACATGCTGGGCGAAGGCGCGCTGACCATGAAGGACGCGCTGCGCTACCTGGAAGACTACCGTCGTGCGATCCACGCCATCGGCGGCGATCACAAGGCACGCGGCGGCCGTCCGGACGGCGACGTCAACAACGCCCCGGGCATCTCGATCAAACTGTCGGCGCTGTACCCGCGCTACGAGCACGCCAAGCGCGAGCGCGTACTGAAGGACCTGGTGCCGGGCGTGCTGGAACTGGCACAGCTGGCCAAGAGCTACGGCATCGGCTGCACCGTCGACGCCGAAGAGTCCGACCGCCTGGAACTGTCGCTGGACATCATCGAGCAGGTCTTCTCCGATGCCTCGCTGTCCGGCTGGGATGGTTTCGGCGTGGTCGTGCAGGCCTACCAGAAGCGCACGCCGTACACGATCGACCACCTGGCCGACATGGCACGCCGCGCCGGTCGCCGCCTGCAGGTACGCCTGGTCAAGGGCGCCTACTGGGACGCCGAGATCAAGCGCGCGCAGATCGAAGGCTATCCGGGCTACCCGGTGTTCACCCGCAAGCAGAACACCGACGTGTCCTACCTGGCCTGCGCAAAGCGCCTGTTCACGCATGCCGATGCGATCTACCCGATGTTCGCCACGCACAACGCGCACACCATCGCCGCAGTGCGCAGCATCGCCAATGGCGGCGTGTACGAGCACCAGAAGCTGCACGGCATGGGTGACGATCTGTACGCCGAAGTGGTGCCGGCCGATCGCTTGAACCTGCCCTGCCGCGTGTACGCCCCGGTCGGTTCACATGAAGACCTGCTGCCGTACCTGGTGCGCCGCCTGCTGGAAAACGGCGCCAACTCCAGCTTCGTCAACCGCATCACCGACGAGCGCGTGCCGATCGCCGACCTGATCCGCGATCCGGTCGAGATGGTGTCCTCGTTCGAATCGATTCCGCATCCCAAGATCCCGCTGCCGGTTGACCTGCTGCGCAGCCAGAACCACGACAGGAAGAACTCCATGGGCGCCAATCTCGCCAACGACAACGAACTGCGCGCCCTGGCCGAGCAGATCAACGCGGCTGTGAAGCCCTGGCAGGCCGCGCCGCTGGTACCGGGTGCGAACCCGGCCGGCGCCGCGCTGCCGGTGACCAACCCGGCCGACACCCGCGAAGTGGTCGGCCAGTGGCTGGCCGCCGACGCTGCCACCGTGCAGAAGGCCCTGGCCAATGCCGTGGCCGCGCAGCCGGCCTGGAACCGCACCCCGGCCGCCAGCCGCGCCGCCATCCTCGAGCACGCCGCCGACCAGCTGGAAGCGCGCATGCCGGAGTTCATGGCGCTGTGCGTGAAGGAAGCCGGCAAGAGCCTGCCCGACAGCATCGCCGAAGTGCGCGAAGCGGTGGATTTCCTGCGCTACTACGCCAAGCAGGCACGCGAGCAGTTCAGCCACGCCGAGAAGCTGCCGAGCCCGACCGGTGAATCCAACGAGCTGCAGCTGCACGGCCGCGGCGTGTTCGTCTGCATCAGCCCGTGGAACTTCCCGCTGGCGATCTTCCTGGGCCAGGTGGCCGCTGCACTCGCCGCTGGCAACAGCGTGATCGCCAAGCCGGCCGAGCAGACCAACCTGATCGGCTACTACGCGGTGAAGCTGCTGCACGACGCCGGCGTGCCGGCCGAGGTGGTGCAGTTCCTGCCGGGCGACGGTGCCACCGTCGGTGCCGCGCTGACCGCCGACCCGCGCGTGGCCGGCGTGGCCTTCACCGGTTCCACCGACACCGCCCGTGCGATCAACCGCGCGATGGCCGCACGTGACGCCGCCATCGGTGTGCTGATTGCCGAGACCGGCGGCCAGAATGCCTTCATCGCCGATTCCTCGGCGCTGCCGGAACAGCTGGTCAAGGACGCGATCGGTTCGGCCTTCACCTCCGCCGGCCAGCGCTGCTCGGCCGCGCGCGTGCTGTTCGTGCAGGACGACATCGCCGACAAGGTGATGACCATGCTGGCCGGTGCGATGAAGGAGCTGAAGGTCGGCAACCCCGGCCTGCTGTCCACCGACGTCGGCCCGGTGATCGACGCCGATGCACTGAAGATCCTGCAGGACCACGCCGAACGCATGGACCGCGAAGCGCGCCTGATCGCTGCCGCCGAGCTGTCCGCCGAAGCCGCCAATGGCACCTTCTTCGCACCGCGCGCGTACGAACTGAAGGACCTGGGCCAGCTGCAGAAGGAAGTGTTCGGTCCGGTGCTGCACGTCATCCGCTGGAAGGGCGACCAGCTCGACGCGGTGATCGACCAGATCAACGCCACCGGCTACGGCCTGACCCTGGGCGTGCATTCGCGCATCGACGAAACCGTTGATCGCATCAGCAACGGCGTCCACGTCGGCAACGTCTACGTCAACCGCAACCAGATCGGTGCGGTGGTCGGCGTGCAGCCGTTCGGCGGCCAGGGCCTGTCCGGCACCGGTCCGAAGGCCGGCGGCCCGCACTACCTGCTGCGTTTCGCCACCGAGAAGACGGTGACGGTGAACACCACCGCCGCAGGCGGCAACGCTTCGCTGCTGACCCTGGGCGACTGATCGCCCGGTTGATGCGGCAAACGAGAAACCCCGCGAAAGCGGGGTTTTTTGTGCTTTTTTTCCTGTAGAGCCGAGCCCGTTCTCGGCTCTACACCCGCATCAGATTGCGCCAGTGGCGCAACGCCACCAGTGCGTTGATCCAGAAGCCCACGTACAGGATCGAGGTCAGATGCAGGCCACGGCTGTAGTACAGCGGCACCGCGACGGTATTCACCAGCAGCCACACCCACCACGATTCCAGCTTGCGCCGCATCATCAGGATCTGGGCGATCACGCTCAGCACCAGCACCGCCGAATCGATGTAGGGCGCGTAGGCGTTGGTCAGGCGGGTCAGCATCCAGCCGTAGCCGAAGGTCGCCACCACCGCCAGTGGTGCCAGCCACGCCCAGGCACGCGGTCGCAATGAGGTGATCGGCAGGGGTGCACCGTGGTCGCCGCGCAGCCACTGCCACCAGCCCAGCACGCTGATGGCGATGAAGAAGAACTGCAGCACCATGTCTGCATACAGGTGAGAGCGCTCGAACACCGCCGCGAACAGCGCGCAGCCGACGATGCCCAGCCACCAGGTGTGCACGTTGTTGCGGCCCGCCAGCAGGATCGAGCCGGCGACGGCGATGTTGGCGGCCAGCTCCAGCTGGAAATTCGGATCGGACAGGTTCATCGCCCTATTGTCGTGGATCCACGCCATGCGTGGATGCCCCAAACCAGCTCCGCAAAAAGAAGGCCCCGCTTGCGCGGGGCCTTCCGTGTACTGCGTCAGGCGTTGGCCCGAATCAGAACTTGTACTGGAACGAAGCGGCCAGCACGTCGCCACGGACCTTGTACTTGCCCGACAGCGAGTTGCCCTGGTTGGCGGTGGTCGCCGGCACGTTCACGTTCGGGTCGCTGGTGAACAGGTGGGTGTAGCCCAGGTTGTACTCGGTGTTCGCCGACGGGGTCCAGCCCACGCCCAGCGACAGCCACTTGCGGCTGGTGTCCGGCACGCGGACGTCGCGGTGGGCGTCGGTGGTCGGGGTCTGGTCCAGCGCAACACCACCGCGCAGGGTGACGGTATCGCTCAGCTTGTAGTCGGCGCCCAGCGACACGAAGGTGGTGTCGCGGTAGCCGAACTTCAGCTCCGAATTCGGCTGCGGCGAAGCGTAGTCGACGGTGACGCTGTCAAAGGCGGTCGACCAGGCGGTACGGGTCACGTCGCCCATCACGGTCCAGCGGTCGTTGACCTTGTGGGTCACGCTCAGGGTGGCCGAGGCCGGCATGGTGACGGTGGCACGGCCGCTGGTATCCATGAACCAGCCGCGGGTGTTCGGCGAGTTGGTGAGCAGGGCACGAGCGCGGTCGGCGCCGCTGAAGGTCGCATCACCACCGGTGATCTTGTGCTTGACCTTGGAACGGTAGCTCAGGCCGATGTGGGTGTTCTCGTCGATCGAGAACAGGCCACCGACGGTCCAGCCCACGGCATTGTTGTCGCCTTCGATCTTCAGGGTGCCATCCGAGCTGCCCGGGGCGAAGCCCGGAACGCCGGCACCGGCCAGGATGCTGCCGTAGTCGACGGCGTTGCTCAGTTCGATGGTCAGGTGCTCGACGAACACCGACGCGCCGAAGGACACGTACGGGTTGACGTCATACGACGCGGCGAAGCCCAGGTCGATGGCCTTCAGGTCGGTCTTCAGGCCGCTGTAGCGACCCACCCAACCGTTGTCGTATTCGGTCTTGAAGCCGAACGGGGCGGTCAGCGACACACCGAAATGGGCCTGTTCGCCGATCGGCATGTGGAAGTAGGCGGCCGGAACCGGAGCGATCATGCCGGCGTCGCCGCCGTTGCCGCCCTGGGCCGGGAAGCCGTTCGGGGTCCGCTGGCTCACGCCGGTACGGCCGGTGCCCTTGTACTTGGCACCGAAGCTGATGGCGCTGAGGTCGCCCTGGATCATGGTGCCTTCCAGCTGGCGCATGCCGGCCGGGTTGACGGCGATGATGGAGGCGTCGCCCTCGGCGCTGCCGGAACCGGCGAACGCGCGGCCGAGGCCCTTGGCGCTGTTTTCCTTCAGCTGGAAGGCGGCAGCGTTGGCGTCGGCGGCAGCCAGCGCACCGGCAACGCCGACGGCCAGCAGGGTCAGTCGGGCAATGGTGGAAGCGGTTTGCATCGTAGTTCTCTCTCTCCGGTAAGCGGTGATGGTGCTCTGAGTGCGCCTGCGCCCGGCAGGCCCTGGGGCCCTTCGGAGCGCGCCGGATTCCCCTCCCGACATACGACGCCGTATGCGAGTATTACCCAGAGCTGTTAATGAAACAATAACAGCGCAGGCGCTTTTTTCGTCTCAAAAGCTGAACAGGACAATCCCCGCCGTAAGCGCCCTCACGCTAGGCTAGTGCCCATGTTCGTCTCCCTCCCGTCGCGCAAGAAGGCAGCCCTGCGCTGGGCCACGCCCGTGCTGTTTGCGGCACTGTGGCTGGCGTTCCTGTGGTCGATCTCGCGTCCGGATGACGCCCGGGGCAGCCTCTGGCTGGACTGGGGCGCCCTGTCCACCGGCCTGACCCACCCGCTGGACTGGTGGGCGACCCTGCAGGACGGCAGCGTGCTGCGCCTGTTCACCGCCCTGTTCCTGCACGCGGACTGGTCACACCTGCTGGGCAATCTGGTGTTCCTGCTGATCTTCGGCCTGCCCGCCGAACGGGTGCTGGGCCCGTGGCGCCTGCTGCTGCTGTTCCTGGTCGGCGGTGCGGTGTCCAATCTGGTGGCCATCTACACCATGGGCAGCCCGGACCAGATCATCATCGGTGCCAGCGGTGCGGTGTCAGCGCTCATCGGCGCCTATCTGGCCCTGTTCCCGGGCGCCCGGCTGGGCGTGGTGATCCCGCTGGGCCTGTTCCTGGAGTTCGTGCGCGCCCCGGCCTACCTGCTGATCGGCGTCTGGGCGGCGCTGCAGGTGGTGTTCGCCCATATCGGCCCCAGCTTCGGCATGGTGGCCTGGTGGGCGCACATCGGTGGCTTCCTGTTCGGCCTGCTGTACGGCGTGTACGTGCGCGCCGCGATCGCACGCCGCCTGCGCAAGCGGCACGGCTTCTGAACCCCTGGTGGTGCCGGCCGCTGGCCGGCGTCACGCTCACCCGCTCGTTCGTAGATCAGTCGAGCACGGCTCGACGCTACAGAATCAGGGCTTGGCCGGAGCCGGTGCGGGCTTTGCTTCCGGCTTTGCTTCCGGCTTTGCTTCCGGCTTTGCTTCCGGCTTTGCTTCCGGTGCTTCCGGTGCTTCCGGCTTTGCTTCCGGCTTCGCTTCCGGCTTCGCTTCCGGCTTCGCTTCCGGCTTCGCTTCCGGCTTCGCTTCCGGCTTCGGTTCTACCTTCGCCTCCGGCTTCGCAGCTGCGGCCTTCGCGGCCTTCGCCGCATCCGCTTTCGCCGCTTCGGCCTTCAACCGTGCAGCCACCGAACCCGGATTCTTCAGCTCGGCCAGCGCGTCGTTGATCGGGCCATCGCCCGGCAGTACGGCGCCGGCGTGGTAGCCCTCGGTGCCTTCGTCGTCACCGCGCAGATGGCCCGGCAGGGTCGCTTCGCTGTAATCGCTCAGGCTGGCCGGCAGCGCCTCGTCTTCCGGGCGCGCCGCAGGCTTCAGTTCGACCTCCGGCACGATGCCGGTGGCCTGGATCGACTTGCCGCTGGGCGTGTAATAACGCGCGGTGGTCAGCTTCACCGAATCACCGTTGTCCAGCGGCAGCACGGTCTGCACCGAGCCCTTGCCGAAGGTGCGGCTGCCGACCACGCGGGCGCGCTTGTTGTCGCGCAGTGCGCCGGCCAGCACTTCCGAGGCACTGGCCGAACCCGCGTCGACCAGCACCACCACCGGTGCGCCCTTCAACAGATCGCCCGGGGTCGCATCGAAGCGTGCATCGCTGATGCTGATGCGGCCGCGGGTACTGACGATGTTGCCCTTGTCGAGCAGGTCGTCGGCCACCTGCACGGCGGCGGTCAGCAGGCCACCCGGGTTGCTGCGCAGATCCAGCACCAGGCCCTTGAGCTGGCCACCGGACTGCTTCTGCAGCTGCTGCACGTGCTTCTGGAAGTCCGAACCGGTGTCGGCCTGGAACGTGCTCAGGCGGATGTAGCCATAGCCCGGTTCCAACAGGCGGCTGCGCACGCTGGTCACGCGGATGGTCTGGCGAGTGAGGCTGACATCGAAGGGTTTGGGCTTGCCTTCGCGCACGATGGTCAGCACCACCTTGCTGCCGGCCGGGCCGCGCAGCGGTTCGCTGGCATCGATCGCGCTGATCGGCTTGCCGTCGATGGCGATGATCAGGTCACCGGCGAGGATGCCGGCCTTCGCCGCCGGCGTGTCGTCGATTGGCGAAATCACCTTCATGCTGGCATTGTCGGGCTGCTGCTGCAGCTCCACGCCGATGCCTTCGTAGGCGCCGCTGGCCTGTTCGTCGAACGCCTGCGCGTCTTCCTTGTTGAAGTAGGTGCTGTGCGGGTCGAGGTCGAGCAGCAGGCCACGCACCGCGGCCTGCATCAGCTTCTTGTCATCGACCGGATCGACGTAGGCGGCCCGCACTGCGTTGTATACGGCCACGAAGCGGCGGATGTCCTCCAGCGGCACCTTCGAGGTCACCGCCTCCTCGCTGCTCGCTGCCTGCCCGCCGGTTTCCTGGCTCGGGGCGGGCGCGGTCTGCTGCGCCCAGGACAGCGCTGGCAACAGGGCCAGCAAGAGGGTGGCGGTACGGGCTGCGCGCATGGATCACTCCTGTCGACGGTGGCATGGTGCCCAAGGCACATGCACCGATTATGCGCGAAGCACAGCTAAATTCCCGTTGAATCCGGCCCGCATTCGGCGGGCCCGGATTCAGCGCCGCTGCAGCCAGCTGTCCGGATTCACCGGTTGCCCGCCACGACGCAGCTCGAAGTACAGCGCGGTGACACCTTGGCCGCCGGAATTGCCGACCTTGGCCACCGCATCGCCACGGCTGACGCGTGCACCGGCGTCCTTGAGCAGGGTGTCGTTGTGGGCGTACAGGCTCATGTAGCCGTTGCCGTGGTCGACGATCAGGATCATGCCGTAACCGGTCATCCAGTCGGAGAACACCACGGTACCATCGGCCACCGCAGTGACGGTGCTGCCGGCCGGTGCACCGATCAGCACGCCGCTGCTGGTACGCCCGTCAGGCAGCTTGCCGCCATAGCGGGCCAGCAGGTTGCCGGACAACGGCCAGCCCAGGCCCCCGACCTTCGGGGCCGGTGCAGACGCCACCGCCGGCGGAACCTTGGTGGGCGGCGGCGGCCGTCCCTGTGCCGCGGCCTGGCGTGCCGCGCGTTCGGCGGCGGCCTTCTCCGCAGCCGCACGGCGCGCAGCCGCGCGACGCTCGGCCTCGGCACGGGCGGCGGCCGCGCGCAGATTGGCCAGCAGTGTTTCCAGCGCCTTGGCGTCCTGGCCCAGCGCCTGTTCCTTCTCGCGCTGGTCCTTGAAGCGCTCGTCCAGCGAGGCAACGGTCTTGGCGCGATCGCGACGGTCGGCTTCCAGGGCCGCGGCCTGCTGCTTCTGGTCCTGCTGCGCACCCTGCAGCTTCTGCTTGCGCTCGGCGATCTGCGCCTGCAGCGCTTCCAGTTCCTTGAGGTCGGCGGTCAGCGTGGTGATGCGCTGCGCACGTTCGCGCTGCAGGTAACGATGGTAGGCCAGGGCGCGATTGGCATCGGCCACCGTGTCCTGCGACAGCAGCAGCTTCAGTGGTGCGTGGTTGCCCAGCTGGTAGGCCGCACGCAGCAGGCCGGCCAGCTCGCGATGCTGCTGGGCGAGGTTGGCCTGCAGCGTGCTGCGGCGTTGTTCGGCCTCGGCCAGGGCCCTTCCCTGCTCGCGCAGCGCGGTTTCCGTCTGCGCAAGCGCACGGCCGGTGCGGGCCACCTTCTCATCTGCCTCGCGCAGCTGCTGCGAGGCCTGGCCACGCTGGCCTTCGATCTGCCGGCGCTCCTGCGCCACGCCCTTCAGCTCACTGCGCAGTTTCTGCAGCTTGCGCTCGGTCTCGCGCGTGGTCTGCGCGGCACCCGGCAACGGCAACGCCAGTGCCAAGGCCAGCCCCAACAGCAGGCAGCGCCCGCCGCGGGCAGCGGCGATGTGATGTCGGCGTGATGGGAAGACGTTGTTGCGCAAGGGCTTTCCAGTGACTTCAGGCAGTTGCGGGGGATACCGGGGAATGGTGACATCTCCGCACGCGGCCTGCCAGCCGCACATCCATCGAGGTCCCCATGAAAGCTCTCTCCATTCCGCTGCTGTTGGGCGTACTGCTGGCCACCGGACCGGTCTGCGCCCAGGAGAACATCAGCAAGGTCAACGGCAGCATCAGCGCCGAACCCGGCCAGCGCTACGGCAAGCTGGACACCGTCAACGGCGGCATCCGCGTCGGCGAAGGCGTCGAGACCGGCAGCATCGACACCGTCAACGGCGGGGTGAAGGTCGCCGATCGCGCGCGCACCGGCAAGATCGAAACGGTCAACGGCGGTGTGCGCCTGGGCCGCGACGTGATCGCCCATGGCAACGTCAGCACCGTCAACGGCAGCATCTTCAGCGATCGCGGCAGCCAGATCGAAGGCGGCGTTGAAACCGTGAACGGTGGCATCGGGCTGGTCGAAAGCCGCGTCGGCAACGACGTGGAAACCGTCAACGGTGACATCACCGTGGGCATCGGTTCGCAGGTCAAGGGCGGTGTGCACGTGCGCAAGCCGAACTTCAGCGTCTCGCTGACCGCCAGCCGCAAGCCACGCGTGATCATCGGCCCGAATGCCGTGGTCGACGGCCCGTTGCAGTTCGAGCGCGAGGTGGTGCTGTACGTGCACCGCACGGCCCGCATCGGCCCGGTCACCGGCGCCGAGCCGATCCCGTTCGACACCGAAACCGCTCCGGCGGACTGAGCACACCGCGCCCATCGGTTCGGTGATACTCGCTGTTACCGGTCGTACACGAGGTACGGCCGCCCTTTGTTTTCCAGGAATCGACGATGCCCCGCAAACTCCTCCTGTGCCTGGCCGCTGCGGCCGCGCTCAGTGCCTGCAAAGGCGAAGACACGCCGGCGCCCGCGCCGGCCACCGACACCGCCGCTGCCAAGCCGGCGGCCCATGCGTTCTCCCCCGAGATCAACGCCGGCGACTTCGCCGAGATGGTCAAGACGCTGGCTTCGGATGAATTCGAAGGCCGCGCCCCGGGCAGCAAGGGCGAGGAACTGACGGTCAACTACATCCGCGACCAGATGCAGCGCATCGGCCTGCAGCCCGGCAACGGTGACAGCTGGTTCCAGGATGTGCCGATGACCGAGACCACGGCCGACGCGTCGACCGTGCTGAAGATCACCCAGGGCGGCAAGACCACCGAGCTGAAGTTCGGCACCGACATGGTGGTGGGTACCCGTACCGGCCAGGCCGAGGTGAAGGTCGATGCCAGCGACCTGGTGTTCGTCGGCTACGGCGTCGATGCGCCGGAGCAGAAGTGGAATGACTATGCCGGCCAGGATTGGAAGGGTAAGACGGTCGTGATGTTCGTCAACGACCCGGGCTTCCATGTCGATGACGCGAAGCTGTTCGACGGCAAGCGCATGACCTACTACGGCCGCTGGACCTACAAGTTCGAGGAGGCAGCGCGCAAGGGCGCCGCTGCCGCGCTGATCGTGCACGACACTGCCGGTGCCTCCTATGGCTGGGACGTGGTGAAGAACTCCTGGGCCGGGCCGCAGTACGACCTGCCGGCGAAGGATGACCCGGATGCCCGCATTCCGGTGCAGGGCTGGCTGAGCGCCGACGCCGCCAAGGCGCTGTTTGCCGGTGCCGGCCTGGACCTGGCGCAGGCTTACAAGGATGCGAGCAAGCGCGGCTTCAAGCCGGTGCCGCTGAAGGCCACCGCCGCGGTCGACCTGAAGAGCCAGATCGCGCAGAAGCAGTCGCGCAACGTGGTGGGCGTTTTGCCGGGCAGCAAGCGTGCCGACGAAGCCGTGCTGTACATGGCGCACTGGGATCACCTGGGCAAGCACGAGGGTGAAACCGGCGACAACATCTACAACGGTGCGGTCGACAACGCGACCGGCGTGGCCGGCATCCTCGAGGTGGCTGAAGCGATGGCCCACCAGGAGCCGAAGCCGGAACGTTCGGTGGTCTTCCTTGCGGTGACTCTGGAAGAGTCCGGCCTGCTGGGTTCGAAGTACTACGTCTCCCATCCGACCTTCCCGCTGGACAAGATCGCCGGTGTGATCAACATCGATGCGATGTCGGTAGCCGGCCGTGCCAAGGACGTGACCGTCACCGGCTTCGGCAGCTCGGAGCTGGAAGACATCCTCAAGCCGCTGGCTGCGGCCCAGGACCGCACGCTGCATGGTGAGACCTCGGTGCAGAGCGGCTTCTACTTCCGCTCGGATCACTTCAACTTCGCCAAGGCCGGTGTGCCGGCCCTGTACGCCGATGGCGGCGAGGACCTCCGCGAGGGTGGCGTGGAAGCGGGCCGCAAGGCCGCGGCGGACTACGGCGCCAACCGCTACCATGGCCCGAAGGACGAGTTCGACGCGGCCACCTGGAAGCTGGACGGTACGGTGGAAGACCTGCAGCTGATGTACGGCGTCGGCAAGGAACTGGCCGGTGGCGATCGTTGGCCGAACTGGTACGAGGGCAACCCGTTCAAGGCGGCTCGCGACGCGATGATGAAGGACAAGGCCCCGGCCAAGTAAGTCGGGCCATGCTCGACTGAACATCGTTGAGAGCAGAGCGGCGCCCCACGGGGCGCCGTTTTTTTGTGCGCTCCGCCATTGGTGGGTGCCAACCCTGGCCTGCTGTGTGTAGCGGCCAACCTTGGTTGGCGCCTTGGTTCCTTGCGGGGAGCATCCACGCATGGCGTGGATCTACCGCTGATCCCTCTGCTATCGGTAGTCGCCAACCGTGGTTGGCGCCGCCGCTCGCGGCGGTCAAAGAAAAACCCCGCTGCGTGAGCAGCGGGGTTTTGGGTGTAAACCCTGGCGATGACCTACTCTCGCATGGCTTGAGCCACACTACCATCGGCGCAGCTGCGTTTCACTTCCGAGTTCGGGATGGGATCGGGTGGTTCCACAG